>NZ_FZPJ01000006.1 GCF_900198605.1 Helicobacter mesocricetorum | reverse complement strand
TTTGACCAAATTCGTCGTTAGAGGAGATTTTAATAGCACTAAGGGGTTGTTTATTTTCGTGATTAATGTAAGAAAAGAAAGAAAATAATCCTTTTTGGATGGTGGAGATGGGTTTAAGGAATCCTCTAATGATTAAATAGAGTATTAAGACGCCAATGGCTAATAAAATAAGAGCAATTAAGGTATTTTTAATAACAGCAGACTGCACACCGCGAACATAGTCATCTTGATTTGCAGAAACTCCGATTATCCAACCAAATGGCATTTGTGCATAATGCACAGTTCTCGCACCCAAATAATCATAATTTGCAGTTCCGGATTTAGAAATTTTAGCAGCATCACGTATTGCATTTTCGGCTTCTATCCTTGTATTATCTAGAATCAAGTTGTTGTCTTTATGGGAGATGATTTCTCCATTATCATCGGTAATAAATACTGAAAGACTAGGTAACGCAGCAATTACAAAATTTTCAAATCTTTTTTGAAAATCTCCAATAACAATATCCACTCCAATAACACCTATAAAATTGCCATTTTGATAAATTGGTAATGCTGCAGTTGCAACTTCTTTTCCTTTTAGTGCGCCAGCTTGTGAAATATAAGCGGAAGTAACAATAAATTTACCGGCATTTTTTGCTTCTTGATACCAAGGGCGCATTTTCATATCTATTTCTGGAATATCCCAATTATTATTAAAGGTCGTTTTTGGCTCTTCAGGATAGAGTTCAACAAGATAATTTCCATTTTCATAGGCTACAAAAATATCTGCGTATTTTACGATTTGTGATGTGTAGCTTAGAATTTCTCTTTGTGAAACAACATCATCTTTATTGACTTTAGAGAGCATATTTGCTGCAAATTCTAAATGCTGTTTAGCCTCAATATTCATCGTAATATTTATTGTTGTATAAGAAGCTTCCAGAATACTATTTTGTATAGTATGATAAAGTTCTTCAACAATACTTGCTGAACTCTTATAGTATATGAAGTTTATCAATGATATGATAATTACAAAAGTGATAATAACTAGACCTGATATTTTAGCGGTTAATGATTGAGCTTTCATTAATGTGTACCTCCTTCTTTAAAATGCTTTTGCTACAAGGTAATGCAACTTTTATTTTATGATTAAAACATAAATTATATCTTAAAAGATATTCTAAAAGTCAATTTATAGCTTTTTGGGTTTTATAAAGGTGAGGAATAAAGCGAATTATTGAAAGATGTTTCCTTGCTTTATAATTCCCCTTTTAGTAAAATCTGGATTATAGCATATAGCATTATAAAAAAATATCAATTCTTTCAAAATCTTTAATTATAGATTGTCGTTTAAAGTTTTTCTTGTGGAGTTCATTGAGTTAGTTTTAATTTTTGAGTTCATTTAGGCAGTTAAAATCCATTTATTCTTACTTAAAGCTTTTTTGAATAAGAAATAATTGATGAATTTCTCTTGTTTATTTTTACTAAACCTTATTAATTTATGTTGAATAGTGTTAATTGAAAGTTTCTTGAGTTAAGATTGATAAATTTATGATAAAAAACTAAAGATTTGGAAAATAGAGAAATGTTAGATAAAAAGATTAAAAATGAGGAAAAAAAGATTCTCCCCATTTTTTGATTAAAGATTATTGGCGTTAGCAGAAAGGTATTCTTTTACCCCTTCAGCAGTTGCTTTCATACCTTTATCGCCCTTGTTCCAACCAGCCGGGCAAACTTCACCATGCTCTTCGAAAAATGTCAAAGCATCGCACATTCTTAACATTTCATCCATATTTCTACCAAGTGGCAAGTCATTAACAACGGCGTGGCGAACAACTTGATTTTTGTCAATTAGGAATGAACCTCTTAATGCAACTGCTTCATCAAAAAGTACTTCATAATCTCTTGAGATTTGCTTAGTAATATCAGAAACCATAGGGAATTGAACATTACCGATTCCACCTTGATTGATTGGAGTGTTTTTCCAAGCAAAATGCACAACATCTGAATCAATAGAAACGCCAATGACATTGAAGCCTTTTTCGCTAAAGTCTTTTACTCTTTTGTCCATCGCAATGATTTCAGAAGGACACACGAAAGTAAAATCTTTTGGCCAAAAAAATACAACAGCACCATTTCTACCAAGATTTCTTGAAAGTTCAAAATCATTTACGATTTGATTGTCTGCTAAAACAGCAGGAGCTTTAAAATTTGGAGCTTTTTTTGTTACTAACATAGTAAATATCCTTTGTTATGTATTGTTATAAAAATAATTTGTTGATAAAAAATATCAATGGAGGAATAATACTCTAAAGTAAATAAAACTAAAATTAAAAAAATAAATTTTAGACCCCGCTAAAAACGTTTGAGGTAGATTTTAAGCTTTTAGCGATAAAATTAAGAAAATATTTCAAATACAAGGTGAATTTATGAAAAAAGAATTTCTTTTTACTTCCGAATCTGTTACAGAGGGACATCCTGACAAAATGGCAGACCAAATCAGTGATGCGATTTTAGACTACATTATTGAGCGGGATGTGAAAGCTAGAGTAGCGTGTGAAACTCTCTTATCTAATGGATATTGTGTAATCGCTGGAGAGCTAAAAACACATACTTATGCACCAATGCAAGACATTGCAAGAAAAGTGATTAGAGAGATTGGCTACATTGATGCAAGATATGGCTTTGATTATCATAGTGCGGGGGTTTTAAATGGTGTTGGTGAGCAAAGCCCAGATATTAATCAAGGTGTGGATAGAGAAGATGGCGAGATTGGTGCGGGGGATCAAGGCTTGATGTTTGGCTATGCGTGTAAAGAAACTGATGTGTTAATGCCTCTGCCTATTTATCTTTCTCACAGAATCACAGAAAATCTAGCAAAAGCTAGAAAAGATGGAACTTTGCCCTTTTTGCGCCCTGATGGTAAATCCCAAGTAACGATTAAATATGTCGATGGGATTCCAGTAGGCATTGATACGATTGTTGTCTCTACGCAACATAGCCCAGAAACTTCACAAGATACCTTAAGGAGTGCAGTTATTGAAGAGGTGGTTAAAAAGTCTCTACCCGAGCGATTTGCCAAAGATAATATTCGCTATTTTGTTAATCCTACAGGGAAGTTTGTCATTGGTGGTCCTCAAGGGGATGCGGGCTTGACAGGGAGAAAGATTATCGTGGATACTTATGGGGGGAGTTGTCCGCACGGTGGGGGAGCTTTTAGCGGGAAAGACCCAAGCAAGGTTGATAGAAGCGGGGCGTATGCGATGCGCTATGTGGCAAAAAACCTTGTAGCAAGTGGAATCTGCGAGAAAGCAACGATTCAAATAGCCTATGCCATCGGTGTGGTAGAGCCTGTTTCTATTTTAGTTAATACCCACGGAACAGGAAAGTTTGAAGATTCTAAAATCGAAAAATGCGTCAAAGAGCTATTTCGTCTTACACCTAAGGGGATTATCGAATCTTTAGATCTCCTCCGCCCAATCTATCAAAAAACTGCAAGTTATGGACATTTTGGTAGAGAATTACCAGAATTTACTTGGGAGAGAACGGATAAGGTAGAAGCCATTAGGGATTATTTTAATCTCTAAGAGTCTTATTCCTTGCTGTAAAAGTGGAATATATGGGGCTATCCTAAAATAAAAGAGTGAGGCTATCATTACAATCCTTAACTTTTAAAGAAAAAGATAGCTTTTGCTGCTTTTGCTTATTTGGATATGGGTTTGCTCTTTATACGATTCTGTTTTGATTAGGTTTATCTATGACTGCAGGTATTGCAGATAATTGGGAGAATATCCGACTTTATCTTAAATGTATTAGGAAAAATCTTAAATATAAAATAAATTTGTTTAAGTAGAGAAAGGATTAATTATCCACATTGCGTAATTGTTTGATGAAAAATATAAATTGTTTTTGCACCGCTAAAGCCCTCTAAACATATACAATTTAACAATATAGCATTGGAGTGTTTATGATAATTACTCTACTTGGATAGGGATTTGTGGTATTGCGAAGTTTGATGAGGATTTAAGTGCTAAAGAAGTGGTGTTTGAGAAATCCTTTGGTAAAAGAAATTTACAAAAGCAATCCAGATTTTGCAGTTTTTATTGGGAGGAAGCTAGGCATTAGATTTAAGATTTTAATGGCAGGGATGAGGCTGCAAGGGGAGATTAAATCTAAAATGCTCTCTTTGTTCAAATCAATCAAAAGGGATATTGGTTATAATCTTAAAATCATAACATAGACATAAGAATGGAGTTTTTATGGAAACAAACATTGTTACACGATTTGCCCCATCCCCCACGGGATATTTGCATATTGGGGGCTTAAGAACAGCGCTTTTTAATTATCTTTATGCAAGAGCTAATGGAGGGAAATTTCTTTTACGCATCGAAGATACCGATAAGGCTAGAAACTCTAATGAGGCTAAAGAAGCTATTTTGAGAGCTTTTGATTGGGTGGGTTTGGACTATGATGGAGAGGTGATTTACCAAAGTGAACGTTTTGGTATTTATGAAAAATATATCCAATTGCTTTTAGGTGAGGGCAAGGCTTATTATTGCTATATGAGTAAAGAGGAGCTAGAGGATTTACGGGAAGCGCAAAAGGCTAGGGGTAAGACACCGCGTTATGACAATCGTTATCGGGATTTTCAAGGGACTCCCCCACAAGGGATACAGCCTGTTGTAAGGATTAAAGCACCCTTAGAGGGTGAAATTAGCTTTGATGATGGGGTTAAGGGCAAAATATCCATTAACGCTAAAGAGATTGATGATTTTATCATCGCAAGGAGTGATGGTAGCCCTACTTATAACTTTGTCGTGGCTATTGATGATGCTTTAATGGGTGTTACAGATATTATTCGGGGGGATGATCATTTAAGTAATACCCCTAAGCAAATACTCATTTATCAAGCATTGAACTTTAAGATTCCAAAGTTTTTCCATGTGCCAATGATTTTAAATCCCCAAGGGCATAAACTTAGCAAGAGAGATGGGGCAATGAATGTTATGGAATACCAAAGTATGGGTTATCTTCCAGAGGCTCTTTTAAACTTCCTTATTCGTCTAGGTTGGAGCTATGGAGACCAAGAAATCTTTAGCAAAGAGGAGATGCTTAGATTGTTTAATCCCAATGATTTAAATACTGCTCCATCTGCTTATAATCAAGAAAAGCTTTTATGGCTTAATAGCCATTATCTTAAAGTTCTAAGTGTTGATTCTATTAATGCCTTGCTTCCGCTTTATAACGAACAAATCCCCTCCCAAAAAATACAGGATATTTTGTATGTAGAACTGCAAGAACGTTCTAAAACCTTGCAAGAATTTGTCGCTCTTTTAAAAGAGTGTCTCTTGCCTGTAAAAACTTATGATGAAAAAATGAAAAATAAACTACAAACCCTTGAGAATATACATCTACTTAAAGAACTCATTATTTATTTTAAGGCTATCAAAAACCCTATTGATTCTACAAAAGTAGCCGAAACAGAGCTAGAATCCTTTGCAAACTTTCAGGGCATTAAACCTAAGAGTTTTTTTATGCTTTTGCGTTTTGCGCTTTTAGGCAAAAGTGGAGGGGTTAGTCTTGCTCCTTTATTGGCTAGTTTAGAAAAAGAAGAAATTCTACTGCGACTTCAAAATGCTTTAGCTAATCTTGAAATGGCTTAAAACCCTTTCTTAAAGATTTTTCTTTAAGAATCCCCTTATAGAAGTTTAGCTTTGTTATTCGAAGCAAAATATCACTAAAGAAAACTTTGCACTTTACACAAACTTTACAATTCTTGCGTATTCTTTTTTACATTCTCTTTTTATACTTTTGCTATTACTTTAAATCAAGGAGCAATCTTATGAAAAAAACAATCTTAAGTCTATGGATACTAGCTTGTCTATCCCTTAATGTCTTTGCAGAAAATATTTATCCTATTTCAAGGGAAATGGGTTCAGGAACTAGAGGGGCTTTTGTAGATATTTTTGGAATCCACAAAACTATTAATAACAAAAAAATTGATGCTATTTCCTCGAAGATAGAGATTACAAATTCCACCGGCATAATGCTAACAAGTGTTGCAAACTCTAAAAACGCTATTGGTTATATCTCTTTAGGGGCGTTAAATAATACTATCAAACCTCTCAAGATTGATGGGATAACCCCAAGTGTCAAAAATATCACCAACAAAAGCTATACTATTTCACGACCTTTTAATGTCGTTACAAAAAGCACAAATCCTTTAATCGAGGATTTTTTAGCTTATAGCTTATCTAATGAAGCAAAGCCTATTATAGAAAAAGCGGGTTATATTTCCTTAGCCAAAAGGAGCTTTAAAAGCAAAAATCCCAGTGGAAAGTTAATCATTGCCGGTTCAAGCTCGGTTACTCCCCTTATGGAGAAGCTCAAAGAAGCTTATGTCAAAATTAATCCAAAGGCAAATATAGAAATCTCCCAATCTGATTCCACCATAGGAGTAAATTCTGTGGTAGAAGGAATTGCTGATATAGGAATGGTATCAAGAGAGGTTAAAGAGAGTGAATTAAAAAGGGGTGTAAAGCCTCAAGTATTAGCCATTGATGGATTAGCCGTTATTGTCAATCAACAAAACTCTATTACTAATCTCACCAAAGAGCAGGTAAGAAAAATATTTTTAGGTGAAATTACGACTTGGGAACAAGTGCGATGATAAAAGAAAGAATCGCACAGGGAATATTTGCCATTTTTGGCTGTATTTCTATACTCTGTGTGATAATGATTTGTGTATTTTTGTTTGGAAATGCTATCCCTACACTCTTTCAGATAGGATTTTTAGAGTTTATTTTCGGCTTTGATTGGTATCCCACAGAAGATATTTTTGGAATATTCCCTATGATTATTGGGAGTATTTATGTGAGTGCTTTAGCGATTTTGCTTGGTGTTCCTATTGGGGTTTTAAGTGCGATTTATCTATCTGCTTTTGCCTCTAAGAAAATAAAGTTTTTTGCAATGCCTGCTATTGAATTATTAGGTGCTATCCCCTCTGTTGTTTATGGATTCTTTGGGCTTGTGATAATAGTGCCTTGGATAAGTGAGACTTTTAATGGGGTTTCGGGTAAAAGCGTCTTAGCTGCTGCCTTAATTTTAAGCATTATGATTTTACCCACGATTATCCTAATCTCTAAATCCGCTCTTGATAGCGTTCCAAAGTCTTATTGTGAAGGTGCTTTAGCCTTAGGGGCAACTAGAGAGAGAAGCGTATTTTTTGTCAGCCTCTTAGCGGCTAGAAGCGGTATTTTATCCTCTATTATTTTGGGGGTTGGGAGGGCTATTGGAGAGGCAATGGCGGTAATTATGGTAGCGGGTAATCAAGTGCAAATCCCGCATAGTCTTGTTGATGGAGTGCGAACCCTCACGACAAATATTGCCCTTGAAATGGGATATGCGACAGATTTACATAGAGAGGCTTTAATTGTTAATGCTGTTGTCTTATTTGTCTTTATACTTCTTATTAATACAAGTCTTAATCTCGTCAAAGAAAAACAATGAAAACAAAAATTGATACATTATCCTTTTGTCTCTCTTTGGTTACCAAGCTTGCGTTATTAACCACTTTGGGTATTTTTGGAATCTTAATAGGATTTATCTTTTATAAAGGAGTGTTGCATCTCTCTCCTAGTCTCTTTGAATGGGAGTATAACTCCCAAAATATCTCTATGCTACCTGCAATTATTAACACCTTAAATATGGTGGCATTTTCTATACTTTTAACAACGTCTATTGGGATTTTTGGTGCCATTTTTCTTAATGAATACAATAGCAAGAAAAATAAACTCCTTTATGTTATAAAAATTGCTTCGGATACCCTCTTAGGGATTCCTAGTATTGTTTATGGTTTGTTTGGTTATTTGGCTTTTGTGATTTATTTTGGCTTGAAAATAAGTTTTTTATCGGGAGCTTTAACATTAAGCCTTATGATTTTACCCCTAATCCTAAGAAGCTCCCAAGAAGCGCTAAAATCTACCCCCATAGAATTTAGAGAGGCAAGTTTTGCACTTGGTGCTGGAAAGTTACGAACCATTTTTGCGATTATTCTCCCTGCTAGTATCCCAACTATTTTAGCAGGGATTATTTTAAGCATAGGGAGGATAGTAGGAGAGAGTGCGGCTTTGCTTTATACTTCAGGGGGTGTGGCAAAGATAGCGGGATTAACAGAATCTGGACGAACGCTTAGTGTGCATATGTATATTATCTCTAGTGAGGGGCAATTTGTTAATGAAGCTTATGCTACGGCTATGGTGTTAATAGTAATGGTATTTGTTATAAACTCCCTAGCAAATTGCATCGCTAAAAGATTAACGAAAGGATAAAAATGCAAAAAATCTGTTTTAATATTAAAAAAATGAATCTTTATTATGGTTCTTTTTTAGCCCTAAAAGACATTAATATGGAGATTTATAAAGACAAGGTTACAGCCTTTATAGGTCCTAGTGGTTGTGGTAAATCTACTTTTATTAAAACCCTTAATCGTATGAATGATTTGGTGGAGGAGTTTAAGGTTAAAGGAAAAATATTTTTTGAAAATAAAGATATTTATAAAGATATTCCTATTAATACACTGCGTAAAAAAGTCGGAATGGTTTTTCAAAAGCCCAATCCCTTTCCTATGAGTATTTATGATAATATCGCCTTTGGTCCTAAAACACACGGGATTAAGAAAAAGACAAAACTTGATGAAATCATCGAATCCTCTTTAGTGGATGTGGGTTTATGGGGAGATTTAAAAGATCGCTTAAAAACCAATGCCCTAAGTCTTAGTGGTGGGCAACAACAAAGACTATGTATTGCAAGGGCAATCGCTACTAATCCCGAAGTGCTTCTAATGGATGAGCCAACAAGTGCGTTAGATCCTATTTCTACTGCAAAAATTGAAAAATTGATTTTGAGTTTAAAGAAAGAATATACGATTGTTATCGTAACCCATAATATGCAACAGGCTTTAAGAATCTCCGATAAAACAGCATTTTTCTTGCTAGGGGAGATGATAGAATATGAGGATACGGAAAAAATATTTCATAAAGCCAAAAAACAAAAAACCCGTGAGTATATTGAAGGAAGATTTGGCTGATATGCTAAAATTCTTTTAAAAACAAGGAATCCTTTGGTTTATGTTTTAGAAGATGAAAAAGCCATTTTAGAGATTGTGCTTTATGCCCTAAAGTCTCAAAATATTGAAGCAAAAGGTTTTAGTGATTTTTTGCAATTACAAGAAGCTTTAAAACAAGCACTCCCAGAGATTCTAGTTTTAGATTGTTTATTGCCCGGAATGGATGGCTTTGAAATCCTCCAAAAAATAAAAACTAATCCTAATACTAAAGAAATCTCGGTTTTAATGCTAACAGCCTTAGATGATGAAATCCATAAAGTCAAGGGCTTGGATTATGGGGCTGATGATTATATTACCAAGCCTTTTGGAGTGATGGAGTTTTTAGCAAGGATTCGTGCGATTTTGCGACGAAAAAATAGTAACCAAGAAGAGATTGTTTTTAATAATCTTAACTACTCTATCACTAAGCATCAACTAAAAATCGATAATAAGCCTATTAGCCTGACTTTAAAAGAGTTTGAACTCTTAGGGTTGTTTTTAAAAAACCAAGAAAGGGCTTTTAGCAGGGAGGAGATTTTAGAGATTTTATGGGGATATAATTATGGCACAGAGAGCAGAACATTAGATATTCATATCAAAACATTGCGTCAAAAATTAGGAGATTTGGGTAATCATATTAAAACCATACGCGGTATTGGCTATAAATTTTCTAAAGATTAATATGCAAAGAAGAATCTTTTTTTCTATTTTTATGGGGAGTTTAAGTCTTTTATTCCTTGCTAATGTCTTTTTAATCTTTAGCTTAGAATCCTTTTTTCAAAAAGAGTCCTTGCTTGATTTAAAAAACCAATCCAAACCTTTAATCGAGCAATTACCACAGGATTTAACAAAGATAGAATTACTCCTTAAATCCCTTAAAGATTCCCATTATCGTATAAGCGTTATAGATACAAGGGGAAATGTTTTGTATGATAGCTTAAAACAGGATTTAGAAAATCACATTAAGCGAGAAGAAGTCCAAAATGCCCTCCTTAATGGAGAATCTACAAGTATCCGCTATTCTGATACTTTAGGGGCTAAAACACTCTATTATGCAGTTTTTTTAAAAGAGAGGGAGCTTATCCTTAGAATCGCCAAAGAGCAAAAATATATTAAAGCCCTAGTTTTTAAGCTCTTGCCTTATTTTTTCTTAGAATTTTTCTTAGCCTTGCTCCTTTGTTTTCTTCTAGCTAGAGTCCTAACAAAGGCTATTTTAAAACCCATTTTAAAGGTTGATTTAGAGCATTTAAAAAAAGATTCTCTTTATTTTGAGCTTCATAGCTTCGTTAAAAAAATCAAATCCCAAAACAAAGTTATCAAAACCCAGTTAAAGCATCTCCGCCAAAAGCAACAAGAAATGCTTTTATTAGCAGAGAATATGAGTGATGGCTTAATTTTGCTTAACCAACACGGGGATATTCTATCCACTAATAAAAGCGTGCAAAAGTATTTTAAAAACCTGAATTCTCACACTATCATTTATGCGCTTGAGGAATCCCATTTTTTGAAAACCTTGCTAAACCTTCTTAAGGATTTTAAAAAACATAAAAAGCAGACAAGCAAAACCTTGCAAATGCAGCTTTCAAGCTTCGAATGCGAGGTAATTTTTACGCCTATTTTTGTCAAGCATAAATGTAAGGGAATGGTTATTATTATAAGGGATATTACGCAAACCAAACTCGCACAAAACTTAAGAAAAGAATTTAGTGCCAATGTAACGCACGAACTAAAAACTCCTCTAACTTCCATACTTGCCAGCTCTGAAATGCTAAAAAATAATCTTGTAAAAAAGGAGGATATACCAAATTTTATCGACAAGATACTAGCAGAATCCACGAGATTATTAGCAATGATTGATGAAATTTTAAAGCTCTCATTCTTTGATGAGGGAGGAGGAGAAACTCTACAAAAACAAAAGATTGCTTTACATAGCAGTATTTTAAAAGTTGCAGAGCGGTTAAAACTCATTGCTGCACAATATGAAGTTGAAATCATTTTGGATTTGCAGGAGTGCCATATTTTAGGGGAGAAAAGCTTAATAGAAAATCTTATTTTTAATTTGATGGATAATGCCATTAAATATAACATTAAAGGCGGGTTTGTCAAAGTTTCTTTGCAAGATTTGGGGGAGAAAATAAGACTTAGCATACAAGATAGTGGGATTGGTATCCCCCAACACTTACACCAAAGAATCTTTGAGCGGTTTTTTTGCGTGGATAAAAGTCGCAGTAAGAAATTAGGAGGCACAGGGCTTGGATTATCTATCGTCCAATCTGCTCTCTCCTATCATCAAGCAAGTTTAGAAGTAAAAAGTGAGGTGGGAAAGGGAAGCGAATTTATTATAATATTTAGCAAAACTTAAAGAAAATAAAGCGATAGAACCCCTCTTTTAAAAAGGCTTATCTAAGAATCTTTATATTGCTAGAAGGAGTATGGATTATTTTGCTATGTGCGTTTGGGGTTGCATATCTCTTTTTGGTTATTGTTCCTTAGTGTTATATTGAAGCTTTGCAAAAGCTAAAGTGTCTATTTGAATTGATATTATGAGATTCTTTAGTTTTACTTTGGTGAATGATGGATATCTTTTTACAATTAAGGAGATTTTCTATCTTGCTCTATCCACCAAATAGCTCACTATGGCTACCTATACGGATACAAAGCAAAAGCAAAACCTCTTTGTCTTTTTGGGATAATTTTTTATATTGCTTTTCAAATTTGCTAGAAGTTTCTAGCTGATATTTAGGCATTCATAGCCTTTTGAAATTCTGCAATATCCTTGTATCGCTTCGTTTTGCCCTCTTTGCCCTCTTTTTCAAATTATTCAATTGCTTGGGCAATCTCTTCGTTGCTATTTTCTTCTGCTATAGTGATTTTTGCTTTGCCAAGTCTAGCTACTTCTTGAAAAAGTGGCAAAAACTCTTTGCTTGCATTTTCAATAACCAAAGTCATATTTACTCCTTATGTAGTATCTCCAACATTATGCACAAACGAACTTCAAGATTCTACAAGTCTTATTTCCTCACTCGTGAGATTATAGAGTTGATAGATTAAAGAAATTAATTTGGGCTTCTAGGTGGGTTGTGTCTGTCGTGGAATCTTTGGCTTTAAGGGCGAGGATTTATGTGTAACAGAAAATAATTACTCTATATTTCTCCCGCAAAACCAACCGCAATTAATATTATGGTAATTATGTTAAACCAATAAATAGGTTTTTTGAGCCAAGCTTCTTGGTCATCCTTAACTAGAGCTATTTTTGATAAAAAGTTAAACAATAAATACAAAATATTTCCAAAAAATAAAGCTATAAAAGCTATGACAAAAAGCAAACGATAGATGCTTGCTTTGTCGATATTTGATAAAACCGAAGTTGAAAATACCAATCCTCCAACAAATGCCAAAACAATAGAGGCAAAAATCCCCAAAATCGTTATATATTGAATTTGTTGCTTGTTTAAATTTTGCTTTAATGCTTTATAGTTTCTATCTAGTTCATTAGAAACATCTTTAATCTCATTTATTTTATTATCAGAATCTTGCAGTCTAATGCACTCTAAATTTATATGGTCATAAAGTTTTTCTAATCCAAGTTTAATATTTGTAGATTGTTCTTCTTTGCCAAACTCCTCATTAATGAGTCTAAAGTTTTGTGTAAATGTCATAGAGGTTTGTTCTACATCTTTTGAATTTATAATAATAGTAGTGATTTCTGAATATTTATGCCTATATTCTTCTGTGTAAATTTCCTTAAGTTTCTCGATAATTTCATCTTTTATTTTATTTAAGCTTTGGTTTTCACATAGTTGCCTAACAATATTGTTTAGCTCCTTATCTTTGGCATCTATCAAGATTTTGCTTCCTCTTTTATTAATTCTTTGCTAATTATCTCTTTTTTATCCTCTTTAAAGCTTCTATCCCAAGCACCATCTTTTTTATGGCTCTTTTCAACTAGATTCCAATAAGATTCTTTGTTGCATTTTTCAATAGATTGATTAATAATTCCTAATTGCTCTTTTGTTAATTTTTTTGAGAGGGTTTCCTTTTCTGGTTTATCAATAGAATTAGCACCATAATTGCGATATTCAACATAGACTTCTCTTGCGACAGGTCCATATTTCCAAGCTTCAAAATCATCAGAAATTAAAGGTTCATCAAATTCTTTAATATAGTCAAGCTCTGTAAAATATAAAGTTTTTTGTAACTCCAAATTACTTAAATCTTTATCAGATACTTTAAGAATATATTTTGCTAACTCTAAAGCACTTACCATATTTCAATCCTTTACATAAAGCTCATGCGATTATACAATTATATTTGTTTAGTTTTATTTATTTTCAACAATTTTTATCTCCTCATTCGTGAGATTATAGAGCTGATAGACTAAAGAATCAATTTGGGATTCTAAGGTGTTTGTATCGGGTATTTTGTCATATTGAGCTTGCAAAGCAAGCGAAATATCTCTATTTGTTTTTCTTTGAGATTCTTCGGGCACAAAGCCCTCAGTTTGACAAGCCTCTTTGATTGCAAGAATCTCATTCATTCAAAGCAGTGATTCTATCTATGATTTTTTGGCTTGATTTGGTAAGTGGTAAGAAATTATCCAAACAATTCGCTATGGCTACCCACAGAAACACAAGTTAGAATCAAAAGGTTTTCTTGCTTTTGATAAACCAGCAACAAATCAGGCTTAATATGGCATTCTCTAAAGTCTTTAAATTCACCCTTAAGCTTGTGGTCTTGATATTTTTTCTCTAAAGGTTCATCATTGGCTAATTTTTGGACGATACTATCAACTAGTATCTGATTATCTATTGAAAGCTTCTTGTATTGCTTTTTATATCCCTTAAGAATCCTAATCTCATACATTAAGATTCCATTGTTTTTTTGTATTCTTCAAAGTCTTGGCAAACCTCATATTCTCCATTTTTGATTTCTTTAAGGGCTTGTTTCATCAAACATTCTTTTTCTTTTTTAACCTTAACTTTGGCATTATCAAGTTTCGCCATAGACTTGATAGCCTTTTGCAATTCCTTGCTTGCATTTTCAATCACCAAAGTCATCTTTACTCCTTGTGTAGTATCTTCAATATTATACACAAACGAACTTCAAGATTCTACAAGTCTTATCTCCTCATTCGTGAGATTATAGAGCTGATAGACTAAAGAATCAATTTGGGATTCTAAGGTGCTTGTGTTGGGTATTTTGTCATGTTGAGGCTTTGCAAAAGCCGAAACATCTCTTTTAGAGCCCCTTGATTCTTTGCCTAGAGATTCTTCACCTGCTAATGCAGGTTCAGAATGACAATCAGAATCTTGTTTGTCATGTTGAGCTTTCATAGAAAGCGAAACATCTCTTTGACAAGATTCCTTGATTGTGAGAATCTCATCAACTAAAGCAATAATTCTATCTACGATTTTTTGGTTTGATTTGGTAATTTCTATAAGGGGGATATTAAGCAAAGGCTCTTTGTCAATTTGATAATGATTGCCTTGCATTTTGCCCTTATGTCTCAACCAAAAAGCTATAAGTTTTGAATTAAACAAGCCTGTTAGAAATTTGAGATTAATCCTATCAGTTTTGATAATAAAAAATGTAGAAGTTACATAACAATCAAAATCTACATAAGTAAAAATTGGTTTATTAGGACATTTTCTTAATGATACAATACTTGGAGTTTTGTTAAAAAAATGTTCTTGTTTTGCTCTATGTAAGCCATAGGGCTTATTATCGGAAGTGATAACATCTCTAAATTTGTCCAAATGCTTTTTTAAATTGGGATATTTATCCATAGAATTGGGATTTTTAAAACTTGAATCGGTATAAATAACCCATTCACTATTGTTTGGATTAGCATAGAATCTAAAAAGTTCATTACTTGTATAAAGTGGTTTTATAAGTTTTAACTCGTCTTTAGTTAAATGTAAACTCTCGAGTTCTTTTGTCGAAATTTGAAAAATTCCTGCCCCAATTTCATAGTTTACTAGCCCCATTTTCTTTTTAACTTTATCGGTTAGTCCTATGCCAATTTGTGCTTCATTATCTTTTAAAAACATTTTTCCATTTTGCAAAATTTTATTCAGCACTTCCTCTTGTTGAGAATCTGCAAAAGTCAAAGATTTATCAAGCATTTGGCTTGGTGTAATGCTAGGCTCTAAATAGATATTATCCTTAAAAGATTCTCTTTTCAAAATTGCGTCCCTATGTTTATCTGTGGGTTTTTTAGAATCTATCCTTGCGTAGTGGATTTGATAATTTTGAGGGATAGAATCTAGCTTTTGAAATTCCATAATCATTGTTTGGATACTTGCAGAATCAAAACACATATACGAGCCAAAATCTACAAGATTTAAGATTTGTGATTCTTTTAAAATCACATTTCTAAGGTTTTTCGCCCCTGCATTGGTTGTCCAATTATTCGTAGCGATAAAAGTTACAATGCCTTGATTTTTAACAATGTCAAATCCTCGCCCTACAAAATGATACCAAATATCCATTTTGCCCTGATAGGTTCTTAAGTGTCTCGTGCCATCAAAAAGTTTCTTATTATCTGGCTCTTTAATATATGGCGGATTGCCAATCACCAAATCAAAGCCTAGAAAATCTCCATTGTTATCAAGCACTTCAGGGAATGCAAATCGCCATTCAAAGGCGTTTTTGTATTCTGCACCGCTTAGGGCAAGGGTTAGCTTTTTGCGCAAAGCTTGGATTTTGCCATAGGATTGCAATGCCCTCTCTTGCTCTTCCTCGCTCAATGTTGGAGTGCCAAAGAGATTGAATTGCAAAGAGCCTAAGCCCTCAAGCAAGGCTTTATCATCAAGCAAATAATCGTTAAATTGTTTGATATGCGATTCTATCGCTTTTTCTAGCTCTCTTTTGGTCTTTGGGTCTTTGAGGGTTAGGGTAAAAGTCTGCTTGATAGCTTCAATTTGTGCTTCAATCTCTGCTTTGGAGATTTTCATCAAGTTTTGGTCAGCATTTTTATAGTCAAAAACAAGCTTTTTGTATTGCTGTATTTGAAAATTAATATTTGGAATGGCTTTTAGCGAGTCATCAAGGCTAAAGCGAGAGATGAGGCTATTCCCACATTTGATATTAATATCAATATTAGGCAGTGTCTCTAGCCTTTTGTTTGGAATGTCTTTATAATAGCTGTATTTAAGCAGCTCAATCCAGAGGCGAAGTTTTGTAATCTCACACGAGTTTGGGTTAATATCCACACCAAAGAGGCAGGATTCGATGAGCTTGCGTTTGGCAAAGAATAATGCCCTTTGAATCTTGTGGGATTCGATGTTTTCGTGTGCGGGCAGGGTATAGGTAAAAAGTGCATTGTGAGAATCTCTAATCACGATTTCATCTCGTAAAATCTCTAGGGTGATGTCTTTAATCCTTTGATAGGTTTCATCACACAAAATGCCAAGTTTGAACTTTAGCAAAATCAGCTCATTAAGTGCCGAAACAAGGAAATGCCCACTGCCCACAGCAGGGTCGCAGATATGGATAGAATCAAAAACCTCATTTGCCTTTTTGTAGCCTTCTTGGTTGTCTGTGAGTTTGTCGATTTTGTTTTTGAGTTCCTCGAGATTGTGGCAATCCCAATTTTGCGATTCATTAAACTTTTGTAGCACAACTCTTTCTAGGCTCTGCTTACACATATAGCGCGTGATAAAGCTTGGGGTATAAAAGCTGCCCTCTTTATAGCCATTGAGCTTTTCAAAAACAAGCCCAAGAACTGCGGAGTTAATGAGTTTGTCGAAGTTTATTTTTGTATGGTTTTCTATGTCTCCTGCGGTGGTCGTGAAGTCGTAGGTATGCAAAAACGCAAAGAGATATTCTAAAAGCGGCAAGGTGGAATCTTTAGCTTTATCATTTAATTGCAAGGATTGGCAAAAGTTTTTGTCTTTATAGAGAATGGAATCAGCATAGAGCATTAGGGGCTTGGATTGAAGGAGCTTTATCTCTTTGCCCTCCCTCTCAAGGGGTGTTTTCTCAAAAAGGCTAGAGTTGAGATAGGGGATAGATTCTAGGGCTTTGGGGAGATTTTTATCTCTACTCTCCTCTATCTTTGCTAGGATATCAAAAAAGAGGGTATTTAGGGCTTGAAAGTCTTTGAGAGCTTCTAAACCTAAAAAGGGCTTTTGAATATGATTGAAGCTTAGAAGCATAGATTCTAAAAGGCGCAAAAACAATAATCGATTATTCCAAGTGGTGAGCAAAGAAAAGAGAATCTCAAAGTCTTTGTCTCTATTTAGCCCAAATGCGGAACATATAGAATCAAGAAATGTATTTTGCGTCTGGCTAGGGAGAATGAGGATTTTGCCACCCTGTGAGATTTCTTCTAGCCCCAAAATATGGAGCAATTCATTATAAAAGTCTTGGTTTAGGGTGTTTGCGTCAAGATAGGTTTTGCGTTTGAGTAATACTTGGGGGCTTAAGATTTGGTAAAGGAGAGGGAGAATGGTTTGTTTGTCGTATTGAGCATTTGTAGAAATCTCTCTTTTGTTAGGTGGTATCTTGTCATGTTGAGGCAAAGCCGAAACATCTCTTTTGGATTGTTGAGATTCTTCGCTTCGTTCAGAATGACAAGAGGGGGAGTTAGTTTGACAATCCTCAAGGCGAAAATGCGTATATTTTAGCTCCATATCAAGACTAGGCAAGAGATTCTTAACTTCCTCATAGAATCTCTTCGTGCTTGCGTCATTGCCCTCTTTGTTTTCACAATTTTTAAAGGCTTTTAAGATAAGCTTGTCTTTGGCAAAAGCTACATATTCACTTGCATCAACGCAATAGAAATCTTGTGTATTGGTAAGGATAATAAAAGAAATATTATTGTTTTTGTGGGTAAGAAATTCGCGCAAAAAATAGAGAATTGATTCATAAAAGGCTTTGGATTCTAGGCTTATATTTTCTCTTGCCTCTTTAGCGTTTTCATCTAGGGTATTTGCCCCCCCCCCCCTATAAATTCACTCTTATTGCTTAAGCTCTTGACTTCAAAAAGCACTTTTGGAGCGGAATCTTCATAGATTGCCAAATCGATTCTGTCTTTGGTATTGCAGTTGTATTCAAAAGCTTGGATTAAAAAATCTCGCAAAAGATTCTTTTGATATTCCTCTGATTCGTTCTTATAAGCACTAATATTTTTTAAATAGATTTCTAAATGTTGTTGAAACTTTTGAAGTATGTCTTGCGCGGGAGAGATAATGCTATGGCTTTGTATAAAATCCTGCAATGGTATATGGGTATAGCGCATCTCTCTCCTTTGATGAGCATATTCTATTCAGTAAAGGCTTTTAAGCCCCTTAATACAAGACATCTCTTTGGTAATTTACTTTGATTGCTAGAATCTCATTACTCAAGGTAATGATTTTATCTATAATTTTTGGCTTGATTTGGTAAGCCATAGCAAATTATCCAAACAATTCACTATGGCTACCTATACGGATACAAAGCAAATAGTAGTCATTAATGCCAAATTATTTCTCTTCTAAAAGGCTTTGTAAAAACTCATAAAGTTTTTGAGTGAGTTTGGAGTAATCCATATTCTCTAAGGCTCTTTGAAAAACTGCTTGTTTCATATTTTCTAAGGTTTCAGGTGGTGTGTTTAGGATAGTTTCTATCGTGCTTTTTATGCTTTCTTTATCAAAGTCGCTAAAAAACGCACAAGTGCTATCAAAGAGCCTTAAATATTCTGGCAAATCATTAATAAGCGGGATTAGTCCCGAACCTGCGTATTCCATTGTTTTAAAAGGGGAGCTAACACTATAAAGGGGTGTATTTGGGATAAGCCCTAAACCTATGTCATAGTGGGGGAGGGTTTTTAGCATTTCAAGCAGTGGCAAGGGGGGATGAAAGGAGATTCTTTTATCTTGTGCGACAAGCGATTGTATCTTTTGCACGGCTTCATTATTGCTTGCGGTGAAAATATCTAAAATAAAATCCCCTTTAGCCTCAAGGAATCCCAAGAGGATTTCTTGAAGTTGTCTATTTTTGTCGATCGTTCCTGTGTAGATGAATTTAAGCGGAGTGTTGCAGTGGTGTAAATTCTTATTAATTGCTTCTTGGTCGAGGTTTTCGAAGTCTATTCCGCCCGGGAGGGTAAAGATAGGGATAGAGAGATTAGGCTGAAAAAGACTTGCGAGATTAGGAGTCATTGTGATATAGGCTTTGCATTGCTTAAGGATTCTTTGGTGGAGAAAAAACTTGATTTTGTATTCTATACTTTTGCGAAAGATCGCTTTTTTTTCTAGCCTTGCTTCATAGATTCTACGATAATCGTGCGGAAAAGTCTCCCAAAAAATCACTTTATTATGGGCTTTTAAGATTTGTTTAGCCACAGGATAGAAGTTGCGTATGATGATGAAGTCATAGGCTTTAAGGTTTATGTTTAGTTGCTCTAAAGCTCTTAGGAGGTTTCTGTGCTTTGTGCTATAAGGCAAGATGTATATAGGGCAAAAAGGGGTATTTTCTTGGAAGGCATTAGAGTCTTTGTGAAAATACACCATTTCTATTTTTGCTCGCGCCATTTTCGAAAAATTTTTTTCGAAAATGGCGCGAATTTGGTTGTGACAACCAAATTCGCGCCATTGTTTATCAGTGATACATAAAATATTCATCATTACCCTTTAGAATAGGATTTTTGAAAGAGAGATTTTACAAAATATTTTAGCCTTTTGGGGAGTGTATAAAGTCTAGGGAAGTAAATACAGAGCCATCTGCGCCTCTCTAGCAAAAAGCGATATGGCTTTAGATCCCCCCTTGTAAAATCAAGATTGTTATAGCCAAGTTTTTTAAGAAGTCCTAAAGCCTCCATTAACGACCACTTGGCAAGTCTTTCTAAAAACTCCTTATACTCCCCTTGATAAGAATCCTTTAAAGAGCAAAGATACTTTGTAATAAAAAAATAGCTATTAGCGTGTTTTCTTAGATTTTGTGGGCTTTTATCTCTTGTAACAGAATTAGGAGATAGCCTATAATGGATAAGTAAGGCTGAACTAGTGTATAAGAGTTTTGCCTTTAAAAGACATTCTAGGACGAAGGGAACATCTTCAAATAGTATTTTAGGGATAAAGCGGATATTTGTTTGGAATAAAAAGTTACAAGAATAAACATTTCCCCAAGCTCTTACGGGGATATAATTGGTATTATAGAGTTTTTTGATGAAATCTTGAGAGCTAAAGAGTTGGTTTTCTAAATCCTCCCCTACAAGGCGATAAGCTACCGCTTCTTTTTTGTCTATAAGCAATCTACCATAAAGAATCATATCTAATGCCACCCCTTTAGCTTTCATATTTTGTAGGATTTTTACAGAGGATTGAAGCATATTTCTTTCCCACCAATCATCACTATCTAAAAAGCAGATGTAAGAGTGTTCTCTCTCTCTCTCTTTAATTGCTTCCCACTTTGATTTGATAATCTCTAGCCCACTATTTCTAGCTCTTGATAATCCTTGATTTTCTTGAGAGATGAGAGTAAATCTTTGGTCTTTGCTTACATATTCTTGAGCGATTTTTTCACTATTATCACTGCTACCATCATTAATTAAAATTGCTTCAAAGTTCGTGTAAGTTTGCTCTAAGATGGAATCTAGGCATTGATGCAAGTAGGATTCTACATTGTAAATAGGGATAATGATGAAAAATTTAATGGCACACATAGTATTCTACCTTGTCATTTGAGTATTTGTTTCCATAAGGGATAAATGCTTTCTTTGGTGAATTTCTTTAACACAATTTCTCTCGCCCCCCCCCCTAGAGTTTTTCGCAAAAAGTCATTCTCCATAAGTGATTGGAGCTTGTTTGCAAAACCCTCTAAATCATCATCTGCAACCAAAAATCCGCTATTTTCTTGGATAATCTCACTTGGACCATTTGGCACATCAAAGGCTACGGAGGGAAGTGCGTAAGAACCTGATTCTAAAAGCACCATAGAAAAGGATTCATAGTAGCTACTTAGGGCATAGATACTAGCTTTTAGGTATTCTTTGTCGATCTCTTTGGTGAAGGGCTTTAAGAGGATAGAATCTTCTAATCCCAAAGTATGGATTTTTTGGTAAATGGTTTCTTTTAATTCCCCATCCCCTACAATATGGAGTTTCCATTCTTTTAAAGAGGGGTTTTTAGCCAAAATCGCCCAAATGTCTATAAGACGCAAAAATCCCTTTTCCTCTGAAAGTCTCCCTACGGATAAAACGACTTTTTGTAAGGGGTTGGTTGTAGTTTTTGGGTAATCATTTAAGAAGTTGGGGATAACTTTGGTGTTTTTGTGGAGTTTTGAAAAAAGATGGATTTGTTTAGAGCTTAGAATCACTAAAACATCAAAGAGGCGGATTCTAGGTGGGAATAAAGGGGTTTTGCGGAGGTATTTTTTAAACCCTGTTTCGAAATTGCCGTGATAGAAGCGGATATAAGTGGTGTTTTTGGCTTTGAAAAAGGGGAATAAAAGCTGATGAACGATTACGAAGTTTTGGGTATCTTTAGGGAGGAGTTTATTGAAGCGATAAGAGAATTTGAGCTTGTCTAAAAAGCTTTTGGTGGAGAAATCGGGATAAAGTTTGCTAAAGTGGATGAGGGAGACTTCTTTTGGCATTTCAAATGTTGGGGATTCTTGTGTTGTGTTGCAGCTAACAATGGTGATTTTATATTCTTTAGAGAATAGATAACATAAATTTGCTACGACGCGATTAATCCCGCCGACACTTGAAATATTTTTAACCACCATAAAGATATTTTTCATCTGAAGTAAGCCTTTTTGTGTCTTGAAATTTTGGTTTTGCCATTGTATTAAATTTCTTTTTAGAATCCTTTTAAGCTATAATTCATTTTCATATAAGCTTATAGGAGTATTTATGAAAGGTATCATTCTAGCTGGTGGAAGTGGGACTAGGTTGTATCCTACTACTTTAATGGTTTCTAAACAGCTTTTGCCAATTTATGATAAGCCTATGATTTATTATCCGCTCTCTGTGCTTATGTTAGCGGGTATCAGAGAGGTTTTGCTTATCTCCACTCCTAAAGATATGCCAAGATTTCAAGAGATTTTTGATAATGGGGCATTTTTGGGTATGGATATACGCTATTGTGTGCAGCCCTCTCCTGATGGATTGGCTCAAGGGTTGATTTTGGCAGAGGATTTTGCAGAGGGTGAGAATCTTGCCTTGATTTTAGGGGATAATATTTTTTATGGGCAAGGATTTTCTCCTATGCTTTTAAAGGCAAAGCAAGAGGCACAAAAGGGTATAGCAACGATTTTTTCTTATCGTGTCAAAGACCCTAGAAGTTTCGGTGTAGCGGAGATAGATCCTAGAGGGGGGGGGTATTTAGTTTAGAAGAAAAGCCTAGCAATCCTAAGAGTAATTTTGCAGTTACAGGATTATATTTTTATGACAATAAAGCCATAGAGATAGCCAAATCACTCAAACCTAGCCCACGAGGGGAGCTAGAGATTACCGATGTCAATATTGCTTATTTGGAGGCAAAAAAGCTTAAATCCCAAATTTTAGGCAGAGGCTTTGCGTGGCTTGATACCGGCACACACGATAGCTTACTAGAGGCAGGAGAGTTTGTTAGGACGATTGAACTGCGACAAGGCTATAAGATTGCGTGTTTAGAAGAGATAGCCTATCATAATGGCTGGATAGACCAAAGGCAACTTTTAAAAAGAGCAGAAGTTTTAAGCAAAAGTGGTTATGGGCAGTATCTCCGCCAACTTTTGGAGGAGAGAGAATGAAGAATCTCCTTATCACAGGTGGAGCAGGGTTTATTGGGAGTAATTTTATCCTTTATTTTTTGCATAAATACCCGCATTATCGTCTTATTAATGTGGATTCTTTAGCCTATGCGGGTAATTTAGAGAATTTGCAAGGCACAGAAAATATCCCCAATTATGAATTTAGGCAGGGTGATATTTGCGATAAGGAGTTTATTAAAGAGATTTTTGCTCGTGAGAGGATTGATGCCCTCATTCACTTTGCCGCCCAATCCCATGTGGATAATTCTATAAAAAATCCAAATGCCTTTGTAGAGACAAATGTTAATGGCACTTTTAATTTGCTCCATAATGCGTATTTGAGTTGGTTTGATGCTCCCAATAAACCCAAAAAAGATAAAACGCATTGTATCTTTCATCACATTAGCACTGATGAGGTTTTTGGATCTTTAGAGGAGGGTGGATATTTTAGCGAAACTACCCCTTATGCACCAAACTCCCCTTATTCTGCCTCTAAGGCTTGTAGTGATATGCTAGTGCGAAGTTATTATCATACCTATGGATTAAAAACTTTTATTACAAACTGCTCTAATAACTATGGACCCAAACAACACGATGAGAAACTTATCCCCACCATTATCCGCAATGCCTTAGAGGGTAAGGAGATTCCCATTTATGGAGATGGGAAAAATATTCGTGATTGGCTTTATGTAGAAGATCATTGCAGGGCGATTGATAAGGTGTTTCATTCCTCTTATTTTGGGGAGAGCTTTAATATCGGTGGGAATAATGAACAAAGCAATATAGAACTTGCGTATCTTATTTGTGCAATGCTAGATATAAAATGTCCTAAAGACAGAAGCTACAAAGAGCAAATTACCTTTGTGCAAGATAGAGCAGGACACGATAGACGCTATGCGGTAGATTCTTCAAAAATAGAGAGGATGTTGGGCTGGAAGGGAGAGGAGAGCTTCGAATCTGGATTAGAAAAAACCATTAAATGGTATATCCAAAAATACAGAGCTTAAAGAAAATGCTATGAAAATCCCACAACTATCAAAACCAAGTCTTATCAATGCTGGGAATCCCACAAGATTGATAAGGATAATCTCTAAAAACCAAAAAGGATAATAATGAAGTATAAGTTAATAGATTTTGATTTTTTTGATGATAGAGATTCTGTATGAATTATGCTTTACTACCTTTGCGGATTTTTAGTGATGAGAGGGGAAAGTTGGGTGTATTAGAATCCTATAAGGATATGCCCTTTGCGATTAAAAGAATGTATTATATTTTTGATACTTCGCCCTCTTTAAATAGAGGAGGACACGCCCATAGGGAGTTAGAACAAATTGTTTTGTGCCTATGTGGGGATTGTGAGTTTGTGCTTGATAATGGGAGTTTAAAGGAGAGTGTTAAGCTGAATTCCCCTGAAGTTGGGCTGTATATTGGCAAGAATATGTGGAGGGAGATGAGGAATTTTTCTTATGATTGTAGGTTGGTAGTCTTAGCTAGTGATTATTATGATGAGAATGAATATATAAGGGATTATGCAGAGTTTATAGAATCCATTAAGGAGGTTCAATGCAAGAAGCAATGATACACCCTCTTTGTGATGTGCAAAGCAAAAATATAGGTAAAGGCACGAAAATATGGCAATTTTGCGTGGTATTACCCAATGCTGTGATTGGGGAGAATTGCAATATTTGTTCGCATTGTTTTATCGAAAATGAGGTGCAAATTGGCAATAATGTAACAATAAAATGCGGGGTGCAAGTGTGGGATGGAATCATAATTGAGGATAATGTCTTTATTGGTGCAAATGTAAGTTTTACTAATGATAAATACCCTCGCTCTAAAGTCTATCCAACTACTTTTGCAAAAACACTTATCAAAAAGGGTGCAAGTATCGGGGCAGGAGCGGTGATACTGCCGGGTATTACTATTGGTGAGGGCGCACTCATTGGAGCAGGGGCTGTTGTGAGTAAAGATGTTCCTGCTTTTACTCAACTTATCTCCAAAAGCAAGACTATCCTCACCCCTGTGGGGGGGGGGGGTAAATAATCCCCTTTTTGGATTAATACCTAGCCTTTATAGAAATGTTAAAATCAGCAATGCTCTAAAACCTTTAAAAGAAAAACCCCTTAATTTTAATGTTGCTACAACTAGAGGGGTGGCATAATGAATGCCTATGCCTTTCCGCTTATGGGCAAACATATTGCTTTGCGTCTAGTAACTTTAAACGATGCGGCATTTATTTGTTCTTTGCGTAAAGGTGAAAAAGCAAAATTCTTAACCCAAACTGCAGGTGGAATCTTAACCCAAGAACAATGGATAGCCACATATAAAAAGCGGGAAGCCTTAGGGGAGGAGTTTTATTTTATTATTCAATCTTTAGAGGGTGAAGCCTTTGGCACTATTAGAATCTACGATTTTACAGAAAATAGCTTTTGTTGGGGGAGCTGGATTATAAAAGATTCTGCACCAAGCTATGTGGCAATAGAATCCGCACTTTGTGTTTATGAGTTTGCTTTTAATACCTTAGGCTTTAAGCAAAGTCATTTTGATGTGCGTAAAAGCAATGTAAAAGTTGTAGCATTTCATCAACGATGTAAGGCAAAGATTGTGAGAGAGGATTGTGTGAATTATTATTTTAATTTTTCTAAAGAAGATTTTGCATTAATGCAACGACATTATGCTAAATATTGCCATTGACACCTTAGAGCAAGTACAACAAATACCCAAGTGCTTTGAAAGCATAGGCATAATAATAGTTTTAAGGTATTATGGTGTATTATTTGGTCTGGAGATTTGGGCTATGAATGGGATTGTCAAGACAGGCGCAAGGTAAGGTGTTTGAATTTAAACTCTCTAAAGCAAGGCTTAGAGAAGACAAAAGAGTTAAATAGCTTAAAAACTATCAAATGGATATTTGGATTTACAAAAATCATATGTTGATAGCTAATAAATAAAACAAAGTAATGGAGGAACAAATGCAACCTAATGGTTTTCAAATTAAAATAATTCAGTTTAAAAAGCTTGATTTTGAGTGGATAGAAGAATTAAGAGAGGGAATTGAAATTGATTGTGTTTCTAATACTGGTGCAGTTGCTAAAAAGAGCGCCCAAAACGAATATACTATCCAATTAAATGCAAAATTATCTTTTAAGCAAGAGGATGCAGAGATATTTTATATCCAATTAGTAATGGTTGGCACTGTTGAGGTAGGTAGTGCCTTTAAGGAAACTTTATTAAATAATGCAGTGGTTATAATGCAGTTTTATTTACAACCCGTAGTGGATCAAATGATAACAACAGCAAAGCTTCCACAATTAGATTTGCCTTTTATAGATTTTGGAGAGTTTGAAGTAAAAGTTGAAAAATAAAGTGCAGATTGTTATTTTGCGGGTTTAAAAGGGAATGGTTGAAATGTCTCCTAGAATCTCTATTTTATCTCCATCTTTTAACCACGAGAAGTTTGTTGGGTATTTTATAGAATCTGTTTTAAATCAAACTTTTGAAGATTTTGAGCTTATTATTGTCGATGATTGCTCTACGGATAGGAATGTAGAGGAGATAAGGAAGTTTCAAGACCCTCGAATAAAGCTCATTATACACCCCTTTAACCAAGGTATTAATGCCGCACTTAATACGGCTTTTAAAGCTAGTAGCGGAGAACTTTTGGTTTTTTGTGCGAGTGATGATATATTGTATCCTAATGCTTTAGAGGTGATATATCACCAAATCAATCGCCAAGATATTCTTGTGCTTTATACACAATTACAAGTTATTGATGAAAACAACCATTTAACCAACAAAACCATTTTTCCTAAAAAAGATTCACGGCATAGGCTTTTGCATTATTTATTTATGGAGGGAAATTGTCTTACTTCCCCGGGAATGTGTGTGAAAGCAAGAGCCTTTGAATCTCTTTATCCTCTCAATGTAGCAATGTGTAATCAGCAGGATTGCCAAATGCACATTTTGCTACTTCTTCAAGGAGAGGTAGGTTTTGTGGAGACTCCTTTGGTGCAATACCGACGAATGAGTCCTAAGGCTAAAGAGAAAAATATTAGTGTTAAAGATAAGCTAACACTTAAGAGGGTGGATTTGGAGATAGCGTTTGTAATGGATACTTTTCTAACTTGTAAAGACATAGCATTACTCCAAGAGGTTTTTAAAGGAGAGATTCAAAGGTTAGGGTTGGAGCCAAGAAAGGAGACTTTGGAGTTTTTCTTAGGGTTTATGGCATTGCAATCCCCTCATTTTGTTAGAAAAGTGTGGGGGTATCACATAATTATGCGGTTTTTAAATGATTCAGGCTTAGAGACACTAAAGAGCCATTATAATTTCACTTTTAAGGATTATTTATCCCTTGTGTTATATGTGGGAGGGGATAAAAACTTTGGCAAATACCAAAAATACAAGAAGTATTTTAATATAAGCTTGATTGTTTTGGGGTTATCTTTGGTGCTTAATGTGTTATGGATATTTAGGGGGTAGGGGTTGAGTGATAATCTCGTTATTATCCGTGTTGATGGAGGAATATCCAGTCAAATAAGCTTTGTCGCACTTGGAGAGGCGTTTGAGCTTAGGGGTTATGAAGTCCAATATGATTTGAGTTGGTTTGAAGAGCAAGGAGTAGGGTTTTATAATCCTAGCAATGGCTATGATAAAGTCTATGATGTGAGTTTTGATATACCTAAGGTTTTTCCTACACTTCCTCTTAAAATAGCGCAAAAAACAGAGGCAAGAGATTATAAGAAACTCTATTTTGTTGATAGTGAGGATATTATTACTTTTGCCCCACCTTTATATGTAGGCGGATATTTGGGGAGGCATTTTGATGTTTAAGAATCTTTTTATCCAACACTTTAAGCCAAAAGAAAGTATGCAAACCAATACCCCTTTTGCTAGAGTAAAAGAAGAAATACTCTCTTGTGTGGCTTGTGGTGTGCATGTGCGTAGAGGAGATTTATCGCAGTTTCATAATGTCTATGGCGAACCTACCACTTTAGAGTATTTTACTAGGGCAATTTCTCTTATAGAAAGTTTAGATTCTGCAAGTGTGTTTTATATCTTTAGTGATGATGTTGCGTGGGTCAAGGAGCATTTTACCCCACTTTTCAAAAACAAAAAGTATAAAATCTGTGATGTCAATACTCCAAGTGAGGGTTATTTAGATTTATATTTACTTAGTCTTTGTAAGAGTATTATTAGTTCTCAAGGCTCTTTAGGAGTATTTGCTAAACTTTTATCAAGGTATAATCCACTTTGGATTTCTCCTAAAATAAGGGAGAGATTATTTTATCAAAAACAAATTCCGATTATGGCTTTATTATCGCCTAAGAAGCAAATTGTTAGCTAAGGGAGTGATTAAGTGATAGCATTTTTGGATTTAAAAAAGATTAATCATCGCTTTAATGGAGAGTTTCAAGAGGCTATAAAAGAGGTGCTAAAAAGTGGTTGGTATATTTTAGGTGAGCAGGGTAAAGCTTTTGAGAGGGAGTTTAGTGCATATTGTGGTGTGAAATATAGTCTAGGTTGTGCGAATGGATTAGATGCTCTAAATCTTGCTATTAGGGCATTGGGTTTTGGTGTTGGGGATGAGATTATCGTCCCTGCAAATACCTATATTGCTTCTATTTTGGCAATTACTCATAATGGTTGCACGCCTGTGTTTGTAGAGCCAAACTTGCAAACTTATAATATTGATGTAGAGAGGGTAGAATCTGCTATTACTTCCTGCACAAAGGCGATTATGGTCGTGCATCTTTATGGACAGGTAGTAGAAATGCAGCCTATATGGGATTTAGCGCAAAAATATAATTTAAAGATTATTGAAGATTGCGCCCAGGCACACGGAGCAATGTATCAAGGCAGGAAAGTAGGGGCATTGGGCGATATAGGTGGATTTTCTTTTTATCCGGGTAAGAATCTAGGCGCATTAGGCGATGGTGGTTGTGTGGTGGGTAATGATGAGGCTTTAATGCAAAAAATCCGAGCATTGGGGAATTATGGCTCTTTTATCAAATATGAAAATCTTTATGTGGGATTAAATTCTAGGCTTGATGAGTTACAAGCAGCTTTTTTAAATATTAAGCTTAAAACTCTTGATGAGGATAATAACCGACGCAGAGAGATTGCAAGATATTATAGGGAGAAGATAAACAATGCGTGTATTATCCTGCCTAAATGTGTGAGTGAAGAGGGGCATGTATGGCATTTGTTTGTCGTGCGGTGTGAGAGGAGGGATAGGCTACAAAAGTATTTAAAAGACAAGGGGATAGAAACCCTTATCCATTATCCTATCCCGCCTCATAAGCAACAAGCCTACAAGCAGTATAGTGCTTTAAGTTTGCCTATTACGGAGAAGATTCATAATGAAGTCCTATCACTCCCTATAAGCCCTGTGATGAGTGATGAAGAAGTGGAAGTAGTGGTAGAAGCTATCAATGGCTTTAGAGGATGAATGTTAAGACTTAAGGAGAAGTAGATGCAATATAAAATCGTAGAATTTACCGGGGGATTGGGTAATCAGATGTTTCAATATGCCTTTGCTAAGAGTTTGGAACATCATTTGCAAATGCCTATTTTGCTTGATAAAACTTGGTTTGAAAAAGAAGGGTATTCTATACCCTTTAGCTTGGATATTTTCAACATTGATTTGCCCTATGCCACACAAGAGCAGATTCAAAAAGCTCGGGCTATTGAAGGTAAGCCAAAGTTAATCCGCAGTATTTTAAAAAGGGTTGGGTTTCCTCGGGTTACCTATGTAGAGACTTTTGCTTATAAAGAGGAATACCTTAAGCCAAATTCTTTTGCGTATTTTAGGGGATATTTTCAAAACCCAAAATACTTTCAATCCTGTGCTTCTAAGATTAAAGCTTTATTTGCCCCTCCTCCCATTAAAAGTGCAATAAATAAGCATAAACTCCAACAGATTTTACAATCGCCTAATAGTGTTTTTATCCATATTCGAAGAGGGGATTATGTCCAGCTTTCTTGGCAGTTAGATATAGAATATTTTAAAAAGGCAGTAGATGTTATTGCGCATAAAATAGAGAATCCGCAGTTTTTTCTTTTTTGTGCTGATAGAGAGTTTGCCCATAATCTTGATTTGGGCTATCCCTTTGTGGATATGACTTCAGAAAATATAACAAGGGATAATCATTTTGAAGATTTAATCCTTATGATGCATTGCCAAAATGGCATAATATCAAATAGCACTTATTCTTGGTGGGCAGCTTATCTTATCAATAATCCACAAAAGATTGTCATCGCCCCAACGCCTTGGTTGTTTGGTAATGATGAGATTGTCTGCGAGGATTGGATAAAGATAAAGGTCGCAGGAATTAAGCGATGAAATATTCTTTAAAGACTTTTATTAACAACATAAAGTATCTTGCAAGGTATAATCTAAAAGAAATGGATAAGAAGTTAAATACTCTTCCAGATTGGAGTGACTTTGCAGAACTATTACGCGATGAGATTAAAAATGATTTTGATGCCATTAAGCCACCAAATATTAAGAATAGTTTTGAGACTTTGGAGATTTTGCTACAAACCCAAAAGAGCTTTATCCGCTTTGGTGATGGCGAATATATTTTAATGAATGGAGGAAGCATAGGTTTCCAAAAATATGATGCCAATCTTGCTAGGGCGTTAGAAACAATCATTACTTCAGAGGATGAGAATCTTCTAATAGGTTTGGGTTATAATTATTTTCGTATGCCCCCAGATAATGCTCGCAGCCCGTGGTTTAAATATACTTGGGTAATGAAAAATTACCCTATTATTAAAAAATACCTTATTCCTAATAAAGAATATGGTGCAACAGAACTAAGTCAAATCTATGCAGGATATAAAGATTATGATTTCAAAGCGCATTATGCAGGATTAAAAAAGCTTTTTGCTGATAAGAAAATTCTTTTGGTGTGCGGTGATAAGGTTTTGGCAAATGTGCAATACAATCTTTTTGAAGAAGCTCAAGAGATTGCTACTATTTATGGTGCGACAAAACACGCTTATGAGAGCATTGGGGTGCTTAAAGAAGAGATTCTTAAATTCCCTAAAGATTGGGTGCTTGTTTTTGCATTAGGACCTGCGGGTAAAGTTTTGGGTTATGAGATGTTTAAACTTGGCTATCGTGTGCTTGATATTGGGCATAGTATTAAAGATTATGACGCCTATAAGCGTAAGCTAAGAATGGATAGAGAAGAAATATCCAAGTTTTTTGCTCCAGATGAATGATTTAAGGGCTATGGTTTAGACTCTTCCAAACTTCAAAGACTTGGTGGGGAGTGATTGGGGATTGTTGCTCAATCTCCTTATGGATTGCTCTATCTTGTAGGATTCCACTAAGTTTTGGTTGCGCTCCTCCTAAGAATAAAGCAATGCTTGGAATCTCCAATGCTCCACATAGGTGCATAGGTCCTGTATCTCCTGTGATGAAGCAATCAAGGCTTTTAAGGAAATAGGGTAGCTCATCAAGCGGGTATAATCCGCAAACATTATGGATTCTTAAATGGTAGTTTGGGGGAAGGAAAGCGTAGATTTTTTGGCAATATTTCTTTTCTGTTTGTGTGCCACTTAGGAATATCTCTAAATTGTCTTGAAAGTCTAGTAGCATAATTGCAAGCTTGGCAAAATTTTCTATCCCCCATTCTCTAGTAACTTTGCTTGTCCGCATTTGGAATCCTATTCTCTGCCCCCCCCCCTCTACTTTTTTGGCTACAAAGTTATGGTATTTGCAAGGGAGTTTCATTTGGATATGGTCGTATTTCTCTAAGCTAACAAAGGAGAGGGTTTCTAATCTCTTTATAATGAAATGCGCAGGAGAGTGGGTTAATTTAGTAGAGAGTAGATTCTCCATTTCATTGTTTCTTGAAGTTTTTAGAATATATTTTGCTCCGCTTAAAAGGGCTGTTGGTATATCCTGTGGTCCATTACTATGAAACATCAAAATTAAATCGGGTTTTAAAGAACGCATTTTTAAGATATTGCTAATAAAGCCTTTATAGCCTTTGTCGTAAAGTAAAAAATTATCGATATATTCATAATCTCTAAAGAGGGGATAGATTTTTTTAGCAATAAAGAGGGTGATTTTTGCTTGTGGGAATGCTTTTTTGGTTTGTATAATAGCAGGTGTGCTCATTAAGGTATCCCCCAAAGCAGTGTTAGAAAAGAGAATGATGTTTTGTATGCCTTCAAGTTTGGTGGGTTCTGATAATTTGGTAAGAGGAAATTTTTGTAAATAGAATCTCACAAAAAGATTGATAAAGAAAGTATAGAGTCCTTTCATTATTGTCCTGCTATGGCACAGGCTCTAGTTTCTCGGATAACATTGACTTTAACTTCTCCGGGGTATTGCACTTGCGTTTCTATCTCTTTGGCGATTTCTTTAGCTAGTAGATAAGATTCTTCATCATTAATGTCTTCAGACTTTACAATTACGCGCATTTCTCGCCCTGTATTGATAGCATAGGCGTGTAATACTCCCATTTTAGAAAGTGCGATTTGTTCCATTTCACTTACTCGACGCAAATAACTTTCTAATACTTCGCGTCTAGCTCCCGGACGCGCAGCAGAGATGGTATCAGCAGCACACACTGCAAACACTTCAATGCTCTTAGCTTCTTCATTCCCGTGATGTGCAAGGATGGCGTTTAAAACAACAGAGGGTTCGTTATAACGTTTAGCAATCTCTGCTCCTAATTCTACATGTGTGCCTTTGTATTCGTGGGTTCTTGCTTTGCCTATATCGTGCAAAAGTCCAGCGCGTGTGGCAAGGAGGCAATCTCCTCCAAGCTCTCCGGCGATAATTCCTGCTAGATTAGCAACTTCTAAAGAATGTGCAAGAGCATTTTGTCCATAACTTGCTCGATAGCGCAAACGACCAATGAGTTTTTTAATCTCTGTATGGATTCCGCTTAATCCCAAATCTAAAGTAACCCTTTCCCCCTCTTCTAGCACACTATCTTCAAATTCTTTAAAGCATTTTTGGTAAATTTCTTCAATCCTTGCAGGTTGAATCCTGCCATCTTCAATAAGGTTTTGTATCGCCTTTGCTGCGATACTTCTTCGGTAGAGATTATGGGAGCTAATGGTAATAATGCCCGGTGAATCATCAATAATAATATCCACTCCACAAACCATTTCTAACGCCTTAATATTGCGTCCTTCTTTGCCAATAATTTTGGCTTTGAAATCATCACTTGGTAAAGCGATGGTTTGGATAAGTCTCTCTGCAGCAAATTCTCCTGCAAAGCGAGTGGTTGCTTGGGCTAAAATATAGTTGGCTTTTGTCTTAGCTTCTTTTTTCGCCTCTTCTTCATATTTTCGTATGAGTTTGGCGGCATCTGCCTTAGCCTCTTCTTTGATTTTTTCAAAAAGTAATTCTTTGGCTTCTTCTTTAGAGATGTGAGTTATGGAGCAGAGCAATCGTGTAAGTTCTTGAAGCATAGCTTGATATTTGCTTTTTAGAATCTTTAACGCTTCTTGTTCTTCATAGAAGATATTTCTATCTTGATGGAGTAACTTTTTTTCTTGCTCTAATTTATAATATTCTCTCTCTAATTTTTGATTCTCTTTGACTTTGGTTTTTTCAAGTTCTAAAAGATTGTTTTCGTGTTCTTTGATGATTCTTACGCTCTCTCTTTCAAATCTCTGCTGGGCTTTTAATTCTATTTCTTTTGCTTTTATTTTGGATTCTGCTAAAAGCTTGTTGGCTTCATATTCTATGGCTTTTGCTTTTGCTTGGTATTGCTCTAAAAGCATTTTAGAATTAGTTTGTAAAAGTTTTCGTGAAAAGAGGTAGCTTCCGCCTCCAGCAACAAGTGCTGATACTGCGGAGCTTACAAAAACCCAAGTTATCATATCTGTCCTTAGGGCATAAAGCGACAAAGGGTGTGATGAGAGAATCTCCCTTAATGTCGTGGTATTGTGTAATATCTAAAGAGGAATAAAAAATCCCACGACAAACAAAGAGAATCTTTGGTATCTTTTTTTGTGTGCTAAAGAATCTGTCATACATACCTTTGCCAAAGCCTATGCGTTTAAATTGATTATCTATTCCAATCACAGGGATTATGGCTATGTCTATAAGGTTTATTTTTCTATACGAGTTGCTTGGCTGCAAAACCCCAAATTTTTCTCTGTGCAATGGAAGTCTGAATTTTACAATTTTAAAGCTGATATCCCCCATAAAAGGTAAAAACATTTCTATATTTTTTTGTTTTCTTAGGATTTTTAAGATTTTTGTGCAATTAAATTCTATTGCTAAGGGATAATAAAACAGAATTTTAAGGGGTCTTTTGGTTTGGCTTTTTAAGGTTTGAATCTCTTGATTTAAGATTTTTAAGAGATTATTTTGTAGTTTGGCATCTAAGAATATTTTGTTTTGAGCTTTAGAGAGTTTTTGTAAGTTTGTTTTGCAGTATTTTCGAAATTCTGATTTTTGGGATTCCATAGCTTACCTTAGATAAAGGATTTTGGGGTTTTAAGAATGCTATTATAATTTTGCCAAAAAACCAATAAAGGGAGGGATAAATCCTCAAGTTTTAATGGACTTATCCCTTAGGGCGAAACATAAAGTTATAAAAACACCTATTTGTAGTAAAAACAACAAAAAATGTATATTATAAACCTGTGCTTGTTTGTTTTCTATATCTAAAGATTCTAAGATACTATAAAAGATAAAGGCAACAATCAATCCTGATAAATAGCCTATTTGCTTATATTTATCAAAAGAAGAGAGGAGTGCCTTTTGTGAAAAAATAAGTGTTTCACTGCGCACAAGATAATCTCCAAAAATAAAGCTAATTTGGTAGATTCCATAGATAAATAAAGCTCCATAAAAGGTATGTGGGAAGAGCAGAAAGGCTAAGATATAGCAAAAGGGTAGGACTTCAATAAAAAGAAGAATCCTTTTATAAGGCTTTATGCTAATGAGCTTAACATAAAAAAATGTCAAAAGCCACGCTCCAATGCTTAAACTAATGCCACCTACTGAATAGACTTTAGGGGGAATTAACGCATAGATAGTAAAAATAGTTCCTAAAGCAGTCCCTGCAAAGAGGGAGTTTAAAAATTTGTAGGCAAGATAGGCTTTGGGTGAAAAGTTTTGTTGTGTTTGCATTAAAATTGATATTTCACTCCTGCACCAAAAGTTGTCTCAAATTCATAGGGGTAGTAACTATTCCTAACCTTAATGGCGTTTTTATGTTGCGTGAGATTTTTAGCAAAAGCATAGAGCTTAAAATCCTTTAATTCATAAGTGATACTAGTATCAAGGCTTTGATAGTTTGGCATTTTTTCTAAAGTATTACTAAAGTCATTGTAGTCATTGGCTCTTGAGGCATATTTATAAGAGATTCCAAGATTAAGGTTTGGGATCAAAAAATAATTTGCGCTTATATTAAAAATATGTTTAGAGACACCCGGAATAGTTTTGCCTTTATAGTTATAACCTTCATTATTTCGCATAGTAGCATCTACATAGGCATAGGCTAAGGTGCTAGAAAGATTTTCTCTAAAGTGGGTTGTGAATTTTAGCTCCCCGCCTATTCTTTGAGTTTTGCTAAGGCTTTTGTTTTGGAAGGTTTGGGGTTCGTAATAGGCTTCATCTTTCCCTAAGGTATAAAAAATATTTCCGCTAAATTCATAGATTTCAAAACGGGTTTTAGAACCTATTTGGAGAGTATCAAAAGTCGCTGTATGGATAAGGGTATTAAGGTTTCCATTAATGTCGAACATAAAATCTACATTTGGCACTACAAAGCTTCTGGAATAAGAGGCAAAAAGAGAGGTTTGAGGGTTTAAAGTATAGTTTAATCCAAGCTCCCCGCCTACTAAGTTATTGCTTGTCTTTGCGGTATTTTTTGAAGAGACTCTTTGTGTGTTGATTCCTGTATTTAATGTGAGATTTTGTAAATATTTTTCTCCATAAAGATATATAAGAGATTCTTCAACTTCAGCTAATGCAGAATTACTTCTGCGTTGATTGGTTTTTAAATCCGTTCCAAATTCTGTAAAATAAGAGCTATTTTTGTATTGGGTGTTAAAGTTTGCGTATAGTCCTTTGCCTTTATATATACTAGAAAAGTTAATATATTCGCTTTTATTAGAAGTCCCTCCAATATTAATATCTGTTACAAATCCATTCTTTGCAAAATAGGTTAAACCTGTATTAAAATGTGCATCCCAACGCCTTTGGTGCGTGAATCCATTCCCTGCTTGTCGGGGGTCTGTGCTAAAATTCTCTTTGCTTAAGGGATTAGCGTATTTAATGGAATACTTAGAGTAGTTACTTTGAGCTTTAAGCAATAAAGAGTTATCAGCATAATAAGCAAGTGAGAAACCACCATTTTTGTTATAACTGCCATCTTTTTCTTCAGAGTTTGACATAATATCCCTTGAACCCTTTGTGTGATAGTATTGTCCAAATGCTCCAATATTCAAAGTATTGCTTGTGTAATGTGAGGAGAATTGTGAATTTAGAGTATCATAACTTGCATAACTTAGGTGCAGAATATTTTTTGCTTTGGTTGTGATTTTTAAGATTCCGCTAACCGCACCATTTCCATATTTTGTAGTGCCTTTTCCCCGAATGATTTCTATTTTAGAGATAGAATCAAGTGGAATTGCAGAGAGGGAAACCATAGATGAATCAATATTGTTGTATCTTATCCCATCAACAATAATAGCAAGATTTTTATGTCCATTGATACCAAATCCTCTTAAATCAATACTTTGAGTATAGGAGTTACCATAACTTGTCTTAATATGTAAAAGAGAATGAGATTTTAAAAAATCATAAATATTTTGAGCATTGGATTGTCGGATAGTTTCTTCATCAAAGGTTTCTTTAAAATCTTGGTTGTCTATGAGACTATGATTATGAAGAATAGAAAGCTTTAAAGACTTTGCATCTAAAGAGGAGGCTTTATCTTCCAAAGTTGTATTTTGACTTTGTGCTAAAAGTGCGCTATTAAGTGCCAAAATTGCTGCAAGAGAAAAATATTTTCTTCGGAAACCTCTAGGTTGTAAATGACGTTTTTTCATAAGTTTGCTCCTAAAATTTAATAAATTATTTCTTTAAAATTTTCAAAGAAACCCTGTATTTTACTACATTTTAAAAAGTATTGACAAGCAAGTTTAAAAGTAGTAGAATTACAATTTTTCATTCGCTGGTGTAGCTCAGTTGGTAGAGCAGCTGCCTTGTAAGCAGCAGGCCGGGGGTTCGAGTCCCTTTACCAGCTCCATTTATTTTTCAGTGTTTGACCAGTTTAATCTGTGGTGAGATACTCAAGTGGCCAACGAGGGCAGACTGTAAATCTGCTGGTTCTACCTTCCGTGGTTCGAATCCACGTCTCACCACCATAGCCTTGCGGGAGTAGCTCAGTTGGCTAGAGCATCAGCCTTCCAAGCTGAGGGTCGCGGGTTCGAGCCCCGTTTCCCGCTCCATATCTGGGAGCTGATTCTGCTTGAAATCATTCTAATCAGCATAACACTATATATAAAAATAGATTTTGATAATGCCCATATAGCTCAGTGGCAGAGCACTTCCTTGGTAAGGAAGAGGTCGGCGGTTCAATCCCGCTTATGGGCTCCAGTTTTTCAAAAGTTGTGATAGAATTGTAGAAAATGTTACGATTCTTTAATGTTAAAATTGGTAAAAGTAGTGTAAAATGAGAACTATTTAAACTTAAAATTTTAGGAGAAACCTATGGCAAAAGAGAAATATGTCAAGAATAAACCCCATGTAAATATTGGAACCATTGGGCATGTTGATCATGGTAAAACAACTTTAAGTGCTGCAATTTCTGCTGTTCTATCCACAAAGGGTCTTGCAGAGATGAAAGACTATGATAATATCGACAATGCCCCAGAAGAGAAAGAGCGCGGTATTACTATTGCGACTTCACATATTGAGTATGAAACCGAAAAAAGACATTATGCGCATGTGGATTGTCCCGGACACGCTGATTATGTAAAAAATATGATCACAGGTGCTGCACAAATGGATGGAGCGATTTTGGTTGTTTCTGCTGCAGATGGTCCTATGCCACAAACCAGAGAGCATATTCTATTGTCTCGACAAGTTGGTGTTCCTTATATCGTTGTTTTTATGAATAAGCAAGATATGGTAGATGATCAAGAATTGCTAGAATTGGTTGAAATGGAGATTAGAGAGCTATTATCAAGCTATGAATTCCCCGGTGATGATACTCCAATTATCGCAGGTTCTGCTCTTAAAGCTTTAGAAGAGGCAAAATCAGGCACTTTAGGTGAGTGGAGCGAGAAAGTTATGAAACTTATGGATGCTGTTGATGAGTATATTCCTACTCCTGCGCGTGAAACTGACAAGACTTTCTTAATGCCCATTGAAGATGTTTTTTCAATCGCTGGTCGTGGAACTGTTGTTACAGGAAGAATCGAAAGAGGGGTTGTAAAAGTCGGTGATGAAATTGAAATTGTAGGTATTCGTCCAACCCAAAAGACTACCGTAACAGGTGTTGAAATGTTTAGAAAAGAGCTTGATGCTGGTGAAGCTGGAGATAATGTTGGAGTTCTTTTAAGAGGAACCAAAAAAGAAGAAGTAGAAAGAGGTATGGTTCTTTGTAAGCCTGCTTCCATCACTCCGCATAAAAAATTTGAAGGTGAAATTTATGTTCTTTCAAAAGATGAAGGTGGAAGACATACTCCATTCTTCAATGGATACCGCCCACAATTTTATGTCCGAACTACAGATATTACAGGTTCTATTACATTGCCAAGTGGTGTTGAGATGGTAATGCCCGGTGATAATATTAAAATCACTGTAGAGCTTATTAACCCTATTGCGTTAGAAGAGGGAACTCGCTTTGCAATCCGTGAAGGTGGTAGAACAGTTGGTGCTGGTGTTGTTACAAAGATTATTGAATAGGTTAGATAATGGCTAAAGGTAATCGTGTAAAAATTGGACTTAAGTGTTCTGAGTGTGGAGACATTAATTATAGCACCATAAAAAATGCAAAAACACAGACGGAAAAACTGGAGCTAAAGAAATTCTGCCCGAGATTGAATAAACATACAATCCATAAAGAAATAAAGCTCAAAAGTTAGAGAGGGATTCTCTAGCTTTGTTATAGGTCAGTAGCTCCAATGGTAGAGCGTCGGTCTCCAAAACCGAATGTTGGGGGTTCGAGTCCCTCCTGGCCTGCCATTTTGGAATAAAGAGAGACAGCAAGACTATGAAAAAACTAATTACTTATTATAGAGTGTCTAAAGAGGAATTATCTAAGGTAATTTTTCCTACAAAAGAGCAGGTAAGAAATGCTTTTATCTCTGTTTTAGTCGTTGTTACGATAGTTTCTTTGTTCTTAGCATTGGTAGATTTCATTCTTGGTAGTGTTGTTTCTAGTATTTTATAAATTAGGATTGATTAATGGCATTGTATTGGTATGCGATTCAAACATATTTTGGTAGCGAACAAGCTGTGAAACGTGGGATTGAAAATCTTGTGAAAGAACATCATCTTCAAGAAAGATTAACAGATATTGTTGTGCCAACAGAAGACATTATAGAAGTTAAAAATAATAAAAAAAAGATTAGTGAGCGCAGTCTTTATCCGGGATATGTTTTCATACGCGTAGATCTTGATACAGCTTTATGGCATACTATTCAATCATTACCTAAAGTCAGCCGTTTTATTGGAGAAGCAAAAAAACCAACACCATTGAGTGAGGCAGATATTAGTCATATTATTGAAAAAGTAAAAAATCGTGCAGCACCTAAACCAAAGATTATTTTCGAATCAGGTGAAGTCGTAAGGATTATTGAAGGTCCTTTTGCAAATTTTACAGGAATTGTAGAAGAATATGATATGGAGCATAGAAAATTAAAATTAAATGTTTCAATTTTTGGTCGAAGCACTCCTATTGAAATACTTTATTCGCAAGTGGAAAAAATTGTTTAATCATTAAAGACAAGGATAAGTTATGGCAAAAAAAATTATTGGTGAGCTTAAGCTTCAAATTCCTGCTGGAAAAGCTAATCCATCACCTCCTGTTGGTCCAGCATTAGGACAGAGAGGCGTTAATATTATGGAATTTTGTAAAGCATTTAATGAAAAGACAAAGGATATGGGAGATTTTAATATCCCTGTCATTATTACAGTTTATCAAGACAAAAGTTTTACATTTATTACCAAAAAACCTCCAGTTACGGATTTGATTAAAAAAGTAGCAGGTATTCAAAAAGGTTCTGATAATCCTTTGAAAAATAAGGTGGGTAAATTAACAAAAGCTCAAATTCTAGAGATTGCTAAAACAAAAATGGATGATTTAAATGCTACTTCCCAAGAGGCAGCTATTAAGATTATCGAAGGAAGTGCTAGAAGTATGGGTATTGAAGTTGTAGATTAAAAAGACGCGTTGGAGTATAAAAAATGGCGAAAAAATTAACAAAAAGAATGCAAAATTTACTTAATAAAGTAGATTGTAAAAAGATATACGATATTACAACCGCTTCTGCAAAAGTGAAAGATTTAGTATCGGCTAAGTTTGATGAAACCGTTGAGATTGCATTAAGTTTGGGTGTAGATCCTAGACACGCTGACCAAATGATTCGCGGTGCTGTTGTTTTGCCAAATGGAACAGGCAAAAGTGTTCGTGTTGCAGTATTTGCAAAAGGAGCAAAAGCAGATGAAGCAAAAAGTGCGGGTGCGGATGTCGTAGGAGATGAAGATTTAGCAGAACAAATTAAAGGTGGAGATTTAAACTTTGATATGGTGATTGCAACTCCTGATATGATGGCTCTAGTGGGAAAGGTAGGTAGGATTTTAGGACCAAAAGGTTTAATGCCAAACCCAAAAACCGGAACCGTTACTATGGATATTAGCAAAGCTGTTAGTAATGCAAAAAGTGGTCAAGTTAATTATCGAGTTGATAAAAAAGGTATTATTCACGCACCTGTTGGAAAAGCAAGTTTTGATTCTAAGAAAATAGAAGAAAATATTGTTGCATTAGTTAAAAGCATCAATAAGCAAAAACCCGCTACCGCCAAAGGTAAATATATAAAAAGTGCCGCTTTATCATTAACAATGAGTCCATCACTTATTTTGGATTCTCAAGAGTTAATGGATATGAAATAATTTATTCTTGTTTTTATCTTAGACTAATGACCATAGGGGCTTTAGCTTAAAATTTACCCTATATAAGTCTTTCGTCTGAAAGGAGGTTGAAAGTGACAAAAGCAGAAAAAACTACCCTTATTGAAAAATTAAGTGCAGATTTTAAAGCTTCCAATGCAATTGCTATTTGTGATTATAAAGGTTTGAGCGTGAAAGAGCTTGAAACTTTAAGAGCAAGTGCTAGAGAATCTCAAGCAAAAGTGCAAGTTATTAAAAATACTTTGGCAGCTATTGCGTTAAAAAATGCTGAAATTGAAGGTTTAGAGCTTAAAGAAAATAATATTTTTATTTGGAGTGAAGACCAAATTTCCCTTGCAAAAATAATTTGTAAGTTTTCTAGCTCTATTAATGGAAGACTTGTGATTAAATCTGGTTACTTTGAAGGTTCTGTTGTTGATTCAAAACATATTGAAGCAGTATCTAAATTACCTTCAAAAGAAGAACTCATTGGTATGTTGTTGTCCGTTTGGACTGCTCCTGCTCGTTATTTCGTTACAGGATTGGATAATTTACGCAAACAAAAAGAAGTAGAATAATTTAAATTTTAGGAGAATGATATGGCAATTTCAAAAGAAGAGGTTTTAGAATATATTGGAAATTTATCGGTTATGGAGCTTGCAGAGCTTGTAAAAGAATTTGAAGAGAAATTCGGTGTTTCTGCCGCTCCTACTGTTGTAGCAGGTGCTGTGGCAGCAGGTGGTGGAGCAGCCACAGAAGAAAAAACAGAATTTGATATTATCTTAACTAATAGTGGAGATAAGAAAATTAATGTTATCAAGGTGGTAAGAGAGGTTACAGGACTTGGACTAAAAGAAGCTAAAGATGCTGTGGAAAATACTCCATTCACCGTTAAAGAAGGCGTCAAAAAAGAAGATGCAGATGCCATCAAGGCAAAATTCGAAGAAGCAGGTGCAAAAGTCGATATTAAATAGTTTTTAGGGACTTTGCTCCCTTTTATAACATTTTTCTTCCAAAATTCTATATACATAGAGGTAATCATTATGCCAGTAAGTTTAAAATCCGGAAACCGATTAAGAGTTGATTTTACAAAGATTCCCCAAAACATCGCTGTTCCTAATTTATTGCAATTGCAAAGAAATAGTTATGATGCTTTTTTAAAGGCGCACGATGGGGGTGAATCTGGGATTGAAAAGGTTTTCAAGTCCATTTTTCCTATCCACGATGTCCAAAATAGAATTAGTCTGGAGTATGCAGGTTGCGAATATGGCAAACCAAGATATACCGTTAGAGAGGCTATGGAGAGAGGTTTAACTTACTCAATTCCTTTAAAGATAAAAATTCGTTTAGTGCTTTGGGAGAGAGATGAGAAAACAGGCGAGAAACTTGGTGTTAAAGATATAAAAGAACAAAGTATTTTTGTGCGAGAAATTCCTTTGATGACAGAGCGAACAAGTTTTATTATTAATGGAGTAGAGCGCGTTGTCGTTAATCAGTTGCATAGAAGTCCCGGGGTTATTTTTAAAGAAGAAGAATCTTCTAGTGCATCTAATAAGCTTGTTTATACCGGGCAGATTATTCCTGATAGAGGTTCTTGGCTTTACTTTGAATATGATGCTAAAGATACGCTTTTTGTGCGCGTTAATAAGCGTAGAAAAGTGCCTGTAACCATTCTTTTTAGAGCTTTAGGCTATTCTAAACAAGATATTTTAAAAATGTTTTATCCTCTTTTGGAAATTAAAAGCAAAAATGGGAAATATTTTATTCCTTTTAATCCAGAAGAATTTATGGGACGCGTAGAGTTTGATATTAAGGATTTAAAGGGAAAATTAATTATTGCAGCAGGGAAGCGATTAACCGCTAAAAAAGTAAAATCTCTTCAAGAAGAAAAGTTAAATATGATTGAATATCCTAACGATATTTTAATGAATCGTTATTTAGCAGAACCTATTTTTGACAAAGAGAGCGGAGAGATTCTTTTTGATGCACTTACTTTGCTTGATGAAAGCAAGTTAAAAAAACTCCAAGAGTTGAATATTAATAGTTTTGTTATCGCCAACGACTTAGCATCTGGAGTTGATGCCTCAATTATTAATTCTTTTATTGCTGATGCAGAATCCTTAAAGCTTCTTAAACAAACAGAAAAAATTGATAATGAAAATGATTTGGCGATGATTCGTATTTATAAAGTTATGCGTCCAGGAGAACCTGTTACTAAAGATGTGGCTAAACAATTCATTCAGCAGTTATTTTTTGACCCTGAACGTTATGATTTGACACCTGTTGGGCGTATGAAAATGAATCATAAGCTTGATATTAATGTGCCAGATTATGTAACAGTTTTAACCTATGAAGATATTATTAAGACAGTGCGTTATTTAATACATGTTAAAAACGGACAAGGAAGGATTGATGATAGGGATCATTTAGGAAATCGTAGAATCCGTGCTATTGGTGAGCTTTTGGCGAATGAATTGCACACAGGATTAGTGAAAATGCAAAAAGCCATTCGTGATAAGCTTTCTACTATTAGTAGTGGTTTAGAAGAGCTTATGCCCCACGACTTAGTGAATTCTAAAATGATAACAGGCACGATTTTGGAGTTTTTCACAGGCGGGCAACTTTCGCAGTTTATGGATCAAACCAATCCTCTCTCTGAAGTTACTCATAAGCGACGATTGTCTGCTTTGGGAGAGGGTGGTTTGGTAAAAGAAAGGGCAGGATTTGAGGTTCGTGATGTGCATCCAACACATTATGGAAGAATCTGCCCTATTGAGACCCCAGAGGGACAAAACATCGGTTTGATTAATACACTCTCTACTTATGCTAAGGTTAATGAGTTAGGTTTTATTGAAGCTCCTTATCGCAAGGTTGTGAATCGAAAAGTAACAAACGAAATCGTGTATTTAACCGCTACGCAAGAAGAAGGTGCTGTTATTGCTCCAGCAAGCACTATCTTAGCAAGTGATGGTAGTATTAAAGAGGATATTATAGAAGTCCGTAAAGATGGTGAAATTATCCTAATGGAATCTTCTAAGGTGGATTTGATTGATCTTAGTCCTAGAATGGTTGTTGGTGTGGCAGCAAGTTTGATTCCATTTTTAGAACACGATGATGCTAATAGAGCTTTGATGGGATCTAATATGCAACGTCAAGCCGTGCCTTTACTTGCTCCAGAAGCACCAGTAGTAGGAACAGGGATTGAAAAAATAGTATCCCGTGACTCTTGGGAAGCCATTAAAGCAAGACGCGATGGTGTTGTAGAAAAGGTTGATGCTAAGAATATCTATATCCTAGGCGAAGACGAGAGTGGGGCTTTTATTGATCATTATTCTTTACAAAAGAATTTGAGAACTAATCAAAACACTTGCTTTTCACAAAAACCAATTATCAAAGCAGGAGATGTTATCAAAGCAGGAGATGTTATCGCAGATGGTCCTAATATGGACCAAGGCGAGTTGGCATTGGGGAAAAATATCCGCGTGGCATTTATGCCTTGGAATGGGTATAACTTTGAAGATGCGATTGTTGTCAGTGAAAAATTAATTTGCAATGATGCCTTTACTTCTATTCATATTTATGAAAAAGAGATTGAAGCACGAGAGCTAAAGCACGGAGTAGAGGAAATTACAAGAGATATTCCAAATATTCGAGAAGAAGAATTATCGCATCTTGATGAGAGTGGTATCGTAAGGATTGGGACTTATGTTAGTGGAGGAATGATTCTAGTTGGTAAAGTATCCCCCAAAGGTGAGGTGAAGCCAACTCCAGAGGAGCGATTATTGCGCGCTATTTTTGGAGAAAAGGCAGGTCATGTGGTGAATAAATCTCTTTATTGTCCGCCTTCTTTAGAGGGAACGGTTATTGATGTTAAGATTTTTACCAAAAAAGGTTATGATAAAGATAAACGCGCAATTGCTGCTTATGAGGCAGAAAAAACTCGACTAGATTTAGAGCATCACGATAAACTCTTAATGCTTGATAGAGAGGAAAATCTAAGAATAAGCTCTATTTTGTCAAAAGAAAAATTAGCAAGTGATGCAAAGATTGCCGATAAAGAATACAAAAAGGGGAGTGTAATTCCCAAAAAAGAATTGGAAAATGTCAATCGTTTTGCAATGGCTACTTTGATTAAGAGTTATTCTAAAGATATTCAAGGCAAATACGAATCCCTTAAGAGTAATTTCTTAGAGCAAAAGAAAAATCTTAGTCAGGAACACGAAGAGAAGCTTTCTATCATTGAAAAAGACGATATTTTACCAAGTGGTGTGGTGAAGCTTGTTAAAATTTATGTAGCGACTAAACGCAAACTTAAAGTTGGGGATAAGATGGCAGGTAGGCACGGAAACAAAGGGATTGTTTCTAATATTGTCCCAGAAATGGATATGCCCTACACTAAAGATGGTCGCCCTGTTGAAATTGTTTTAAATCCTTTGGGTGTCCCAAGTCGTATGAATATTGGGCAGATTTTAGAGGTGCATTTAGGGCTTGTTGGGAAGCAATTAGGAGAGCAGATAGCTTCTGTTTTTGAGAGTGAAAAAAGTAAGTGGATTACCGCTTTAAGAGAGAAAATAAAGGAAATTGTAAAAAATTCCAATATGCAAAATTTTAAGACTTTCTTAGAGGATTTAAGTGATGAAGAGTTAATTGCTTATGCGAGAGATTGGAGTAAAGGAGTAAAATTCGCTACCCCAATTTTTGAAGGAGTGAATGCACAAGAATTTGAAAAACTTTTTGAACTTGCTAAGATTGATACTGATGGTAAAACAGAGCTTTATGATGGACGCACCGGTGAAAAAATGATAGAGCGCGTGAATGTGGGCTATATGTATATGTTAAAGCTTCATCACCTTGTGGATGAAAAAGTCCATGCAAGAAGCACAGGTCCTTATAGTCTTGTTACCCAACAACCCGTAGGTGGTAAAGCACTTTTTGGTGGGCAGAGATTTGGAGAGATGGAGGTTTGGGCATTAGAAGCCTATGGAGCAGCCCATACGCTTAAAGAGATGCTAACCATTAAATCTGATGATGTCGAAGGAAGGGTAAAGGCTTATAAGGCGATTACACGAGGGGAGGCTGTTAAAGAATCAGAGATTCCAGAGACTTTTTATGTCTTAACCAAAGAATTACAGAGTTTAGCACTTGATGTAAATGTTTTTGTTAAGAATAAAGAAGGGATCAATGAAAGCATTGCGATTAAAGAGGAGGATAGACCTAGAGATTTCAATGCTTTTCAATTACTCCTTGCAAGTCCAGAGAAGATTAGAAGCTGGAGTAATGGAGAGGTTAAGAAACCAGAGACTATTAATTACCGCACTTTAAAGCCAGAGAGAGATGGTTTGTTTTGTGCAAAAATCTTTGGACCTGTTCGAGATTATGAGTGTCTTTGTGGAAAATATAAAAAAATGCGTTATAAAGGTGTGGTGTGTGAGAAATGTGGAGTTGAGGTAACAAGCTCTAAAGTTCGTCGCTCTCGTATGGGGCATATTGAGCTTGTAACGCCTGTGGCACATATTTGGTATGTTAATTCCTTGCCTAGTAGAATCGGAACGCTTTTGGGTGTAAAGATGAAAGACTTAGAGAGGGTATTGTATTATGAAGCCTATATTGTTAAGCAACCCGGTGAAGCTTATTATGATAATGAAGGCACAAAACCTGTCGCGAAATATGATGTGCTAAATGAAGAGCAATACCAAAGTCTTTCGCAAAGATTCGAGCATACAGGATTTGTCGCACAAATGGGTGGTGAAGCAGTCAAGGAATTATTAGAAGGACTTGATTTAGTAGATTTAATTGGGGAATTAAAAGAAGCTATTAAAGCAACTAATTCAGAAGCTAAGAAAAAAACTATTGTGAAACGTTTGAATATTGTAGAGAGCTTTGTGATTTCTGGTGAGCAAAATCGTCCTGAATGGATGATGCTTACAGTCTTGCCTGTTCTTCCACCTGATTTGCGTCCGCTTGTTGCCTTAGATGGAGGAAAATTTGCTGTAAGTGATGTTAATGACTTGTATCGTCGTGTTATTAATCGTAACCAACGATTGAAGCGATTAATTGAGCTTGATGCGCCAGAGATTATTGTTCGAAATGAAAAAAGAATGCTCCAAGAGGCTGTTGATGCACTCTTTGATAATGGTAGAAATGCAAATGCTGTCAAAGGAGCCAATAAGCGACCATTAAAATCACTCTCTGAAATTATTAAAGGAAAACAAGGAAGATTTAGACAGAATCTCTTAGGAAAGCGGGTAGATTTCTCCGGACGTTCGGTTATTGTCGTAGGACCAAACTTGCGAATGGACGAGTGTGGATTGCCTAAAGGAATGGCTTTAGAGCTTTTTAGACCACATATTTTAGCGAAGCTAGAAGAGAAAGGGTATGCTACAACACTCAAACAGGCTAAGAAGATGATTGAGCAAAAAAGCAATGAAGTATGGGAATGTTTGCAAGAAATTGTTGCGAATTATCCTATTATGTTAAATCGTGCGCCCACTTTGCATAAGCAGTCTATCCAAGCCTTTCACCCCAAGCTTATTGATGGTAAAGCTATCCAACTTCATCCTTTGGTATGTGCGGCATTTAATGCAGATTTTGATGGAGACCAAATGGCGGTGCATGTGCCTTTATCACAAGAAGCAATTACAGAGTGTAAGCTTTTAATGCTTAGTTCTATGAATATCTTGCTTCCTGCAAGCGGTAAGGCTGTAACTGTGCCTAGTCAGGATATGGTTTTAGGACTTTATTATTTATCTTTAGAAAAAAATAATTCCAAAGGAGAGCATAAATTATTTTCTGATATTGACCAAATTCTTGTTGCACTTGAAAATGATGTGGTAGAAATTGGCTCTAAAGTGCGTGTATTAGTAGGAGATAAAATTATTAACACCACCATTGGTAGAATGATTTTAAAATCTATTTTGCCAGAATTTGTTCCTACACATTTATGGAATAAGGTTTTAAAGAAAAAAGATATTGCTACCTTGATTGATTATGTTTATAAAGAAGGTGGCGTTGGGATTACTGCAGGATTCTTAGATAATCTTAAGAATCTGGGCTTTAAATATGCCACAAAAGCAGGAATCTCTATTTCAGCTGATGATATTATTGTGCCAAGCAATAAAAATAAAGTTGTAGAGGGTGCTAAGAAAAAAGTAAAAGATATTCAAGCCCAATTTAGTGCAGGTTTATTAACAGAGCAAGAAAGATATAACAAAATTATTGATGTTTGGACCGATACGAATAATGCCTTAGGCAATGAAATGATGAAGCTCATTGAAGAGGATAAAGCAGGATTTAATTCTATTTATATGATGGCAGATTCTGGTGCTAGAGGTAGTGCTGGACAGATACGACAACTCTCGGCAATGAGGGGGTTAATGGCAAAACCTGATGGAACGATTATTGAAACACCTATTACTTCTAACTTCAAAGAAGGCTTAAATGTGTTGGAGTATTTCATCTCTACACACGGTGCGAGAAAAGGTCTAGCTGATACCGCTTTGAAAACTGCTAATGCCGGGTATCTCACAAGAAAGCTTATTGATGTTAGCCAAAATGTTAAAGTTGTGATGGATGATTGCGGAACCAATGAGGGGATTGAAATCACAGATATTACCGTTGGTAGTGAGTTAATAGAACCCTTAGAAGAAAGAATCCTTGGACGCATAATTGCCGAAAACATTATAGATCCTATTACTAATGAAGTGTTAATTAGCGAGGGTGTAATGATTGATGAGGAGAAGGCTAGAAAAGTCAAAGAAGCAGGTGTTAAATCTGTGATTATCCGCACACCTGTTACTTGCAAGGCAGAAAAGGGTGTGTGTGCGAAATGCTATGGGCTAAACTTAGGAGAGTCTAGAATCTCTAAAGTAGGTGAAGCAGTAGGGGTCGTCGCTGCTCAATCTATCGGGGAGCCTGGAACACAATTAACGCTTAGGACATTCCATATCGGGGGAACTGCTAGTAGGAGTCAAGAAGAGCGTCAAGTTATTGCTGATAAAGAGGGATTTATCCGCTATTACAATGTGAAAACCTATAAGAATAGAGAGGGTAAAATTATCGTCTCTAATAGAAGAAATGCAGCGATTTTACTCGTAGAACCAAAGATAAAAGCTCCTTTTGAAGGAGAGTTAAAAATCGATGTTGTGCATGATGAAATTATTATCTCTGTTATAGGTAAGAGTGAAACTGCTAAATTTGTTTTAAGAAAAAGTGATGTAGCAAAACCCAATGAATTAGCTGGAGTAACTGGAAAAATAGAAGGAAAATTTTATATCCCTTATGCCAATGGACATTATGTAAGAGATGAGGGAAGTATTGTGGATATTATCAAAGATAGCTGGAATATCCCTAATCGAATCTCTTATGCTAGTGAATTAAAGGTAGAAGATAATGCGCCTATTACGCAGAAGATTTACGCCAAAGAATCAGGTATTGTGAAGTATTATTATTTGCAAGGCGATCATTTAGAACGTTATAGAGCGTTGAAAAAGGGTGAGAAAATCACTGAAAAAGGTTTATTTGCAGTGATTGCTGATGAATATGATCAAGAGGCGGCAAGACATTATATCGCTAGAGATTCTATTATTGAAGTAGAAGATAACCAAAAGGTGGGTAAAGGTATGCTTATTGCCAAGCCCATTAGTGATGAGCATATTGTGATTGCTGATTGGGATCCTTATTCTAATCCAATTATTTCCGAAGAAGCTGGAGTGATTAAGTTTGAGGATATTATACCCGGACTTACGGTTTCTGAGCAAACTGATGAATTAACGGGTCAAACGAGATTAGTAGTTAATGAGTATATCTCAAGCACTTATAAGCCAACTTTAGTCTTATCTACGGATACAGGAGGATTAATTCGCTATGCCCTTGATCCTAAGACTGCTATTTTTGTTAGGGATGGAGCTAAGGTTGAAATGGCAGATATTCTAGCAAAAACGCCTAAAGCACTTGTTAAATCTAAAGACATCACAGGGGGTCTCCCAAGGGTATCTGAACTCTTTGAGGCAAGAAAACCCAAAGAACCAGCTATTTTAGCAGAGATTGATGGGGTAGTAAGCTTTGGAAAACCCATTAGAGGTAAAGAAAAAATTATTGTTACTGCTAATGATGGTAGGGCTACGGAATATCTTATTGATAAATCCAAGCAGATTCTTGTCCATGAGGGTGAGTTCGTCCATGCTGGAGAGGCTATTACCGATGGCGTGATTGCAAGTCAAGATATTTTGCGTATTGGCGGTGAGAAAGAGTTGTATAAGTATATTGTTAGTGAAGTGCAACAAGTTTATCGTCGTCAAGGAGTTAGCATTGCGGATAAGCATATTGAAATTATCGTTTCTCAAATGTTACGACAGGTGCGAATCTATGATAGTGGAAATACGAAGTTTATCGAGGGAGATTTGGTAAGTAAGCGACATTTTAAAGAAGAAAATATGAGGATTCTTAAAATGGGAGGTATTCCAGCTATTGCTGAACCTGTCTTGCTAGGAATCACAAGAGCCGCTATTGGAAGTGATTCGGTAATTTCAGCAGCATCATTCCAAGAAACAACAAAAGTCTTAACCGAAGCAAGCATTGCCGCTAAAATTGATAATTTAGAAGACTTAAAAGAAAATATTGTTTTAGGGCGTATGATCCCAGTGGGAACAGGGATTTATAAAGAGATGAAAATTAAGATAAAAGAAAACTTACAATAAGTTATTTAAACCTTAATTTAAGTAGAAATAAAGAGTGATTTGCATATAATCACTTTCATTTTCTCTATTAAAATTTTATAGGAAGGAAGACAAGTGCCAACCATTAATCAATTGATTAGAAAAGAGCGTAAAAAAGTTATTAAGAAATCGAAATCTCCAGCTTTGGTGGTTTGCCCTCAAAGGAGGGGGGTTTGTACGCGTGTTTATACAACAACACCCAAAAAGCCTAACTCTGCTTTAAGAAAAGTAGCAAAAGTGAGATTAACGAGCGGGTTTGAAGTGATTAGTTATATCCCCGGCGAAGGACACAATTTACAAGAACACTCTATTGTGCTTATTCGTGGTGGTAGGGTTAAAGACTTACCGGGTGTTAAATATCATATTATCCGCGGAGCATTGGATACAGCAGGTGTTGCAAAACGAAGTGTTTCACGTAGTAAATACGGAGCTAAAAAAGCTAAGAGTGATTCTAAAAATTAAGAGAGGTAATAAATGAGAAGGAGAAGAGCACCACAACGAGAGGTTTTAGGAGATCCTATCTATAATGATATTGTGGTAACAAAATTCATTAATAAAATGATGGTTGATGGTAAAAAGAGTGTTGCAGAAAAAATTATTTATGCGACTTTTAATAAAATAGAAGAAAAAACTAAAGAAAAAGGGATAGAAACTTTTCAAAAAGCTTTAGAGAAAGTAAAGCCCCTTGTAGAAGTGAGAAGCAGACGCGTTGGAGGGGCAACTTACCAAGTGCCTGTTGAGGTGCGTCCTGCAAGGCAGCAGTCTTTATCTATTCGTTGGTTGTTAGATTCTGCGCGCAAAAGAAATGAAAGAACAATGATTGAAAGATTGGCTAATGAATTAATTGACGCTGCCAATGAAAGAGGTGCCGCTTATAAGAAAAAAGAAGATGTGCATAAGATGGCAGAGGCTAATAAAGCATTTGCACATTATCGTTGGTAATTATGACAAAGGGGTTTATACAACCTCTTAAGATATTCCTACAAATACTTAAAGAATCTCAAACTTTATTATCCCAAAGGATTAAAAAATGGCAAGAAAAACCCCACTAAATAAAATTAGAAATATAGGGATTGCAGCACATATTGATGCGGGTAAAACAACCACTTCAGAACGAATTTTATTCTATACAGGCGTTAGCCATAAAATCGGTGAGGTGCATGATGGTGCGGCTACAATGGACTGGATGGAACAAGAGAAAGAAAGAGGGATTACTATTACTTCTGCGGCTACGACTTGTTTTTGGAAAGATTACCAAATTAACCTTATTGATACTCCCGGGCATGTGGATTTTACTATTGAAGTTGAAAGGTCTATGCGTGTCTTAGATGGAGCAGTAGCGGTGTTTTGCTCTGTTGGAGGTGTGCAACCTCAAAGTGAGACGGTTTGGAGACAAGCGAATAAATATGGCGTCCCAAGAATTGTTTTTGTCAATAAAATGGATAGAATCGGGGCAAATTTCTATAATGTCGAATCCCAAATTTCTACAAGATTGAAGGCAAAGCCCGTTCCAATTGTTATTCCAATTGGTGCAGAAGATAGTTTTAAGGGTGTTGTGGATTTGATTTTGATGAAAGCGGTTGTTTGGAATGATGAATCAATGGGTGCTAAATACGATCTTGAGGAGATTCCAGCTGATTTAGTGGAAAAAGCGAATGAATATCGCGAAAAAATGCTTGAGGCTGTTGCAGAGCAAGATGAGGCGATGATGGAGAAGTATTTGGGGGGAGAAGAGTTAAGTGTTGAAGAGATTAAAGCAGGGATTAAAAAGGGTTGTTTAAGTATGGAGATTGTTCCTATGCTCTGTGGTTCAAGCTTTAAAAATAAAGGTGTGCAAACACTGCTTGATGCGGTAATTGACTATTTACCAGCCCCTACTGAAGTAGCGGATATTCGCGGAGTAGATTCTAAAGATGAGACCAAAGAGATTAGTGTGCAATCAACCGATAATGGAGAGTTCGCAGGACTTGCTTTCAAGATTATGACAGACCCATTTGTGGGGCAGCTTACTTTTGTGCGCGTGTATCGAGGAAGCTTAGAATCAGGTAGCTATGTGGTAAATTCCACAAAGGGCAAAAAGGAGCGCGTGGGAAGATTGCTTAAAATGCACTCCAACAAAAGAGAAGATATTAAAGAGGTTTATGCTGGAGAGATTTGTGCTTTTGTAGGATTAAAGGAGACTTTAACCGGGGATACACTTTGTTCTGAAAAAGAATCGGTAATCTTAGAGAGGATGGAATTCCCAGAACCTGTTATTTCTATCGCTGTTGAGCCAAAGACAAAAGCAGACCAAGAAAAAATGGCTTTAGCTCTAGCAAAACTTGCCGAAGAAGATCCTAGCTTTAGAGTGCATACAGATGAAGAATCAGGACAGACTATTATTTCGGGTATGGGAGAGTTGCATTTAGAGATTATTGTCGATAGATTGAAGCGAGAATTTAAAGTTGAAGCAGAAGTTGGGCAACCCCAAGTTGCATTCCGTGAAACTATCCGCCAAAGTGTGGAGCAAGAGTGTAAATACGCCAAGCAATCTGGAGGGCGAGGGCAGTATGGGCATGTATTTATTAAGCTAGAGCCACAAGAGCCGGGTCAAGGGTATGAGTTTGTTAATAATATTTCAGGAGGGGTTATCCCCAAAGAATATATCCCAGCAGTTGATAAAGGGATTCAAGAGGCTATGCAAAATGGTGTTTTAGCGGGTTATCCTGTGGTGGATTTTAAAGTAACTCTTTATGATGGAAGCTATCACGATGTGGATTCTTCAGAAATGGCGTTTAAAATAGCGGGTTCTATGGCTTTTAAAGATGCTTGTCGCAAGGCTAATGCGGTTTTATTAGAGCCTATGATGAAGGTAGAAGTAGAAGTGCCAGAAGAATATATGGGAGATGTGATTGGCGACCTTAACCGAAGAAGAGGGCAAATTAACTCTATGGATGATAGAATGGGATTAAAAATTGTGAATGCTTTTGTCCCACTAGCTGAAATGTTTGGGTATTCCACAGATTTGCGATCCGCCACACAAGGGAGGGGAACTTACACTATGGAATTTGACCACTATGGAGAAGTGCCTAGTAATATCTCTAAAGAGATTATGGAAAAAAGAAGTCGATAGAGCAAGTAATACCATCTTGATAAAATGGTTAAAGCTTTACCGAAATGTAAATTATTGATAAATATATTCTTTGGTTAGTGGAAGTTCGTTATTTGTGCCTTTGCTAATAAGTAATTGGAATAAATCAATGCTTCCTACTCTAAAGGCTGAAGCACAGCTTTTAAGATATAAACTCCACATTCTAATAAATTTTTCATCATAGAGCAATCGGACTTTATCGAGATTTTGTAGGAAGTTTTTATGCCATATATCCAAAGTCTTTGCGTAATGGAATCTTAAGCTTTCTGCTAGTAAAAGATGATAGTCAAATTCGCTAAGTAGGCTAATAACCTCCCTTAGAGAGGGTAAATAGCCTCCGGGAAAGATGTATTTATCTATCCAAGGATTTGTTTCCCCTTCAAACATAGCCATAATAGAATGGAGTAGAAAAATTCCACCGGATTTTAACACTTCTTTGCTCTTAGAGCAATAAAGGGGTAGATTTTTTGCCCCAACATGTTCAAACATTCCTACGGAAACGATTTTGTCGTAATATTCTTTTTCTTGTAAATCTTGATAGTTTTGCAGCCGAATTTCAACAAGATTTTCAAGTTTGTGAGATTTTATCCTCTCCTTAGCTTCTTTGTATTGTTCCTCTGAAATAGTGATTCCTGTAACTTGCACTCCATATTTTTGTGCTGCTATAATAGAGAGCCAACCCCAGCCACAACCAATATCTAGCAATTTTTCGCCTTGTTTTAAGTTGAGCTTTTTTAAAGTATGCTCTATTTTATTGATTTGTGCTTGATAAAGAGTATCTGTGGGATTTTTAAATATGCACAGGAGTAACTTTTAGTTTCATCAAGCCAAATTTTATAGAAATCATTGCCTAAATCATAATGACTTTTGATATTTTTACTTTCTTTATTTTGGTTAATTTTGCTTGAAATGTTGGGGGTTTTGATATTTCTTTAAGTATTTTTTACTAGAGTGGAGATAAATAATTTTAGCGATTTCATCATAATCTCCTTGAATGTCTATTAATCCCTCCATATAGGCTTCTGCAAAAGTCAAGCTTAAATCTTTTGAAAGAAGTTTAAAGGGAATGGGTTGGCGAAAGGTTAAGTAGAATTTTGGTTCAGCATTTCCTATTTGTAAAATTTCTTCATCCCAAAATTTGATGGTGTAGTTACCAAAATTCCATTGTTTAATGAAATTTTTAATAATCAATTTTTGTAACATTTGAACCTACAATTAATAATTTTTTTTGTTAATATAAATTTGTATTGGAGTTTAACACAGAATTGATAATTATAATATAAAAGGGATTCATAAATTTTTTAAAATAGGGATAATAGCTAGGTGGGATTATTTGAAAATATGAGGAAAAACTTTAAGTCCTGTAAAAATTTAAGATAGAATACAGATTATAAATTTAAGGGAAAGTTATTTTGGAGTTTATTATTGTTTTATTATCCTTAATGGGAGTAGTAGTTGTTTTGGGGATACTTTTTATAAAGTTAAAGATGCAAAATGCTTTGTTGCAACAAGAAAAAGCGACACTTTATAAGGATATGCAAGATGTGGAGAATATACAGACTAAACTAAATGAGCAGATACAGCTTAATGTCGCCTTACAAATTAAATTAGAAGCCAAAGATGAACAATTATTAAAGATGGAAAAGGATATTTCTTGCTTAAAAGAAGAATATAATCAAAAGCTTCAAGCCTCGCATAATGCGTTTGAAACGGCTTTTTGCAAATTGGAGGTAAATTATAAAGATTCTTTAAAGGCACAACAAATTGAGTATAAGAAGATACAACAAGATATGCAAGAACAATTGCAAAATTATTTTCAACAACAAAGTAAAAATATTTTAGCCCAAAATCAATTAACCCTTAATGCGGATTCTAAGAAAATTTTAGAAGAAATTTTTAATCCTATCAAATATAAAGTTGAGGAGTATTCAAAGAATCTTATCCATAATGAGGCAACTTTAAAGACAAATATTGAAAATATGTTTAGGTATTCGCAAAATATCGGAGAAAAGGCTGATAATCTTGCCATTATCTTAAAGGGTGATAAGAAAATAAGGGGAAATTTTGGAGAATTACAATTGCGTAATGTGTTAGAGCAAAGCGGTTTAAGAGAAGGAGAGCAATATCAAATTCAAGAGTCTTTTAATGATGAGGGTAAAAAGTTCGTTCCTGATGCGGTGATTTATTTGAGCAAAGAAAGAAGTATTGTCATTGATTCTAAATTTAGTTTGCCCGATATTTTACAGACGGATAAAATTGAAATTTTAAGTAGTGAGATTGCTAAAAACCTTAAAAATAGAATTGATGAATTGGCAAAAAAACCTTATGCTAATGTCGCTAATGCCTATGACTTTGTTTTGTTATTTATCCCCTATCAGAATATTTTGGATTTAGCTTTAGAGTTTGACAATGCTCTTTATCAATACGCCTATCAAAGAAAGGTTTATTTAACGACGCCAAATACTCTTTTTATGGCATTAAAAACCATAGAAATAACTTGGATAAAGATTCAAAGTGATGAAAATATTATGAAAGCTTTTTTGGATATTGGGAAGTTTTATGATAAGTTTGTTGGTGTTTTAGAAGATTTTGAAAAAATAAAGAGAAATGCGACAACTTTGCATAATACCATTGATGAAATGGATAAAAAACTTTTAAGTGGAAATGGAAACTTGGCTAACAGGTTTGATGCTCTTAAGACTCTTGGCGCAAAAACACAAAAATCTATCACAAGTGCGTATAAAAAAGAGCATTTGGAAGTTTAAGCCCTTAAAGGCTTTTCTTCGTCTCCTCCAAACGTTCTTGTTCGGAAACATTTTGGGCAAGATTATCCCAACGCAATTTTGTCCCACCTAAGATATGAAAATGCAAGTAAGGAATTTCTTGTCCTCCATCAACTCCTATATTGCTGATGATTCGGTAGCCATTTTTGTCTAAGCCTAAGACTTTGGTAACTTCTTGGATAAAAGCGGTGTATTCTGCCATATCTTGAGGAAGAATTTCTTGAAAATCTTTAGCAAATTTCTTTGGAATCGCTAATACATGAATAGGGGCTTTTGGGGAGATATCGTGAAATGCTAAAAATTTATCATTTTCTAAAACCTTATTGCAAGGTAAATCTCCTTTTATGATTTTTTCAAAAACAGTCATAGTAATCCTTTAAAACCAAAATATTTACTAAATTTTACCTTATTTTATTAAAGTATTATTATAATACTACGATATTAAGTGGAGTAAATATTGCTTTTACAATAATTTTAAATTTTTAATTAGGAAAGATTCGTGGAGGAGATGTTTTTAAAAATAGAAAATGCCAAAACTACCGCAGAATTAGAAGAGATACGTATTTTGGTGCTAGGAAAGAAAGGAAGTTTAACGGCTAAATTTGCAGAGCTTAAAAATTGTGAGGCTGCTACTAAGAAAACATTAGCAAAAGAGTTAAATACCTTAAAAATAAACTTTGAGAGAGCATTAGCTAATAAAAAAGAATGGCTATCAATGCGAGAACTAGAAGAAAGGATTGAAAAAGAAAAAATTGATGTTTCTTTGTTTAATACTTCTAATTTAAGGGGGGCAAGTCATCCTATTATGTTGATGCTAGATAAAATTGTAGATTATTTTGAGAGTATGAACTTTGCGGTTAAAATGGGTCCTTTGGTTGAAGATGATTTTCATAATTTTGAAGCTTTGAATCTTTCCCCTTATCATCCTGCGCGTGATATGCAAGATACCTTTTATTTTAAGGATAATAAACTTTTGCGAACCCATACTTCTCCTGTGCAGATTCGCACAATGGAATCCCAAAAACCTCCTATTCGTATGATATGCCCCGGGAATGTTTTTCGTTGTGATTATGATTTGACACATACTCCAATGTTTCATCAAGTGGAGGGATTAGTGGTAGAAGAGGGCAAAGATTCTGTAAGTTTTGCTAATCTTAAATTTATTTTGGAAGATTTTTTGAAATATATCTTTGGTGAGGTAAAGGTAAGGTTTCGGTCAAGTTTTTTTCCTTTTACCGAACCAAGTGCGGAAGTGGATATGAGCTGTATTTTTTGCAAAGGTAAGGGGTGTAGAGTATGCTCCCATACGGGTTGGTTAGAAGTTTTGGGATGTGGAATTGTCGATGATAATGTGTTTAAAGCTGTGGGTTATGAAAATGTAAGTGGATATGCCTTTGGTTTAGGTGTTGAGAGATTTGCAATGCTTCTATTTAATGTGCCAGATTTGCGGTCATTTTTTGAGAGTGATTTAAGAATATTGGAGCAATTTAAATGAGATTTACCAGAAGTATTTTAAAAACCATTTTGCCCTTAGGCAACATTACAGGCGAGATAATTTGTATTACTTTAAATAAAATCGGACTAGAGGTTGAAAGCTTCCAGAGATTAGTTGCTCCTAAGAGAGTTGTTGTGGGTAAGATTTTAACTTGTAAAAAACATCCTGATGCACAAAAGCTTAATATTTGCGAAGTAGCCATTGGGGGCAAAGAGGGAGAATACCAGACTCACCAAATTGTTTGTGGTGCTAAAAATGCTAGAGAGGGAATCTTTGTAGCAGTAGCATTAGAAGGGGCAGTTCTGCCCCAGATAACTATTAAAAAGGCAGTTTTAAGAGGTGTTGAGAGCTGTGGAATGCTATGCTCTAGCCTTGAGATAGGTTTTCCTAAAACAAATGATGGCATTATGGAATTAGATAATAGCCTTGGGGAGTTGATTCTTGGTAAAGAGCTTTTGGAATATGATGCTTTTAATGATGAAATATTTGAAATTTCTATTACCCCCAATCGTGGCGATTGTATGAGTGTTATTGGCATTGCAAGGGAGTTAAGTGTAGGGTTAAATTTAGAAATGCAATCTTTAAAAATGCCAAAAATTTCGGAGAATTCTCCGGGAATTGGGAGGGTTTTGCAAATCACAACCAATGAAAAACACGAGTCTTCTTTAATGTATAAAGTCATTGAGTTACATTCTACGCTAACTCCTTGTTGTTTGGCTTTATTTTTAGCTTATAATGAAGTCTTAGAGGAGGATTGGTTAAGTAATGTCTTAACTTTTGCGACATTTTATAGCGGGGTTATTCTAAATGCCTATCCACAGAATTTTTGTCAGTTAGAAGATAAAAGTCAAATTAACAAAATGGTGTTAAAGTTAAAAAAAGATGAATTGGGGTTTGAGAGTATTTATTTTGAAGAAAAGAAATTATCTACTATCGGGGTAGAATCTTTTGCCTATAAAGGCTTTAAGCATAATGGGGATAAAGAGTTTATCATATTAGAAGCTAGCTATATTCCTCCAGAAATCATTGCGCAAAAGGTTTTAGAGACTAATATAGAGGTTGATAGCAAAATCTTTCAAAGAGTTTCAAGAGGGAGTAATCCTGATTTAAAAGTTGGACTTGATGTGTTTGGAAGTTTTTTAAATAATGAGGGAATAGTTTTTTATACAGACACACAAGAGTTATTACAAGTTACCAAAAAAGAATCGATTACCATTGATATTTTATTGTTATCCAAAGTGATTGGTTGTGTCTTAGATAAGATTACTATTGTAAATATTTTAAAGGCTTTAGAGTTTAAAGTAGAATTACCCGCTGATGAAAATTTAGTGATTGCTACACCACCGCTTTTTAGACACGATGTTGTTGGGTTTCAGGACATTGCAGAAGAAATTATCCGCTTTGTAGGCATTGACAATGTGCCAAGTAAGCCTCTATCTTTTGTGCAGAATAATCAAATTAATCAAGAATCAGAGTTTTACCATTTCCAAAGAAAACTAAGCAAAAAAGCTGTTAGTATCGGTTTTAATGAAGTTGTGCATTTTGTTTTTTGCAATAGAGAGATTTTAGAGAAATATGGTTTTGAGACTTTAGAGGAGAAATTAGAATTATTAAATCCAATCACACAAGATCTTAATACCTTGCGTCCCACTTTGCTTATGGGATTAATTCAAGCTGCAGCCTATAATAAAAATAATGGATTTAATGCGATCTCTTTTGTAGAGATTGGTTTTGCCTACGATAAAAAACGGCAAGAAAATATAAAAATGGCTTTTTTGCAAAGTGGTCTTGCTTGTGAGGAACATTATCCTAAAACCAAAGGCGTTAGAGCGGATTTTTTTGCTTTTGCAGATAGAATAGCTTGTGTTATTGGCGAATTTACTTTAGAGGTTTTTCAAAGCAATGTGAAAATCTTTCATCCTAATCAATGTGCAAAAATCTTTAAAGGCAAAAAAGAAATTGGTATTCTTGCGGCTCTACATCCAGCATTGAGAGAAACTTTTGGGTTAGAAGAAACTTATTTATGTGAGCTAGATTTAAAGTCTTTAAGGGATGAATTGCCTAAGGTTGAAAGGTATTCGAAGTTCCAAAAGGTTGTACGTGATTTAAGCATTCTTGTGCCTAAAGAGATTCCTTATTACAAGCTAAAAGAGAAAATATTGCAATTGCCAATTGACTATATTTTGAAGTTTTATCCCCTTGATGTTTATAGTGATGAGAGTTTGGAAGATAAGATAAGTTTAACTATCCGTTTTGAAATTCAATCTTATGAAAAAACCCTAGAAGAGAAAGATATTGTTGAGGTTATGGATAAGGTTTTAGAGGCACTTAAAGCAGGGCATAAGGTGGAATTACGATGAGGATAAAAGTATCTCCAAGCATTGGATTTGAAATAGACATTTCAAAAATTGCTACTGATAAATCCATTTCTCATCGCAGTGTTATCTTTTCGTTACTTAGCAATAAACCTTCATTTGTGAGGAATTATTTGAAAGGTGAGGATACTTTACATACTTTGGGGATTGCTAAGAAGTTAGGTTTAGTTGTAAAAGAAGAAAAAGATGGATTAGTATTTATCCCTCCAGAGCATCTTAAAGAGCCTAGCGAAATCTTAGATTGTGGGAATGCAGGGACGGCTATGCGCTTGTATTTAGGTTTGTTAAGTGCTAGAGAGGGAATGTTTATTTTAAGCGGGGATTGCTATTTGAATGTGCGTCCTATGAAGCGGGTTGTAGAGCCTTTAAGGCAAATAGGAGCGACAATTTTTGGGAGAAATGAGGGGAATCTTGCGCCTTTGGTTGTTATGGGAAAATCTCCTTTAAATGCTTTTGATTATGTTAGCAAAATAGCAAGTGCGCAGGTAAAATCTGCTTTGATTTTAAGCGGACTTTTTTCTAATGGAGAATGTAAATATACAGAACCGCAACTAAGTAGAGATCATACAGAGAGAATGCTTATTGGTATGGGTGCAAGATTGGAAAGTAAAGTAAATCTCAATGGTGCTTTAGAACTTAAGATTTTTCCTCAAAAAACTCCTTTAAATCCCCTTGAAATCAATATTCCAGCTGACCCTTCTAGCGCATTTTTCTTTGCTTTGGCTATTGCTATTACCCCAAATTCGCGTGGGATTTTACGCAATGTCTTGCTTAATGTTACAAGGATTGAAGCTTTTAAGGTTTTAGAGCAAATGGGCGTATGTATTACTTATAAAGAGCATTCTTCTACTTATGAAAGCATTGGCGATATAGAGATAATCTCTCCAAGTTCTTTAAAGGCTGTAGAGGTGTCTGAAAGAATTGCGTGGCTTATTGATGAGATTCCTGCTTTAGCCATTGCTATGGCTTGTGCTAAAGGCGTGAGTAGGGTCAGTAATGCTAAAGAGCTAAGGGTGAAAGAAACAGATAGAATTACAGCAGTAGTGAAGAATTTAAAGCTTTGTGGCATAGAGGCAAAAGAATTAGAAGATGGTTTTGAAATTTGTGGTGGGGATTTTAAGATGTGTGAAGTTCCTAGTTATGGGGATCATCGTATTGCTATGAGTTTTGCCATTGCTGGATTAAGAGATGGAATTATTATTACTCAAGCAGAGTATATTAATATTTCTTTTCCTAATTTTTTAGAAATTTTAAATGCTATAACGCAAGTTGAGGTTGATAATGAAAGTTAAATTGGCAAAAAATTATGGATTTTGCTTTGGTGTTAGGCGAGCAATAAAGCTTGCTGAATCAAAGCCCAATGGCATCACGCTTGGTCCGCTTATCCATAATGCAAAAGAAATTGAACGTTTAAAAGAGCATTTTAATGTTGTAGTGAATGAAAATATTCAAGAAATTCCCCAAGATTCAGAGGTTATTATCCGAACTCACGGGATTCCTAAGCAAGATTTAGAGCTACTTAAGCAAAAAACAAAAAATATTACTGATGCTACTTGTCCTTTTGTAACCAAACCTCAAGAAATTTGTGAAAAGATGAGTGCAGAGGGGTATCAGATTATTATCTTTGGAGATGAGAAGCACCCAGAAGTGAAAGGGGTTATGAGCTATTGTAAAAATACACCCTTAGTTATTGAAGATTTAATGTCTTTAAAACAGGGTAAAATCCAAGAAAAAGTGGCACTTATTTCACAAACTACAAAAAATATCGAATCTTTCCTGCAAATTGTGGATTTTTTAGTGCGGAATTGTGCAGAATGTCGTGTTTTTAATACTATTTGTAATGCGACTTTTGATAATCAAGAATCCGCAAGAAATCTTGCTAAAGAAGTTGATATAATGATAATTGTTGGGGGTAAGAATTCTTCTAATACTAAGCAGCTTTATAATATCTCTAAAGAATATTGCAAGGATTGCTATTTAATTGAAGATTATTTAGAGTTACAGCAAAATTGGTTTGATGGTAAAAAACTTTGTGGCATTAGTGCTGGTGCTTCAACCCCTAATTGGATTATTGACAGAGTTGTGCAAGATATAGAAAAGTATAATTAATACTTTTAAAAGACTATTTTGGTTAGAATAGCTAAATTTTATTTAAAAAGGGCGTAAGGTATGGCTGGCGTAAATATGCAGGAATTAGACAAAATTGAAATTGAAGAAGATTTTGCTTCAATGTTTGAACAATATGAAAAAAAAGAGAATGAAAAGGTTTCCCAAGGTGAGATTGTAGCGATTGAAGGGGATTGTGTGATTATCGCAGTTCCAGGAGAGAAAAAAGAGGGAAATATCTCTATTGAAGAGATTAAGGATTTAGAGGGAAATTTGATTTTTAAAAAAGGGGATTCTCTACCAATTGTTATTACAGGTAAAAAAAATGAGCAACCTATTGTTTCTCATAAAAAAGCAATGCGTAAAGAAAAAATTACACAATATATCAAAGACTTAGGTGAGAATTACAAAGATAAGATTATTGAGGGTGTTGTCGTAAGAAAGAATAAGGGAGGGTATATTGTCGAAAGTGATGGTATAGAGTTTTTTATGCCAAAATTTGGATCGGCTTTTAAAGAGGGTAGCAAAGTAGATGGTAAGTATATTAAAGCGTGTATTGTCAATGTAAAACCTGAAGAAGATAGCATTATTATTTCAAGAAAGCGATTATTTGAGATTGAAAATTCTACTAAAAAGGATGCTATTGATAACCTCTTAAAGCAGGAGGGAACTTTAGAAGGAAAAGTTAAAAAAATTACTAGTTTTGGTATGTTTGTAGATGTGAATGGTGTTGAGGGATTGGTTCATTACACAGAGATTAGCTATAAGGGACCTGTCAATCCTTCAAAGTTATACAAAGAAGAGGACATTGTCCCTATTAAAGTGCTTTCTTATGATAAAGAAAAACGTCGTTTAGCACTTTCTATTAAAGAAACCACAGAAGATCCTTGGAAAGAAATTGAAAAAGAACTTGAAGTAGGTGATGCCATTAAAGTTACTGTTAGCAATATAGAGCCTTATGGAGTTTTTGTGGATTTGGGGAATGATATTGAAGGTTTTTTACATATTTCTGAAATTTCTTGGAATAAAAATATCCAAAATCCAGAAGAGTTTTTAAAGACAGGGCAGGAAATTGATGTAGAAGTTATCGAAATTGATACAAAAGACAGACGCTTAAGGGTATCTCTTAAGAATCTCTTAGACAAGCCTTTTGACAAATTTGCTAAAAAATATAAAGAAGGTGATATTTTAAAGGGCTGTGTTGCAACTTTGACAGATTTTGGTGCTTTTATTAAATTGGACAATATTGATGGTTTGTTGCATAATGAAGATGCCTATTGGAATAAGAATGAAAAATGTAAAGATTTGATGAAAATTGGCGAAGAGATTGAAGTAAAAATTGCCAAAATTGATAGAAAAAAAGAACGAATTTCTCTAACGCGTAAAGGGATTATTGCTTCTCCAGTAGAGGATTTTGCTAAGAAGTATTCAATAGATGCTGAAGTAAGTGGTGTAGTAAGAGATATTAAAGATTTTGGCATTTTTATTAAAATTGATAATGAAGTGGATGCCCTTATTAGAAATGAAGATTTACCACCCCTTAAAAAAGAAGAGATTCAAATAGGCGATAATGTTACTGGTGTTATTTCACTGCTTGATTCCCCAAATAATAGAATTCGTGTTTCTATTAAAAGATTAGAAAAGCGAAAAGAAAAGGCAAAATTGAAGAGCTTTAATGATAATGTAGATGATAAAATGACTTTAGGAGATATTATTAAAGACCAAATTTCCTAATAGAAGATATTATGCAAGTAAGAGTATTGATGAGTATTTTAATCTGCTTTATCTTAATTACATTATTTGTGCTTATCCATAAATATATAGATGCGATGACTGTTGCCTTACCTACTTTTAAGCCTTATGAATTAGCTGTTAATAGTAATAAATTAGACTTCGTTGATACCTCGAATTGGGTTGATAAGCTTTCTAATAAAAGCAGTAACCCTTTTGTGTATCCAGCTCCGGTTTTGCAGGTTAAATTGCTTTTTGAAGATGATGTTCAAGAAAATAGTCAAGAAGTCTTTAGGGTTTCAGTAGGAGCAATTGATGATTATCAATTTTTTTGTATCAATCAAGTTTTCAATGCTCATAAAATTAAATATTCTTATTATAAGGCTGGAGAAAATGTTTGGTTGGTAGTATTAACGCAAGATGAAAATTATCTTCGTAGTGTTTTAGATAAGCTGAAATATTATGAAATTAATTATGTCTTAGCCAAAACTTAAAAGTGGAGTGTTAGAGATGTCAAAATTTACAATTATTGTCTGTGATCATATTCATCAAAGTGGCTTGGAATTATTAAAAAAAGACAAAGAAGTGGAGATGCTAAATTTAGCCCATTTACCAAAAGATGAGCTAAAAAAAGAGTTATACAAAGCCGATGTAGCAATTACTCGAAGTTCAACAGATGTGGATATGGATTTTTTAAATTCTGCTTCTAGGCTTCGTGCTATTGTACGCGCTGGTGTTGGTGTGGATAATGTAGATATTGAAAATTCTAGTAAAAAAGGTGTTGTTGTAATGAATGTCCCTACTGCTAACACTATTGCAGCAGTAGAGCTTACTTGTGCGCATATTTTGAATACCGTAAGAAGATTGCCTGAAGTTAATGCACAATTAAAAAATGAACGCAAATGGAAACGTGAGGACTGGTATGGAACAGAATTAAAGGGTAAGAAATTAGGCATTATTGGATTTGGAAATATTGGTAGCAGAGTAGGAAAACGTATGAAAGCTTTTGAAATGGAAGTTATCGCTTATGACCCTTATATCAATGCTACAAAGGCTACTGATTTAGGCATTGCCTATACGAAAAATTTTGATGACATTCTATCTTGTGATATTATCACTATACATACCCCAAAAAATAAAGAAACTATCAATATCATTAATAGCAATGAGATTGCAAAGATGAAAGAAGGCGTCATTTTGATTAATTGCGCAAGAGGTGGATTATATAATGAAGATGCGCTCTTTGATGCCTTACAATCCCAAAAGATTCGTTTTGCTGGAATAGATGTTTTTACGAAAGAACCTGCTATTTCTAATAAGCTTTTGGATTTAAATAATATTTATGTAACCTCCCATATTGGAGCTAATACTTTAGAATCTCAAGAAAAAATTGCTATTGAAGCAGCAAAAGCAGCTTTAGAAGCCGCAAGGGGTTCTAGCTTCCCTAATGCTCTTAATTTACCTGTTAGGGAGAATGAATTACCACATTTTGTAAGTGGCTATTTGGCATTGGTGCAAAAAATGGCGTTTTTTGCTATTCAGATGAATAAAGATGAGATTCGCTCTATTCAATTAGAGGCACAAGGAGAGATTAAAGAATATCTCTCTTCTCTTTCTACCTTTGCATTGGTAGGTATTTTAAATGCTACATTGGGGGATAAGGTTAATTATGTTAATGCCCCTTATGTTGCGAAAGAACGTGGCATTGAAGTGCATTTAGAGGGAAAAGAATCTCAAAATGTTTTTAAAAATCAGATTAAACTTACATTATTAACGCAAAAAGGCGAATTTAGTGTAAGTGGTGCAGTGTTTAACGAAGATACTTTAAAAATTGTAGAAATTAATAAATTTTCTTTAGATATTAAACCAGAAGGTAAAATGATACTCTTTAGGAATAATGATACTCCCGGTGTGATAGGTTTCATTGGAAGTATCCTTGCTAAGCATAATATTAACATAGCGGATTTTCGTTTGGCTCGTTATAAAAAAGAAGCTTTAGCTGTGATTATTGTTGATGATGAAGTGGAATCTGGAGTTTTAAAAGAGCTTTCAAGCATTGATGCGTGTATTAGCATACAATATGCTGTTTTATAGTCATTTACGATTCAGTATAAATTGAGTTAAATTATGTATAATTGTGGGCTATTTTGTAGCCGGGGTGGTGAAATTGGTAGACGCGCTAGACTCAAAATCTAGTGGGGGAAACCCCGTGTCGGTTCGATTCCGACTCTCGGCACCATATCTTAGAGACTTTGTTTTGTTCTTCTGAATATTTTATTGCTTATCCATAATGTGAAATTCCTAGTAGATACCTATATAGCATAAATTCATTAATATTTTTAATGAGCAATTTTGTGTAGGGACTTTTAAAATATGATTTAAATTTAGAAATTCATTGAATAATGTTTAATCCAATAAAGCTAGATTCTAATGAATATAAATTGATTTGCTTGAAGACTAAAACAGCTAAAAGTTTGGTATTACAGCTGACTTAAACATACTCTATAAAGAAATATTTACTGAAATGATAAATAGTCCCAAAACAAATTCTTGTATAATTTTGGTCTTTTGTGGTAGAGCAAAATAAAGTTTGAGGTAAATTTTCTGCTGAAAGCATAGGATTAGCAAACATATTATTAAAGATTTTTACAAATCATCTTTAAAGGTATAGAATTTCTACTATCGTTAAATATCTTTATGGCGTCAAAGGATAAAAGCAAATAGGCGAGTTAAGCTTTTTGTTTTTAGTGTTTCAAATATCAATATGGCAAGTTTTTATAAGTTGGTTTTTTGTAATGGGTTGCATTGCAATTCTTTAGTAATATTTTGTTTTCTCCAGGATTTGTTTAATTTGATTTTTCAAAATATAATCCTAGATTCTTAAAGTCCTAAACAGCATTTATGTTTTTTACTTGATACTTGCGTTGATTATGCTTTTGGATTTTATTGTAGTGTTGTTTAAGGTTTTCTTCATATTGCTAAAGAGTGTAATATGAAATTTTATTGGGGATTGTGTGGTGCTAAAGACTAAGTAAGGTTTATTTAAAATTAATGATGGTGCGGAAAAGAGGACTTGAACCTCCATGCCTTGCGGCGCCAGATCCTAAGTCTGGTGCGTCTGCCAGTTTCGCCATTTCCGCATAACTTAGGAAAGCAATTATATTTAAACAAGCTTAATTTAGCATTATATAGATGTATATCTAAATTTTTGGAGTGCTTCAAAATTAAGGGTTTTGTAGGGGAATTGCATACTAATGCAATGTAAGCTTCCGTGTTGTCTTATTAAAACAGAGCAATCAATAGGGATAATTTTATGTTTTGGTAAAGCATCTTGTAGAATTTTTATTGCTTTTTGGTCATTGCTGTCCTTATAGATTGGCAATAATACACGATTATTAATAAACAAAAAATTTGCATAAGTTGCAGGAAGTCGTTGCTTTGCGTAATATTTTGGTGTGCAAAAGGGTAGAGGGACAAGGGAGAAAGGTTTTCCTTCTAAGTTTTTAAAAGCCTTTAATTCTTTTTTCATTTTTAGTAGCGATTTATAGTGTATATCTTCTTTATCCTTGCATTCTAAGTAGGCTATGGTATTAGGATTTATGAATCTTGCAAGAGTATCAATATGACTATTGGTATCATCACCCTCTAAAAAACCATTATGAAGCCAAAGAATCTTTTTTAAACCAAAATCTTTTTTGAGGATTTTTGCGAGTTTTTTTTGAGAATAGGCAGGATTGCGATTTTTTTCTAAAAGGCATTGTGTATTAGTTAGTAAAATACCATTTCCATTAGATTCTATACTTCCTCCTTCTAAGATGAGTTTTTTTGTTTTGAGTTTTTGTAAAATTTTGAGTTTTTGTAAATTGCTAGTAATTTGGTTATCAAGATTTGCGGCAAATTTTAACCCCCATCCATTAAATCCATAATTTAGTGTAATATTGCAATCATTTTTATAAATGGTAATCCCTCCAAAATCTCTAACCCAAGTATCATTGGTTGGCATTTCTATGAGATAAAGATTGTAAAGAAGTTGTAAATCCCATTGGTGGGTTAGAAAATAATTTTGCAGATAGATTGTGGTCTCTTCTTTGTTTTGAGAGATTAATAGACAGGCTTGAACTTGCAAAATTTGGTAAATAATTTCGCAATAAACCGCTTGTGCTTCCTCTAAGTATTCCCTCCAATCAGAATCTTTATGGGGGAAGCAGAGTAATACACCATCTTGTTTTTCCCATTCGCCGTAAAGTTTTTTCATTTCTGCCCTTTTTTAAAAAAATGCCGATATTATTACATAAATTTTGTCAAGGAGGACATAATGGCTATAGAGAGTGTAAAAGGTAGTTTAGAATATAGTAAGGATTTGCAATCTGCGATGGCTTCTAATCCACTAAAAGAAGAAACAACAAGTGAAACGCAAAGGCAAAAGAATATTCAAGAAGCAGCTTCTAAAGTTGATGCAAAAGCTCTAATGAATAGTTATGTAATGGAATTTCAAATGAATATTAGTAGCACTAGCGAAACTAATTTTAATAGCCAAAATGGTGCTAATTTATTAGGAGGCAATGCTTTAAATGATTCTAATAGATTAACTAATATTCTTAATGGTTTAGATTTAAATGCTATTGGTTATAGAGGTAAGCCATTGCAGGAATTAACAGCTAATGAGGCTAAAGCTTTAATTGCAGAGGATGGATTTTTTGGTGTTGCAAAAACTTCAGTGAGGATTGCGGATTTTGTCATAGCAGGTGCAGGTGATGATGTAGAAAAGCTAAAGGCAGGGAGAGAGGGGATAATACGGGGTTATAATCAAGCACAAAAGGCTTGGGGAGGAGAGTTGCCAGATATTAGTAAAGAAACCCTCCAAAAGTCTTTAGAGAAAATTGATAAACGATTAACAGAACTTGGCGTAAATGTTTTAGAAGAAAATGCTTAAGGAATAATTTGAGTGGATTAATTTTAAGTATTGAAAGTAGTTGCGATGATAGCTCTATTGCACTTACAGAGATTCAAACAAAGAAAATTATTTTTCACCAAAAAATTTCTCAAGAAAAGGAGCATTCTGCATTTGGTGGAGTTGTGCCAGAGCTTGCAAGCCGATTGCACGCAGAGTTGCTTCCTCAAATTTTAGAAAAAACTCAATCTTATTTGAAAGACTTAAAAGCAATTGCTGTTACCACCCAGCCCGGTTTAAATATAACTTTATTAGAGGGGTTAATGATGGCAAAAACTTTGGCTTATGCTTTAAACCTTCCTTTAATTGGTGTTAATCATTTAAAAGGACATCTTTATTCCCTTTTTTTAGAAAAAGATTCTATTTTTCCATTGGGCGTATTATTGGTTTCAGGCGGACATAGTATGCTCTTTGAAGCAAGAAGTTTTACAGAGATGAAGATTGTAGCAAGGAGCATTGATGATAGTTTTGGAGAGAGTTTTGATAAGGTTTCTAAAATGTTAGGATTGGGGTATCCAGGAGGTCCTATCGTAGAATCTTATGCAAAAAATGGTAATGATTTGGCTTTTTCTTTTCCTCTCCCTCTAAAGAGCAAGAAGCAGTTTGCCTTTAGCTTTTCGGGTCTTAAGAATGCAGTGCGGTTAGAAATAGAAAAATCTAAAACTAAAACGATGGATTTAGAGAGATTTAAGGCTGATATTTGTGCGAGTTTTCAAAGGGTAGCTGTTGAACATTTATGCCAAAAATGTAATATTTTTTTACAACAAAACCAACAACAAGATAAGCAATGTCAATGGAAGCATTTTGCTATCGTGGGAGGAGCAAGTGCTAATTGCTTATTAAGAGAAAAGATTGCCAAACTTTGTGAAGATTATGCCCTTATTTTACTCCTATCGCCTTTAGAATATTGTTCAGATAATGCAGCAATGATAGGGAGAGTAGCTATTGAATCTTATATGCAAAAGGAATTTGATGATTTCAATCTTCAAGCAATTCCTAAAATGCAAACTTTTTAATTTTATTTTTAGTTAAAGTTATTTAAAATCGAGGCTCTTAAATAAAATATTGAAGGATAATGTTATGGTTACTTTTAAAGGAAGTTCTGTTAAATTGGCAGGTAAAGAAGTAAAAGTTGGTGATAATGCCCCTAAGGTAGAATTAGTAGCGGGTGATTTAAGTCTTAAGTCTATTGGTGGTTCAACTGGAAAGTATCAAATTATTAATGTTGTCCCATCATTGGATACTGGTGTTTGTGCGACACAAACAAGAAAATTTAATGAAAAAGCAGCGAGTTTAGATAATACAGAAGTTTTTGTTGTTTCTTTAGATTTACCTTTTGCGCAAGGTAGATTTTGCTCTACTGAAGGAATTAAAAATGTAGTAGCATTAAGTGATTTTAAAAGTAAAAAGTTTGGTGAATCTTATGGAGTATTGCTAGATGGTTCTCCTTTAGATGGACTTTTAACGCGTGCGGTTTTTGTTGTTGATCCACAAGGTAAAGTTATTCATAAAGAAATTGTTTCTGAAATCACAGAAGAACCTAATTATGAAAGTGCCTTGAGTTCTATAAAGTAAGAATGCTTTTATATTTGCACGGATTTAGAAGCGTAGGATTGTGCTATAAAGGCACAATCATTCGTAATTTTTCTTCTTGTTCTCTTACTCCCAATCTCCCTTATGTTCCGACTTTAGCTATAGAATTTATCCAATCCCTCATTGAAAAATATCAAAAACAACATAAGATTTGTTTAATAGGAAGTTCACTTGGAGGGTATTATGCTACTTTTTTAGCAGAAAAATATCATCTTAAAGCCATATTGGTTAATCCTGTTGTTGATGGGTATAAGACTTTGCTTCCAGCAGTTGGAAGAATCCATATTCCTTATAGTAATGAGACTTTTCTTTGGACTTTAGATTTGGCTTTGAGTTTAAAACAATATTTTGTGGAGAACATTACCCCTAGTCTTTATTATGTGATGTTGCAAAAGGGGGATAAGGTTTTAAATTATAGAAATGCTGCTCAGAAATTTAAAGATTCTAAAATACTTCTTCAAGAAGGTGGTTCGCACCGCTTTGAAAACTTTCAAGACCAAAAAGATTCTATTTTGCAATGGGCAAATGGTATAGAATAATAAATTTAATCAAGACTAAAAATTTTTATATTTTTAATCTTTTTTATAAAATAATATGGTTATAATACAAACTCTTTCCAAATTAAATTTATTTAAGGAATAAAATGGAGCAATCAACAATTGGTGTTTTAAGCACTTATATGCCTATGGCTCAACGATATAAATCTCAATTTATATCGCTTAATACATTGCTTAGTAAAACGACACTTACAGGAAAAATAAGCTCTTTAGATATAGCAGAAAATTTATTTGATTATATGGAAAAAACGCAAGAAAAATTTGAATCTTTGCAAGATAAGTTAATTCATACAATTATTGAGCAGAGTTTTTTAAATGGTTACGAAGAAGCACAAGTTTCTGTGAAAATTATAGGAGATAGAATTGTTAGTGTGTTGGAGGCTTGTTATAAAAGCATTTCTATTTTAGGGAGAAGTTCTCACGCCATACACTTGTATAAAGAATTTTATTCTAAATGCAACACAAATAAAGATGAGGCACTGGAAAAATTAGAAGAACTCCGGGGGTATTTGTCAGCTTTTAAAGAGAGTTATTTAGTCTATAAGGATGTTTTGTTGTTTGATACTCAAGGAAAAGTTGTATTTTCTTTAAGTGAAAATGTAGCATCAACAACAAAGATGTCGGCTATTTTAGAGGCTGATGGCATTGCTCTTTGTCAAGATTTTTACCAAAAAGTAGATTTTTATGGTGAGGATTTAGAATATCAAAATAATGAATACTTTTTTGTAGTGCCTATGCGTGAAGATAAAGACCAAAAATCATTTGCCACCATTGTTCTTGTTGTAAAATTGGATGATATTTTTAAAGAAGTTGTTTCTTTGTTCCCTTATAGATTGCCTCAAGCTAATATTTTTGTCGTGGATTCCAAAAATCATATTTTATACTCAGATAATAGTAAATTGTTTGCAGAAGGACAAGTGGTAACTTTTAATGTAAATAAGGATTTCACCTTTATGAGTGTCCGCTCCAAGCTTTGTCTTACAGCCTCACAATCTTTATCTGTTGTAGAATCTCATAAAAGTGTTGCCTCTGAATGGAGAATTTATCGTGTTGTTCCTTTATCGGTAGTGTTTGATGTTAAAAGTCGTAGTAAGCGCGACATAGAAGCCTATCTGTTAGAAGATTCTTTATTAATTACTGGAGATTTGAGTAATGTAATTATTGAGGCTGAAAACATCAATGAGGATTTAGGTGATGTTGTTATTAATGGGGAGATTATTGCTTCAAAGAGTCATTCTTATGCCCTTAATCCGATTTTAAATAATATTAGAACTCTCAGTGAAGAGATGAATGCCTTATGTATTACCTCCACTGAAGAACTCCAGAAAGGTATTTATTATACTTTGTTTAATGTAGTTGGGTATTATTCGCAATATTTTGTTAGCATAATGGATGTTTTATTGTCTAACTGCATCAAAGATATTCATTGGATTGAAAATCTTGTAGGCTTTAGGAAGTTTTTAGAAGAGCCTAATGCAGGAAATGAAGTGGATATGATTGCGCTTTTAGAGAGATTGGGTAATAACTTCCAGTCTTATTATAATATATTGTTTTTCAATGAAAGAGGAGAAATAATAAAAAATTCTAGGAAGCAAGATGATATTAATGGTCAAAAAGTTGCTATTGCGGAGAAAGTCTCACAAGTTTCTATTTATAAAAATGGTGTTTTAATATCAAATTATGAGAAAAGTAATTTTTATAACAATAAAGAAACTTTTATATTCTATATCCCAATCCTTAAAGAAAATCGTGTAATAGGGGGATTGGCTTTTGTTTGGGAATCCGACATTTTAGCAACGATTTTAAAATCTTCTTTATTGCAAGATCTCTCTATTATCTCCGAAAAGAGTGAGATTTTTACTGTTTTGTTTGATTCTAGCGGAACAATTTATGCTACCACAAAAGATGATTTTTCTTTTGAAAATTTCTTTGAAAAACAAATGGAGTTTAAAAGCCTTAAAAGCACTAAAGAAATTATCAAGATAGGCAATAAGTTTTATTTGATGTCTTTAGAGACTGCCAATGGTTTCCACACTATTCCTCAAAGAAAGTCGCTATATTGCGCTATTTTTGTTGCTATTAAAGAGGATAGTGAGATTCAGTAAATGACAAGATTTTCTAAAGCAGGATATGTTTTAGCAACTGCTGGTAGTGCCATTGGTCTTGGTGCTATATGGAAGTTTCCTTATATGACTGGACAAAATGGAGGAATGGCATTTGTTCTTGTATTCACTTTAGCTTTTTTATTATTTGGTATTAGTGTATTTATTGTTGAAATATTCTTTGGTAGAACCTCTGGACAAAACGCTTTCAAGACTTTTGAAGATTTGGCTCCAAAAAATATGAGATTCCTAAAATTTGGTGGATTGATGATATTTTCTGGAGTCCTCATTTTTTCTTTTTATGTCGTGGTTTTGGGCTGGTTATTGCATTATCTATTTTTAGTTATAGATGGAGGATTGCCAAAGAGTTTAGACACTGCTCAATCTTTATGGACTGAATTTGTAAGTGGTGAGATTTTTTATCAACTTCTTTGGCATTTTGTGATTGTTGCTATCTGTGCTTATGTTTTAAGCAAAGGTGTTAAAAAAGGGATTGAACGTTTAAATTTGATTTTAATGCCTTTATTGCTTCTTATTTTTATAGGACTGCTTGGGTATTCTATGCTTCAAGATTCTTTTATGCAGTCTTTTGAGTTTTTATTTACTCCAGATTTTAGTAAGCTTAATGCAAAAGTGATTGTAGAGGCGATTGGACAAGCTTTCTTTTCTCTTTCTTTAGGGGTGGGTGTGATTTTAACTTATTCTAATACAATGCCTAAAGAGGGGAACTTCATTCGTTATGCCATTATCATTGCTTTATTAAATTTCGTCTTTTGTTTGATGGCGGGATTGGTTGTTTTTACCTTTATTTTCGGTTATGGAGCAGAGCCTTCAAGTGGTCCGGGTCTTGTTTTTATTTCCCTTCCTTTAATTTTTTCTCATATGGGGACTGCTGGAGAGATTATTGCACTTTTATTTTTTATTGCTTTAATTTTCGCAGGAATCACTTCTGCGGTTTCTATGTTAGAACCTTTTAATGCTTATTTAATGGAACATTTTTATTGGAGTAGAAAAAAGACAAATCTCTTTAGTGTGGGCATTGCTTATATTTTAGGAGTGATTGCTTTGTTGAGTGAATCGCTAACTTTCTTTGATAAAAATCTTTTTGGATGGTTTGATTATATTACATCTTCTTTTATGTTGCCTTTAGCTGGGGTATTTATGTGTATTTATATGGGTTGGGTGCTTAAAAAAGATAAAGTCTATGCAATGAGTGGAGGATATTTAAAAGGCATTTATTTTCAAACTTGGTATTTTATCATTCGCTTTATTGCACCAATTGGTATTATTGTTGCGATGATAAATTTAATTTAAGAAATTCTATTATTCCCCATTTTGAAAAATACTCTCTTGAATGTTTTTTTGTAACTCTTGAGCCTTTTTTAATAATTCTTCTTGCTCTTTTGTTGTATTTTGTGTGGATTGTTGCGGAGATTTTAGTGGATTACTTTTATCTATGATTCCCATTTTTACAAAAGTATCTTCATAATTTTTACCACCTTTTTTAATACGAATATAGACTTGTCCGCTTGCTTGATCATAAAGATAGGTGTCATCTAAATCGCTAAACATCACCCAAGGTTGAGCATTTAAAGATTGAGTATTTAGTAGTGCTATGGTCAAGAAAATGATATATAGGGTTTTCATTCAAATATTCCTTTTTGAGGTTGTGGAATTTTAGCAGATTTTAAAGAGCAAAATTTGATAGAATATTGTTATTTGAAATTATTTTTAGGAATTTTATGAATTTTATAGAAGTGAATAGATTAAATAAAAGTTATGGCAATTTACAGATTTTAAAGAATATTAATCTTGCTATTAAAAAAGGTATAATTTTTGGTCTTGTTGGTCATAGCGGAGCAGGTAAAAGCACTTTACTTAGGACTTTTAATGGGTTGGAAAATTTTCAAAGTGGTATTTTAAGAATTAATAATGTAGAAATTAATACATTAAATAGCAAAGAATTAAGAGAATTTAGAAAAAAAGTTGGAATGATTTTTCAGCATTTTTCTTTGATGGGTAGAAAAAATGTTTATGAAAATATTATTTTGCCTTTACAATGCTGGAGAGAAAAAATCGACAAAAAGAATATTTATAATCTTTTAGAACTCGTGGGTTTAGAAGAAAAAGCCAAATTTTATCCCAATGAATTAAGCGGTGGGCAAAAACAAAGAGTAGCCATTGCTAGAGCTTTAGTAATGAATCCCCATTTATTGCTAAGTGATGAAGCTACAAGTGCGCTTGATCCCTCTACCACAGGCTCTATTTTGGATCTTTTAGAACAGATTAATTATGAGCTTGGTGTAACAATTGTGCTTGTAACACATGAGATGGAGGTCGTTAAAAAAATTTGTAAAGAAGCTGCTTTTATGGAAGGAGGAGAAGTTTTAAAGAGTGGGAATATTGAAGAATTATTTTTAGAGCCTGATAAAAAAATGCGGGAATTTTTAGGGGAAAACGAGATTTTACCTAAAGAGGGTATTAATATTCGCATCTATTTTCCAAAAGAAGTTGCCCAAAATCCCATTATTACAAAAATGGCTCGAGATTTAGAAATGAATTTTAATATCGTTTGGGGTTCTTTAGAATCTTTTAGTGGGATAGTCTTGGGTGTGCTTGTTATTAATATCCCCAAAGGATTTAAAGAAAGTGTTTGTAATTATCTTAGTAAGAGCGGAGCGCGTTGGGAAATTGTTCAAGGAGAATAGATGGACTTTAAAATATTAAAATTGCTTTTTGAAGCTACTTGGGATACTTTGTATATGAGTGTTAGTGCGACTTTTATCGCAACTCTTTTGGCGATTATACCTGCGGTTTTGCTTGTTCTTTGCTCCCCTAAGGGATTATCACCAAATTTAATAGTTTTTAGAATCTTAGATACTATTACTAATACTTTACGTTCATTCCCTTTTTTAATCCTTATGGTTGTCTTGTTTCCACTAACGCAATGGATTTTAGGCAGGAGCATTGGTGCTACTGCAGCAATTATCCCCCTTAGTATTGGAGCAGCTCCTTTTATTGTTAGGATTTTAGAAAATGCTCTTAAGGAGATTGATGGGGGTGTTATTGAAGCAGCACAGAGCTTTGGTGCTGGAAATATTCAGATTATTTTTAGGATTATGTTGGTGGAGGCTTTACCAAGTATAATTTCTGGTATCACACTTGCTTTAATTTTGGTGATTGGATTTAGTGCTATGGCTGGTGCAGTCGGCGGTGGAGGTTTAGGAGATATAGCCATAAAATACGGTTATTATAGGTTTCAAAGTGATATTATGTTATATACCGTTGTGATTTTAATTTTCTTAGTGCAAGTTATTCAAAGCTTTGGGGACTTTTTATATAGAAAATTAAAACATTAATCTTATTATAAAAGGAATGGAATGTTTAAAGCAATTATAGGTATTTTTGGAATAATCATTGCTTTGGTGTTGGGCGGTTGTGGTGATGATACAAAGATGGCTTCTAATGTGGCAGAAGAAAAAACTATTTTAGTAGTAGGTGCTACACCAGAGCCTCACGCAACAATATTAGAGCAAATTATTCCTTTATTGCAAGAAGAAGGAGTGAGTTTAGAGATAAAGGAATTTACAGATTATGTAACCCCTAATCTTTCTTTGCAAGATGGCTCTTTAGATGCGAATTTTTTTCAGCATAAGCCTTATTTGGATGAATTTAACAAAGAAAAGGGAATTACACTTGTAAGTGTTGCTGGTGTGCATTTAGAGCCAATGGGAGTATATTCTAATAAAATCAAAAATTTGGAAGAATTAAGAAATAATGACTTAATCTCTATCCCCAATGATCCCTCAAATGGAGCTAGAGCTTTAAGGATTTTAGAAAAAGAAGGGATTATTGCACTTAAAAAAGATGTTAAACTTGCTTCTGTGCAAGATATAGTAGAAAATCCTAAGAATCTAAACTTTAAAGAAATAGACGCCCCCCAACTTACCCGAACATTAGATGATGTTAGTGTGAGTGTTATTAATACGAATTTCGCACTTTTAGCCGGGCTTAATCCTCTTAATGATGCGATTGCCATAGAAGATAAAGATTCACCTTATGTCAATATTTTGGTTGTAAAAGAAGGTAGAGAAAATGACGAAAACATCAAAAAGCTAATTGGGGCTTTACAAAGTGCAAGGGTAAAAGATTTTATTCTGCAAAAATATAAAGGGAGTATTCTTCCTAGTTTTTAGGGATTCCCTAAATTCCACCAAAACGTCTTTGTCGCAAAGAGAATTCTTGAAGCATTTTAGCTAGTTCTTGATGAGAGAAGTCTGGCCAAAGTGTTTTGGTGAAAAATAATTCCGCATAAGCACTTTGCCACAACAAAAAATTAGACAATCTCTGCTCTCCTCCTGTGCGGATAAGCATATCAACTTCTGGAAAATCTGCTGTGTCAAGATATTGTCCAATGCTTTCTTGTGTAATAAGCAAATTTTCTTTATGAAGTTTTAAAAATGTGCGCCTTAATTCATCTTTAGAGCCATAATTAAGGGCAAGGATTTGTGTAAGCTTATTGCAATCTTTTGTGAAACTTTCTAGCTTTTTAATTTTTGTTTGTAGCTTTTGTGGAAAAATAGAGATATCTCCAATGCTTCTAAAACGAATATTTAAATCTAAGTAAATTTGTTTTTTTTGCGTTAGGTATTGGTTTAAAAGCTGTATTAAAAAGTCAATTTCTTTTTGGGGACGTTTCCAATTTTCTGTTGAAAAAGCATAGAGGCTTAAATACTCTATTCCCAAATGCAGACAGGATTCTGTTATGCTTTGAATCTTTTTAGCCCCCTCTTGATGTCCAAAAAAACGAGGTTTTAAACGCTTTTGCGCCCATCTTCCATTACCATCCATAATGATTGCTAAGTGTTTTACTTCCATTTATCCCTCTAAATCAAGAAGAAAATCATTAAAATCATAAAGGGGTTTAATTTCACTATTGGTATAGATATTGACTTGATTGATGAATGCTAATTCATTAAGATTGTTTTTCAAGAGTTTTGCAATGCTTTCATACATTACATTAATGTCGAGTTTGATGTGATTGTCTAATTTGTATAAATATCCCCAAGTAGCACCAAGATTAGCAAAAACAGAATAAAACTCTAAGTAATCTTGATTATTCACTCTTTTTTTTCGTAATTGTAAGAATCCATCTTTTTCTTTATCGTCGTAATGGAGAGGAAGTGTTAGGACTTTTTGTTTTAGAGACAGTAGCATATGGCTTAAAAAGGCAAATTCCCATTTAGATTCTGCTTGTGCTAGTCTATCGATTAAAAATCCTTTCATTGTTTCAAAGGGATTATCTCCTTCTTTTAGGAATTGCGCCATAGCTTCTGAACTAAGCTTTAAAGGGATATTTTGTGTTTTGAGTAAATCAGGTTGCTTAATAAGGTTTGATAGTGTAATAGAACCATTAGACTTTCCCATTATTGCCCAATACTTCCCTCCAATTTCTAATTCTTTTAAACTTTTGGTTTCCATAGTGATATTGCCAACTTTTAGCATATATCGGATACCTTGCATTTTTTCCATTACTTCTAAACGTATAGGCAAAGTTGCATTAAATTGTGCAGGTTGTGTTGCCAAATTTTGTAAATTGTTTTGAATCTGTGTAAGCTCTCTTAGTTGCTTAATCATAGATTTTTTGCCTCATTCAAAATAGCAAAGCTTAAATGCAGTTTATCGTTATACCCTAGATTTTTTTGTAAATCTTTTGTTATCCAAATAATCTTATTGTCTTTAGAATCCATAGGGCTAAAGCTAGGTGAAATCTCATTAAGGCAAATAGCATCTAAAGATTTTTTATTGAGTGTTTGTAAGGCATTGTTGATACCATTTTCATCTTCTAGCTTAAAACCAATGGTGATTTGGGATTTTTTTATGCTTTGTAAGATGTCTATATTTTCTTTTAAAGCCAGATTCCATTCTTTGCCTATTTCTTGTTTTTTTAATTTCTTTTGAATAAATGTCTGTGGGACATAATCACTAATGGCTGCATTCATTATTAAATACGCATTTTTTGGATTTTGGATTTTTTGTTGCCAATTTTGTATGGCTTGTAGATATTCCTGTGTGGTTTGCACTTTTATTTTTTTGATACCTAGTGGGAGAGGATAAGATTCTATGGAATAGATATAGCATACTTCTGCACCTAAAAAATAAGCACTTAAAGCAAGATTAGCCCCCATCTTTCCACTAGAAAAGTTTGACAAGTAGCGAACATTATCAATCTTTTCTTTGCTGCCACCGCTACTAATGCAAACCTTTTTTTGTAGCCAAAAATCATCTTTAAAAAACATTCTTAAGACTTCATAAATAATTTCTAAAGGCTCTGCTAATCCCCCATTGCCTATTTCTTTACAAGCCAATTCTTTGCTTTGGGAGGCAATAATAGTCATACCTATTTGTGATAGAGTTTCTAAGGATTTTTTGGTTATGGGGTTTTCTATCATTTTTGTATTTGCAGCTGGTGCAATGATTTTAATCTTATCAAAGGCTAAAAAACTTTCTAAAAGGATATTATCGGCAATACCACAAGCAAGTTTATTAATGGTATTAGCAGTTGTGGGAGCTATTAAAAACATATCACCCCATTTTGCTAATTCTATATGATTGCAAGGAGATTCTCCCCAATTTTGTGAATCTTTATGTAGGACCTGATGGTGGCTTAGGGCTTCAAAAAGAAGGGGTTGGATAAATGTTTTAGCCTTTTTAGTCATAACCACTCGAACTTCTGCACCGAGCTTTTCTAAGGAGCGTAAAATTTCAATAGATTTATAAATCGCAATACTGCCACAAACTCCCAAAATAATCTTTTTTCCCTTTAAAAGCTTTGGTAAATGCTCAATCATCTCTATCCTTTATAAGGCTATTTTGTTTGCTTGGAACATAGCCTAGATCCACTAAAACATTAGAGAGTTTAGCTAATATGGGTCCAGCAGTTCCTGAACCACTACCCCCGTGTTCTACTATAATAGTAATCACATATTGTGGGTTATTAGCAGGAAGGAATCCTGTAATCCAAGCTTGTGAGCGATGAAAATAGTCCATTTCTGCTTCTTTAAGTCTTTCTTTATCGGCTTGAGAAATTTCTATAACTTGTGCCGTTCCTGTCTTGCACGCTAAATAAGCTTTGCTTTCTTGTGTGGCTAAATGAGCTGTCCCTCCTGCTTCATTGCAAACTTGACGCATACCCTCTCTTAATATAGAGAGTTTGCTTTTTTGAAAATCTGTTAATGTATCTTGTGGCACTCTTGCAATGATTTGATCTCCCATTTGGTTAATAAAATGTGGAGTTGGGAGTTTTCCAGAGGCTATGAGGGCGGTATAATTTGCAATTTGTAAAGGGGTAGTTAAGAAAAAACCTTGCCCAATGGAGCTAACTATACTATCTCCAGCATACCAATCTTGTTTGTATCGTTCTTTTTTAGATTTTGGTGAAGGGACGATTCCTATGAATTCATTGGGTAAATCTACTCCGGTTTTTTGCCCTAAGCCCATTTGCCTAAGGACATTAGCGATGTTTTGAAAATCGGTTTTTTGTGAGAGAATATAAAAATAGACATCTACACTTCTTTTAATGGCTTTAAAAAGATCAGAGCTTCCATGCCCATCTTTTTTCCAATCACGGAATTTTCTCCCTCCTAATTCAATAAAAGGTGGAGTTTTAATTTCTGTTGTTTCATCAATTTGCGCATATTCTAAAAAGGCTAATCCCATTCCCATTTTTACAACAGAACCGGGTGCGTAGAGTCCATTGATGAATTTATTAATTAGTGGTTTATAGGGACTATCTCGCAGGGCATTCCAATTTTCATGAGAGATTCCACCAATAAAATGATTAAGATTGTATTCTGGATAGCTTCCTGCTGCTAGAATCTCTCCATTATGGGTATTCATTATAATGGCTGCACCATTTTGTCCTTCAAAAATTTTATCCATTTCTTTTTGAACTCTAATGTCTAAGGTTGTGGTTAAATGTCTATTTTCAACAGCTTCTTTATAAGATACGACTTCAACTTCTTTATTTAAAGCCGTTACTTTAACGATTCTTGAACCTATCTCACCTTGTAGATAGGTATCATATTGTCTTTCTAATCCTTCTTTACCTATGGTATTTGTGTATTTGGCAATAGGCTGTTTTTCTATATCTTTATTGTTTGCATTACTCACATATCCAATAATGTGGGAAGCACTTGTAAGATTTGGGTAATAACGTTTAGCAAAAGGGATAATGCGTAAGATATCACTTTGAGAAATCTCTGGGTAGTATTTTAATATCACATCGTGTTCTACAAAGTTAATAATAGGAATATAGTCGTGATTATAAGGAGAATCCCCCTTTTTGTAATTGTTAATAAGCTTTTCTTTGGTGTATTGTGGAAAAAATGGTAGAATTTTTTCTATTTCTTCTTCTAAGATTTTAGATTGAGAACGTAAGGATAAACGGGGTGGAAGAGAAATCATAAAACCCACAGTATTAGTAGCTAAGGGTAATCCATTGCGGTCTGAAATTTGACCCCTAGTGGGGATAATAGGATCTTCCCTTAAAGTATTATTAATGGCTTTTTCTTCATAGAATTTATAGGATAATATGCTGACATCAAAAATTTTTATTAATAATATTATCCAAACGACAATAAACACTGCAAAGACAATAAGGACTCTATTATTCATTCTATAATCCATAAAAATAACCAAACAAGGATAGATTCACATATCGTATAAGAGAGTAACAACCAAGAAAAACTTGGAACATCATAAAAAGAGCGAAAAAGGTATAAAAATCCAAAATAGCCAAAATAGGCATAAAAGATAAAAAGTGGAATAAAAATTTTATGATAGCCAAAGAGTTTTCTAAATCTTGGTAGGATTATCTTAAAAGAAAAAGCCATAAAAAGCACAACGCTTAAAAAAGGAAAGCCTTTACTTGCTTCAAAAAAGATACAAAAAGGGACAAGAAAATAGAATATATTAAATTCCTGATTTTCATAATGCTCTTGTGCTAAGACATAAATAATGCCAAATAAAGGGGGGAGATAATAAATAATATCTGTTATACAAACATAAACCACAAGTAAAATCCAAAAAGGGATTTTTAGATATATTTTATGAGTGCTACTTCGTCGCATAGAGGGAAATGTTTGCATAAGATACAATCCGCCCAAATTTTTTGATTAGGAATTTTTTCTTTATTAATTTCAATAAATCCTAATTTTTCGAATAAGACTTTTTTATAAGTCAAGACCAAAATTTCATTGATATTAAGTTTTGTTGCCTCCTGAATACAATCTAAGATTAGGGCTGTTGCGATACCTTTGCGTTGCGCAAAAGGTGCAACAATAAGACTGCGAATTTCTGCTAATGTTTGAGAGTGGATATGCAAGGCACAAAAGCCAAGCATTTTAGGATTTTTCATATCTTGTAAAGTTTTGAAAGATAGATTAAGTCTTTGATGAGTTTGTAAGTTTTCTTCTTCTTCCCAAGCGATATGGTAGGATCGAATCATATTTGCCATAACTTCAATGGGACGCTCTAAAATAACCCCACGTTCTACTTCTGGAGCTAGAAGCTCACGCATAGAAGGAATATCTTTAAGGGTTGGTTGTGTGATAATCATAGCACTTCCCCCAAAGCACTTTTGATAAGAAAATTTCGAATCTCTACAACATTGGTTTTTTGTAGGTTGCTACTAAATTTTGCCTCATTAAATACCTTTTTGAGTTTTGCCTTTTCATTGGCGTTTAATTTGTCAAATTTGGTAAAAATTTGTAAAAATTTTTGATCTTTTCTTAAAAATCTTGTGATAAAGCTTACCAAATTTTTATCAATCTCTAAAAAAGGATGCCGACTATCTATTAAATGGACAAAGAGTTTAATGCTATCACGTTGTTGTAAAAATTCTATAAGGTTTTTATTCCATAGATCTTTTTGGGTTTTTGAGACTTTTGCATAACCAAATCCGGGTAAATCTACAAAATAGAGCTTCAAAACTTCTTTATTTTGATTAGACCATTGCGTTAAAAAGAAATTAATAAGCTGTGTTTTACCAGGTGTTTGTGAGCTTTTTGCAAGGTTTTTTTGGTTGCAAAGGAGGTTAATAAAAGTGCTTTTTCCCACATTGCTTCTTCCTAAGAATACGACTTCACTAAAAAGTGGTGAGGGGCATTGTGAGATATTCTGCGCCGAAGTAACAAAAGAGCTTTGTAGCGGCTGATAATCTAGCATTATTGTTCTTTCTCAAATTTAAAGATTAAACGGGCAGGTTTGTTGCTATTACCTACGACATTGATATAGCCATCTTTATAGCGAATGATAATTTTATCTCCTTTTACTTCATTGTTTTGAGCGGGTTCTTTAACAACAACATTGCCCAATAATTGGTATTCTTGAATATTGGGTAGATAGATTACTTCATCGGATATCCCCTCTATTTTGCGGTTATTTTCTAAAGTGAGCCAAAATTTGACATTACCTAATGCTTGCATTTTATCTGGTTTGTTTTTGTTATCAAAATAAATATAAGCTTGATTAGATAGTAGCCTATCATCTTTGCGTTTAATATCTACATTTCCTTTTAAATGTGTGGTTTTCTTTTTTTCATCACCAATAAACTCTTGCGCACTTATTTCAATTTCATCGGCAAATCCGTTCTTGTATAGGAATGTTATCATTAATAATAAAAGCATTAGATTTTTCATTGTTCGTCCATTTTTAAAATACCTTTTATGGCATTTGCAGAGGTTTGGTTGTCTTTATAGATAATATCTTTACCCTTAATATGGTAGGCATTAGAAGAAATGATGAAATCCCCATTCCCTAAAAGTTCTTTTGAGGAGGGAGTATAAGCTGCCCTCTCACTCCAAAATTGTATATCATTACGAACATAATAAACTCCTTTGGGAAAATTGATAGTTTTATTATCATATATGGCAAGGTAGGAATATAAAGCTTCTTGTGTGTGAGTATCAAAAAGATAATGGTTAATATTGAAATTTTCTAATTCATTTTCTTGTTCTTTATTTTCTTTTCCAATTTTTCCATAAGCAAAAATTTCAACACCTAAAGGGGATATTTTGTAATAATTAAAATTAAAAATTTCAAAACGCGTAATAGATTCTTGAGAGAATAGCGATTTATTATTTTTATTAATACTGAAAGCACCAACCATAAGGATGCTAAAAAGACTTAAAATAACAAAAAAGTAAATTACAAGATTCCCTTTTGTGAAATGTGATGCAATAAAAGATCTTTGAAATTGTTGATGATTAGATAAAGATTCCATAAAATTGCTTTTTTAATTTTTCTTTTTTGATTAAATAATCAATCATCTCTCTAACAGCTCCCTTTCCACCCTTTTTTTTAAGGACTTTATAAACTTCCTTTTTAAGAACCTTTGCACAATCTTTAGGTGCAAATGAATATTTTACAGCTCTTATCATACCTAAGTCATTAATATCATCTCCTATTACAGCAACTTCATCACTAGCGATATTTGCGTGCTTTAGAATCTCTTTTAAGGCTTCGGCTTTATTGTGAATGCCTTGTTTTAGATAGGTAACTTGCAACTCTTTAGCACGATTTTCTACGATTTTAGAATTTCTTCCTGTGATAATAGCTACTTCTCTACCTAATTGAAGCCAAGCTGCGATTCCTAAGCCATCTTTAACATTAAAAGATTTAATTTCTTCATTATTGGTTGTATAGGTAATTTTCCCGTTGCTTAATGTTCCATCAACATCCAAAACAACAAGTTTTATCATAAAACACCCTTAGTGCTTGGAATTTCTATGCTTTCATCTTTAAAAGATGCTCTGCGGATTGCTACGGCAAATGCTTTAAAGGCAGCTTCTATTGAGTGATGATTATTTTTACCACGTTTTTGGATGATATGTGTTGATATTCCTGCATTAAAAACTAAAGCACGAAAGAATTCTTCTATTAATTCACAATCAAAGTTCCCAACCTTTCCTTGGATATTTAATTCAAAAACCAAAAAAGGTCGGTTGCTAATATCTAAATCACATTCTACACAAGATTCATCCATTACAACAGCAGCATTCCCAAAACGTTCTATATTTTGGATAGGAAAGAGGGATTGTTTTAATAATTGCCCTATCACAATGCCACAATCTTCTACGCTATGGTGGAAGTCAATATGCAAATCTCCTTTGCAATCTAACTCTAAATTCCATCTGGCGTGTTTGCAAAGAGAGTGGAGCATATGATCAAAGAAGCCTATATTCGTTTGGATATTTGCCTCTCCTTTGCCATAAATATCAAGTTTTGCAGTGATATTTGTTTCTTTTGTTATTCTCGTTAAAGATTCCATTGTTACTCCGTCGTGATAAATGCACCACTAATTTTTTGGGATGCAATAAAATCTCTAGCTTCTGTTTCGCTTTGAAATCCGCTTAACATTACTCTATAAATTGGTGTCTCATCTAGCATATATTCTTTAATGATGGCTTTATATCCATTTGATGAAGTGTGTGTGTGTTGGAATCGAATAGCTCCTTCTTTGTTTCTAAAAGCACCAATTTGGACAAGAAATTTTGAAAGTTGCATACTTGTTTGTGTCTGGCTTACTTTGTATTCACTTTGGGCTAAGGCGGTTTTTGTTAAGGGGATGGAATTAGAGATAGTGCCATTAAACCCAATAACTTCGACTTTAACCCTTGCTGTGCCTTTCTTTATCATATCAATATCCCTAGCAGCACTATTGGATAAATCTATGATTCTACCCGCTACGAAAGGACCTCTATCGTTGATTCTAACAATGGTTGATTTACCATTTTCTTTATTAGTTACACGAACGATAGTATTTATAGGTAGAGTTTTGTGTGCTGCTGTGTGGGCATACATACTATAAGTCTCTCCATTAGAGGTTTTTTTGCCGTGAAAATTAGGTCCATACCAACTTGCGATTCCATCATAACTTTCACCTAAAGCTACGGTGGTGGGATAATACCATTTTCCATTAATCTGGTAAGGGCGCATAGTGGCTTTTTGTATTTGAGGGCTATTCTTCATAGAACCATAACTGGGTGCATTTTTTCCGGGATTATAAAAGTTTATGCCTTTATAACTACAACTTACGAAAATAAAACTAATGAAAAAGAGTAAAAAGTAATGGAGTTTCATTATACATTATCCTTATTTATGGGAATGATGATTTCTTGATTGATAGATAGGGAGTTAGCATTTTTAATTGCATTGTATTGTGTAATAGTTTTTAAGGACACACCATAATGCCTTGCGATTGATGAAATAGTATCTCCTTTATTGACACGATGAATGAGAAATGATAGTGAGATTTTCTTGCCATCGCTTTTTTCTTTATAAGATGCTAAAAACTTATAGGGAAAGTGAATAGTATAAGTCCTTGCTTTTGTTGGAGTGATATTTTTCTTAAAATGAGGATTATATTGTTTTAGTTCTTTAAGGCTTAATCCAACTTCATTGGCAATTTGGATAAGAGGTGTTGCCGGAGGGACTTCAATAGAGGTTAGAATGGAAGTAGCACCACGATTTAAAAAGTAGTCATAATCATTAGTTTTGAGCGTGTCTATATTGTGAAACAATAAGGATACAGAGAGAATTTTACGAATATACATACGGCTCTCAAGCGGAATGTATTTTTCATTGGGATTTAGTAAAATTGCTAAGGAATCACTACCTGCTGCTGCTATGGCTCTTTTTAGTCTCCCTTCGCCTGAATTATAAGCTATGGCTGCTAGATACCATTTGCCAAAACTTTGCTTTAATGCTTTGAGGTAGGTTATGGCTGCTTGTGTGGATTTAATGGGATCTTTTCGTTCATCAATTTGTGCATTAATCTCTAATCCTAAGGATTTTGCCGTGCTTGGAATGAATTGCCACATTCCAACAGCTTGTTTCTTGGATCTTGCTGAAAGTGAAAATTCTGATTCAATCATTGCCAAATACAAAAATTCTTGAGGAATGTTTTCTTTAAGGAACATTTCTTTAAGGGTGGGGATAAAGTTATAGCCTTTTTGAAATTTTTCTAATAAATGTTTTTTACGCATATCACTTAAAAAGTTATTTTTAACATTAACAAAGTATTCATCATTTAAAAAATCAGGCTCTATATCAAAAGTCTTTAAAATTTCCTCGCTTTTTGCATTATAAACAACAGCATCAAATTGCGCAAAGCTAAAATTAAGAAATAATAAAAATAAAGAAAAGAATTTCATCAAAAAGCCTTAAATATTTGTTTTTTTATGTATTTGTGTTGCTGAATTTTCTTTTAATTTTATCTAAAATTTGTAAAGTTTTCAATGAAATTTAAAGAGTTTTATTCCAAAAATTAATGGATATTCAGGGTTTAAAGAGGTCGTGAATCTTTAGTTGCGTTTATTTTTTCTTTGGCTTCTAAAAGTTTATTTTTTAATTGTTTAAACCAATCAAAATATTCTTCTATTGTTTGCTTTTCTTCTTCTGTGGGTTTATTGGTAAAAAACAAATTCTTGTAATGTGCTGAAAAATCATCATAAATCCATTGAAGCTCTAAAAATTCTTGAGGGCTAAGTTTTGGTTTTTGGAGCAGTGTTAGCGCATTTTCGAAATTTTGTTTTGTTTTTTCTAGGAAATTTTGGATATTAATTCTTTGTTTAGAGAGGCTATGGATTTGAAAAGCAGATTTGTTGTAAATATCTTTTTCTAAAGCTTGTGCAGAGAATTCATAGGCTTTTTGAAAATCTTGTTGATTATAGGCTTTTTGGGCTTTTCGGCTTAGGGCATAGGAGGGAGAGAGAAAAAAATATCCTGCTATACTAATTACAAAAATAAGCCCAATAAGTAATATTTTCAAAATTTATCTTCTTCCATTTTGGATTTGATATATTCTTTGGATTCATCTAAAGAATAATTTTCTAATAAAAAAGGTTCTTTAATTGTGCAAGTTATTTTACTAAAGGGTTTTGGAATCTTAAAATAATCCCAGCTTTTAAATTCCCAAGCATTGTGATAGTAAATACGGGAGATAACAATAGGTTTATTAGACTTTTGGGATAATAGCACAATGCCATCGGCTATGCTATGATAAGGACCTCTTGGACCATCAGGTGTGATAGCAACTAAGTTTTGCTGTTGTAGTTTCTTAATGGCGTTTAATAAGGTTTTTACTGCGCCTTTGGAGCTAGAGCCACGAAGGGAGTAGATTTTAAAAAACTTCACCAAACGGCTAATAATTTCCCCATCAAAGTGTTGGCTAATTAAGACATAAACTCTCCTATTTTTATAAAAATGCCTTAAAACTATGGGTTGCATAAATAATTCCCCGTGCCAAAACGCAATAATAAAGGTTTGATTAGCCTTAATGAAGTCTAATGTTTGTGAAGATATTTTATATTCAAAACGGCACAAAAATGCAAGTATTCTAAGAGTGATAAAAGAAAAAAAGGGGATAACATAAAGGAATATTTTTTGGAGGAGTATCTTTTGGAGTTTTTTCTTAGTAATTTTCATAATTACATTAACTCACCTATGAGTTGAACACCTTTGATTTCAGAGATTCTAACTTTGCAAATTTCTCCTACAAGATTTCTCCCTGCCTTTACTCTAATGAGCTTGTTAGTATCACTTCTGCCTTCTAAGAGCTTATTTGTCTCATCATAGTTTTCAAAAAGGATAAAATGCGTATTGTTTAGTTCTTTTTGGTTATTTTGTCTTAGGATTTCCCTATGTCTGTCTTTTAAGAGGATAAGACGTCTTTTAGCTTCTTCTTCATCGATTTCTTCAATTTCTTTATTTTCAACCCATTTAGCGGCTTCTGTATGTGGGCGGGAGGAGTAAATAAAACTATAGAGCGTGTCAAATTGCACCTTTTCTAAGACATCTAAAGTATCTAAAAAATCCTCTTCATTCTCTGTGGGGAATCCGACAATAATATCTGTGCTAATGCTTAGATGAGGAATGAGGGAGTGCATCTTTTCTACCCTGTTTAAAAACCATTCTTTTGTATAGCCTCTTTTCATTTTTTGCAATATTTTTGTTGAGCCACTTTGTAAGGGCATATGAATTGCTTTGCAGAGTTTTGGATTATGTGCAAACTCTTCGATAAACTCATCATCCATATGCAGAGGATGGGGAGAGGTAAAGCGGATTCTTTGTATCCCATTAATTTGGGAGATCTCATAAAGAAGTTGTGTAAAATTAATTTTCCGATGAGGGGTGCTAAATCTTTTGCCATAGTTATTGACATTCTGCCCTAATAATAGTATTTCTTTAGTGCCTTGATCCGCTAAACGTTTAGCCTCATTGATGATTAAATCAGCAGGAATTGATATTTCATTACCTCTTGTGTGAGGAACAATGCAATAAGTGCATTTTTTATCGCAACCAATAGAGATATTAATCATTCCTTTAATGGTTGAATCTTGTTTGTAGCTAAAAGTATATGCGCTATCATCATAATCAATATCAACCCACGCAACGCGCTCTTTGTGGATAATTTGGGATATTTTAGAGACATTTCTAGCCCCTAAGACAAAATCAACAGCTTTAGAACGTCTTAAAATACTCTCACCCAGATGGCTTGCTGTGCAACCACATATCCCTATCTTAGCACCACTCTTTTTTATTTTTGCATATTGTCCAATTTCTGAAAACAACTTTTTTTCGGGTTTCTCTCTAACGCTACAAGTATTGATTAAAATCAAATCAGCCTCTTGTGGATTGGTGGTAATTTGATAATTTTCTTTTTCTTCTAGCTCTGCAATGATATGTTCGCTATCGCGTTCGTTCATTGCACAGCCTAAAGTTTGGATATAAAGTCTTTTACTCAAGGGTTAATCTCTACATAATGTGTATTTCATACATATAGTCGCCTTCGTCTAATCCATAACGAACTTCCCTGCAATAGGCGTGTTTTCCCTTTTTGGCAAAATATTCTATTAAATTTGTAATTTCTTTATGAGAGTTTTCTTTATCACAATAAAAAATATCAGTTTTTTTAGCTTCTAACATTTCTTCTAATTTCTTGATAGTTATTTTTACGGGTTTTTGATTAATATGTTCTCGTGCTAATTTAATATCCATAAGTTTTTCCTTAAAATTTTTAGAGAAAATGGCTAATTATATATTCCATTTGCTTAAAGAATAATATTTTTCCCTTATTAAGAGTTTAATAAAGCACTTATAAAGAAAATTTAAGTTAGAATCCTTGAAGTTAAAAACTTATATATTTATTTGGTAAAAAGGATAGCTTTGGAAAGGATATTGGATATTATTGAGGGTATTGCTTATGAAAAGGGATTGCCCATAGAGAGTGTTTCATTGGCAGTAAAAGAATCTATTATCAAAGTAGCGAAAGAAACTTTAGATTCAAATATTCATTATGATGCCGAAATTGATAAAAAGAATAAAACTCTTCATCTCTATCAAGTTATCAGTGTATGTGCTGATGATGATGAAGTGAGAGAGGATAAAAATAATTTTATTACCCTTTTAGAGGCTAAAAAACACGATAATGAGATTAAAATTGGTGATGAATTGCGTTATGAGCTAAGTTTAGAAGATATGAGCAGAAGTGCTATTAATGCGCTTTTTAGAGAATTAGAATATAAAATTCAACGACTTATTGAAACCCAGCTTTTTGATAAATACAAAGCTCAATTGGGAAAAATAGTTAGTGGTAGTGTTGTAAGGATAGATAATCTTGGGAATACTTATATAGAAATTGATGAGATTCGTGTAATATTGCCTAAAAAGAATCGCATTAAAGGAGAAGAATTTAATGTAGGACAAGTCGTAAGTGCTATTTTGCGTCATATCAATATTGATAGGCAAAATGGCATTGTTATTGAGCTTAGTAGAACCACCCCTAAGATGTTAGAAGAGCTTTTGAAGTTAGAAGTTCCAGAGATTAAAGATGGTGATGTTGAGATTGTTAATTGTGCAAGAATCCCCGGAGAGAGGGCAAAAGTTGCCTTAAAGAGTGTTTTGGCAAAAATAGATCCCGTAGGTGCTACTGTGGGCGTTAAGGGTGTGAGGATTAATGCAGTTTCTAAAGAACTAAAAAATGAGAGCATTGATTGTATTGAATACTCTTCCCAGCCAGAGATTTACATAGCAAGAGCATTATCTCCTGCTTTAGTTATTAGTGTAGTTCTTGAAGATAAAAAGGCGATTGTAACTATTTCTACTGATCAAAAACCAAAGGCAATTGGTAAGAATGGTATTAATATTCGTTTGGCTTCTATGCTTACAGGATATGAGATAGAATTAAAAGAAGTAGAAAGTGCCAATGAGAATTTAGAAAACAATAATAAAGAGCAAGAAGGCATAAAAAATAATTTAGATATTCTCTCATCACTTTTTAAAGGTTAAATATTCGAAATTTAACCACTTTATAAATATTTTTAACTTAGAATTGCAGAATTTATCAGTATCAAGGTTTTTTTATGATTGGTTTTATGCAAAAACATAAGAAATATTTTATTATCACTGTTTGGATTAGCACAATAGCCTTTGTAGGTGCGGGTTTTGTTGGTTGGGGGAGTTATAATTTTTCTTTGGCTGATAATAATGTGGCGATTGTGGGTGATACAAAAATTAGCTTTGAGAGAATGCAAAGAGAATATGCGAGGCTTTATAATATTTATAATCAATTAATGGGCGGGAGTCTTGATGAAGAACAAGCAAAGAAAATGGGGATTGAAGAACAAGCTATTAATAATCTTATCGTCAATGCGCTTATGTTGAATTATGCCTATGATTTGGGACTTAGAGTGAGTAAGGCAGAAATAATAGAAGAAATTACTAGTATGGATGCTTTTAAAAATGATGAAGTTTTTGATGAACAGCTTTATAAAAATATTTTAGAAGAGAATCGCCTAAGACCTAAGGACTTCGAAGAAAGTGTCCAAGAGAGCTTATTGCTCCAAAAACTTAATGCACTTTTAGATATGCCCCTTACTCCCTTAGAGGAAGATATGTTAAAGGCGGCTTACTTTGTTGAAGATTGGGTGCAGATTAAGGTGTTGGATAAAAAGGATATTAGACTTATTGCAAAAGAAGAAGAGATTAAAAAATATTGGGAAGAAAATCAAGACATTTACCAGACACAAAGGGGTTATGAAATCTCTAGCGTAAGTGTTAATATTAAAGATATAAATTACAATGAAGAAGAGATTAAAAAATATTATGAAGATTTTAAGAATCAATTCCTTAATGAGGAAGGACAAATCTTGTCTTTTTTAGAAGCAAAGAATAGGGTAATTGAAGCCTATAAAGATTCGCAGGCTCAAAAGGAAGCTTTAAAAGAATATATTAGTTTGCGTAAAGGGGAGAATCAAAAGGCTAAAAATTCTATTGTTTATGAGGGTGATGATTACTATGGTATTGAATTTATAAGTTCTTTAAGTCAAGCTAATGAAAAGGAAACGCTTAAGCCAATCAAAGTTAATGATTCTTATATAACTGCTGAATTGCTTAAGATTATCCCTAGTCAATCAAAAACCTATGAAGAAGCTAAAAATGATGCCAAGGAAGATTATGTAAATTTTGAGAAATCAAAAATCTTAGAAGAGAATGCAAAAAAAGAATTGGTAAATTTTAAGGGGATTGATGTTGGTTATTTAGGTAAAGATGTTACAAGAACATTAAAAGGATTAGATGAAAATGAAAGTAAAGATTTTATTAATCAGCTTTTTAGTGTAAAAAAAGAAAAAGGATATATTTTATTGACAAATAAAGCAGTTTTGTATCAAATTTTACGACAAAGAGTTAAAAAATCTGATATAATTTCGCATAATTTGGAATTTCTTATCCAAAATGGCATTCAAGTCAAGGGAAGATTGGTTGAATCAGAGTTTTTAGAGTATTTATCAAAGCTTTACAAAGTTGTTAGAAACTCTAAGAGTTAAAATGGAATTGCATTATAAAGGAATAAGTTTGGAACAGACCATTTTAGGTATTGATATTGGCTCAACAAAGATTTGTGCAATTATCGCTACTTCTAAAGACGAGATACCTCATATTATCGGTACAGGTTTCCATAAATCCCAAGGTCTAAAAAAGGGTTCTATTACTAATATCGAACAAGCTAGTCGTGCTATAAAAAATGCTGTTAATGATGCAAAAAGAGTAGCTGGCACAACTATTGAGAAGGCTGTTATTTCTATTTCTGGAGTTTATACTAAGAGTGTTAATAGTTCAGGTATTGTTAATATTCCTAATAACGAGATTGGTATTAAGGAGATAAATCGCGTTATACAAACAGCACTTTATAATGCTTCAATCCCCAGTGAATATGAGGTTATTCATATTCTACCTTATAACTTTAAACTTGATGAGCAAGATTTTATTGATGATCCAATGGGGATGACAGGTAGTCGTTTAGAGGTTTTTGTTAGAATCGTAACCGTGCAAAAATCAAGTTTAGGGAATTTGCGCAAAGCAGTAAAAGCTGCTGGAGTTGAAATTGAAAATATTGTTTTATCCGCTTATGCTTCTTCTATTGCTGTTTTAAGCGAAGATGAAAAGGAACTTGGAGTTGCTTGTATAGATATGGGCGGAAGCACTTGTGAAATGATGATACACGCAGGAAATTCTATGCGATATAATGATTTTTTAGGTGTTGGCTCTAATCACATTACTAATGATTTAGCAATGGCACTGCACACCCCGCAAACTATCGCTGAAAAAGTAAAAATAGAATATGGGAAGGTCTATAAAAAACAAGAAGATTTGGAAAATGTTATAGAGATTCCTGTGATTGGCGGAGATGATGGGGCAACTCATCAAGTCTCTTTAGAATTGGTTAATGATGTGATTTATGCAAGAGTAGAAGAAACTTTGATTATCCTTTTGAAAACTTTTGAACAAAGTGGGCTTAAAGAGCAATTAGGAGGTGGTATTGTTTTAACTGGTGGGATGACTCATTTAGAGGGGTTACGAGAATTAGCCTCTTCATTGTTTGGTATTCCTGTTAGACTTGCCAAACCTTTAGAAATTGAAGGATTATTTGATAATCTTAAAGGTCCAGAGTTTGCAACAGCTATTGGATTAATCCTCTATGCTTCTGGCAAATATACAAATTATGAGATTGATTCAGAGAAGAAAATTCGTTACAAAAGTGATAAGGTAGCCGAAGAGTTGGTGCCATTTAATAAGACTCCTATGACTTCTGCTTCAACACTTAATCCTCTCCATCAGAAAATGGGGACAACAGCAGCTGTTAATAGTATTTCTAAAAGTGCTACGGATATTAAGCAGGATTTATCTAAAATTACAGAAATTAAAAAAATACAAGCTAAAAATAATAATCTCTTTTCGCAGGTGTGGCAGAGATTAACCCAGATGTTTTGAGATTTTAAGAAGGAGTATATATGATAGAGATTCAAGAAGTTAATCCTAATGACTTTAGTGCTAAAATCAAAGTAGTTGGTGTTGGTGGTGGCGGTAGCAATATGGTAGCGCATTTGATTAACACAGGAACTTATGATGGGATTGAATTAGCCGTTGCTAATACAGATGCTCAAGCCATTAGTACTTCTAGTGCTCCTATTAGAATTCAACTTGGGGCGAAGCTAACTAAAGGTTTGGGTGCTGGGATGAAGCCTCAAGTAGGAAAAGATGCTGCTTTAGAGAGTTATGAGGATTTGAAGAATTTTTTAGAAGGCACAGATATTGTTTTTATTTCTGCTGGACTTGGAGGGGGAACAGGCACAGGCGCAGCACCTATTATTGCTAAAGCTGCTAAAGAAGCTGGTGCATTAACAGTTTCTATTGTTACAAAGCCTTTCAAATGGGAAGGAAGACAGAGGGCAAGATTAGCTGAAGATGGCTATAAAGAACTCAAGGCAGAGAGTGATTCTATTGTTGTAATCCCTAATGATAAACTCCTCTCCATTGTCGATAAGAATCTCGGGCTAAAAGATAGCTTTAGAATTGTTGATGATGTCTTGGTGCGTGCTGTAAATGGTATGAGTGGAGTGATTCTCTCTCATAGTGCAGGAGATATTAATGTGGATTTTGCAGATGTAAAAACTGTGATGAATCATAAAGGATTGGCTCTAATGGGTATTGGGGAAGCAAGCGGAGCGGACGCTGCTAGGGAAGCAATTAAAATTGCTATTGAGTCCCCTCTTTTTGATAATATGTCTATTAATGGAGCAAAAGGGGTTTTGATACATTTTTATTTCAATCCAGATTATCCACTCTATGAGATGCAAAATGCGATGGAGATAATTTATGAAAATACTGATCCAGAAGCAGAGGTTATTTTTGGAACGACAACTGATGAAAATATAGAACGTGATAAGGTTAGGATTACGATTGTGGCTACAGGTTTTGAAAAAGAAGCTATCCAAAATATTTCTGCAGAAATTGACGCAGCACCTCTTAAACTCGTTAGCCCTAAAGATATGAGCCAAAAGATTAATCAAGCTGATATGGTGAAAAAAAAGGTAAGTGGAGCAGATTTTATAGGTGAAGAGATTTTAGATGTTCCAACCTTTTTACGTAATCAAATGGATTAATTCATTAAGAGATAATGAAATTATTTTCTTAATGATTCCATTTATCTTTGCTTTAAAATAGATTTGAATTTAGATTTTACTTACTTTCTTTTTTTTTTATTATTTATTGAAAAATAAAAACAATCTTTCTTTGTTGGCTTATTTGGATTTGGTAAGAAAACCGCATTCTCTTACTAAATAAGTGGATTTTTAATAATTAGCAAAGGTCTTTTATGAAGCATTAGAACTTTCTCTTGTGTTTTGAGGCTAAGAGTAATTTTTATAAACACATAATTTAAAAATATTGAATTTTCCGATATTTTGAAATTTTAAAGCTATTTTTGTATTAAAACAAGTTGATTCTTACCTAGTAAATCTACAAGAGAGTTTTTATTATTCCACAGTTACACTTTTTGCTAAATTTCTAGGCATATCTACATCATTGCCTAATCTTAAAGAAACTTCTAGGGCAAAAAGTTGTAATGCTACCATCATTTCAAAAAATTCTTCCATATAAGTTTGTGATTGGGAGGTTTTAATCCAATCATCACTTCCCTCATAATATTTAGAAGTAATAGCGCAAATCGTTGCATCTCTAGCACTAAGTTCTTCGACATTGCTTTTTATTTTCTCGTATAATAGGTTTTGTGGCATAAGTGCTACACAAAATAATCGCGTATCTGCTAATGCAATGGGTCCGTGCTTCATTTCACCACTTGCATAGCCTTCAGCGTGAAGATAGCTAATTTCTTTAAGCTTTAATGCTCCCTCTAGTGCCAAAGGATAAAAAATATCTCTCCCAATAAAAAAGAAACCATGTCCGTGTAAATAACGTTTTGTGAGACGTTTAATGTGTTCGTGCATTTTAGGATTAATCTTTGTTAGGTGGGCAGCTTTAAACATACTTTGGGTAATTGCTTGAGCTTCAGTTTTTTGTAGTATTCCTTTTGTTTGCGCTAAAAATCCTGCTAATATCCATAAAACCATCACTTGAGTTGAGAATGCTTTAGTGCTTGCAACACCTTTTTCAATCCCAGCTCTTGTAAGGATTGTTGTATGGCTTTCTCTTACAATACTGCTATTATCAACATTGCAAATACTAAGGGTTTGGAATCCTTGTTTTTTGATGAGTTTTAAAGCCTCTAAAGTATCTGCTGTTTCACCACTTTGTGAAATAACAATAAATAATTCTCCGCTATTAAGAATAGGCTCTTTATAGCGAAACTCACTAGCAATTTCGACTTTAGTTTTAATTTTGGCTATTTTTTCTAGTAAATAGCTTCCAGCAAGTGCGGAATGATAACTTGTTCCACAAGCACATAGGGTAATAGAAGAAATAGAATTTAAGTCTATAACCATTAATTCTTCTAAAATAAAGCAATCCTCTTGCACTCTCCCTATCATTGTTTCTAGTAAAACCCTGTGTTGTTCATAAATCTCCTTTTCCATAAAAAAAGTAAAACCATCTTTTTGTGCCGATAATTTATCTTGTAATAAGGGATGGATATTTTCTAGGTTTTTAAAGCTTTGTGGATTCATAGCTCCTATCGCACCATCTTCTAAATAGCTTACTTCCTTAACAAGCCCTATTAAAGGTGCATCAGAAGAAGCAAAAAAGATTTCATCATTGTTCTTCCCAATAATAAGTGGTGAGCCATTTTTGGCATAATAAATAGTATCGGGAGATTTTTGGGTAATGAGTAAGATAGCATAAGCACCTTTGAGGCTATGAATTGTTTTTGTGAAAGCTTCAAGAATATTTTGGGATTTCTCTATATAGGATTCAAATAAATGCACAATGACTTCAGTATCTGTTTGCGAGATGAAATGTTTTCCTTCTTTTTGCAGGGATTCTTTAAGGCTTTGGTAGTTTTCAATAATGCCATTATGGACAATATTGCTAAAATTCCCAAAATGTGGGTGTGCATTGACTTCTGTTGGTTTGCCATGTGTCGCCCAACGCGTGTGTCCTATGCCAAGCCCAAAACCTTTAGAGACGAAGTTATGGCATTTTCTTTCTAAATTAATGATTTTTCCTACTGCTTTAAAGGTTTGTAAAACTCCATTTGATAAGACGGAGATTCCAGCAGAATCATAGCCACGATATTCTAATTCTTTTAATCCATTTAAAAGCATAGATTTTTTTTCGGAATTACCTATATAACCAACGATTCCACACATATATAAATCCTTAGAGTGTTTTTTGGATTCTTGCATAAATTTTGTAAAAGAAAAGTAAATCCACTCTTTAATTGTCTATTAGGAATTTTCAAAGATAATAGCGTTTTTTAGTTATTATCTAATATAATTAGCATTATAGAACGAAGTTGGTTGAATGTTGCGAGATGTTTTTTATATAGGAGGATATGATCCTCGAAGTTATCGTTATTACTATGCATTGTTAAAAAAGAATCTTTTGAAACAAAATGCTATTAATCATCTTGATTTAGAGATTTCCTCTTGTTTTACTAATTCGCAATTCCCTTTTTGTAAAATTACCCATCAACAAGCTCTAAGTTATTATTATTTTTTAGAATGGAATGAGATTGTTAAGAAGTATTGGTCAAGGAGTATTTTAGATTTTGTTTTAGATTTTATATATTTTTTTAAAATGTATATTTTATCGGGAATTTTTGTTACCTTTATTAAAGAATCTAAGACGCAATTAGTTGCTGGACTTTATCCTATTTTGTATTTTACTTTGGGATATAGCCTAGCTTTTGCTTGTATTTATTTTTTGTTTTTAACACTTAAAGAGTGGAATCTTTTTTTTGCTATTTTTATGGCTTTTGTGATGGTATTAGCTTTTAGTAAGCTTATTATCTATGGAGGGAAGAAAATAGCAGTTTTTTGGCTTTCAAATATTTATGCCTTTTGCGCTAAATACGCACTTAATAAGATTGAAGAGATAGATGGTTTAATTGATGGTTTTGCAAAAGTGATTTATCACAAATTCAAAGAACATCGCAATATTAAAGATTATGAGCTTATTTTATCCGCTCATAGCGTAGGAACAATCTTAGCTGTTAATATAGCTGCAAAGGTTATTGCAAGAGCTAATAAAGAGGGAATTTCTTTGGAGGGGTTTAAGATGCTAACGCTTGGAGAATGTATCCCTTTGGTGAGTTTTCAAAAAGACTATCAAGCTTTCAAGAGAGATTTAGAGCTTTTGGTAAATACCCCCATTGTATGGTTTGATATTACCTCCCCCATTGATGGTGCTTGTTTTCCTTTTGTGGATTTTGTGAGAATTTCTAAGATTGAAGCGAAGTTTCCCCCTATTTATCTCTCTGCTAGATTTCATAAGCTTTTTACTCCTCAAAGCTATAAAGAGATTCGTAGAAATAGATATTTGGCACATTTTTTGTATCTCTATGCGACAGAAATAATAGGAGTTTATGATTATTTTAATTTTATTGGTGGGATTGATACTTTAGAAACTAAACTTTTAAGGAGTAAGAATGAATGAGTGTCCATTTTTTCCAAAACCTCATAAAAATAAGGCAACTTTATGGACTACCTTTTTTCTTAAAAGAAGATCTTGGCTTGATGGATTGTATGAACGAAGTTATAAGATGAAATCTGGGAGAGTTAAAATGCCCGGATTTGATTTATATATTGCCAATCACCCCCAAGATATTAGAAGAATAATGGTTGATGAGGTAAGAGATTTTCCTAAAAGTGATCTATTGCATGAATTATTAAGCCCTCTTTTAGGGGAGAGTATTTTTACTACTAATGGGAAGTTATGGGAGAAGCAAAGAGAGCTTTTGCGTCCATCTTTTGAACAAGCAAGAATTACAAAAGTATTTAGTTTGATGAAAGAGGCTGTTGATGAGATGATGCAAAAAATCCATCAATATCCCAATAATAGTGTTATTGAAGTTGATGAAATAATGACTTTTGTAACTGCTGATGTAATTTTTAGAACAATTATGTCTAAAAAACTTGATTCCCTAAAGGGTAAAGAAGTTTTAGAGGCGTTTGCGATTTTTCAAGAAGAGACAGTGCATACTGCCATTTGGAAAATGTTTTGCTTCCCTAAATGGCTATCTTATCTCCTTGGTGATAAGAATAGAATGAAGGCTGGAGAGGTTATACGCAAAGTTTTGAGTGATATTATTAAACCCCGCTATGAAGAGATTCAAAGAGGAGAGAAGGGGGATTATGAAGATATTTTATCTTCTTTATTAGAAGTAGTGGATACACAGACTAATAAGAGATTTACTTTTAAAGAAATTTTAGATCAAGTAGCTATGCTTTTTTTAGCAGGTCATGAGACAAGTGCAAGTGCTTTAAGTTGGACGCTTTATATTTTAAGTATATCCCCAAAAGAACAAGAGATTGCTTATAAAGAGATTTATGATATTGCCAAAGATGAAGAATTTAGTTTGCAGCATCTAAGAAAAATGAAATATTTAACCAATGTTTTTAAAGAGTCTTTGAGGCTTTATCCTCCTGTTGGATTTTTCGCACGAACAGCTATTAAAAAAACAAAAATTAGAAATAAACTCCTTAAAGAAGGTTCTGGTGTTGTAGTAGCTCCTTGGCTAATACAGAGGCATAGCGATTATTGGAAAAATCCTCATCATTTTAATCCTTCAAGATTTGAAGAAAAGCAAGGGATTATCAAAGATACTTATATTCCTTTTGGTGTGGGTGAGAGGATTTGTATAGGACAGGGCTTTGCTATGCAAGAAGCGGTGTTGATTTTAGCCAATATTTTAAGGACTTATAAGATAGAATTGCAAGAAAATTTTGTTCCAGATGTGGTGGGACGCTTGACAATCCGATCTAATAATGGAATGTATATTAAATTTACAAAGAGAGAATAATTAAATAATGAAAGAAAAGTTAGCTGGAACTCTTTTGCTTTGTATTCTTGTCCCTTTAATGATTATAGGATATTTATTTATTGTTATAGTGGGGATTTTTGGTAAAGTTAGTCGTGTAAGGCAAGGAGTTAGGGCTTTAGATCATTTTGTTAATGCAACACTCTTTAATGGATATGCGTGGGAATCTATTTCTTCTCACGCTTGGAGAGAGAAAGAGAGAAAATGGGCAAAGATTGTTATACAAATTACAGATTTATTCCAAAAGGATCATTGCAAACGAGCCAATCAAAGAGAACAGCCTGTAATTGATTTAATTTTGCGTAAAGGCTTAAACCAACAAACTATAGGCAAACAACTATAAAGGCTAAAGATGAAAGTTTATTTATTTACAGGTGCTGCTGGTTATATCGGATCTCATACAGCCTATGCTTTTTTGCAAAATTGCGATTGTAAGATTATTATTTTAGATAATCTAAGCACTGGCTTTATGGAAAATATTTTCTTTTTACAACAGAGTTTTCCTAATAGGGTGGAATTTATACAAGGTAGTTTTGGGGATAGGGTGTTATTGGAGAGTATTTTTAAGCAATATGCTTGCAAAGCCGTTATTCATTTTGCTGGTAGCTTGATTGTTTCAGAATCTGTGAAAAATCCCTTATTGTATTTTCATAATAATGTTGCTAATACTTTAGTGTTGCTGGAAGTTATACAAAAGTTTAATATCCATCAATTTATTTTTAGTTCTACGGCTGCAGTTTATGGGGAGCCAACCAAAAAAGATTGTATTGATGAGACTACCACAACTTGTCCTATTAATGCTTATGGAGAATCTAAACTTATGGTTGAAAAAATCTTATCGCATTTTGAGGTGGCTCAATCAGAGTTTAGAAGTGTTATTTTGCGTTATTTCAATGTTGCTGGTGCTTTAATGGATAAACCCAAATTAGGACAAAGAACTAAAAATGCTACCCATTTGATTAAAATTGCATCTGAATGTGCAGTAGGGAAACGTAAAGAAATGGGGATATTTGGGAGTGATTATCCAACCTATGATGGGACTTGTATCCGTGATTATATTCATATTGATGATTTAGCTAGTGCGCATTTTGAGGCTCTAAAAACATTGGAGCAAACTTCACTCTCACAAATTTATAATGTAGGATATGGAAAGGGTTTTAGTGTTAAAGAAGTGATAGAATGTGTAAAAGCTGTTAGTGGGGTAGATTTTGTTGTGAAAAATCAAGCAAGAAGAGTAGGAGATCCTGCAACTTTGGTAAGTGATAATAAGAAGATTCTACAATTCACGCAATGGAGACCCCAATATGCAAATTTAGAACTTATTTGTAAAAGTGCTTATTTGTGGGAGAAAAATTTAGTTTAAGAGTTTCCCATAGAAGCTTCCATTAATCTGTGTATTATCAATAAGGTAGCTTCTAAATTTCTTATAAAGTTGCATATTGATTTTATACTTTTTAGCTGATTTCCAAAATTTATCCAAACTTTCTTGAAAAGTTAATTCTTGAATGTCATAAAAAGCATTCCCGCAGACTTTAGTTGGACAATTATGCAAAAGTGCAGATAAGCCTGTTGTGCTATTAATAACAATACAACCTAAAGCATTATGGAGTAGGGTTGGCAAGTGGGAATCGTGGATGTAAATAACGCGATGACTAATATTATATTTTTTTGTTTGTCTTTTAATAAAGTTTTTATAATTGCGATACCCTCTATCCATAGGATGATGTTTGATGACTAAGAAATGTTGGGGTTTAGAATTTTTGGCAAAAGATTTAATGCTGTTTTTAATAAAGTTTTCAATTCTCCTTCCAGTGAAATGATTTTTGATTTGTGTATCATTATGGACTTGCAAGATGGCAACAAAATATTTTTTCTTCGAAGCTAGAATAAGTGCATTATCGTCTTTTTCGCTCCAAATATAAAGCCATTTTCTAAAAAGGGATAAAAACCAAGGAAACATTTCTTTGGGACTAAGACTCCTATGATGGAGTGAGTTATTAAAATACCAGCTAAGACAAAATGAAGCTAACCAATATAAAAAGCTAAACCAAGCCATATTTCTAAAAGAATGTCGAACCTTTTTTATTGGGAATGTAGTTTGTTCTTGATATTGAAGATAGAAATTCTTGCTTTTTGGGATTTTAGAGTAAGCATTAACGCCACTTTTTTCAAAAGTAATGAAATCTGGACGAATATACCCTTCTTCAAAAACATAGCAGGGAATTTGTAAATTTTTAGCGAGTTCAAGAGATATTTTGTGAATAGGGCGGCAGTCATTAAATAAAATAATGCACTCAATCCCAAATGTTTTAATAATTTTTTCTAAAAAGAGAGGAAAAGTTTCAAAATTTTTGCGATAACTGAAGGCATTAAAGGGATAAAATAGAAAATCCCCCCCATTAAAGTTAATTTTATAGATTTTGCAATCTTGTTGTTTAAGCTTTTTTGATAAAGAATAAAAAAATGGTCCAACAGGACCTTGCAAAAGAAGTATATTTTGCGATTGAAATTTTTTAATTATGCTATCTAATTGCATTCCACTTTCCTGTGGGGAGGTGGTATTGCCCCCCCCCCCCCATTTTTTAGTTTTTAATTATTTATTAATGTCTAATACTACTTTTGTAGCAATAGCAATTTGGTAAAGAATTTGTGTTAGGATACTTGTAACTTGCAAGTTTCTACCTGTTTCTATGGCAGGTAGCACTAATAAGGAATCTCCCGGATTTAATCCCGGGGCGCTTGAGAGAGCATACCAGCTACCATTATAACGTTCTGCCTTACCATTGGCTCGTATGAGCAAGATTCTTTTTTTGTTTGCTCTTTCTGTGAAATCACCAGCTAATTTAATATAGTATTGTAAATTTTTATGAGGTTCATAGATGAAAGCACCGGGAATGGCTACCTCACCTTGAACAAGCACAAGATTGTTTTTTGTCGGGATATTAATGATATCGCCTTCTTCTAATATAGTCGTGGCATAAGCCTCCTGATTATCAAGCGTAATCTGTCCTTTTGGTTGTATATTTTTAGCCCTTTGGATGAATTCTAATATCATACTTGCCTGACTGCTTCTTACAGCTGATTCTTGTGTTGTTATAGAAGATGAAGTTAAGGCAAGCGTTTCGAGTTCTTTTAGCTGGGATTGTATTAATTGCTTTTGAGAGTTTGCAACACTTTTGCGGAAAACTTGAATAGCCTCTATGTTGGATTGGCGATTAACTTTAATTAATCTTATAACCTCTTTAAGTGTTGTGCCTTTTTTTACCACAAGAGAGTGTAAGCCATCGTGCTCACCCTCGATAGAGATATTAATATTCTTGCTATTATAATCGGGACGAAATTCTATCTCATCTCCTGTTTTTAATAAGACATTTTGGAATTGATTTTTATTATAAGAGGTAATATCTAGGACATTATTTTGGAGATAAGAGCGCACAATAGCATTAGTTACTATGGGTTTAGCACCAGAGATAGTGGCAATATCTTCTAGTGTTTTTATATCGTCTTTTAATTCGAATCGGTAAGGTTTTTGGACTTCTCCAGTAACTGAAACATATTGTTGGACATTTTTTACCAAAATAACATCACCTGTCCTAAAAGGAAATAATTGGACTTTACCATTTAAGAGAAAATTGTATAAATCTATTTTTAAAATAGGTTTGTTATCTCGCAGTATTTCAATATCTCTAAAGCTACCATATTCTAAGTTGATTCCACCGGCTTTATCTAGGTATTGCACGATAGAATCGGAGCTTAATCCTTGATAGAGACCCGGCTTATTGACATTTCCTGTAATAAAAATAGATACATTTTGATAAACATTCATATCCGCATAAACAAAAACATTATTCTTATAAATTTTAGCAATACTAGATTTTAAAACTTTGACTAAATCCCCATTTCTAACACCTAAGAGATTAACAGCTCCAACAGCTGGAATGAAGATATTTCCTTGAGAATCGACCATTAATTCTTTATGAAATTCAACAGCACCCCACATTCTGAAGTTTATCTTATCACCTATAGCAATTTTGTAATCTGGATTGTAAAGGAATTGAGAAGCTTGGGTGAAGTTACCATTAAAGAGATGGAAGCCAAATACTTTTGTAGTAGTTGAATTTTGGATATGATTGAGGGCATCTTGAGAGTTTGGTATCAAATTATCTGTTAGCATATCCGTTGATTGGGTAGAGGTTGTGTTTGTATTGTTTTGTGCTTGAGCAAAGATTTGGGAGATATTAGCAGAGGTTGTAGAGGATTCTATGCTGTAAGCAAAAGAAAAAAGAAGTATATTAATAAATAATAATTGGAATAAAGTTTTCATTAGTATCTGTGCTCCTCTATAATCATATTGATGAGTTTTATAATCCCAAATAAAAGTGCTAAGATAGCAAAAATCGTAAGAATATTATATAACTTTTTTGGATAAGTCGGGGATTGTGGCTCATTAGCTCCTTGTATGACAATAAGTTGTTTAATCTTACGACTAGATTCAATACGTGCTGATTCAATAGCTTTTAAAGCGGTAGTATAAGCATCTTGTGCAAATTTTACTTCAATACTTAAATCTTGGAATTTAGCTATCAAATCATTCAGTCGTTGAGAGGTTTTAGAAGAGACGATTTTTGAAACTTCTTTATTTAATTGTCTTTTAAGGGCTTCAATTTCGGATTTTAATAGAATAATTTGCGGTGCGTTATCGTTAAGATAGCTTTGTATTGTAAAGAGTTCGGATTCTTTTTGGGCTAATTTGCCTTCAATATCAGCCGTTAATTTGGCTTTAGCTTCAGCTTGTTTTAAAGGGTCAAAGACTCCATATTGACTTTGAAAAGTCAATAAAGCATTTTGAGAGTTTTGTAATCGTTCCTTGGCATTGGAGAGTTCTTTTTCTGCAAAAATCATTTGCTCTCTAGCGGCTTTGTGAGAGATTTCATTAATAAAACGTTCTGATTCTTTTAAGATGGCATTAGCAATGGTTTGTGAATCTTGGGGAGTGAAGCCCTCAACTTGAATTTCTAATAATCCAGTATCTTGATTTAATACAATTTTTGTCCGATTTTGATAGAATTTTAGGAAGTTTTCTATACTATCTTCTTGGGAGAGGGTATAGAAAAAATCTAGTTTTTGGTTTTGGTAGAGTGTGTGTAGATTAATCTCTTTATCTAATAACTTTAGCATATCTACGGAGTGAATATACTGCTGTAAGAATAAAATATCTTCTCTAGCACCTGTATGGACACCTACAAGAGAGGCTAACCCCAAAGCAGGTGCAATATCACCGCTGATGGATCGAACACTCAAAATCATAGAGCTTACATAGCGATCAGAGGCGATGAATAGATAATAAATAATAACTGGAATCATTAATACATAAATGATTTTAAAGCTTTTTAAAAAGGGCAATGTCTTTTGAAAAGTGGGTTGTTTTTGAAATAATCTTTCTAATTTTCCCATTTATTGTCCTTGATAGATTTGGATACCTTCATCAACATCGTCATATATTGTAGCAATCCCTTCTTTTAAAATGATAATTTTATCACACCATTTTTTAATCTCTGCCACATTGTGAGATACAATAATAACCTTTGCGTTACTTAGCTTTTCTTGATAAAGTGCTTCGCTTTTTTTCTTAAAAGTAGGGTCTCCAACCGCTCCTGCTTCATCTACTAAATAATAATCAAAGTCAAAAGCCATACTCATTCCAAAGGTTACTCTAGCACGCATACCAGAAGAGAGAATCCCAACAGGCTCATCAAAAAACTTCCCAATATCTGCAAAGTCTTCTACAAAAGCAACTTTTTCTCTTAGTTTATCCCCTTTATTGCCATAAACTCGTGCAAGGAATTTTATGTTATCTCTTGCACTAAGAGAAGCTTGAAAAGAGGAGCCAAGTCCTATGGGAAAAGATATTTTTTTGTCTGTAATGACTTTGCCTCTATCTGGCATATCCATTCCTCCTAGTATTCGCATTAAAGTGGATTTTCCAGCACCATTTTTACCCATAAGTCCAATGCTGCAATCATCAGGGAATTCAAAGCTTAAGTCTTTAAACACATAGTGCCTTTTTCCATTACTTAATGGATAGGATTTTGTAACATTTTTAAGTGTAATCATTTAATGCGTCCTAAGTATTTATACCTAAAATAATAATACCAAAGCCCCATAAAAAGCAAAATGATACTAAAGGAGAAAGGATAGATGAAACTAACGCCTGATATAGTAGGATACCCTCTAAAATAATTCTCTCGAAGAATTTCTAGGAATTGTAATATGGGATTATAAAGTAAAACATCTACAATATGATTAGGCAAAATCCATAGAGGATATAAAACAGCCGAAGCAAAATACAAGATATTGATTCCATAGTTAATAAAGATTTGTGTATATTCTAATTCGCTACTAAGGAAAGCCAAACAAACTCCTAAGCTAAAACCCAAGAGTGCTAGTCCTATAAAGGCAGTTGCAACTTCTAAAAAATTCATAGGTAAAATGGGTAAATCTAAAAACCAACCAAAACCAATCATAAATAAGACAAAAACCGTGAAGTAAATACATACTTCTAATAATGCCCTAGCAATGAAAATATGAATGGGCTTAACGGGTTTGTATGCCATTAAGGCAAGATTAGCCGAAACTCCTGCCATAATTTGTTGGATAATATTTCTAAACATAAAAAAAGGGACAAATCCGGTTACTAAAAACATTTCAATGGGGACTTGTGGAATGTCTCTAACACGAATAAGTGTGAAAATAATAAGAAAAAAAATAATATGAGACATTGGTTCGCCAATTACCCAAAAATAACCAAGTCTCTTGTTTTTTCCAAATCGTGTTTTTAACTCACGTAAAAACAAAGCACCAATAATGTGTGTCATCTAAAGCCTATTTATCTATAATTTATCAAATCTTAACACTCCTGCTATTATATTTTAAATTAACTTAAAATACACACTATTAAAGAATTGACAAAAGTTTTTGTAAGTTGTTATAATTTATCACCTTTCTTAAAAATTTAATCTGGATCTTTGTTGTGCAAGTTATAAAAATTATACTTTTATTTTTAGCATCTTTAATGTATTTGTTTAGCGGACAAATTGATATTGATGAGGAGAATTTTAAGTTTCAGCCTGATAAAAATTTAAAATTTCTTATTTTAGATAGCAATATGAAGATTAAAGAGATTATAGATGTCAATACACAGCAAACAAAAAATCTCCATTTGACACTCCCTGATAATGAAAATTTTTATATTACTATCTTACAAGATGATTCCCCAAATACCCCGCAAGATGAACTTGTCCAATCCTTAAAAAATAGTAATTTAGAAGATAAAATGGAGATAGATAAAAATAATTCATCTGATAGTAATGCCATAGAAGTTCATCAAAAAACTGCTTATGAGAGTTATTTTGAGCGCAATCGGTTTTTTGGTGAATTTTTAGGGTTTGAGCCAGATAAATTTAATTATGCTTTACCCTTTAATGCAACTAATAATAAAGAGACAAAACAAGGCAAAAAAGTGGAAGCAAAGTTTCAAATTAGTATCAAAAAACGATTGTATAGCAGTTTATTTATTGAAGATTTGGATTTATATTTTGCTTACACGCAAAGGAGTTTTTGGCAACTTTATGATAATGAAAATTCGCGACCATTTCGGGAGAGTAATTATGAGCCAAAACTCTATCTTAGTTATCCCATTAAAGATTATCCTTTGTTTTTCCATAGAATCGATGTTGGCTATATGCATCAAAGCAATGGGGGAGATGTATTGAATTCTAGGAGTTGGGATAGACTTTTTATCAAAGGGATTTATAGTAAGAATGATTTTATTATGGGTCTAAAAATGTGGTATAGAATACCAGAGAATAGGGATAAAGATGATAATCCTGATATTACAAATTATTTAGGTTTTGGAGAGTTGTTTTTGGGGTATTTATACTCTAAGCATCTTTTTACTTTTTCTATAAGGAATAATTTAAAATATTCTAATAAAGGTGCTGTTTTAGTAGATTATTCTTATCCTATTTATAAGAATCTTTACTTTTATTTGCAGTATTTTAATGGTTATGGGGAGAGTTTGAGAGATTATAATAATTCTATTAATCGAGTTGGGATAGGTGTGCTTTTTAATCGTTAAGATTAAAAAGCTTTAATCATTTTATTTTTTCTTTTTCTTTTCCTTTTTTTCTTTTTCTTTCTCTTTTTTATCTTCTGTGGAAAATGTTTTTACGCTGGAATAATGAGTAACAATTCCCGGGTCAGCTAATAAGCAAACACTTGTAGCGTCTTTATCTTCATAATCAATCTTTGATAAGAGAATTCTAGCAAGATTTATTCTTGCGCGTTTTTTATCATTTGAATCTATGATAAGCCAAGGTGCAAAAGGAGTATGTGTGCGAGAAAACATTTTTTCAAAAGCTTCTGTATATTCATCCCATAAATTAAGCGAAAGTTCATCAATAGGGCTTAGTTTCCATCGTTTTAGTGGTTCATCTTTACGGCTTTCTATTCTCTTTCTTTGCTCTTCTCTCCCGACATCTAAGAAGAATTTAAATAAAATATAGCCACTTTCAATAAGCATTTGTTCCAAATGAGAAACTTGAATGATGAATTCTTTATATTGTTCATTTGAGCAAAAGTTCATTACTTTTTCTACTCCAGCGCGATTATACCAGCTTCTATCAAAAAATACTATTTCTCCACCATTGGGTAATTCATCAATGTATCTTTGAAAATACCATTGTGTTTTTTCTACATCACTTGGTTTTTGTAGTGCTACTACTCTTGCACCTCTGGGATTTAGATGTTCTCTTAAGGCTTTGATAGTTCCACCCTTTCCAGCTGCATCTCTTCCTTCTAGGATTACAATAATCTTTTTTTGATGCTTTTTAACCCAATTTTGCAGTTTAATAAGTTCTATTTGTAGCTTTTCTATCTCTTTTTCGTAAAATTTTTTATTTAACTTTCCTTTTGAGTTATACACTTCTTCTGGATTTTCATCTTCTGGTCTAACGACTAAAACCTTGCTCATAATTACCTCCGCAATAAATTCTAAAGTTAATTTATTTTACTATTAAAAAGATAAAATTTTACCTTAAGGATTAGAAATTGAATAGTTTATTTTGTGTTGGCGAGAAATTTTATACTCTAAAGCCCCTTAGAGATTTTTCCATACGTTATGGAGAAGAGATATTTGGAAAGATTCATAAAATCATTTTTTCTGATTTAGATCCTATGGATTTTGATGCTCTAAGGTTTGTATTACAAAGTTCTAAACAATGTTTGATTTTATCCCCAAAAGGACATTTTCCCTCAATCTTAGAGTGGTTTCACCAAAATTATAGAGTGTCCATACAAGAAGAAGTTGATACTTATAAGGTGTTTTATGGAGAGAAAAAAATATTTTTGCAAGATTATCCTAAAAATTCTGAAGATTTTTTAGGCATTTGCAATAAATACCTTGTTTTATTTCTCTTGGGGTTGGATTGCAAGAGTGCTTTAGAGCTACTTAAACCTACAATGCGCACTTTTAAAGTAGATTTAGAGATAATGAGTGATTTTTCAGGATTGGAGATTTTAGTCGCCAAAAATGGGGATTTAGAAAATTTTTTGCTAGAAGTTAATAGTATTTTTAGGAATAAAATTATCCCTAGTTTTAATTTGGCAAAAACTATTATTCATCTTTTAAAAACTTCTTGTCAGAAAGTTACAACAGCAGAGAGTTGCACAGGTGGATTATTAGCTTATTATTTAACAAAGGAATCTGGTGCTAGTGAGGTTTTTGATGGTGGGGTAATAAGTTATGCTAATATCGTTAAAGAATCTTGGCTAAAAGTTTCTTCTAATAGTCTTATGAGTTTTGGTGCAGTTAGTGAAATGGTTGTTAGAGAGATGTTAGATGGGGCTTTAGAGATTTCATCTGCAGATTTTGCTATTGCTACAAGTGGTATTGCTGGACCTAATGGAGGCAGTATTAATAAGCCTGTTGGATTAGTTTTTATAGGTGTAAAATCCAAAAGCGGTAAAGAAGTTATCGAATCCGTTCTTTTTAAAGGTGATAGGAATTATATACAAGAGCAAGCTTGTTTATATGCCTATGGTTTATTCTTAAAGGTTTTTTTAGAAGTCTATTGACTTTTGGATATTTTATCTATATAATTGCAACTCTTTTTGTTTTAGAATTTAAAAGACCCGCTAGCTCAGTTGGTAGAGCAATTCCCTTTTAAGGAATGGGCCGTTGGTTCGAATCCAACGCGGGTCACCACTTAAATAAAAGTGGCTCCTTCATCTAGCGGTTAGGATACCACCCTTTCACGGTGGCTACAGGGGTTCGAGTCCCCTAGGAGTCACCACTTTTATTACATACTGGTTTAACTTCAAAATGGTCGCTTAGCTCAGTTGGTAGAGTGCCACCCTTACAAGGTGGATGTCATAAGTTCGAGTCTTATAGCGACCACCATTGGAGCGGTAGTTCAGCTGGTTAGAATACCTGCCTGTCACGCAGGGGGTCGCGGGTTCGAGCCCCGTCCGCTCCGCCATTTTATTATTTTCTTTTGTATCGTCTCTACTCTGATAAGTTTCCTAAATATCAAGCTATATAATCATAAAGTTATTGTGGATAAAGTAAGCAATGGTGTGTAAATAATGGTACGCCCAAGAGGATTCGAACCTCTGACCTACGGCTTAGAAGGCCGTTGCTCTATCCAGCTGAGCTATGAGCGCATTTGGTACCAAAGGGGGGACTCGAACCCCCGACCTCCGGCTTATGAGACCAGCGCTCTAAACCAGCTGAGCTACCTTGGCATACCAAACAAAAAAGAAGTGAATTGTAGCATTTTTGTTTTAAATTATCATTAAAGAGTATTAGCTTAAAGTGTCAATTTGTGTATTGCCAAGGTGGATTGCATGGGCAAATTCCCGCAAGATTCTTTGTGTTTTGGCGTCTTGGTTTTTTCTTAAAATATCATTATAATTGCTTGTTGGATTCTTATTATAAGTTTTAGAGTAGAGATTATTATCGTGGTTTAGATTGTTAAGATTGTTTTGAAAGTCTTTGGCGATATTTTCCCATCCTTGTTGAGTAATGCCTAAAAATCCTTTGACTTCTTCTTGGGCTAAGTTTTTCTCTTGCTGTTTAATCCTCTCCACACTCACATTTAAATTTCCAGCCCTTGTTAGCATTTGGGCGATGGAGATTTTTTCATTATGCGACATACTTGCAGTTACTCTTTGGAAGGCTCTGTATTGTTCATCATTCATAAGCTCTAAGCTAATTAGCCCATAAGTGGTTCGCTCTTGTTGTGCTGCATTTTCCTCATTTTTTGGGGATTCTTGAGTTTTAGGAGTGATTTTATCTAGCTTTTGTGATGAAATGGAAGCTTTTTTCTCATTGCTTAAGAGGCGATTTGCTTCATTGAATACATCATTAAGAGCACCTAAGCCTTGATTTATAACCATAATATCCTCTAAATTTTAATCTTTAGAGGACAAAGCAAAAAGGATTCCATTATATTTTTAACTTTTAAGATATTGTTTCCAAGATATTGCTTGAGTGTACGTGTTTTGGGTGTATTTATTTGTGTGCAATAGTGCATTTTGTCTTAAGTGTGAGGTTTAATGATGTAAAACTTTGATAAATCTCTAAAATGGAGTTTTTAAGGGAGGGATTTTAACTATTTTTCTAAAATCTCTCGCACACCTTTTGCATTTGGCTCACTTAAAAATCCTCTTGTTTGCATTTGTTCGATAATATTTGCTGCCTTATTGTATCCAATACCTAGTCGTCTTTGTATGTAGCTAATAGAGGTTTTTCCGTCATTTAAGATAATTTGCTTGGCTTCTTCATAGAGTTCATCAGTTTCCCCTTCATAACGCAATCCTAAAGTCTCATCTTCGCTTGGTGTGAAGTTTTCATCATAGTTTGCACTTCTTTGGGATTTAATAAAATTTACAATTTCCTCAATTTCTTGTTCTGTACTCCAAGGTGCGTGTAGGCGGACGATACCTCCACTTGGTGGAGTAAATAACATATCCCCTTTTCCTAAGAGTGATTCAGCACCAAAGGTATCTAAAATCACTTTAGAATCTATTTTTTGCCCTACTTTATAGCTAATGCGAGAGGGTAAATTGGCTTTAATGATACCTGTAACCACATCAACGCTTGGTCTTTGGGTGGCAACGATTAAGTGGATTCCGCTAGCCCTTGCCATTTGCGCTAAACGAGAGATGGAAATTTCCGCTTCTTTGCCCCCACTCATCATTAAATCTGCTAATTCATCAATGATAACAACAATATAAGGGAAGGGTTCAAAGCCTTCTATTTGGGCTTTTTGGTTATAGCCCTCTATGTTTTTTGTCCTTACTTCACTCATTAGCGCATAACGTCTCTCCATTTCTTTTACGGTGTTATCAAGTGCGATAATGGCTTTTTTGGGCTGCGTGATAACAGGGGTTAATAGATGGGGAATATCGTTATAAATGCTAAATTCTAGCATTTTTGGATCAATCATAATAAGCTTTAATTCATCAGGTGTATTTTTATAGAGTAAGGAGAGAATCATCGCATTAATCCCCACGCTCTTGCCACTCCCTGTGGTTCCTGCAATAAGCAAATGAGGGAGCTTTTTTAAATCCGTGATAAAGGGGTTTCCTACGATATCTTTGCCAAGTGCTAGGGTAAGCGGAGAGGTTGAGCTTTGGAATAAATCATTTTCTAAAATCTCTCTTAGGTAAATGGTTTGGATTTGATTGTTGGGAATTTCTATTCCTACGACATCTTTACCCGGAACAGGAGCTTGAATCCTAATGGTTTTTGCCCTTAGTGCCATTGCTAAATCATCTTGAAGGGTTAGGATTCTTGAAACCTTGACATTAGGGCTTGGGCGGAATTCAAAGGTTGTTACAATAGGTCCAGAATAAGTGCAGACAATATCACCTTCAATCTTAAACATTCGTAATTTACTTAATAAATCATTGATTTTTTTGTCAATTTCACTCTCATCAATTTCGATTCTTTCTTCTTTGGGTAGTTGTAGAAAGTCTAGTTTAGGCAATATGAAGTTTTGATCTTTAGATTCTTGCGTGGCATTATAATCCATTTGGTGTAGCAAAGCCTCATTTTCTTTTAGAGTCTTTATTTGAGGGACTTGTGGTGTTTTGGCTGAAGAAGTTTCTTTAGGGGGTAATTCTTGGGATATGTCTTGAGATTGCAAGGGTGTTGGGGTGGATTGCACCTTATCTTGTTTGGGTTGTGTGTCAATGGGATTAGGTGATGGATTTTGCGGTGTAGGGATTTGATGATGAGGGGTAACATTAGTAAGTCCATAAAGGGGAATTTCATTATTGCAAAAGAAATCGGTTGAATAATTTTTAGGGCTTTCATAAGTCCGATTTTGTGGCAAAGACTGCGAAGTTTTAGATTCTGTTTGTATGGGAGTAGTTGTGGGTAAATCACTTTTTGTGTGGTTTTCTTTAGAGGGGTCTTCTGTGGTCTGCGTTGTGGGAGCAGTTAAAGGAGTATTTTGCAAATATTCTGTGGTTTGTGGAATTTTTTCTTCTTGTGGCATTTCTTGTGGAGTTTGAGTGTCTTTTTTGGTGTAGTAAAAAATCGTATTAGGAAGTGTTGTATCTTCGTTAATAGAGGGAATAATTTCTTTTGTAGGGGTATTATTATCTTCTAAATAAGCACTAAAGGGTTTGGGGGAATAGAGATCTTTTGGGTAGGTTTTAATGGGTTTAATTTTTTTAGATTCTTTTGGAGGTTCTTTGATGAATTCTACAGGCTGTTCGGGGGGTTGTGGAGATTGAATCTCTGATTTTGGGATTAATTTTAAGGTGTTTTCTTGAGATTGTGGCTCTTTATAGAGGGTTTTTTCGATTTTTTTTAACCTTTCCATAGCGTCTTTTGGGTCAATATGCACGAAATTTTGCAGATTTTTTTGTTGAATGTCTTTAATGGGGATTAACCTAATTTTTGAAGAAATATCTTCTTTCTCTTCTTCTAAAAAGGATTCTTCTGAACTTTGTTCATCTTTTTCATAAATAAGTAATTCACTGCCATCTCTTGCCTCATCAATACTTTCAGTGGTGTTTGGTGAAGGCATTAATAGCATATCTTCTTTGGCATTATCTTGAATATCTTGGTCTTGAATATCTTGGTTTTTTTCTTCTTCTTTGGGTTGATGGAAGTTTTCTTGATTTTGTGAAGATCTATCAATTAATTCTTCAAGGGTTAAAGGACGAGGGGAGGGGGACGAAGATTGTATTTTGTTTAAAGAATTTTTAGAATATGAGAAGAGGTTTTGGAGTTTTTTATAAAAACTAAGGTTTTTTGATAAATTATTCCAATCTTTTTTAATATCTTTGATAAACAAAGAATAAGATTCTTTGAAGTTTATTTGTAGAAAAAGCATAATTCCAAGGGATAAAATTATACAGCTTAATAAAAACACACCAACGGCTCTAATAAGAGGTTGCAATATGCTATTAAGTGCTATTCCAAACATACCACTATCTGTAAGAAAAAGGCTTTGCAACATTAAAAGGGCAATAATAATTAGGCTAATGCCTAGAGATTTTTCTAAAAATTGTTGATTAAACTTTAGAGGGTAGTTGATTTTAGCGCATAAATAAGCCAGAAAAAAAAGCCAAATGTATCCTAAATATCCAAAAAGCTTGAAATGTAAATTTGCATAAGATTGACCAAAGTTTCCCAGCCAACCAAGACTTCCAAATATTGAAAATATCCCAGAGATAATCAAAAAGGCAATAAACGTTATTCTATAATTTAACTTTGGCAATGTTTTAATAATACACCTCTAATGACTAAGTGGCGAGAGGGTGAGAGAATCGAACTCTCCAGCAAATAGACACCTATCCGCTCAAATGGGTTTGAAGCCCACGATGCCCACCAGAGGCATATACCCTCCTTTGTTTTTTAAAGAAGCATATTCTACTAAGATTTTTCTTAAAAATATTAAAAATATCCTTAGAAAGTATTCTTAAATAGGGGCTATTCATTTTACGAAAACTTTATAATGTTTTTGTAGAATTTCAAATAAATTTACTAAGAGGGCTTTATATGGCAGTTGTTTTACAAATTGGTGCGGGGGGTGTTGGTGGCGTGGTGGCGCACAAAATGGCGAAAAATCGTGGGGTATTTTCACGCATTGTGCTTGCTTCACGTACACTTGAGAAATGTAAGGTGATTGCGGATTCTATCCGCTCTAAGGGATTGGGCGAGATTGAGATTTGCTCTGTGGATGCGGATAATGTAGAGGAGCTTGTGGCATTGATTGAACGTGTTAAACCTAAGCTTGTCGTGAATGTCGCGCTTCCCTATCAAGATTTGAGCATTATGGAAGCGTGTTTAAGGACGAAAACACATTATTTAGATACGGCAAACTACGAACACCCAGATTCTGCGCATTTTGAGTATAAAGAGCAATGGGCGTATGATACGCGTTACAAAGAAGCGGGGATTTTCGCCCTGCTAGGCAGCGGGTTTGACCCGGGTGTTACAAATGTCTTTTGTGCTTATGCGCAGAAGCATTATTTTGATGAGATTCACGCTATTGATATTTTGGATTGCAACGCAGGGGACCACGGCTATGCGTTTGCGACAAATTTCAATCCCGAAATTAATTTGCGTGAGGTTAGCTCAAAGGCTAGGTATTGGGTGTGGGATTCTAGCAAGTATTTTTGTCATTCTGAAGTCTTGCAAAGCAAGGCTGAAGAATCCTTTAGAGGTACTTCGGCTTTTTTAGAGCCTCAGTATAACAAAGGGAAAAATTGTCATTCTGAGCCTTTAGGCGAAGAATCTCAGCCTACTCCCCCCTCTCTTGCGGAGGATTCTACCATCGTCCCCCCCCTCCCGGAACGAGAGGGCAGGGGGGTGGATAAAGAATCCCACAACCAACAATCAAGCAAAGCTGAAGTAAGCATTGTTTCAGAGCTAGATTTAAATCTAAACCCCGATTTGCAACAAGATAGAATCTATCGCAAGTTTGAGCGTGAAGAGAAGCATTTTGCGCTTGAATCCAACACGCAGGATTTACGAAATGAGAGTTATTTTGGCGGGGAGTGGCGCGACATCGCACCTCTTGCATTGATGAAAGAATGGGATTATCCCGAAGTGGGCGCGAAAAACTCCTATCTTTTATATCACGAGGAATTGGAATCTTTGGTGCGCAATGTGCGGGGGCTTAAAAGAATCCGCTTTTTTATGACCTTTGGAGAAAGCTATCTCACGCATATGAAATGTCTTGAGAACATCGGGCTTTTGCGTGTGGATAGTGTGGAGCATAAGGGGCAAAAAATCGTGCCTATCGAGGTGCTAAAGACGCTTCTGCCCGACCCTGCGAGCCTAGCAAGCCGCACAAAAGGCAAGACAAATATCGGCTGCTATATGCGTGGGGTGAAAGACGGAGTGGAACGCACGATTTATATTTATAATGTATGTGAGCATGAGAAATGCTATGAGGAAGTCAATGCGCAAGGGGTGAGCTATACCACAGGTGTGCCTGCGATGATTGGGGCGAAGTTAATATGTGAGGGTAAATGGGGGATCGGTGCAAGCAAGAATGTGTCTCTTACTCAATCTTCGCAGGAGCTTGAAAAATCCTCAATCGATAGGCACACAGCCTTATCTCAATCGGATTTTTCGGCACAACCTGCAAATCTTAAGCAAGATACACATTCTTTAGATTCTAATGTGAAATCTTACAATACCAAGCGTTTAGAGCTTAATAAAGATATGCCAAAAGGTGGCGAGACGCAGGGTGTGGATTCTCAAAATGGAGCAGGGGTGTGGAATATGGAACAAAACGACCCCGATTGTTTTATGCAAGAGTTAAATAAGCAAGGATTGCCTTATGTGGTTTTGGAGATAGAATCGAGTGGGGAAATAAAAGTGCTAGAAGATGGGAGGGGGTAATGATAACATCCAATATAAATATGCTAATGGTAACATCAAAATTAAATGTATTAAAGTTATGATAGCAACAAATCCCATTAATCAAATATTATACAAATCTAGCACTGATATGAAGGAGGTATTGAATAACAGTGTGGATTTAATCATCACATCCCCACCTTATTTTAATATCAAAGATTATTCTAAAAATGGCTACCAAAATATACAATATTCAGAATCTAAAAAAGAGGATTTAGGTGCAATCAACGATTATAAAGAGTATATTAATGGTTTATTGCAAGTTTGGGAGGAATGCTATAGGGTGTTAAAACCAAATGGCAAACTCTGTATCAATGTGCCTTTAATGCCTATGCTTAAAAAGGATTTAAACACACATTACAATCGCCATATTTTTGACTTGCAAAGCGGTATTCAGCATAGTATTTTAGAATCTACCCCATTATTTTTGCTTGATTTGTATATCTGGAATCGCACGAATACGACAAAATCACTAATGTTTGGAAGCTATCCTTATCCACGCAATTTTTATGCACAAAATACAAGCGAATTTATAAGTGTTTATGTTAAAGATGGCAAACCAAACAATAAGATTCCACAAGAGATAAAGGAACAAAGCAAACTTAGTCAAAAAGAATGGGTGGAATACACAAAACAAATTTGGCATATTCCTATTCCAAACAAAAGCGATAGTGCTTTTGGGAAGCATTCAGCCATTATGCCCGAAGTTATACCTTATCGCCTTATTAAGCTTTATTCTTTTGTAGGAGATGTAGTGTTAGACCCTTTTGCGGGAAGTGGGACAACATTAAAGGTTGCTAAAGAACTCAAAAGAAATTATATAGGGTATGAACTTTATGCACATTATAAGAGTGTCATAGAGGAAAAATTGCAAGGAGAATTGTTTTAATGAACTCCGCTTTGCAATATAACACAATTTACATACAAAATATAATAGATTTTTTAGAATCTTTGCCAGATGATTATGCGGATTTGGCAATTATTGACCCTCCTTATAATCTTAAGGTAGCAGATTGGGATAAGTTTAAAAATGAGCAAGAATTTTTAGATTTTAGCTTTGTTTGGATTGATTTAATGTTGCAAAAAATAAAACCAAATGGGAGTTTTTATATTTTTAATACGCCTTATCATTGTGCTTTATTTTTGCATTACTTACGAGGAAAGGCGGTATTTCAAAACTTTATTACTTGGTATAAAAAAGACGGCTTGAGTTATACAAAAAAGAGATTCTTAAACAATCAAGAATCCATTTTATTTTATACAATGGATTCTAAAAATTACTATTTTGATTGTGATTCTATAAGAATACCTTATGAATCTACGCAAAGAATGGCACACGCAAGAGAAAAAGGAATCTTAAAAAATGGTAAGCGTTGGTATCCTAATGAGAAAGGAAAGCTTTGTCCAGATGTGTGGGAGATAGTGAGTGAGAGACATAAGCAAAAGGTTAATGGCAAGGTGCAAAAACTCAATCACCCTACCCCAAAACCAAAAGAAATGATAGAGAGAATGATTAAAGCAAGCTCTAAAGAAGGGGATTTAGTGCTAGATTTATTTGCTGGTGGTGGCACTACAAGTATGGTGGCTAGAGAATTAGGGAGAAATTACATAGGATGTGAATTAAATAGGAATTATTTAGATTCTAGTTTAGAGATAAAGGAGGGTAAATGACGCAAAAAGAATTTGAAGATAAATTAATAGGAATAAATCCTGCGCTTGATTGTTTAAAATTTCTTTATCATAGAGTGTTGAGAAACGATTATAGAGGAACACATAAGTTGCAACATTATCGTTGGAGTGCAGAATATATCAAAATAGTTTTAAAACATTTGCCGCAAGATGATTTGCTGCTACATACTCAAGGCGATATACGCGATAATTATCGTTATGGTGATGAGGAGCAAGATTTTTGCAAATATTTAAAAAATGTTAATAGAGATTTGTTGAATCTTGGTAAAAGTATTACGGATATGGGTATGCGTAAGATTATTTTTGTGAATCTGCAAAGAATGGGATTTATTGACAGATTTAACAAGAGAAAAGAATTGTGTGATATTGATAAAAAATCACGATATAGATATGTCAAGATTTCACAAAAAGGCTTGGATTTTATCCATTCAAGAGATATTTTTGAAGTGCAAAGAATATTAGGGATTGCTTTGGATTTCGTCTTTGATGGAGTAGTGCAAGATGTTTTAGATATTTTGAATGCACTTAAACCACAATATATAAGTGTTAGCGAAATGATGTTTTTTGTAACTTATCTTGGCAAGGAATATCAGGATAGCATACTAACAAAAGATAAAATAGTAGAATTTATTAATGAATTTAGAAGTTTAAAGTCCAGAGCCAAAGTTGTAGAAGATGTAATAAATGAATTCTGTTTGCCTGAAAATTTTATGGGCAACAAAACAAACAAGAGAGACTTTCATAATTGGAGAAATGAAACGCAAAGTATGTTTGATAGCTTTGATTTAATGTCTTTATTTGAATACGATACAGAAAAACAAAGACTATTGCTTAAAGCTAATATCAATGGTCAAGAGATTACATTTAAACGCAGCAGTTTAATCAAAACAGAATATTTTGAGCAACACGGAGTGCAAAAAGATGTTCGTTTTGAGCTTCACCATATCGTGCCTTTTTATTACGCAAAGGATATTGATGCGCTAAAAGCAATTGATAATTGGCAAAATTTAATCTATATTGATGCAAACTCCCATAAGATTTTAAGCCTTGATAAAAGTGCTAAAAAAGCAATAAGGTTAAACTTTAAAGATTCAGACGCCATACTTGATAATTTAGTGGGTGATAAAATTGTATTAAAGTATGTAGATAATATTAAATATAAAGTAGAACTGCGACAAAGATTAATAAAATATAATCAAAGCTTGTTGGGTATAGAGGTAGAACATAGAGGTAGAACAATGAACTACAAAAAAGCATTTTACAGCAAACCAAAAGATTGCTACTTGCGTTAAATTTCAAGGTTTCAAGGATAATGCCGCCAAAAGCAGTTTTAATAATTTAAAATTTAAAAGAAAGTATAAGTGATGCAAAAATCTCCCTATCAAAATTATCTTAACAACAACCTTTTTACAAGCCACACCCTAGAAGTGTCTTTTCCACAAATCTATGCGTTTGCCAAAAATGAATCAAAAGCCAAACTCGCCCTAGAATCCATAAAAGCCCTCTATGATAAAACAAGATTCCAAAAGCAAAATGAGCATCAATTTGAAGATGATTTCATCGCTAAAGTGCTAGAGATTTTGGGCTGGGAGTGTATAAGACAAGAGGAAAAAATCATTCAAGGCAAGCTAGAAAAGCCAGATTTCTTGCTTTTTAGCTCCAATAAAGAATATACAAGCAC
>NZ_FZPJ01000013.1 GCF_900198605.1 Helicobacter mesocricetorum | reverse complement strand
AGAAAGACAAGTTCTTGTATTAGTAACTAAAGAATGTCTTTGATGGTTAGAGTTAGAGTCTAAATTAAGATTAGTATCTAAATTGGTATGTAGTTTAGAATCTACTTTACAATACAAATTAGAGTCTAGTTTAGAGTCTATTTCTAAAGTTTGAGTATGGATTGTAGATTCTAAAAGATTAGAATCAATTTTTACAGAAGATAGCCTTGGTGGAGTAGCTACAAGAGAAGGCATTATTGCCCCCCCCCCCCGCCAAGTCAGATACAAAGTGTGGAATGTGGAGAATTTTATTCATAATTAACTCCTTGCTATTAATTTTATACCAAGTGGTTTATAAGGCTCTTTTGAAAGTTTAATAATCCTCTATTTTTCCTAAAAATAATATAAATTTGAGTAATTTTTAAGCTTAAAAATATTCAAAGTTTGGGGTTTGTCCTGCAACTAAACTTTGACTAAACTTTTTTGACTAAATTTGCTTTAATCTATCTAAGCTAAAGTATTATTTTTTTAAACTCATCAATAATATTTTATTTTAAAGCTTTTTATTGTTTATTTTTGTTAGAATTTCAACATTTTTTAAGGTATAAGGAAATTTATGACAACTTCGCTTCTTTTAGAAATTGGGACAGAAGAACTTCCAGCGATTCCTCTTTTAAGAGAACTCCCTAATATCAAAAATAAATTTGCAAACATCCTAAAAAATCATCGCTTAGATTGTGAATTTGACTTTTTTTATACCCCAAGACGACTAGTAATACTCTCTTATTCCTTTCCTCTTATGCAAAAACCAGAAATTTTAGAGTTTTTTGGACCACCTTTAGAGATTGCTTATAAAGATAATCAACCCACACAAGCGGCTCTAAGCTTCTTTAAAAAATGTGCAATCACGCAAGAAGAATCTTCTACAATCATCAAAGGAGACAAAGAAATCTTATATTGCAAAAAAGAATCTCTTGCAAAAAGCTCTAAAGAACTTTTACAAACCATTACGCAAGAATTTTTACATTCCCTAAATTTTGGTAAAACTATGCGTTGGGGAATGCTAAAAGAGGCTTTCATTCGACCCATATCGTGGATTTTAGCCCTTATAGATGAAACCCCAATCCCTCTCAATCTCTATGGCATAGAATCCAAAAACCAAACCTTTATCCACCGCAACCTTAGCTACCAACCTCAAGAGGTTAGGAATATACAAGAATATTTAGCAATACTTCAGAGGGGCAAAATACTTTTAGATCCCAATAAAAGACGAGCCAAAATCTTAGAAGAAATCAAAAAAATCGAACAAAGCCACCAAATCAGAGTAGAGATTGATAAAGAACTCTTAGAAGAAGTTATTAGTATCACAGAATATCCAACTGCTCTTTTAGGGGAGTTTCACAAACATTTCTTAGAACTTCCAGAGCCTTGCATTATCACTTCTATGAAAGTGCATCAACGTTATTTTGCAACTTACCAGCAAAACAAGCTTTATAATGGCTTTGTTATGGTTTCTAACTCTTTAAGCGAAGATTCCACAATGATTATTCAAGGGAATCTTAAAGTTTTAAGTGCTAGGTTAGAAGATGCTTTGTTTTTCTATCATAATGATTTAAAAAATGGCTTAAAGAGTGAGAAACTCCAAAACATAACCTTTGTAGAGGGTTTAGGCTCTATGTGGGATAAAGCACAAAGAGAAAGAGCAATCGCAAAAATTCTCATTACTTTGTTGCCAAAAAACCTTTTTAACGATAATCACTCCCAAGCTTTAGAGATTATAGATACTGCCCTTAGTTTATCAAAAGCGGATTTGATGAGTGAGATGGTTTATGAATTTACAGAATTACAGGGGATTATGGGTTATTATTATGCAAGATCTTTAGGCTATGAGGAAAACATTGCTTTAGCTATCAAAGAGCAATATTTACCCAACACTGAAGAAAGCGAACTTCCTAGCAATCTTTATAGTGCTATTGTGGCATTAGCTTATAAATTGGATAATCTTTTAGCACTTTTTAGTGTCCATAAAATCCCTAGTGGCTCAAAAGATCCCTTTGCCCTAAGAAGAGCCGCTAATGGTGTGATTAAAATCCTCTTGCATTTCAATCTTTCGCTTAGTATCAAAGAAGCCTTAAAGCATTGTAGCAAACTCTATCAACCCTTTGATGATAGTCTTTTAGAAGCTTTTTTATGCGAACGTTTGGAATCTCTTTTATCCTTTAACCCCTCTTTATTGAGGGCTACACTTGCCACAGGCGAGAGGGATATTGTAGAGATTAAAAAGAAATTAGAAGCATTGGATTTAACACTCAAACATCAAGACAAAGCCCTGCTTACCCAAACCTTTAAGCGACTTGCTAATATCACCAAAGAAGTTGCCTTAAACTCTCAATTAGAAATCCAAGAAGAATACCTAATGGCTAGTGAGGAAATAACACTTTATAAAACATTTTGCCAAATAGAAGCAAGAGGGCATCAAGGGGATTATACATACTATCTTCAAGAGCTTTTAAGCCTTGCTCCTCTTTTAAATCGGTTTTTTGATAAAGTGCTTGTAAATGCCCCTGATGAAAACTTCAAAAACAACCGCAAACACCTTATTGCAAGAATCTATAAAGCCTTTTTAAACATTGCAGACATTAAAGAAATTAGCCTTTAAAATGGAATTTGATTTAACAGCACTCCAAAAACAAATAGCACAAAAAAAGCAAAGCTATCCCCAAGAGTGGCTAGGCAGAAGTCTTGCTTATACACCCTATCAACCGCGCCCTATTAGCGAAACTTTAAGAAAAACCAAGACTTTCACACCCAAAAACCTCTATCGTGTGCTAGATACTAAAGATTTTTTAGAAATAGCTATCCATAAAGCACAAAATCATAGTGCTTTAGTAATAGATTCTTTAGAAAACCTCACTTATATACGAAGATATGTGAATTTGCCACTTATCTTTGATACTCCCATTATTGATACTTACCAAATCTTAGAATCCCTTGTTTATGGTGCGGATTCTCTTTGCTTAAGACCTCATATTCTCTCCCAAAAAGATTTGAAAATCTGCAATGATTTTAGTGCCAAGCTTGGATTGGAGAGTATTTTTTATATCTACTCTAAAGAAGACTTAACTAAGGCTATTTTTGCAGGGGCTAATATCCTTATAGTAGATAATATAGAACTTATTCCACTCATTCCTAATCATAAAATCATCTTATCTACGACCTCCACACACAAAGGAATCGATAGTCTCATTCTTAGGGATTAAGCTTGTTTTCAGATTTTTTTGGTTAAAAGCTTCTCTTATTTCAACAAAGGAGTTATTATGTCTCTTATGATAAACGAGGAATGTATTGCTTGCGACGCTTGCAGAGAAGAATGCCCCAATGAAGCCATTGAAGAAGGAGATCCCTTTTACATAATAGACCCAGAACGTTGCACAGAATGTTATAGCTTCTATGATGAACCCGCTTGTTTATCTGTTTGCCCTGTCGATGCTATCGTATCAGATCCTGATAATGTAGAAACCCTTGAAGAGTTAAAATTTAAGCATTTTCAAATCCACAAAGAAGATTAATGGCAAAAATCACAGCAGTTATTGACATTGGTTCTAATTCTGCGAGAATGGCTATCTTTGAAAAAACTAGCCATTTTGGTTTTCATTTGCTTTATGAATCTAAAAGTAAAGTTCGAATCTCCGAAAACTCTTATGAACATAAGGGATATTTACAAAATGAACCCATACAAAGAGCTATTAATGCACTAAAAAGCTTTTTGTGGATTGCAAAACTCCATAAAGCAAGAAAGATTCTTTGTGTCGCAACCTCTGCGGTTCGTGATGCTCCTAATAAGGCTATCCTTTTACAAAAAGCAAAAGAAATTGGCTTAAACATCAAAGTTATTGATGGAAATAAAGAATCATATTTTGGGGCTTTAGCAGCACTTAATCTTTTGCCCTATGATAGCGGAATCACAATTGATATAGGCGGCGGAAGCACAGAATGTGCGTTGATTGAAAAACATAAAATCCTTGATACTTATTCACTAGATATAGGAACTATCCGCCTAAAAGAGCTTTTTTTAGACAAAGGCGATTACCAAGGGGCGTATCGTTTTATCCAAGAACATTTACAAAAACTCCCCCCACATTTTAGGCATTCAAGAGTTTTTGGGATTGGTGGAAGCGCAAGGGCTATTAGCAAAGCTATCCAAAAACAAATCCAATATCCGCTCTCAACACTCCACGCTTTTGAATACAACTTTTTAGAGCAAAAAGGCTTTATCCAAAGAATCTATAACACCCCGACACAAGAATTATGCAAATTAGGTATTAAAGAAGACAGGTTAGATTCTATACAAAGCGGTAGTTTGATTTTTCATTTGGTTTTAGAACATTTTGGGGCAGAAAAAGTCGTTACAAGTGGAGTTGGTGTGCGAGAGGGGGTGTTTTTAAAAGATTTATTAAAAAACAAAACAAGTTTTCCCCCAAACTTTAACCCTAGTGTGCGCAATCTAAAAGATAGATTTATCCGAAACCCCCAGCTCTCTAAAAACGCTAAATTTATCGCCTCTAAATTGTTTATCTCTCAAAAATGCTTTAACCTTATCCCCCAATCTTTTGCTATGCATCTAAATATTGCTTCAGAACTCTGTAATGTAGGGGTAGCACTGAATTTTTACGAAAAGCATAGGCATAGCAACTATATTTTATTTAATGCCTTAAATTATGCACTCACTCATCAAGATAGATTACTCATTGCTTTCCTTACACAATACAATAGCAAAAGACTTCCTAATAACTATCCCTATGAGCAACTACTGCCTTCTTTAGAAATCTTGCAATATCTCTGTCTTTTTGTCGCATTAGCCAATCTACTTAGCAAAAATCCTAATCCAAAAGACTTTGTATTTACTTGGATAGAAGATAAAAATCACTTGACTTTGCATATCCAACACCAAAACCTCTCTTATATTTTAGAAGAAAAGCTAAAAAAACTCCTCACCCCTCCAAATCTTTCTTTAAAATTATGCTAAAACCATTAAAAATTGCATTCATTCGCTTAAGCTCTATGGGAGATATTATTCATAGTGCAAGCATTCTACCCTCCCTTTTTTCTGCACTTCAGGAGAAATACCAACCTATTTTTCATTGGTATGTAGATTCCAATTTTTATGAGATTTTAGAGGACTCCCCTTATATCCACAAGCTTTTCTCTCTCCCCATTAAACAAAGCCTTAAAGAAAAAAAAATAAAAAATCTCCTAAGCCTTTATAGAAGCCTCAAACAAGAATCTTATGATTTTATTATAGATTTACAAGGCTTACTCAAATCTGCGCTTGTAGGGAAATGCTTACAAACGCAAAATTTCATTGGTTTTGATTATAAAAGCATTAAAGAGCCTTTAGCCTCTCTTTTTTATACGCAAAAAATCTCCATACCTTATGAAGAACATATTTTATTACGCAATGCCACTTTAGCCTTTAGTGCTTTTAATCTCAAAATTCCCACTCTCCAAACCCTATTGCATCCCCCTGCTTTTCTTAAAGCTAATGAAAATCTATCCCCTCCCCTTATAAAAGGCAAAAGAGTATTATTGGTATTAGAGACTTCAAAACCTAATAAAACCTACCCTCAAGAATCCTTTTTAGAGCTTACTAGACTTTTTAATACCTTAGGCATTAAGCCTCTCTTACTTAGCCATAAACAAGCAATCAAAACCGACGATCATTTGGATTTTCAAGCCCTATCTCATCTTAATCTCCAACAAATCAAAGCACTCCTTCCTCAAATGGACTTAATCATAGGCGGTGATACGGGTATCACACATTTAAGCTGGGCTTTTAATCGTCCCTCTATCACACTTTTTGGAGCAACTCCTGCAAAAAGATTTGGGCTACCTACGGACAAAAATCTCTCACTTAGTGCCAATGCTCATGCAAATTATGACAAAAAAGATTTTAGCATTGCCCATATTCGCGCTAAAGAGGTTTTTGAACTTGCTAAGAGACTTTTAGGGATTGCCCAATGAAAAGATTTTTATTTTTTGGATTTTTAAAGATACTAGGCTTATTCTTTCTTTATATGCCACATTTTTTAAGATTTAATTTTGCTCTCTGTATCGCTTCTTTGCTTTCTTTGCTTGACAAAAAGAGAAAGTTTGACTTACTAGCAAATCTGGATTTTGCCTACAACAACACCCTAACACAAGAACAAAAACAAGAAATTCTAAAGACTAATTACCTAAACTTAGTCTATAGCTCCATTAGCTTTTTTATGCTAGGGGTTAGCAGTAAAAAACACATTTTAAATACTATCCAAATTGATAAACCAGAAATTATTCACAATCTACTCCAAAAGGGAGAGAAGATCATATTAGTAACGGCACATTTTGGGAATTGGGAATACTCTACACCCGCTTTTACTTGCTATTTCAATCACCCCATTACTGCTATTGCTAGAATGACTCCCTATCCACTTGTTAATGAATACCTCCTAAAAGTGCGCTCTAAATTTAATATATCTATCTTTGATAAAAATGGAGCGGCAAAACATCTCATACAAGCTTTAAAAAAAGACAAGGTTGTAGGCATAGTAACCGATCAAAATACCGCACAAAGCGATGGAGAATTGGTTAATTTCTTTGGTAAAAAAGTTCGGCACACCCCTATTGCTTCAATCTTAGCAAGAAAATTTGACGCAAAAATTGTATGCTCTGTTACCTTTTATTCTAAAGATTACAAAAAGATTCTTATTAAAGTCCTGCCCCCTATTGAATACCAAAAGAGTGAAAACATCAAAGAAGATATTTACAATCTCACACAAATCCAAAGCGATCTATTAGAGCAGCTCATAAAAGAAAACCCCAAAGAATGGCTTTGGTTTCATAAGAAATTCAAAAACCAATATGAAGAAATTTATAGGAGGAAGAGTGAATAAAATCTCTGCGGTTATCCTAACAAAAAACTCCCAAAGACTCTTAAAAGAAGTTTTACAATCCCTTAGCAAGATTGATGAAATCGTAATTTTAGATAATGGTTCAGAAGATGCAACTTTAGAAATCGCAAAAAGATTCAGTAATGTTAGCATCTATCATCACGATTTTATAGGATTTGGGGCTATGAAAAAATTAGGTAGCAAGTTGGCTAAAAACGATTGGATACTCTCTATTGATAGTGATGAAATCGCCTCAAGAGAGCTTATTGATGAGCTATTAGAGAAAAAATTAGAAGAGGATTTTTGTTATAGCTATGATGTAAAAAATTATTTCAATCATCGGCATATTAAAAGCTGTGGTTGGTATCCAGATAGATTTTGTGGAATCTATCACAGACACAAAGCAAACTTTGATGATTCCGCTGTGCATGAAAAAATTATCTCTTTAAGCCATAAACCCCTAAAGGTTATCCCCTTGCAAGGACATATCTCCCACTATCCTTACCAAAACACGAGTGAGTTTTTAGCCAAAATGCAAAAATACACCACACTTTATGCGCAAGATTTTGCAGGCAAGAAGCAAAGCTCTCCTTTAAAGGCTTGTATTCACTCACTTTGGTGCTTTTTTAAAAACTACCTTTTGCAAAAGGGTTTCTTAGAAGGATATGAAGGCTTTGTTATAGCCTCTTATAACGCACAAAGTGCATTTTGGAAATATATTAAACTCTATGAAGCAAACAAGGAAAGAAATGAAGATTCTAATCATCAAACTTCGTAATATAGGGGATACTTTACTCATTACCCCTCTTTTTGAAAACCTTAAAATCCATTTTGGAGAATCTAGCATTCTTGATGTTTTAGTCAATGCTGGCACAGAGGGGATTTTACCCCACCAAAATATCCGCAAAATCCACATCCTCAAAAGAGCGGGAAAATTCCAAAAACTCCAATATGGGATTAAACTCTTAAGGGCGATTAGAGACGAAAAATATGACATAGTAATAAGCTTAACAAGTGGTGAGAGAAGTGCCTTTTTAAGCCTTGTTAGCGGTGCAAAAATGCGGATTGGATTTAGCCCAAAAGCCTTTTGGGCTAGACCTATCTACACACATAATCTCCAAGAAAAATACCAACACACCATAGATAATAATTTAGAAGCCCTAAGGGTGCTTAATATCCCAATTATTACCAAAAAGGTGCAAGCAGCAAAAAGTCAAGAGCTACCAAACTTTCAAATACCAAAAAACTTTATCCATTTGCATTTTTTTAGTCGTTGGATGTTTAAATGCTTAAGCGAAGATTTTTGCGCAAAAATCCTAGATTTTATTACCCAAACCTACCAAATAGAATGTCTTTTAACTTGTAGCAATCAACAAGAATTAGAAAAACTACAAAGCATTTTAAACCTTGTAAAGCATAAGCCTAAAGCCCTAAACAATTTTTCCTTAGCGGAAGTTTCTTACTTAAACTCTAAGGCAAAAGCCTTTGTTGGCGTTGATACTGCCATTATGCACTTAAGTGCGGCAAATAATATACCAACCTTTGCTTTCTTTGGACCAAGCGGGGTCATTAATTGGGGACCTTGGGATAATGATTTACTAACTTCTACTTACACGCAAAAAAATGGGATTCAAAGAATGGGTAAGCACCTAGCCTATCAAGAGAGTTTTGCTTGTGTGCCTTGCGGGAGAGATGGTTGTGAGGGGAGTAAAAAAAGTGATTGTCTTTTAACAAGACTTAATGAAAAAGTTGCTCTTGCTACTTTAAAGAGCTTTTTAGACCCTCTTTTACTCCCCTCTAAAGAGGGAGAATCTTAACTTCTCTTAAATACTTTTTTCTAGTAAAGTATTTAAACTTTTTACAAAAGCATTCACATCTTTAAGTTTGCCCCCATCTAGCAATTTCGCCTCTTCTAAAAGCAAAAATGCAATTTCTGCATTCTTTGTTTCATCATTACTTAAAAGCAATTTACTCAAAATAGAATGATTAGGGTTTAACTCCAAAATAGGCTTAGGCTCTGGTATATCAGCACCCATTCCCATAGCCCCCATTTGTTTCATCATCTTCATCATTGCAGCATTAGGATCATCAGGGTCAGCAACGATACAAGAAGGAGCATCAACTAATCTTGTGCTTAAACGCACCTCTTTAACCTCATCTCCTAAAATCTTACTAAAGGATTCTAGTAAGGTTTTAAATTTCTCTTTTGTGGCTTCATCAAGAGAATCTCCTCCTAAATCATCGATCGCTTCCTTAGAATTAATAGAACGTAAAGGTGTCTTATCAAACTCCCCAACCATAGGCATAACAATGCTATCAATCTCATCGCTAAAGAATAAAACCTCAATATCTTTTTTCGCATAAGTTTCTAACAAAGGAGAGCTTTTTAATAACTCCAAATCCTCACCTTGCAAATAATAAATAGCTTTTTGCCCCTCTTTCATTCGCTCCTTGTAAGCTTTAAAAGAAATGGCTTTGCCCTCACTTTTATTAGAGGGGAAGCGCAAAAGATCTAAAAGCTTTTCTTTATTTTCAAAATCGCTATACACCCCCTCTTTGATACATCGACCAAACTCTTGATAGAAACTCTTATATTTTTCCTCATCTTTTTGCAAATCTTCAATTTCACTAATAATTTTCTTCGTGGAGGCAGATTTAATCGTGGCTAGGATTCTATTTTGTTGTAAAATCTCACGACTAACATTTAAAGGTAAGTCTTCACTATCGATAATCCCTTTCACAAATCGTAAATAAGAGGGCAAGAGTTCTTTATCATCATCGGTGATAAAAACCCGCTTTACATAGAGCTTAACACCGGATTTATAATCCACCCTATAAAGATCAAAAGGTGCTTTTTGAGGAATATAAAAAAGTGTAGTATATTCTAAACTACCCTCAACTTTCGTATGAATCCAAGTAAGAGGATCATTAGAGTCATAACCAAGATTCTTATAAAACTCTTTATATTCCTCTTCTTTTAAATCCTTTTTAGCCACTCTCCAAAGTGCAGAAGCCTTATTGATTTGCTCACTTTTCTCCTCTATAATCTCCTTTTTATTCTCACCCTCTCCTTCACTTTTGGTTTCTACAAAATGCAAGAAAATAGGAAAAGGAATGTGGTCAGAGTATTTTTTGATAATCTCTTCAATGCGATAGCGACTTGTAAATTCCTTTTCGTCCTCTTTTAAATAAAGTTTAATCTCACTCCCTTGAGTTTCTTTTTCACATTTTTCTATCTCAAACTCTCCACTTCCATCACTAATCCAAGCAAAAGCTTGTTTTTCTCCCGCTTTTTTAGTGGTTACAATGATTTTACTTGCTACCATAAACGCCGAATAAAACCCTACCCCAAATTGTCCAATAAGTGCGGAATCTTTTTTCTTATCCCCGCTAAGTTTAGAAAGGAAATTTTTTGTTCCACTCTTTGCAATCGTGCCTAGATTATCCAATAAACCCTTTTCATTCATCCCTATTCCATTATCGCTAATGGTTAGAATATTTTTGTCATTATCAAAGCTAATATGAATTTCTGGAATAAAACTTAGATTCTTTAATTTCTCATTGGTTAATGTTAAGTATTGAAGCTTATCTAACGCATCTGAAGCATTGCTAACAAGCTCTCGTAAAAAAATCTCCTTATTAGAATATAAAGAGTGAATCATCAAATCTAAGAGTTGATTAACCTCGGTTTGGAAAGTATGTTTTGCCATTATTCATCCTTTTTAATAAATTTTTTGCCATTATAGCAAAGAAAGTTTCAAAAATCAACAAACTTTATAATAATAAACTAAACTTTATTGATAATACTATAATAAATATATAAGAGTTATTCCCTATTAAAGTTATACAAATTTACACAAAATATTAAACCTTAGCTTCAAGATATTCCGCTATTGCCAAACCATAAATCAAAACTCCAAATTATTTTTGTAAAATATGGCTTTTATAGCAAAATATCAAAATTTATTTTGTAAAACATTCTTAGAATGCAATAAAAAAGAGGTTAGATAAAACAAAATACATTATTTAAGATTTACTAATCTTTTTATAAATTCGTATAGGAGTATTAATGAAAACCAATAAAAGACATACTTGGTCAGATAGCTTGACTTATATACTTGCAGTAGCTGGAGCAACGATTGGTTTTGGTGCAACTTGGAGATTCCCCTATTTGGTGGGAGAAAATGGCGGTGGGGCTTATGTGCTAGTATTTATCATCGCAATGCTTGTTATTGGGATTCCTATGATTTTAGTAGAAAATGTGATTGGGAGGAGAGCGCATAAAAATTCCCTAGACGCCTTTAGCCCCTATTATCAAAACAAAACTTTTTCAAAATATTGGAAAATTGTAGGATTTATGGGATTGATTGGTTGTTTTGGGATTATTGCCTATTATATGGTGCTTGGGGGCTGGGTTATTACTTATATCGCAAACATCCTAAATGGGAATCTTGATTTATCAACTCCTATCAATAAAGAAATCACTCAAAGTTTTTACTCTCAAAATATTGAGCATAACCCTCTTATGATAACTTTATACACGATATTATTTATCTTGCTGAATTGGATTGTTTTAATTAGAGGCGTCGCAAATGGTATAGAAAAAGCGATGAAATTTCTTATGCCTTTGCTTTTTTTATGCCTTATTGGCATTGTGATTAGAAATGTTACGCTTCCCGGAGCAACAGAAGGTATTGCCTTTTATCTCACACCAGATTTTAGCAAGATAGATGCAAAACTTTTTATTAATGTCTTAGGACAGGTATTTTTCGCACTCTCACTTGGTTTTGGGGTTATAATAACGCTTTCTTCTTATATTAACAAACAAGAAAATCTCATCAAGACAGCAGTTAGCACCGGTATTGTCAATACCATTATTGCCCTTTTAGCGGGATTTATGATATTCCCCTCGCTCTTTACTTTTGGCTTAGAGCCTAATTCTGGTCCAAAGCTTGTTTTTGAGATTCTACCCATTGTATTTTCGCATATGCACTTTGGCTCGTTTATAGCTATTGGCTTTTTTGTGCTTCTTACTCTTGCTGCTTTTACGACTTCTATTACCCTTTATGAAGTGCTTATTACAGCTGCTGAAGAAAAGCTACATTTAAGCAGAAAGGTTGCGGTCAGCATTGTTTTAATCCTAACATTCATCGCAGGAAATATCCCCTCTATCCTCTCTTATGGTGCCTGGAGTGATGTAACAATCATTCTAGGTAAGAATATTTTTGATTCTTTTGATTATATTAGTGGGAATATCTTTTTTGTCCTCACTGCCCTTGCTTCTGCTGTGTTTGTCGGCTGGGTTTTAGGTAACGATGCTAAAAAAGAACTTAGTAATGGAAGCAATGCCCAAGGAGTGATTAATTTTTGGTTCTATTATATAAAATTTATCATTCCCATTGTGATTTTAATAGTATTTATCTATGGAATATAAAATATTGAAGGAGAAGTAAGGTTTTAAACCTCTTATACTTATTTGGTAGAGATTTTAATTTGCGGACTTTAGCCTTATTTGCTAAGAGAATAGGTTATAAGTCAATTCTTAATTTAATGACTCGTATTATCATTAGAGGGTTTCATCACTATTATCTAAAATGGTGATTTCTGGTAGATTCTACTTGCAAATCTATGATTTTTGCCTTTTCTTGAAAGATTTTTAGAGTTACAATGGCTTTATTTTTGAGATTAGCAAATATCTTAAATCTCTTAAGCCAAACTGCAACACGTAAATATTTTGTAGAAAATCGAAATTCTTTGATTTAGTTTTTAAGGGATTCTATCTACTTATTTTAAAAAGCATTGATTAATATTTAAGAGTTCATAAAATCTAAATATTTTACAATCCCAATTAAATCCACATAAAGGCTATTAAAATTCCCTTAACAAAACAAGCAAGGAATTTATTATGACAAAAGAATATTTTATATTCCTTAAAGGAGAGGATAAGAGTGCGCAAATCCAGCATTGCACTCTTGAGAATGAAAACCTTAAGGTAATTTTTAAGAATAATCCACAAACCTATATCTACCAAAAGCAAAATTTTAGACTGCTAAAGAGGGCAACAAGCAATAATTTCTTTAATTACCTCAAAGAGCTTTGCTCTATTTTGGAGATACAAACTTCAGAGGGTGCTTTAAATGTATTACTTAAAGAATATGAAAAAATCCAAACTATCGCTCAAGAATCTGCTTTATATATTTATTGCAATCCTGAATCCTTGATGCAAACTTCCACCCATACGCCCCCACTTATTTTTCCCTTTGGGGCAAATAATTCTCAATACCAAGCTGTGCAAAATGCAATATCCCAGCAAATAAGCATTATTGAAGGACCACCGGGACGGGCAAAACACAAACCATTTTAAATATCATCGCAAATCTTATTCTTCAAAATAAAAGCATTGCGATACTCTCTAATAATAACTCTGCTACGCAAAACATCTTTGAAAAGCTCGAAAATTATGGACTGGACTATGTTTGTGCGACTTTAGGAAAAAAGGAAAATAAAGAAAGCTTTATCGCTAACCAAAATGGCACTTATCCTCCTTTTGATACACCAATAATAGATACTACAAAGCTTAAGCAAGAACTTATAGCCTATAATCAAAAAGCTCTCCAATTTTCTATCTAACCAACGACCTAGCTAACGCAAAAGCATCTTTAAATGCATTAAGATTAGAGTATAAGCACTTTAAAAAGCAAGAAGGTATTACATCTTTAAAAATCAAAAATCCTACAAAATTAACTAGCGATAAGATCTTAAGGACTAAAGTGCAGATTGAAACCCAGCAAAAACTCTCTTTTTGGTTTAAGCTAAAACTCATTTTTTTAGAAAAAATAGGCGATTTTAATTTCTATAAAGCCCCTAAAAAAGAAATTTTACACACATTAGACAAAAATTATTATAGGCTTAAAAATTTAGAACTTTCAAAAACCATACAAAATCTACAATCAACCCTTCAAGCTTTACAACAACAAAATCCCCTACAAAAACTCAAAGAACATTCTTTGCTTTTATTGCAATCTCATCTTAAAGAAAAATATCAAAACAAGCGAAAAAGGGTATGCTTTGAATATTCTGATTTCAGGTATAAAGCCCTTGATTTTTTGCAAGAATATCCCGTAATTTTAAGCACCACTTATTCTATAAAGTCCTCACTTGATTTAACAGGGGCATTGTTTGATTATGTAGTTATTGATGAAGCCTCGCAAGTAGATTTAGTTACAGGCTTTTTGGCATTAAGTTGTGCAAAAAATGCTGTTATTGTAGGAGATACCAAGCAACTTCCTAATGTTATCCCCCAAAACAAGCGTCCCCTTATTGAATAGCTTACACAAAAATATGCCATTGCTTTGCATTATGATTTCTCAAAGCAAAGCTTACTAAGTTCTGTGATTGCTACTTTGCCTGAAGCTTCAAAAGTAATGCTCAAAGAGCATTATCGCTGCCACCCAAAAATCATCGAATTTTGTAACAAAAAGTTTTATGATAATGCACTGATTATCTTAAGCGAAGATAAGGGAGAGAAGGATGTTATAAAGGCTTTTGTTACACAAGAGGGGAATCACGCTAATAGTCAAAAAAAGCTTGACTCCCTAAAGGAGAATCGAGTTTGACCAAGTAGCAAGGCTTTGTAAAACCTTGTTTCATCCATTAGGCAGTTATACACAAAAGGCGACAAAATTGCAATATTTCTTTTAAGCTTGAGAGATTCACCCAAAAACTTAAAAGCATAGCAGGGCTACTTGCTAGCCTCTGCTGTATGTGAGGTGTCCTGTGTGAGGGGTTAGGATTGCAATTAACCTTGTCTCATTGTAGCAATATGAATTTTCAGACATAAAGTCTTAATTGGGTAATTCTAGTCTTATAAATATGAAGTGTTTCTACTTGAATCCATATCTAAGATTATTCACTGGATTTAGTTTAACAAAAGTTATTCCTTGTCCTATTGTAGTAAAACCCAAATATCGCAAGGTTTCCAACAATCCAAACTTCCATTCCAAACCTCTAAACTTCGCTCCCCCAAATGTTACTTTTACAACAAATTTCCAAATTTTGTTTCAAAATTTTTTATTTTAAGTCTAATAACAGGGGGGGGGGGGGCAAAATAAAAGAGTTTGCATAGCAAGATACCAATTAATTAGGAGTTATGAATGGAGGAAGTTGCCATCATTAGCGCGAAGAGAACCGCTATTGGGTCTTTTTTAGGAAGTTTAAAAAACACAAGTGCCATAGATTTAGCCACTGCGGTTTGCAAAGAGATTTTAAAAGAATCTAATCTTCAAGCAGAGCTGATAGAAGAGCTTATTTTAGGGCAGATTCTACAAGCTGGGCTTGGGCAAAACCCCGCTAGACAAATTGCGCTTAAAACAGGAATGAATGAAAAAGCTGGGGCTTATGTGGTTAATAAACTCTGTGGCTCTGGACTAAAGGCGATTTGTTTAGCCGCACAAAGCATTATGCTAGGAGAAAGTGAGATTATCCTAGCAGGTGGAGCTGAAAATATGTCTTTATCTCCATTTTTGCTAGAAAATGTCCGCAATGGCTACAAAATGGGCGATAAAAACATTGTCGATAGTATGCTAAAAGACGCTCTAACTTGTGCGATAAATGGCTATCATATGGGAATCACCGCTGAAAATCTCGCCCAAAAATATAATATCTCAAGAGAAGAGCAAGATGAGTTTGCCCTGCTCTCTCAACAAAAAGCCACAAAAGCTATCAAAGAGGATAAATTTAAAGAAGAGATTGTGCCAATCACTCTTAAGCACAAAAAGGGAGAGGCAATCTTTGATACAGATGAGTTTGTCAAACAAGATTTAAGCTTAGAATCTCTGCATTCACTCAAACCCGCCTTTAGCAAAGATGGTAGCGTAACTGCTGGAAACTCCTCGGGGATTAATGATGGAGCGGCTTTTGTGCTACTTACTAGCAAAAGAAAGGCGAAAGAGCTTAATCTCCCTATATTAGCTACGCTCAAAGCTTATTCTAGTATCGGTGTAGAGCCTAGCATTATGGGTATTGGTGCGGCAATGGCGGCTAAGAAAGTCTTAGAAAAAACCAAAATGCACATTGATGATATAGATTTGATAGAGGCTAATGAAGCCTTTGCCGCACAAAGCCTCGCAAGTTTAAAAGAACTCCAACCCAAGCTTGATAGGGTCAATATTAAGGGGGGTGCTATTGCTTTGGGACATCCTGTTGGGGCAAGTGGAGCTAGGATTGTCGTAACGCTTCTACAAGAGATGAAAAGACAAAACAAGCAATTAGGTCTTGCTACACTTTGTGTGGGCGGAGGGGCTGGAATCGCAGCAATTTTTGAGAGGGGTGAGTGATGAAAATAATTTCTGCAAAAGAAGCGGCAAGTTTGATAAAAGAAGAAGATTCTTTGATGTTAGGTGGCTTTATGGGCTGTGGGAGTGCGCTTAATTGTATTGATGCGTTAGTGGAGTTAGGAACGAAGAATCTCACAATAATTAGCAATGATACGGCTATGGTGGATTTTAGCTATGGAAAGCTCATTGTCAATAAGCAAGTCAAAAAGGCAATCACTACACATATTGGGACCAATAAAGAAACAGGGAGGCAAATGAGTGCTGGGGAACTAGAAGTAACCCTAGTTCCGCAAGGCACTTTAGCAGAGCGCATTAGGGCTAGTCGATCTGGGCTTGGAGGGGTGTTAGTTACCACAGGCTTAGGCACAGAAGTCGCCAAAGGCAAACAAATCATCAATGTCGATGGCAAAGACTACTTGCTAGAGCGTCCCTTACACGCAAATGTGGCGTTAATCTATGCAACCTATGCGGACAAATACGGAAACCTTGCCTATGATGGGACAACAAGAAACTTCAATGTCCTTATGGCTATGGCGGCGGATTTGGTGATTGTTGAAGTAGAGGAGATTTTATCCACTCCTCTTAATCCAAATAATGTAGTAGTGCCGGGCATTGCGGTAGATTACATCATCCAACACAAGGAATAAGTAATGGAAAGAGAACAAATCATAGAGCTTATCGCCAAAAGAGTGGCAAAAGAGTTTAAAGATGGGGATTTAGTCAATCTAGGGATTGGAATGCCAACGCAAGTTAGCAACTACATTCCAGAGAGCATTAATATCTACTTGCAATCCGAAAATGGAATGCTAAAAATGGGTCCAATGCCTAATAAGGGAGAGGAAAATAGCCGAATCACAACTGCTGGGGGTGCGCCCTCTAGTATCTTAGAGGGGGGTATGTTTTTTGATTCTGCTTTTAGCTTTAGCCTCATCCGTGGAGGGCATGTGGATATTACCGTGCTTGGAGCTTTAGAGGTTGATAGTGAGGGGAATCTAGCAAATTGGATAATCCCCGGTAAGCTCGTCCCGGGAATGGGTGGGGCTATGGATTTAGTCAATGGCGTGAAAAAGGTCATTATTATGATGGAACATACTGATAAATACGGCAATAGCAAACTTAAAAAGCAATGCACCCTCCCCCTAACCGGTGCAAAATGCGTAGATTTGCTCGTTACAGAACTTGGAGTTTTTAGCTTTAAAGAGGGTAAATGCAAACTCATCGAACTCCAACCCAATGTGAGCTTAGAGGAGATAAAAGCAAAAACAGAGGCGGATTTTGAAATCTGCTTAAAGCCCTAAAGGAGTCCTATGGAAAAAGTAGCCATTATTACAGGTTCTGCAAGCGGGATAGGCTTTAGTATCGCAGAATCTTTTTTACAAAATGGATATAAGATTGTCTTCTCTGATATTAACGCCAATGCCTTGCAAGAATGCACGAGTAAATTTGATAAAAGCCAATGCTTAGGAATCCTCTGTGATGTTAGCAAAGAAGAGGATATTAAGCACTTAATACAAACAACTAAGAATCACTTTGGCAGGATTGATGTTTTTATCAACAACGCAGGATTGCAATATGTCGCAAATCTTGAGGATTTTCCCACAGATAAATTCATACAAATGCTTCATATTATGCTAGTTGGGGCTTTTCTTAGCACAAAATATGTGCTGCCGATTATGAAAGCGCAAAACTTTGGGAGAATCCTTAATATGTCCTCTATCAATGGAGTGATAGGGTTTGCGGGAAAGGCTGCTTATAATAGCGCAAAACACGGAATCATAGGTCTTACAAAAGTTACAGCCCTAGAGTGTGCAACCTATAATATCACCGCTAATGCGATTTGCCCGGGATATATTGATACGCCATTAGTTAGAGGACAAATGCAAGATTTAGCCAATACAAGGGGGGTGAGCGTGGAGAATGTCTTAGAAGAAGTCCTCTACCCCCTAATCCCCCAAAAAAGGCTAATAGATGCTAAGGATATTGCGGCTTTAGCTTTGTTTTTAAGCTCTAATGAAGCCAAACATATAACCGGAACCAATATGCTTATTGATGGCGGATACACCGCACAATGAGGAGTTAGTAATGCTTGGAATTTTATTAGGTTTAGTGGTATTGATGATTCTAGCCTATCTTGGTTGGTCTATTATTTGGATAGCCCCAATAGCTGCTGGAATCGTCGCTTTAGGCGGTGGTTTAGATTTATTTGATGCCTATACTAATGTCTATATGAGCGGGTTTGTAGGCTTTGCCAAATCGTGGTTTCCTGTCTTTATGCTTGGGGCTATTTTTGGGAAGCTTATGCAAGTTACTAATATGGCAACTTCTGTTTCTTTGAGCTTAGGAAAGGCACTTGGAGAAAAAAGGGCGATTTTAGGAGTGATACTCTCCGCATCTGTTTTAACCTATGGAGGAGTGAGCTTATTTGTCGTTGTTTTTGCGGTTTATCCTCTAGCATTGGAACTTTTTAAAGTCGCAAATATCTCAAGGAGGCTAATACCAGCAAGTATCGCATTGGGAGCTTTTACCTTTACTATGGCGGCACTTCCGGGAAGCCCTCAAATCCAAAATCTCATTCCTATTAAGTATTTTGATACAACCGCTATGGCAGCACCTATTACAGGGGTAGTGGCAAGTTTGATAATGTTTATAGGGGGGTATGCTTATCTAAAATACCGAGAAAATTTCCTAAAAGCTAGAGGAGAGGGCTATGATAGCCCAAAAGAAAGCCAAAGAGAATCCATAAGCGGCAAAAATCCTCACTTCCTACTCTCTTTAGCACCTTTATTTTGTGTGGTAATCTTACTCAATGTCTTGAAGTTTAATATCATTAATGCCCTCCTTTGTGGAATCTTTTTGATTTTAGCCCTTAATGTCTATCAGTTTAAGCGATTTATCACTGCTATTAATGAGGGGGCAAGTGGAGCTGTGATTGCTGTTATTAACACTAGTGCAGCCGTTGGCTTTGGCTCTGTGGTAAAAAATGTCCCGGGCTTTCAAAGCTTAATTGATTTGCTACTAAGCATCAAAGGAAGTCCCCTTATTTCAGAAGCCATAGCGGTTAATCTCCTAGCTGGTGCCACAGGCTCGGCAAGTGGGGGTATGGGTATCGCCCTAGAAGCCTTAGCGGATAAATATAGAGAAATAGCCCTCCAAGAATCTATCCCTTTAGAGCTTTTTCACAGAATCGCCTCTATCTCCTCTGGTGGGCTTGATGCGCTCCCTCATAACGGCGCAGTCCTCACGTTACTTGCCATTACAGGACTTAGCCATAAACAAAGCTATTTAGATATTTGCGTAGTTGCGGTGATAATCCCAATCCTTGCTTTAATCGTGGGGATTATTTTAGCAACCTTTGGAATCTACTAAAAAGGAGTTTTATGTTTGTTTTAAGAAAATTTACACAAGGCTGTGTTTTTCTAGCCTCAAAATGTTTGCCTGATTCTTTTGTTTTGGTAATTTTGCTCTCTTTAGTAGTCTTTGTGCTAGGGATATTTGCCACTTCACAAAGTCCGCTAAGTATGATTAACCACTGGGGGAATGGGGCTTGGAATCTCCTTGGGTTCTCTATGCAAATGGCTTTAGTTTTAGTGCTAGGACAAGCCTTAGCAAGTGCTTCTATCTTGCAAAATATGCTGACAAAAATTAGCAAACTCCCACAATCCAAAACCTCAAGCATTATGCTTGTTTGCTTTTTAAGCCTGATTGCAAATTGGATTAATTGGGGATTTGGGCTTGTTATTTCTGCGATTTTTGCCAAAGAAATCGCTAAAAATGTCAAAGGCGTGGATTATAGGCTCTTAATCGCAAGTGCGTATTCGGGCTTTGTCGTGTGGCACGGAGGATTAAGCGGCTCTATACCCTTAACCTTAGCAAGTGGCGGAGAATCTCTAAGTAAAACCACACAAGGGCTATTAACAGAGGCAATACCTACCTCACTCACTATCTTTTCAAGCTATAATCTCATCATAACAGCCATAATTATCATCTTTTTGCCTCTACTTTTAAGCTTCATACATCCTGAGGAAAAAAACATCATCGAGATTGATAAAAAGCTTCTAAAAGAGGAAGAAGAAAAAGAAGTAATCTCTCACAAAGGAGAGCATACTATTGCTTCATTTTTAGAGCATAGCTTCCTTCTTACTGCTTTGATAGCTTGTTTTGGATTTGCTTATATTGTGATGTATTTTACTAGGGGTGGGAATCTTAATTTAAATATCATTAATCTTATTTTTTTATTTTTGGGAATCTTACTCCATAAAACCCCTATTTCTTATATCAAAGCCATCAACAAAGCGGCAAAAAGTGCGGCTGGGATTATCTTGCAATTCCCCTTTTATGCAGGGATTATGGGTATGATGAATGGGGCATTAAATGGCGGAGAATCTCTAGTAACACTACTCTCTACTAGCTTTACAAATTTCGCCAATGCCGATAATTTTGCTTTTTTTAGCTTTTTAAGTGCTGGGATTGTGAATATCTTTGTCCCAAGCGGGGGAGGACAATGGGCAGTCCAAGCTCCCATTATGCTAAGTGCTGGGGCGACTTTGGGCGTTAAGCCTGAAGTTGTCGCTATGGCTATTGCGTGGGGGGATGCTTGGACGAATATGATTCAACCCTTTTGGGCATTACCTGCTTTAGCTATCGCTGGACTTGGAGCAAAAGACATTATGGGGTATTGTGTGATAACTCTACTCTTTATAGGCTGTGTCGTATCTTTGGGATTTTTGTTTTTAACTTAAGTTTGCTCAAAGATTCTAAAAAAGGAATTAGAGAAAATGCCAATGCCTCTAATTCCATAGAGCAGTAAAAACTCTTTTTCTTATAAAATCTGTTATAATCTAGCTTTGTTTTACCATTAATAAACAAGATTTCCTTAGGAAGCCTATCTAAAAAAACAAAATTGCATTCTAATGAAATTTTTGAGGAAAATTATGTTTGATAAAATTGCCTATTGTTATTTTAGTGCCGATTACGAAAAATGCTTAAGTTTAAGCGAAAATTTTTTAAAAAATCATCCAAAATTTGCTCTTAAATACGCAATGCTTTCTTCTTTTAAGCTATCACTCTTTCAAAAATCTCTCTATTATGCCAAAGAGCTTTTTGAGCTTGACCCTACAAGCTTTAATGCCCTTATGCTCTCTTCTAGCTACATTAAAAATCAAATGTTTGAGGAAGCATTAGTTTTATTACAAGAATTTTTAAAAAAAGATAATGATTTAAAAGATGAGATTAGCTTAGAATTAGCCTTTCTTTATAAATCTACCAACCAATTAAAAGAAGCGGAGACTATCTTTAAAGACCTACTCCAAAAGGATTTATATAACCTAGAATTATGGAAGCATTATGTAGAAATTTATTTTATGCACGACTTCAAAAAAGCCTTAAAAGCCCACGAAGAGCTTTGCAGCTTCATCTATGATATGATTGAAAGCTTACAAAAAGGCTTACTTACAAAAAAAATCACTACCCCCATTGAATCCAATTTACAAAATAGGCTTTCTCATAGCAATAAGGAGAATCTTGAGATTTTAGAAGTGGAAGACTTCCTAAATGCTAAGATTTTGCCCCAAAAAGCCTATTTACTTTTTAAGCTCTTTAACATACCCCAAGCTTTAGAGCTTTTTCACTCCCTAGAAGAGTTTAACCAAGATCACGCACAATTTTGGCAAAATTATGCCAAAGTCTTAGAATTTAGCGGTAATTATCAAGGAGCCTATAATGCTTACCAAAAATGCCTAAGTTTGCACCAACACGCAACTTATCAATTTGATCTTGCTTATCTATTAATGAGGATGGGGGTTAGTGAAAATTTCGAAGAGGGCAAAAAATATTATGAGAGCAGATTATTTTATGCACACAATGAAACCTTTTCTGCATATCACTATAACGAAAGTAGAAAAGCCTTTAATAGCTCTGGTGTTGATGCCTTTAAAAATAAAGAAGTTTTAGTATTTTGCGAACAAGGCTTTGGGGATACTATTATGTATTGTAGATGTTTAGAAAAACTTTGCAATATTGCTTCAAAAGTCCTTTTTGCTCCGCAATCTGCTATGTATCAGATGTTTAAAAACCAAATAAAGATTCTCAACCAAAACAATTCCTTTAAAAACTTAAAAGTGCTAAAAAACTTTCCTACACACTTTGATTATGCCATACCCATCTGTTCTTTACCTTTACTTATTGATATTAAATTTGATGAAATACCTCAACTAAAAACCCCTATAATACCGCTCAAAAAACCTCACAATAAAAAGAAAAAAATAGGAATTTTTTATTTCACCCCTAATGCTGTAAATTCTGATATGGCTAGGAATTTTGATTTTGAATTTTTATTTTCCGCTTTAGAAGGGTTAGAATGCGAACTTATCTCCTTTCAAGTAGGATTGAATGAAAATCTACCCGATACGATAGAAGATAGGGCTAAAAAGATAGAAACTTGGGAAGATACCGTAAAAAACCTAGCCGATATTGATTGTATGATAAGCATTGATAGTGCAATTACCCATTTAACCTTAGCCTTAGATATTCCCACGATAGTGCTTCTACACCCTAGATTTGACTGGCGTTGGGGGAAGTTTGAAGACCCTAAAAGCTATTTTTGGTCAAAGGCAAGATGTTTCATTTTCACAGAGGATACAAAGGCAAATTTAAAAGAACTTGTTGAAAAAACACTAGGGATTTAAAGCTTTACTTTTGCTAGAGCGCACTTTTACAATGCAAAGGGAATCTCAAAGAGATTCTTGGGCTTAAGGACTTGTAGAGCTTGTTAGATGGCTTAAGCTCCATAACCCTACGCCATTTTTTCAAACAAACTCACATCCCCATTACGCACTTGTTTGCGGATAGAATCAATGACAGAAACTAACTCTTTATCCACTTCTAAGAGATTGTTTTTAGAAGCATTATTTTCATCTAAAGAGCTTTAAAAACTTTTTGTAAATCTTCTTTATCAACTCCTATTGATTCACTAATAGCCTTAAAAGAATTTGTATCCACTTGCTTTTGTAAATCTTGCATTTCTTCATTACTAAGCATATCTTTTTGTGTAAGATTGGCTAGTGATTTTTTCTCCTCCGCATTAAGGGCATTCACATTGCCTCCATTATTTTTAAGCTTTTGCAAGGCTTGTTGCTGTGCTTGAAGCTCTTTTAAGGATTTTTCGGTCTCTGAAGTCTCTCCCTTTTCTTGCTTTTCTATTTGTTGTTTCTTGTATTCTTCCATCATTTTTTTGATATTATCGGTTAATTTCTTATTATTTTTAAGTAGTTTATCCATTAATGCAGTAATCCATTCCCCAGAAAAATGCTCTCCCAATATATCATCAACCATATCATCCATCATATTTTTGCCATCACCAATAGCCCTTTGAGCGATTCTTATTGCATCCTTTTTCGCCTCTTCTTCATCCTTATATTCTTCAAATCTCTCTAAATTTCCATCGAGGTTTTTATCTTTAGCTAAGATAGCATTAAGGGCATCTTGAATAGTCCCAAAGGAATTATCACCACCTTTTATATAGTTAATATAGGCTTCATCTAACCTTAAAGCTACCCTTTGCTTCGTCTTTAGATCATCAAATAGCACAACCTTGCCACTTCCACTTCCTAAAGCATTATCACTTACTAAAAACTTATTTTCCCCTACTAAGGCGGTAGCATTATTTAGGTTATTCACCCTATCCCTCTCTTCCTCCGCAGCTAAATCCGCTTGGTTTCTATTGTTAATATCGGTTTTCATCGCCGAAAAAACACTGCCATTTATAAGCCTCGCACTTGTTACCATTATCCCTCCTTTTAGAAACTCCAAGATGATAAATCTATCTTGGAGTTATTTAGCTCCTTAAAGCTTAAGCACCTATTATTCTCTTAATTTACTATCTTACTTTTAATCTCACAGGAATATAAACAATAAGACTCTTGATTCATATCGACAACTTTTTTGAAAAACAATAAAAATATTCAGAAAAAATTCCTTAGGCTAATTTGATGCTACTTTTAGTAACTCAAAATTTATTAAAGATATTTTCATCATAAAATCCATTATCTGCTATAATCCGAATTTTATTTTACAAATCCACGAAAGGCACATAATGATTGATTTAGGGGTAGAATTAAGCAACTCTACATTAATTACCTCAAAAACAGACTTGCAAGGAAGAATTGTATATTGCAATAAAGATTTTATACAATATAGCGGTTTTAGCGAACAAGAAGTATTTGGCAAGCCCCACAATATAGTAAGGCATAAAGATATGCCTCGTGCAGTCTTTAAAACATTATGGAAATATATTAAAAATGGTGAAGAAGTCTTTGCCTTTGTTAAAAATAAAACAAAAAATGGACAACATTACTGGGTGCTTGCTAATGTAACTCCCTCTTTAGACTCCAATAATAATACTATTGGGTATTACTCTGTGCGCAGAAAACCCAATCCTAAAGCGATTGAAAAAATTATTCCTGTCTATGCTTCTATGATAAATGCAGAAAAAACCTCGCTCGAAGCTAGTGAATCTATACTTAACACCATACTTACCGAGAAAAATCTACCTTATAACGAATTTATCTTTTCTATGCAAGAAAATCTTATATAAGGAGTATTTTATGAAAATATTACATAGTATATTTTTTGTGTTAATTATACTGGGTCTTGTATCAGATATATACTTCAATCATCTTAGTTTTAATAGTATAGTATTACTAGGAATTGCTATGGTATATTTTATACAACTCTATAAACGAAGCAATGATGAGACTCTTTATGAAAAACTTTTAAATATTACTAGTGAATATGCCTCAGGCAAATTTGAAAAACGTATTACCCATATCAAAGGTAGAGGAAATATAGTGCAAATTTGTGAGCAAATCAACGATATTGTCGATCATTTAGAAGCATTTTTGCGCGAAATAAAAAGTGCTATTGAATGCTCTAAAGAAGGTAAATTTTATCGTAAAGCTCTCTCTGGTGGTTTAAATACAACTTTTGCCCAAAATATTGAAGGCATCAATAATGCTTTAAATGCTATTGAACATAATGCTAAAGATTCGATACGCAATGCCCTCTCTAAAAACCTTATGAATCTTAGCCTAAAAAGTCAAAATGGCAATCTTGAAAATATCGCACAAGCCTTAAATGAAAATATCACTACTATGAAAAAGGTGGATTCTAATGTCCGCGATATTCGTTGCACTGCTATTGATAGCCGAAGTGATGTAAGCAATCTCACACAATCTATTAACGAGCTTCTATCACTCATTGAAGATAATAACCAATCCATTCAGGATTTAACCAACAAATCACAAGATATTGGGAATATCATTAATCTTATCAGTGATATTGCTGGACAAACTAATCTTTTAGCCCTTAATGCAGCTATTGAAGCAGCAAGAGCAGGAGAACACGGAAGAGGATTTGCTGTTGTTGCCGATGAAGTTAGAAAACTAGCAGAAAAAACCCAAAAATCTGCTAGTGAAATTGCCCTATCCATTCAAAATATGCAACAAGAAGTAGGCAGTATTCAAGAGGGAGGCAACAAAGTGAGCGCAATCACGACGACTTTAGAATCTAAACTTGAGAGCTTCAATACTGCTTTTGATAAAATGGAACAAAATAGTGCTTCGCTAGATACAATTTTTACACAGCTTTCTACCAAATTGATATTATCGGTAACAAAACTTGATCATATCTTATTTAAATCCAATTTATATCTCTGCCTTAATACACTAGAAAAAAATGAGAATCTTGATACATTCCATCCTATTTCGCACTTACTAGAAGATAAAGACATACAAAATGTAATTTATCAATTCTTGCCACTCAACGAAGCAGAAATGCTGTCTAAAACACTCCAACAAGAAATGTTAGACGCCACTTCTTTTATAGGGGAAGAGATTACACCTAATAATTCAAAAGAAATTATTAAAGGCGTAAAATCCTTAGAAGATACTTCACAAACACTCTTGACTAAGCTTACCTCTTAATAAAATCCTTTGGCTAGAAATCCAAAGACTAGGTCAATTAATGAATAGCTCTAGTTCTTTGCTCTAGCCACTCTTTAGCCCTACCCTCAAGTCTATCTCCAAGCTTTTCAAAGACTTTTTTATGATAATTATTCAGCCAATTTTTCTCTTCATCATTTAATAACATCGTATCTATACAAGAACTTTCAAAAGGACAGAGTGTAAGGGTTTGAAAAAAAAGAAATTGACCAAATTGTTCCTCTTTTGGTTGTTCTACTAATTTATTGACAACAAGATTTTCTAATCTTATCCCCCACTGATTGGGACGATAAATACCCGGTTCTATGGAGCTTACCATACCTATTTTTGCTTTGGTTTTCTCTAAAGGTGGAGCAAAGTAAGAAATCACTTGCGGTCCTTCATGAACATTTAAAAAATACCCAACACCATGTCCAGTGCCGTGCATATAATCAATTTGCTCTCTCCATAATGCTATCCGTGCTATACAATCCAATAAAGGCATCGCAATACCTAAAGGAAAAACGGCTGAAGAGAGGGCGATATGAGCCTTAAGAACAAGGGTATAATCTCTCCTTTGATCTTGAGTAATATTTCCAATAGGGACAACCCTTGTAATGTCTGTTGTCCCATTGGTATATTGCGCTCCTGAATCAATGAGCAAAAGACCATCTCCTTCTATCAAAGAAAATTGCTCTTTTGTAGCACGATAATGAGGCTGCGCCCCATTGGCATTAAATCCTGCTATCGTGGCAAAACTATCGGAAATATAATTTTTATTCTCGGAACGAAACTCCCTAAGTTTCTCATCAATATCTAATTCGCTAATTTTTTGCTTATCCCCTAAGGCATCCTCTAACCAAGTATAAAATTTACATAAAGCAACACCATCTTGTATCATTGCAGCTTCTATTTGTTCTAATTCCTCCTCACTCTTACAAGCCTTTAACATAGTGCTAGGATTAATCGATTCAATAATTTCATTATGTTGTTTTAAAATATCTGCTAAATAAGCGGTTGTTTTGGTAGGATCAATTAATGCTTTTTGTTCTTTAATACCCTGCAAAAAAGATTCAATTTGCTCATAAGGCTTTATAATAAAACCATCCTTATGCAAATTTTCTAATAGCACTGCAGAGATTTTTTGCTCATCAACAAATAAAATCGCCTCCTCTTTACTCACAATAAGATACGATAAAAATACAGGATTATAGGGGACATCACTTCCCCGTAAATTACAAATCCAAGCAATATCATCTAAAGTAGAGACAAGATGATGAGTGGCTTTTAAGCTTTGCATTGCTTGTCTTAAACTTTGAAGTTTCTCTATTCTATTATGAGGGGATTGTATATGCTCATAGATGGGATTAAGAGGCAAAGGGGGTCTTTGCTCCCATAAAGGAGTGAGCAAATCTTTATTAAGGAGTGTAATGTTTATATCTTGTAATTGTGATTGTAAATCTTTTTTCATTGATAGTGGCAAAACTCTATAATCCGTAGCTAATTTGGAATTTTCTTTCAAATTTGCCTTAAGCCATTTTATAGCAGTATTGTGAGAATCTTGTTTTTGCAGTTGTATTGAAGTATCTTGAAGTTCTTTTTGTGCTTGCAACCAATACCTTCCATCTGTCCAAAGCCCCGCATAATCTTGTGTTACAATAATGCTTCCTGCACTACCACTAAAACCACTTATCCATTCTCTACTTTTCCAAAAATCTGGAATATACTCTGATAAATGCGGGTCTGATGTTAAAATCAAATAAGCATCAATAGAATCATTTTTCATTAATTTTTGTAAAGATTTAATTCTTGATTCATAAATATTCATTGGCATTCCTTTCTTCATACTTCTTCAAAATTAGAACAAACTATACCAAAATTATGCCCTTAAAGCCTAACATATTTTTAAATAGTTTAGTAATAAATAAAAATTTATTATAATATTTTTATATTATATTAATTAAATTTTTAAATATATTTGAGTAATTTCGTTATATTTTTATTAAAAAATTC
>NZ_FZPJ01000016.1 GCF_900198605.1 Helicobacter mesocricetorum | reverse complement strand
AATGCTAATCTTACTCTTAGTAATGCAGGTAGTATAGCAGGGGGTGTTAATGCTTCAGGAGGTGGAGCAGTAACTATTGATAATCAAGGTAATATCGCACAAGGAATTACTACTAAAGATAATGCTAAGCTTAGTCTTACCAATGCAGGTATTATTGGCAAAAATAAAGATGGTAAGAATATTATTGCAGAGAGTAAAAATCCTATTGTTGTTAGTAATTGGATTGTTCGGGCTGATGAAAAAACTGGAAAGATTGATGCTTTAGCCATAGGTGGTTCTAATGCTGGTTCAACTAATATTAAAAGCATTATGATACATCCTGCTAATCTTGATCTTGATAGTATCACGAATATCAAAGATATTGTTACAGGTAGCAGGAATATCAATGCCATTGCGATGATTGGAGGGGAATTTACAATAAGCTTTGATGCGTTATCAGGCGATATAAGCACGGGTGTAGATTTAAATAGAGGCATAGGAGGAGCCGCTTATAGGAATCTTATGGATAGTTCTGCAAGGCGAACAATGTTTGTCGATTCTGTTATTGATAATTCTATGAATGGTGTCGATAATATGTTTAACAATGGCTCTGCTTTTGTTGTTTCTTCTTTTGAAGATAAAGATGCTTATTATGCGGATCTTTTTTCTTTTATTAAAGATGATGCATTTTCTTCTTCTAATGAAAATAAAAAACACTCGGTTTTTCTTTTGCCCTACCATTCTACTCAAAAGACGCAACTTTCTTTAGGGGAAGATAGTGAAGGTGATGTCAATGGAGTTATTGCGGGTTATACCACAAAGATTAATAATGCTCTTTATGGTGTGTATTTGGGTTATGAAAATATTGGTATGCAATCTTCTTATTTTGATATAACTAATCAAACTTATTATACAGGTTTTAAATATTCTAAAAGCGTTTATACTATCAAAGAACACGATGTTTATGTGGAGGCTGATGGTAGATTTGCTCTAATCCAAAATGAATTAACTAAAAAAATCAAAGATTTTATGGGTGGTCCTGATAATCTAGCAAAGGCTAATCCTAGAACTTATGGTTATGCATTAGGTGGAACTCTGGGGGTAAATTTCGCACAAGGAGAGAATGTGTTTTCTCCTGAGCTTAGTGTAACTTATGAGGGGAGCTACACACAATCTTATAGTATGGAAAATACACAAGGGGCTGCTACTGTTAGAGGAGGAGAGCGATATTATGCTAATAAGCTTAATCTCTTTAGCACGAAGTTAAGTTTAGGTTGGTATAGAGATTGGCATCCTCATTTTAAAACTTTAGTTCAAGGAGGGATGAAGTTTAATCTTAATCCAGTAACTACTTCTTCTGCTAGATTTGGAAAATTCTATGTCAGTGATTCTTATCTTTTACCTAGATTTAGTGAGTTTGGAGGAGCTTCTTTGATTGTTCCTGTTAGTAATGCCTTTTATTTCTCTATTAACTATAATGGGAATTTTGATAAGAATGGTGCTATGCATACAGGATATGCGCAATTTAATTATTTGTGGTAAGAGGGGGGTTATTTTAGAGATTCTAAAATAAATGTATCAAAATGCGTGTCATAAAGGGGATTGAAGCTTGCAACTGGAAATTCATAATCTTTCTTTAGGATTCTTGTTGCATTATTTGTAGAGAATATTTTAATATGGAGTGTAAAGATATATCTTGCAATCATTGAAAAAGAAGTATTGGGTGCAAAATCTCCTTGTGATTCATTATAAAAATTTGTGAAAAAGTATTCTATTTGTGTGATATTATTATTGGGATTTTGATTAAAAAGTATTTTGAAGCGATTTTCAAAAGTTTGGATTAAGTCTTGTGGGATTATAGAAGAACTAGAGATGCTTTGATAAGTAATTATAGGGTATGGGACAATCGGAGTTTGTGTAGCAATCCTTTCTTTATAAGAGCAACCATAAAGTATAAAACCTAAAAGAAAAAATGATAAAATCTTTTTCATAAATATCCTTTTTATTATTGTAGCCTAAATAAGGAAAAATTTGGATTGTATTTTTGTTGCTAAAAAACCTCTTTTTATTTCTTCTAATGCCTACTTAAGCCAACTTAAACGACGAGATAAGGTTAAAAGGGCTGGATTTAGCGGGATTTTAGATCCCTTTGCGTGTGGGACTTTAATCATTGCCTATGGAGGATATACAAGGCTTTTTAGGTTTTTAGAAAAGAATCCTAAAGTTTATCAAGCTACACTTTGGTTGGGATTAGAGAGTGATACATTGGATATTGAGGGGATTAAGGAGATTTATAATGTTCAAAAGTTTAAAGAAGAACAATTAGAATCTTTGTTGCAGTGTTTTTGCGGTAAAGTCTCTTTTGTCCCACCTAAATATAGTGCGAAAAAAATTAATGGAAAAAAGGCTTATGAAATTGCTAGAAAAGGGGGAGAGGTAGCTTTAAAAAGTCAAGAAATGGAGATTTTTAAAATAGAATTTTTAAATTATCGTCATCCTTTTTTAAGCTTCAAAGTCTGGGTGAGTGAGGGTAGTTATATTCGTTCTTTAGGGGAATTAATTGCTAGAGAGTTAAATTGTTTTGGGTCGCTTAGTTATTTAGAGCGATTAAGTGAGGGGGGATTAGTCTTTCAAAATGAAGCAAAATTAAATCCTTTGGATATTTTACCTTTTCCTATCATAGAATGCCAAGAAAATCTTAGAGAGACTATTTTTAATGGGAGGAAAATCTCTAAAGAGGATTTAAAAATTTACAAAGAAGGTAAATATATAGTAAAATTTGAGGAATTTTTTTCTATAATTTTATACCAAGAAAAAAAAGTAGAATATTTAGTAAATAGGATTCCCTTGTGTTGATTTTATCAAGAAAAGAAAATGAAAGTATTAGTATTGGTGATAATATTATTATTAAGGTTATTTCCATCGATAAAGGAAATGTAAAATTAGGATTTGAAGCCCCTCCTAATTTATTAATTTTACGAGAGGAATTAAAATTAGCTATCTTAGAAGAAAACAAAAAATCTCTTAGTAAGCAAGGGGATTACATTGATAAGCTAATGGGTGCTAAGAAAAAAATTCTATGATAAAATCTTTTGCAAAAATTAATATTTTTTTAAAAATTACCGGTAAAATGCTTTATAGAGGTCAAGCCTACCATACAATCTCTTCGCGCTTTATGCTTTATCGGGATTTATATGATGAAATGGAGATAAGCTTTAATTCTGAAGAATTTCAAATATTAGGAAATTTTGATTGTTCTTTAGAAAAAAATACCATTTATCAAGCTTATAAGGAGATTTTACCCTTTTTAAACCAAGAGCAAAAAGAAGCAATTTCTCATCTAAAGATAAATGTTCATAAAAAAATTCCAAGCGGTGGCGGATTAGGTGGAGGAAGTTCTAATGCGGCGATTTTTTTACAATGGGTGAATGATTTTTGTGGGCTTGCTTTGAATAATGAGAAACTTTGTGAGATTGGTAGCAAAGTTGGGAGTGATGTGCCATTTTTTGTGAGTGGGTTTGAAATGGCTAATGTAAGTGGAAGGGGAGAGATAGTGGAATTTTATGATGAAGAGGCTTTAAAGGTAGAAATTATCAATCCTCATATTCCGACTAATACGGCTAGAATCTATGAAGAATATTCTAAAAATTTTTATAAACCTACACAAGAAAATTGGTTGAACTTAGAAAATCAAAAAATTTTGGAAAAATCTGCTTTAGAGGCTAATGATTTATTAGCTCCTTTATTAAAAATTCATCCTAATCTTAACCATTGGGTAAAAGAAGGGGGATTCTTAAGTGGTAGTGGTAGTTGTTTTTGGAGAGTCGTATGAAGATAATTGCGACAAATAAAAAAGCCAATTATGATTTTTTTATTTTAGAAAAATATGAAGCAGGGATTGAGTTAAAAGGGAGTGAGGTAAAATCTATTCGTGCAGCAAAAGTGAATTTAAAAGATAGTTTTGTTAAAATTATCCAAGGTGAAGCTTTTTTGTTTCAAGCACATATTGCAGCATTAGGGACGACTAATCTTCACTATAAACCTGATGAGAAACGTCCTAGAAAATTACTTTTACATAGAAAGGAGATTGATAAACTTTTTGGTAAAGCACAAGTAGGTGGAATGAGTATTGTAGCTTTAAAGATTTATTTTAATAAAGCAAATAAGGCAAAACTTGAAATTGCTTTAGCAAAAGGTAAAAATTTACACGATAAGCGAAATAGTCTTAAAGAAAAGATTCAAAAAAGAGAGATTGCGCAGAGTTTGAAAGAATTTTATAAAAAATAAGGAGTAAAATTGTCTAGCTTAGCTTTAAAAGATATTGTAGAATATGGGATTTTTGGTGTTTTGTTACTGATGAGTATCATTGCTTTATGGGTTGTAATAGAACGTGTTTTGTTTTATCGTAGTGTTGTGCTTGCAATTTATAGCAAAAAGACAGAATTGGAAGTTGCTTTGTCTAAAAATCTAACACTTATTGCCACAATAGGTTCTAATGCACCTTATGTTGGATTGTTAGGGACAGTGTTTGGAATTATTTTGACTTTTGTCCAAGTGGGGCAATCTGGGATAGTTGATACAGGAGCTATTATGACAGGTCTTGCTTTAGCTTTGTATGCGACTGCTGGAGGATTGCTTGTAGCAATTCCTTCTATTATCTTTTATAATCTTTTAGTGAGGCAAAGTGAAGTTTTAATCGCTAAATGGGAAATTTTAAAAGAAATATAATTACAATCCAAATAAAGAGTAAAAATGAAAAGTATGAAAAAAATGGATACTATTAATGTCGTCCCATTTATTGATATTATGCTTGTAATGCTTGTAATTGTGCTAACTAGTGCGACCTTTATTGCACAGGGTAAGATTCCTATTAATCTTCCTCAAGCACAGGGTTCTACTGAGATTACTCAAAATTTAAAAAATATAGAAATCACTATTGATGAAAAAGGAAAGTATTATTTAGATAAAAATGAAACTACTTTAGAGGCATTAGAAACAGCATTATTAGAAATGCCAAAAGATACAGCTATTTTGTTGCGCGGTGATTCTAAGAGTTATTTTGAAAAGTTTATCGCACTTGTTGGGATGCTTAATAAGATTGATAGGATGAATGTAGATATTGAAGTGGAGCAACCTTAAATGTTTAGAGAAAGTTATGATTTAGGGACTATTATTTCTGCAATCATTACTTTTGTTATGTTAGTTTTGGTGATTCGGTTTATGCTTTATATGGTAAATCGTAAAAGACCTACTATTCAAAAGCCTGATTGGCTAGATGATGAACGTTTTGATCTTGATAAGAGGAAAAAAAGGAAATAAATGGAAAACATTGCCATTAATATTGCTTTTACGCTTATTATGGTTGCACTAGCGGTTTGGGATTTTGTAAGCTATGGAAAACAAAAGCATCGTGATTTTAAATCCATTATTATGAGTACGGGGGTTTTGGGGACTTTTGTAGGTATCTTTGTAGGATTGCAAGATTTTGATGTAGCAAATATTGAAAACTCTGTGCCTTTTTTGTTAGGAGGATTAAAAATTGCATTTTATACTTCCATTTTGGGTATGGGATTAGCTATTTTGCTTTCTGTTATACAAAAAAGTAAGGCAGTTAAGAGTGATTTTGAAAATATGCTAGAGTATTTTTCTCTCCAAATTTCTAAATTAGATAAATTAGGAGATTTGGAGAATCTTGCAAAGATTTTAGAACAAAATAGACAAACACATAAGCTACAAGAGAATTACTACCAAATGCAGTCCCAAAATTTTCTTATGCTAAAAGAATCTTTTCAAGCCACTAATCAATCCTTAAAAGAAGCAATGTATCATTTAGCACAAGGAGCTTCTAAAGAATTAATGACGGCTTTAGAAGAGGTTATTAAAGATTTTAATCAACGCATTACTGACCAATTTGGGGATAATTTTAAAGAGCTAAATAATGCCGTTTCTTCAATGGTTAAATGGCAGGAACATTATAAGGATTCTGTGGAGAGTTTAGGGGAGCATTTAAAAAATACCTTATCTGTTTTTGAAAGTTCTACAAAATCTTTAGAGCTAATTACTAAACGCGATGAGGAGATTTTAGAGGTTTATGAATCTCTAGCTCATAGCATAGAAGCTTCAAGAATAGAAAATGAAAAATTATCCCAATTATTAGCTGGGTTTTCTACAATGCACGAAGATGCAAGTAAAGCCTTGCATTGCGTGGAAGAGCTAACAAAGACATTGGAAAGTTCTCATTCCCAAACTTTAGACTTAACAAAAGTCAATCTTGAATCTGTTAGAGAGTTTTTCAAGCAAAGTCTCAAAGAACATCAAAGTAATACGCAAGAATTATTAACCATTAGCTTAAATACCTTAGAGGAGGATTATAAAAAAAGTAGCGACAATCTCGCTAGTCTTCAAGAACGATTTGAGAATTTTAATGAGTGTTATCTCTTGCAAAATAAAGAAAACTTCGAAAACTTTGCTGCGACTTTGAAAGATAAAATGCAACATTACACGCAAGAAATTTATGACAAGGATTTAGCGTTAAAAGAAAAAAATGCGGAAATCTTAGCGCAGATACAGCTTAGGGTTGAAGAGAAAATAGGGGGTGTTAGGGAGATTTTTGATAATACTTTAGAAAAACTCAATAATGCCCAAAGGGAATCTTTATTACTAATTGAGAATCAAGCCAAAAGAAGTGATGATTTATTGATTCAACACACGCAAAGTATGGAGCTTTCTTTAGAGAAAGCCAACAAAAGCCTACAAGAAGTAACACAAGAAACGAGCGAACAGCTCAGTAGAGATTCGCATATTATTCAAGAGCATATTACCAATGCTATTGTTAATTTTGATGCGCTTTTGGGTAATACGACTAAAACTTTAGAAGAAAATTTTAAAACTAGCAAAGAAACCTTAATGACGCTTTCAAAAGAGATTGAAACTGCTATGACAACCACTACAAAGAGCCTTGATACTCTTTTAAATGATACCGCTAATACCCTTAGCCAAAGCACTCAAAACATAGAAGAATCTTTTATACATAGCAGTGAGAGTATTACACAAAACCTTAATAAGACTACTGATGAGATGCATAATAGCGTTCATCGTATTTTGGAATATAATAAACAGCATACCAAGAGCTTTGAAGATCTAATGCAGCACAATATTGGTGAATTTACACAGCATATTCGCACAATGATTGAAAAGGGCAATGAGTGCAATAAAGAATTTCAAAATCAAATGCGTAGTAGCTTTGGGGAATCGTATAAAAATGCTTTAGAGGTTTTAGCGGCGTATTTAAAAAACACAACAGCAACTTATCAAAATCAACTTATGGCTTTAAACCAAAAGAGCTTTGAGGAGTTAAAGAAAGGCTATCATCAAACCTTGCAAAGTCATCAAAATTTACAAAAAGACTTACAAGAACGTTTAGAGATGATTGCAAAAGCAACCCAAGTCTTTACAAAAGAGCTATTGCAAAATTCTAAAACTCATTTAGATTCTCACTCCCAAGAAGTGATTGCCCAATACTCTGTTTTGGAGGCAAAAATTAAAGATTCTTTAGAATCTATGGCAAAAGGCTATATGGAGATGCTCTCACTCTTAACAAAGCAAAGTTTAGAATTACCAAAAAATGCGAGTGCAGAGCTTTTAAATGAGTTTAATAATTTACAGAAAAATTTAGGTTTGGCTTTGGATAAAACTTATCTTTCTTTAGAAAATAATCGTAAAGAAATTGATGAGATTTTAAAAATTACGCAAGAAAATGTTGCCTCTTCTTTATCCCAAACTTCAAATTTAAATGAGAATCTTTGCAAGTCCTTAGGAGATCTTGATAGTGTATTATCGAATATTACCTTAGGGTTTCGTCAAGATTATGAATGGTTTTTGCGTAGGATAAGAGAGCTTATGGGAGTAAGAAATTAATGACCAATAGCAAGGGTAATGAGTGGATTAGTATCTCTGATATGATGGCAGGGATTATGATGATATTTTTACTCGTTGCGGTTTCTTATATGGTGGTTATTAGTGCCACAGAAAAAAAACTTGCCATACAAAATGCTGAACTTTTAGAGCTTAATAGACAAATGAGCGATATTGCACAAACTCATCAAAATTTACAAGTAAAGCTTTATAATGATTTAATTGCGGAGTTTTCTAATAATTTAGAAGAATGGAATGCAGAAATTGATACTGACAATACGGTACGTTTTAGGGAGCCAGATATTTTGTTTGATCAAGGGCAGAAGGTTGTTAAAATGCGTTTTAAAGAAATATTAGATGATTTTTTTCCACGATATATTAAGATTTTAAGTCAAGACAAATATCAAGATGATATTGAAGAGATTAGGATTGAAGGGCATACTTCTACGGAATGGAAAAATGCTGATAGTTTAGAAGCTAGATATTTGGGGAATGCTGAATTATCACAAGCAAGAGCATTGGAGGTTTTAAAGTATTGTTTTGAGCATACAAATATTAATCCCCATAAGCAATGGCTTATTAAGGTTTTAAGAGCTAATGGGCTTTCTTTCGCAAAACCTCTTGAAAGTCAAGAATTATCGCGTAGGGTGGAGTTTAAAACTTTAACAAAAAGCAAACAAAAGATTTTAGAAATTTTAAATATCCATAAAGAACTGCAAATGCCTATGGAGGATTTTTAGCAAATCTGCCAATCAATAGGGGTTTTGCCTTGCTCTTGTAATATTTGATTGGTTTTTGAGAAGTGCTTACAGCCTAAAAAACCGCTTTTGGCAAGTGGAGAGGGATGAGCGGCTTCTAGGATAAAGTGCTTTTTGCTATCAATAAGATTCTTTTTTGCTTTTGCATAATTTCCCCATAACAAAAATATAATTCCTTCTCTTTCTTGATTGATTTTTTTAATCACATTATCTGTGAAAAGCTGCCAACCAAAATGTTGATGAGAAGCGGGTTTATTTTCTTCTACGCTTAGAATGCTATTAAGAAGCAACACTCCTTGCCTTGCCCATTTGCTTAAATCACCATTACTAGAGGGTGGTATCTTTAAATCTTCATATAATTCCTTATAGATATTTTTAAGAGAGGGGGGCAGAGTAATGTTTTTAGGGACTGAAAAGGAGAGTCCCATTGCTTGAGATTTATTATGATAGGGATCTTGTCCTAAAATAACAACTTTTAAGCTTGTAAGTGGTGTGAGATTAAAGGCATTAAAGATGAGTGGGGCTGGAGGATAGATAATTGCCCCTCTTTTTTTTGCTTCAAGGAAATGTTTTTTTATCTCTAAAAAGTAAGGTTTAAAAAATTCTTCTTTAAGGAATTCTTTCCAAGAAGATTCCATTTGGATTTTGTCCAAAGAAATGCTGAATTTTTGCATTATTCAATAATCTTAGGGACAATAAAAAAGTTATCTTCACTCTTTGGAGCATTTTTTAAAATATCTTTTGCTATGTCCGTATTGCTTATGGGAATATCCTCTCGCATAGGCAAAGCGGAGTTTATTTGGCTGAAGAAAGTAGGGATATTTTCCAAATCAAGATTATTGATATTTTCAATAAAGTTTATAATCTCATTTAGATGCTCTTTGGTTTGTTCTATCTCCTGCTCTTTTAGGCTGATATTGGCTAGTTTTTGTAAATGTGTTAAAAGGTTGGTATCAATACTCATTGAATCTCCTCGTAATTTTTTAAATAAAACATAAACATTTTGATGCCTCTTTGGATGACTTTATCTATCTCCTCTTGAGTTTTGGAAGAGTATAGCTTGGATTAGAAATTATATAATAAAAATAGGGGTGAATGATTTGATTATGGTATTTTTCTTTAGATTTTTTTGATAATGTCTGTTTTTGCAAAAGAAACCTTAACTATTTGTTTATAAACTTTATCCGCCATTAAAGAAATACTCCAAGATTTTATGGAAATTCAATTTAATATAAACTGCATTTAAAAACTTTTAAATTATTATTAGGTAAATATTTTGGTTAGGAATATCAGTGAAAAAAGAAACAAAAACTTATCGCCCTAATGTAGCTGCTATTATACTTTCTCCAAAATATCCACTTATTTGTGAATTATTTATCGCAAGTCGAACTGACATTAAAAATGCTTGGCAATTTCCTCAGGGAGGAATCGATAAGACAGAAACACCTAAAGAAGCCTTATATCGTGAGCTTAAAGAAGAGATAGGAACAGATTCTATAGATATTATTGCAGAATACCCTCAATGGATTAGTTATGATTTTCCTCCTTTGGTGGTTAATAAAATGTATCCTTATGATGGGCAAATACAAAAGTATTTTTTAGTGCGTTTAAGGGAGGAGGGCAGTATTAATATTCATACAGAAGAGCCAGAATTTGATGAATATAGATTTGTAACTATGAATGAAGTCTTTAATTATATTACTTATTTTAAACGCCCTGTATATAAGCAGGTTTTAGAGTATTTTAAAAAGAAAGGGTATTTATAGATGTTAATTGTTCAAAAATATGGTGGCACAAGCGTGGGGAATTGCGAAAGGATTCAAAATGTCGCTACTCGTGTTGCAGAATCTAAAAAAGCAGGACATAGTCTTATCGTGGTAGTTTCGGCAATGAGTGGAGAAACCGATAAACTTTTAGGCTATACAAAGTTTTTTTCTAAGCTTCCTAATGAACGCGAAATGGATATGGTGTTAAGCGCAGGAGAGAGAATTACAAGTGCGCTTTTAGCTATTGCTTTAGAGGAGTTAGGGTATAAAGCAATTTCGCTAAGTGGCAGGGGTGCTGGTATGATTACAGATAGTTCTCATACAAAGGCTAGGATTCAAATGATTGATACTTTAAGGTTGAATGAATTATTAGCCAAAGACTATATTATTGTTGTTGCAGGTTTTCAAGGTGTTACTTCCAAAGGGGAGGTAACAACTCTAGGTAGAGGAGGGAGTGATTTATCAGCCGTTGCCTTAGCTGGAGCTTTAGAGGCAGATTTATGTGAGATTTATACGGATGTTGATGGGGTTTATACTACAGATCCTAGAATCGAACCTAAGGCTAAAAAAATTGACAAGATTAGTTATGATGAAATGTTAGAACTTGCTTCAATGGGTGCTAAGGTTTTGCTTAATCGTTCTGTTGAAATGGCAAAAAAACTCAATGTAAATTTAGTTACAAGAAATAGTTTCAATCATAATGAAGGCACATTAATTACTAAAGAGGAGTTAATTATGGAACATCCAATTGTAAGCGGGATTGCACTAGATAAGAATCAAGCAAGAGTAAGTATCTGTAATGTAGAAGATAGACCGGGTATTGCCGCAGAGATTTTTGGGAAATTATCCGAAGCCAATATTAATGTGGATATGATTGTGCAAACCATTGGTAGAGATGGAAAAACAGATTTAGACTTCACAATTCCAGAGGTGGAATTAGAAAATACAAAACGCGTTTTAAAGTCTTTTGAAGATAATGTTGAAAGCATTGATTATGATTCAGAAATTGCAAAAGTTTCTATTGTGGGTGTAGGTATGAAATCCCATAGTGGAGTGGCTGCTAAAGCTTTTCAAGGATTAGCAGAAGATAATATTAATATTATGATGATTAGCACAAGTGAAATTAAAATTTCTATGATTATTAAGCTTAAATATTCAGAACTTGCTATTAGGACATTACATAGCATTTATGAGTTAGAAAAATAATGCAAGATATTGCATCTTGGACTACTTACACACTTCGGAATGATGTAAGTCATCCTACTTGGCTAGAAGAGCGTAAATTTGAATGGATTCCTCTTATTAAGCAGACTTTGCAAAGGCTATTTAATGGAGAGAGTTTAATCTTAATTACCGATAGGGATAGGGAGTGGTTTGTCCATTATGCTATTGATACGATTAACAAAAATAGCAATCGCCCTTATTTGCCGATACTAAGTATGCAATCTTTATTTCCCCAAATTGATAAATTTTACAAAGATGATACGCAAATTGCTCTTATTGATGATTATTTTGATAATGTTTTTATGCGACGTTATTTCTTCTGGTATGTTGGAAGAAACGATGCTCCAAGGGCTAAATTTGTGTTTAATCGTGAAGATGGATTCTTGTGGCTATTTGATACTAACTTACAAAATAGCTTTACTCTACAATCTACAGATCCCCTTATAGATATTAAGCTTATGCAAATGTTTAGAATTTTTAATTTAACCATTGATGCAGCAATGTTTGGACGCATTTCTTTGGAATAAATATGCAATATCCCTTTAGTCATATTTTGCTTACTAAAAACCCCATAGAAGAGGCAAGTATATATTATGAAAATAATAATCCTCAATTTTTTAAGCTTTTTTGTGCAGAAGATTTGAATATAGAAATGGCTAGAGCAATTATTGATGAGAGTTATATTGCTAGTAATGGGATAAAAACGCTTTTAATTGCGGCAAATAGTTTTAATATTCCTGCACAAAATGCACTTTTAAAGGTTTTAGAAGAACCTCCAAGTCAAATTCTTTTTATCCTTTTTGTAAAAATGAAATCCTTGCTATTGCCAACGATACGTTCAAGAATCCCTATTATCAATAAAATACAAAAAACCCCATTACCTCCCTTTCCTTTAGAAATCCAAACTTTAAATCTCCAAAAAGTTTATGAGTTTTTAAAAGAGAGGCAAAAAGAATTTGGAGGTAATGATATAAAATTAGAGATTCAAGCTTTATATATGGATTGTATTAAATGTGGATTGTTTTTTGATGAGAAAGAACATAGAGTGTTTGAAGAAGCTCTAGTGTGGGACAATCAAAAAGAAAAACATCATAATATTTTATTAGTGTTATTATTGATGGTCTTAAAAGCCAAGAAGAGAAGCTTTGACCTTAGAAGCCATCATTAGGAAAGAATATGTTTGTCAAGCGATTAAAAGATTGCAAAAGAGAATTAAAAAATCTCCATTGTGATGCAATAGGCTATGAGATACTTTCTTTGAAAGATGAGATTGTTAGTTTTTACCTCTATGACATTGAGGCTCCTGCTGCTAATATTCTCAAGCAAGAAGCTTTGGCTTGTGGAGGAGATTTTGCGCTTCCAAAAGATGCCATACTTTATACTAAAAAATCCTATAATGGGATTTTAATGATTACTAAATCACAGGCTAAAGCACTTGTAAAAAAGTTACAAATTCAACCTTTTGGATTAAAAAGACTTGCTTTAGCAATTAAGGATCATTTTCAAGAGTTAGAATATCCTTTTAGTATTATGGGTGTTATTAATGTAACTCCTGATAGTTTTTATGAAAATTCCAGACAAAATCTACAAGGTGCTCAAAAAAGAATTTTGGAAATGATAGAAGAGGGCGTTGATATTATTGACATTGGTGGTGCTTCTACGCGTCCGGGAAGTGCTTGGGTAAGTGCAGAAGAAGAGAAAAAAAGGATTAAACCTATCTTAGAATTTATTGTTTCAGAAAATTTAATAGGAAAAATCAAATTTAGCATTGATACTTATACTCCAGAAATTGCAAGACTTTGTTTGGAGAATGGTTTTTGTATGGTTAATGATATTACAGGATTTACCAATCCAAAAATGCTTGAATCGGTAACCGGTTATGAGTGTGAATGTGTAATTATGCATATGCAGGGAAATCCTAAAGAAATGCAAGATAATCCGCAGTATGAAAATTTATTTTTAGAGATTGATAGCTTTTTTATGCGGCAAATAGAAAAACTTCATAAAAATGGTAATACGCATATTATACTAGATGTTGGGATTGGATTTGGAAAAACTTTAAACCATAATTGTGAATTAATTAAACATTTAAAACATTTTTTGCATTTTGGTTACCCGCTTTTAGTGGGCGCTAGCCGTAAATCTATGATTGACAAAATTATTCCATCAAATGTTAATGAGCGTTTGGCGGGAACTTTGGCTATTCATTTAGAATCCTTAAACAATGGGGCAAATATTATTCGATGCCACGATACCAAAGAACATATTCAAGCTTTAAAAGTTTGGCAGGAGTTGCATTAATGGAAAGAAAAGAGATGATTTATCAATTATCCAATTATGGATATTCTAAAGCAACTTTGGAGGCAATGCCAACAAGGGATCTTGTGCAATTATTAAAAAAAAATAGTAAAGATAGAATCTTAGAATTCCTAAAAATGGCGGGTAGTGAGAAGCAAGTTGAAATCGCCTCTGATAATACAAGTGAGTATATTGGCAGGGAATTAGAGAATATATCTCGTGCTGTTGCAAGAGAAGAAATAGATTTTTTAGTGCTTTATAAGGCTATTGAGAAAATCTTTTTCTTCTATGGATTAAATGAAGCCACTGAATTGGTTTTGTCTCAAGTTAGTGATAAGCACTATAAGCAAATAACGCAAATCACAGAATTAATATATAGGTCTTATCAGGAGAGTTTATTGGAGGAAATAGAGGAGTTATGTAGGGAGTATCCACCTGAAGAACAATACGAACAAATGAAAATTTATAGCAAAAAACGCGAAGATATTAGTTTTTTAAGAGATACCATTCAAACAATTAAAAAAAATAATAATCAAACTAGATTAACTAAAATATCCCAATTAAAATTTGAAATCATCCACGATTATTTTCCTGATTCCTTATATGAAAATTATGAAGAATATTATGAAGATGAAGATAAAAAGAATGAGATTATAGAACGTATTATGTCTTTGACAAATGCTTATAGAAAATCTGTTCTTAAAAATAAAAAGATTGTTGTCTTGAGAAATATAGAAGCGGTTTTATTGAGGGATAGAGATAGAGAAAACGAAGAAAAAACACTTATCAAACATTATACTAAAAAATTTGCTGAAATCGTTAACAGTGAAGATGAATTGGCATTTAGTATGCTATTAAAAGAATCCTTAGATTCATTAGATGAGAGGGATGTAAAAAAGATTATTGATAATTTTGATCTCTCTAATAATCCAATTTTACAACAAAGGTATAATATTTTAATGCGGAATCACAAGCCCAAATAATTCTTAGTTTTAAAAGAATAAAGAGCTTAAAAGGTACGTTTTAAAAGCTCTTCAGGTCGCAAGATAGTGATTAATCTATCATCTTTTTTGCCCACTCCATAAATTAAACTCTCGTCTTGATTGATAGTTTCAGGAGTTGGATCTACATCGGATTCTTTGATTCTGACAGCTTCTGTTAATCTATCGATAACAAATCCTGCACGTTCTTCTTGAATCTTAATAACAATATAACGCGTATCTTCTGTTGGTTTTTCAAAGGGCAATCCAAACTTTAAGCGCAAATTAATTAAAGGAATAACCCAACCACGCATATTAAATACACCCAGAACATAATTTGGAACTCCCGGAACTCTTGTATATTCAAAAGGTTTAATAATTTCTTGAATAGTTAAAATAGGTAAAGCAAACTCTTCAGAACCCACAACAAAAGCTACAAGCTGAATAATATCTTCATTTTCTGTAACGGGCTTTTTTTGATCTTGTTGTTTTTGTAGAACATCTTGTAATTGATTGCTCATTATTCAGTTACCTCCATAGTAAATTTGATATTTCTTTTTACGACATTCATTAAATATTCTGGAGAATAAGGCTTGGTAATATATTCTGTCATTCCTGATTCAACCCCACGCATTCTATCGGTTTTACTAGTTCTACTTGTAACAGCAATAAGCGGTAGATTTTTAAATTTAGCATATTTTCTAATTTCACCAGCTAGTGTATATCCATCCATTTTGGGCATTTCAATATCAATTAAAATAGCATCAAAAGTTTTATCTCCGTTTTTGACTATTTCTAATGCTTCTACCCCATTTGTGGCTTCTGTTAAGGTAATTCCTAAAGGTTTGAGGGATTTTTTCATAATGGCTCTATCTGTCATTGAATCATCAACAATTAACACCTGATAGTCGCTAGGAGCACTTTTACCTTTTTTGGATTCATTTTCTTGAATGAGGTTACTAATGCTAACTTTAACTTGTTTTGCCATTTGCATCATTGCTGCAATATCCACAATGAGTGTTACTCTACCATCACCTCTGATGGTTGCACCAGCAATTCCTTCAGTGCCTTTAAGGTAAGAGCCAAGTGATTTAATAACAACTTCTTCTTGACCAATGAGAAAATCAACAATTACACCTATTTTATTTTCTGCAAGACCAATTACGACAACATAAGCTTGTTCTGAATTGTCAAGAACTGCATTAACTCCAAAAATATCTGCTAATCTCACAAGAGGGAGAACCTCATTTCTAAGCCTTAAAACACTTTTATTTTCCACAGTGTAAATCTCATCTTGAGAGATTCTAACGGTTTCAATGACAGAGGCAAGTGGGATAGCGTAATATTCTTCTTGCACACCAACTAATAAAGACTGAATAATAGCAAGTGTAAGCGGAATTTTGAGTTTTAAAGTGGTTCCTTCTCCAAAGGCACTCTCCACATCAATAATACCATTGAGTTTTTCAATATTAGTTTTTACAACATCCATACCAACGCCACGTCCGCTAATATTTGTAACGACTTTTGCTGTGGAGAATCCAGCTTTAAAAATCAAAGAATAAGCTTCCTTATCACTCATAGTGTCTGCTTCTTTTTCGCTAATAAGTCCTTTTTCAATCGCTTTAGCTTTTAGGGCTTCAGGATCCATTCCTTTTCCATCATCTTTAATTTCGACAACGATATGATTCCCTTCATTATAAGCTTTTAATTCTACGGTTCCTTGCTCACCTTTTCCAGCAGCAACTCTTTCTTCTTTAGACTCTATTCCGTGATCGCAAGCATTTCTAATCAAATGCACAAGTGGATCACCTATTTCTTCAACAATAGATTTATCTAGCTCTGTTTCCTCTCCACTAATGATAAGCTCAATATTCTTACCAACCTCTCTTGAGAGATCTCTAACCATTCTTGGGAATTTATTGAAAACTCTTCCAATAGGTAGCATTCTTGTTTTCATAACTGCTAATTGAATATCAGTTGTTACCATTGAAACACTTGCCACAACTTGATTGAGTTCTTCTAAGAATTTTTCTCCCTCATAACGTTCTTCTACATCATTGTAGATTTTAATGAGTCGGTTTTTTCCTAATACAAGCTCACCAATAAGATTCATTAAACTATCTAGTCTTTTAACATCAACACGAATGGTTTGTTCAACAGCAGTAGCAGGAGTTTTAGCATCTTGTGATCCAGCTGCTTTAGGAGGAGATTTTGTAGTAGTTGCTGCAGGGGTTGCCGGTTTAGGGGTAGCAGCAGTTGCAGGGGCTGGTTTGGGAGCAGGTGCAACATTTTCTTTAATTTCTGTTGGAGCTTGAATCTCTTCACTCTTGCCTTCTGCTTTCTTTTGTTGTCTTTTTCTTTTATCTTCTTCTTGACGCTTGTTAAGAAGTCTTTCAATTTCCTTTTCAATTTCTTCTGGAGACATATTGGCATAATCAAGCTCGGGTTCTTCTTCTATTGGGGTAGTATCAGTGGCTGGAGCTTCTTCTGCAAGCGTTTCTTCAGGTGCTTCTGCGGGTGCTTCTGCGGGTGCTTCGGGTGCTTGAGTTGAAACCGCTTCTCCTTTTGATATAGCATCAAGTTTTTCTACGATTACGGCGATATCTGAATCTAAGCCTGTATTTGCATCTGTTCCTGTATCACGGATTGCATTAAGAAGTTTTTTCATAAAATCTATAGAAGCTAAAACAATATCCATAATATCAGGAGTAATTGTTAATTCTCCGTGCCTTGCTTTATTTAAAACATCTTCCATATGATGTGTAAGATGAGTAAGGACTGAGAAGTTTAGAAATGAACCTGAACCCTTAATAGTGTGGGCAACCCTAAAGATTCTATTAAGTAAGTCTAAATCTTCTGGTCTAGTTTCTAGCTCAACCAAATCTTGGTCAAGCTGTTCAATCATTTCAAATGCTTCGATTAAAAAGTCTTCCATTATTTCTTGCATTTCATCCATATAAAACCCTTTCTTTTAAAATGTAAATTAAAGCTTTTCTAATTCTTCATCGTATTTACTAACAATTTTTGAAATCTCATCATGAAGTTTATTTCCATCAAACTTCACAAGATAAGATTCTCCCCCCGCTTTTTCGCCTTTTTCTTTGCTAAATTTATCGCTAATAGAAGAACTAAAGATAATAGGAAATTTAGCAAATCTTGAATCTTCTTTTATCTTTTTAGCAAAATGGAATCCATCCATTTTTGGCATTTCAATGTCAGAAATGATAACTTTTAAATACCGCGAAAGTTTTTCACCATAATTTTCATAAAGTTTTTCAAGTTTTTCTAAACCTGCTTCTCCATCATTAGCCTCTGCAACATCAAAGCCCATTTTTTCTAAAAAGTCTTTAGTAATCTTTCGTGCAATTGCACTATCATCCAAAATCAATGCCAAACCTTCAAATTGTCTATAACTGCGGTCAGCATTAATTTCTGGTCGATAAAGACCTAAATCTTGAATAATGCTTTCTAAATCAAGAATGAGTAAAACCTCTTCACCTCCATCAATCCTTGTAATACCTGTAATTTTCCCCTTATCTAATTTTGAATTAGGTCCGGCTGAGGAACTAAAATTAGCAGGTTCTATATTTTTCCAATTAATCCTTCGAATACGTTTTGCTTCATGGACAATAAAGCCAATTACAATATCATTAAGTTCAGCTATAATAACACGAGGTTTAATCTTTTTGCTTTTTGGGACTTCTACGTGCATCCATTTTGCAAGGTTAATGACAGGAATCACAATCCCACGCAAATCGAAAATTCCTTCAATGTATTCAGGTGCACCGGGCAATTCAGTTAGATGTGGAAGACGGATAATTTCATTAACTTTAGCAACATTAATCCCATAAATTCCTTCATAAATTCTACCTTTTTCTAATTTATAAATTCGAAAATCAACAAGCTCTATTTCATTGCTACTTGCTTTTAAGGTATCTTGTTTTTCAAAACTTGGCAATTAAAACTCCTTCATCTTTAAGGATAGGTAATTATTCTCATATTCTACAACAAAATATTTTTTTTTACAAGCAAAAAGAGGAAGTCCAATATAGTTTATAGTATGAAATTTTATATGTTTATTGAGATGAAAATGTCCTTCAATGATATAAGAATGTTGTTGGATATCGTATTGTTTAATATAATCTAAGATTCTTTGAGTAATAAAATGTGAAGAATCTTTAGGGGATTCTTTTAATGTTTTTGCCTTTAAATGAGTAATCAAAGCAGGATAAAGAAAATTCTTAAAAAGATTTAAAAATGCAATAGTTATTCTTTGACGCATTAATGCTGTATAAAGTTTATAATGCCACGATAAGAGAATATCGCCGTGAGCTAAATAAGCTTTTTTTTGATTTAAAATACAACAAATGGGTTGGGATTGGATAGAAAAACAATGAATATTTTTTAAAAGAGGGATTTTGTGTAAGAGAAAATCGTGATTCCCCTCTAAATAATAAATTTCGTGTTTCAAAGAGAGTTGCTCTAAAATATTGAGTGTTTTTTGATTGTCTTTTAAGCATTGCGCAATATCACCCACCAAAAAATCAAAAATATCCCCCATTAAAAAGATTTGTCTTTTAGAGAGGGGTAGGAGGGATTGAAAAAAGTCATCTAGTGTATTGCGATACAGGCTATGATGATGAGAATCTGCGATAAAAATGGCATTTTCTTTAATAGTTATAGAATTAAGGGACATAGGCAATTTGTGGCAAACCTAAAGTTTCTTCTAAGCCACACATTAAATTTGCATTGGCTATTGCTTGGGAGCTAGCACCGCGCAAAAGATTATCGATACTTGAGGTGATAAATAAGTCTTTTTCATCATTTTTGGCATAAATATCACAAAAATGTGTTCCTACAACATTTTTAATTTGAACACAATGATTACAGATTCGAATAAATGATTCTTCTTTATAATGTTGCTGGAGTATTTCTAAAGGATTAATAATTTCTTTAAGTTTAGCATAAACAGAGACGAGCATTCCTCTAGTAAGGGGGATAAGATGAGGCACAAACAGTGTTTTAATAGAAGTTTTGGCAATTTTTGTGATTTGTTCGTCAATTTCGGGTGAATGGCGATGAGTGATGGGAGAATACGCAAAGAGATTTTCATTAATATTCACAAAATGTGAGGTATGAGCAAGTTTTTTACCTGCTCCGCTTACTCCACTTTTTGCATCAATGTAGAGCGTTTGTGCATTATCCAGATAAGGAATGAAAGGTAGTATGGCTAAAAGTGAGGCTGTTGGGTAACAACCTGGATTTGCCACCAAGCTACTTTTGGCAATTAAAGAGCGATTATATTCTGGCAGTCCATAAATAGCATTTTTAAGATTTTCTGCATCAAGATGCTGTGTATAAAAAGCTTCATATTGTTTCAAAGATAGTCTATAATCTGCTGATAAATCAATAATCTTAATTTCATATTTTGAGAGTATTTTGATGTATTCCATAGCTTTTTGGTGGGGCAATGCTAGAAAAACAACCTTAGAATTTTGAATAATATCTTCGATATTGGTTTGTAAAATTGGTATTTGAAGAATCTTTTTTAGACTAGGATAAAGAGTACTTAATTCCTCTTGATACTCTGTGCCATATATAGAGGTGAGTTCAAAAACAGGATGATTAACCAGTAACTTTATGAGTTCTAATGCTGTATAACCCCCAGCTCCGATGATAGAAGCAGAAATTTTCATTATTTTTCCTTAAAGAATTTTAAGTTTGTAAAATAATCTACTCTATCAACCCCCTCCTAAAAATGTTAAACATTCAATAGTATCTCCATCTTTAAGCGGGTGAGTATGCCATTTATCTTCTTTAATGACTTCTAAATTAATAGCAACAGCAATGCTCTTAGTGTCAATTTTATATTCTTGTAAGAGATGGAGTAGAGTTGTTGTTTGTGTTGAAATGTCTTGTCCATTTAGCTTAACTTGCATAGAAAATTCCTTGTTTCTGTATTTATTAACGATTTTTATGTGGTTTATTCTATGCTTTTTTTCTTAAAAAATTCATAAAAAAACCCTTTTTTTACTATCTCCTTACCTTTTGTTAAGAACAGCTCTCCCTTTTTTATGTCTTGTCTAACGGTACTTCCTGCTCCAATTATGCAATCATCTTCGATGCAAATTGGAGATACTACTTGGGTATCACTCCCAATAAATACATTTTTTCCAATTTTTGTTGAGTGTTTGTTTTTACCGTCATAATTGCAAGTGATAAATCCTGCCCCAACATTTGTCCCCTCATCAATCTCACTATCTCCAATATAACTTAAATGTCCTGCCTTAACTCCATTGAGGGTAGATTTTTTAACTTCAACAAAATTGCCAATATGAGTTTTTCTTAGTATGCTTTGTGGTCTTAAATGTGCTAGGGGTCCTATATCACTATTTTCAATGATACTTGATTCAATAATGCTATGGGCTTTGATATGGGAGTTAATAATCTTGCTATCTCCATAAATACTTACTCCATTTTCTAAGATACATTCTCCTTCAAAAGTTACAGAATCCTCAATATAGATTGTATCTATCAGTCTCATTCTAACTCCTTTTTTGAGCCAATATTCTTTGATTCTATTAGCAAGTATTTCTTCTGCTTTAGCCAAATCTAACTTATCATTTATGCCTTTAAAATTGTTTATTTGTCCATAAACGGGAGTAATTTTTTTAGAATCTTTTTTAGCAAGGAATATAATATCTGTTAGATAATATTCTTTTTGTGCATTATTGTTACGAAGTTTGGGAAGATAATTTTCTAAGATACTTTTATTAAAGCAGTAAATACCACCATTAAGAGTGCTTAGGTTTAAAATTTCTGCATTTGCATCTTTTTCTTCAATAATTTCTAAAACTTCTCCATTTTTGATAATAACCCTACCATATCCATAAGTATTAGGGGATTCTAAAACACTCATAGCAATATCTGATTGTGTATCAAGTAATTTTTCTAACTCTTCAGCTTGGATTAGGGGCATATCTCCATTTAATACTAGAATTTTTTGGTATTTTGGATGGTAATTCTTTAACGCTCCGCCAGTACCCGGATAATTTTTTAAATCCTGCTCTAAAAATGTAATAGTATTGCCAAAATATTCTTTCATTTTTGATTCAATCTTTTGGGCTTCAAAACCTACGACAATACTCACATCATCACTTAGTTTTAAGGATTCCTTTATGCTATAATAGAGCATTTCTCTCCCACAGATTTTATGCAAGACTTTTGGAGTTTGTGATTGCATTCTTGTGCCTTTTCCAGCGGCTAAAATAATAATCGATAAAGAAAGATTTTTCATTGCGTTAAAGTCCATATCTTTTTGGAAAATTTAATAAGATTTTAACACAATAAGTTTTAAAATAAATCTTTATACTCGTTTAAATATTTTAGAAGATTTTTTATAAGGGATTTTAGCGATGGATATAGCAACGGTTATTGGTATGTCATTATCACTTATCTTACTTGGAACAGCGATGATGCTTGGAGTGGGAATTGGACCTTATTTAGACCCCCCTTCTATTTTAATTACAGTTGGAGGTTCAATTACAAGTTTGTTTATTGCTTATAAAATGGAAACAATGAAAAAGAGTGTTAGTTTTTTTATGATTGCCTTTAAGCCACAAACTTTTGATGTTCCAGGATTAATTAAAAGATTGGTTGATTATTCCACACAAGCAAGGAGAGATGGGATATTATCCTTAGAACAACAAGTCGTTCAAGAAGAAAATTCCTTTTTACGCAAAGGGCTTGGTATGGCAATTGATGGGGCAGAACCTGATAGTATTCGGGATTTACTAGAGATTGAAATGGATAGGACTTTAGATCGCCATAAGACTAATGCGGGTTTATTTGATACTTGGGGTTCTTATGCTGGGGCTTATGGAATGCTTGGAACACTAATTGGACTAGTAGCTATGCTTTTAAATATGTCTGACCCCGCTTCCATTGGACCTGCTATGGCTGTTGCCCTTTTAACGACATTTTATGGATCATTTATTGGAAATATCTTAGGAGCACCTATTGCTAATATTTTAGTTGTTAGAGCTAATGATGAAGCACTTGTGCAGCTTCTTGTGATTGAGGGTGTTATGTCGATTCAAGCCGGAGATAATCCACGTTCTTTAGAAACAAAACTATTAACTTTTTTACCTCCTAATCAACGCGTAAGTTCATTTGAGTAGGATATAATATGGCAAAACGTTGTCCTCCTTGTGATTGCCCTAATGTTTTGCCCCTATGGCTTGGAACTTATGGGGATATGGTTACCTTAATTCTTACCTTTTTTATTTTATTGCTTTCAATGGTTACTTTTGACGCTAAGAAGCTTGCAGAGGCTGAAGGTAGTTTTGATGGGGCATTAAGTCTTTTAAGCGGTGGTATTAAGATAGAGATAGATAACACAAGGATTCAACAACAAGCAGATATGACAGAAGAACCAGAGACGGCAGAAGAAGTCAAAAAGATAGAAAGTGAGATTTTAGATTTTAGAGAAAATGTAAAAGTTTCTTTAGGTCCCTCTAGCATTATTGATGATGGGACAGAAGGATTTATTTTGAGATTTCACGGAAAATTACTTTTTGAACCTGATGATTATAGTATTACCAATGTCGATGAGATTTTATTCCTAAAAAGACTTGCTTTAATTTTGCAAAAAATTCCTCCAAATACCCATATGGACATTATTGGATATACCGATGATAGAGTAGTTAAGCCCACCGCACAATACCAAGATAATTTAGGATTAAGTGCATTAAGGGCTGCAAGTGTTAGTCGGATTCTTATTCAAAATAATGTAAAACCCCAAAAAATAACTTCATTGGGTGGTGGAGCGAATAATTTTGTCTTGCCCAACACTAATGAAGAGAATCGCGCAATTAATCGTCGTGTGGAGTTTAGATTTTATCCTGATGATAGAAATTTACATAAAAAGCAAAATATTTTGGAAAAAACCATACAACAGCAGGAAAACAATATTCCAACTAACGACCCAAATGAGGTTTTATGAAGCTTTTTTTTATTGTATTATGGATTAAAATTTTTTCATCTTTTTTACTAGCTGCTACACCTGAAATCCCACAAAGCCCTACAATTCCAACAGTAAATTTGACTTTAGGGGTGCCAACAGAACCCGGAGATTTAGTAACCACTTTAAATATCGTCGTTATTCTTACACTATTGGCTTTAGCACCTTCATTTGTTTTAATGGCTACAAGTTTTGCTAGAATCCTTATCGTATTTTCTTTTTTACGCACAGCTATGGGAACACAACAATCCCCGCCTACACAACTTTTAGTTTCTTTTGCATTGATTTTAACGATTTTTATTATGGAACCTATCGCAAAAGAAGCTTATGAAAAGGGCGTTAAGCCGTATGTGGCAAAAGAAATACCTTATGAGGAAGCATTTATTCTTGCAGCAGCTCCTTTTAAAGATTTTATGATTAGGAATACTAGACCTAAAGATTTGGCTGTTTTTTATCGGATTCGAGGAATGGAAAATCCCCAAAATATCACTGATGTCCCTTTAAGTATAGTATTACCTGCTTTTATTGTTAGTGAAATGAAAACCGCTTTTCAGATTGGATTTTTATTGTATTTGCCTTTTTTGGTGATTGATATGGTTATTAGCTCTATTTTAATGGCTATGGGTATGATGATGTTGCCACCAACAATGATTTCCCTGCCTTTTAAAATTTTGATTTTTATTTTAGTAGATGGGTTTAATCTTTTAACGATAAACCTTGTCCAAAGCTTTCATTGATATTTTTATGATTTGTGAGTATTTAGGGGTTTGTGGAGGTTGTGTAGAAAATACTTTAGAGGATAAAATAGCTTTGGTGGCAAAATCTATTGGTTTTGAATCCTATGAGGTTTTTTCATCTCCAAAAGATGCTTTTAGATCTCGTTGTGAGCTAGGAATCTATCACAAAGATAATGGGTTTTTTTATACTATGCGTAAGGGTAGGGAGTTTGTTTGTATAAAAAATTGTCCAAATTTGGTTTTTAATATCCAAGAATTTTTGAAAGTTTTATACCCGATTCTTCACCAACAAAATTTTACGAGTTTTATTGCTAGACTTTTTGCTTTGGAGGTATTATCCACACGGCAAAATGAAATATTAGTAACTTTTATTTATCATAAAAAGCTTGAAGAATCTTGGTTGGTTTTGGCGACAAAATTGAAGCAAATATTAGAAGAAAAACTTTCAATGCAAATAGCATTAGTTGGTCGTTCTAGAGGTATTAAGCAAGTCGTGGATAGAGATTATGTTATAGAAAGATTAGAGATTGCAAACAGATCTTATTTTTATCGTTATAATGAGGGGGGTTTTACACAGCCAAACCCTAGTATTAATGTAAAAATGATTGAATGGGTTTTGGGGAAAATACAAGAAGATTCTTTGGATTTATTAGAAATGTATTGTGGCTGTGGGAATTTTACCCTACCTTTAGCGCAAAAATTTAGAAAAATACTTGCCACAGAAACTTCTAAAACTTCCATCCAAGCAGCGAAACTTGCAGCTTCTAAAAACAAAATTTCTAACATAGAGTTTATCCGTTTAAGTGGGGAGGAATGTATAGAAGCATTAACTCATCAAAGAAAGTTTAGGCGATTAGAATGTATTAATTTAGAAGAATATGCTTTTAAAGCTGTTTTAATAGACCCACCCCGTTCTGGAGTAGGGGAGAAAATATGCCAATTTTTACAGAGGTTTGAACAGATATTTTATATTTCTTGCAATCCCTTCACACTCCTAAAAGATTTAGAAATTTTAAGGCAGACACACCACATTATTGCTTTAGCATTTTTTGATCAATTCCCGCATACGCAACACTTAGAAAGTGCAGTGCTTTTAAAATCTAAGAATTATTAATTTAAGTTTTATTAAAGAAAATCTTATTATTAAATTCTAATAAAAAATTTAGCTTTTAAATAAAAATGTCGATATATCCAATGTTATTTTATTAAAACAAGGAGAAACAATGCAGACAAGTATTCGTTTCTCTTCTCTACAAGCCTCATATATTACGACCAGTCAGAGTGCTTTAGGAGAAGAGATCGTAAAAAAAGAAGCAAATAGTGTTCCACAAATCACTAATGAAAAAGAAAATGGGCAAAAAACAACCAACATTTCTTCTTCAATAGATTTATCGAATCAAAAGCTAGAGGATTTTCAAAAAACAATTATTAACCAAGCATTGGGAAAAGTTTCAGAAATAAAAAACGAAATGACAAAGATTTGGGAAGAGTTATTCTCTAATAAGAGTATTAATTCCACTATGTCCTCTTTGGAAGATATAGAATCTTTGTTAAAGAAGAATTTTAGTCGTCCTACTTTCAATTTGGGAAGTGGGTTAAGTATCAAGCAAGGATTTTATCAGTCTTTAGAGATTTCTATACAGGGAAGTATTGTAGGCAAAGATGGAGTAAAAAAAGATTTAAATATTAATATTAATATTTCACAAAGCTTTATGCAAAATCTCCAAATCAATTCTACAAGCGATAAAGTTCAACAACCTACTAAGTATAATGAGCCTATTGATCCTTTAGTTATTGATTATGAGGGGAATGGGACAGAGCTTAGTGATGTTAAGATGAGTTTTGATTTAGATAGCGATGGTAAAAAAGATCAAATTTCTACCTTAAGAAAGGGTTCAGGGTTTTTAGCACTAGATAAAAACAATGATGGAATTATTAATAATGGTAATGAGCTTTTTGGCACACAAAGTGGAGATGGCTTTAAGGATTTAGCAAAATATGATGCTAATAGAGATGGAAGAATTGATAAAGAAGACCCTATTTATGATAAATTAAGGATTTGGATTCCTAATCAAAAAGGTGAGGGAGAGTTGGTTGGCTTAGGAGAAAAAGGTATTGGTGTAATTTATCTTAATCCAAAAGAATCTCAAGAGATGATGAGAGGAGAAGAAGGGGATTTATTAGGTATCAAACAAAAAACTGCAGATTTTTTATACAACGATGGTAGGGTAGGACAGATTCATCATATTGATTTGATTGCTAAAGACAATGAAGAAGATTCTAAAAAATCCCAAACTTCTCCTAATAAATCAAATTTTGAAGCTTTGCAAATCTCTGCTAATAGAGCTTATGCTCAAAATATTAGCTTTCATTTTATGCTCTCTAATACACAAAGTGAAAAACAAACTAGTGTAAGTTTCTCACAAAATAGCTCTCTTTCATTACAAGCACTTAGTAATGCTACTGATGGCGTGAGTGAAGAGATTTCAAAAATGTGGAAACAATTAGAGGCAAACTTTATTAGTTTGGAATCTAATACACAAAAAGAAGAGAGTGTTTTAGAACAATTATTGAAAAAATTTGATGATAGCTATTATTCTAGGCTTAATACATTGATTTTTCATTCATTAGAAGTTGAACAACAAAAGAGTATTTTTAAAAGTTCGCATTCTTTTGTTTATTCCAAACTTTTATCTTAAAAAGGTTTTTAGTTTTTCAAAACCCTCTTTCCATTTATTGTTTTGACAAAGGAGGAGATGTCCTCTCTTTGTTAGCATTTCTCTATAAGAGAAGTCTTGTAATCTAGTAATGCTTTGTAGGAGATTTGCCCTTAATTCCCCTCTATCAAGCTTCCAAACTTCTTTAATACTTTCTGTGCAATCTCGATAGCCTATTAGATTTGCTCTTTGGTTAATAGCGACCTCCAATCCTAAAGTTGGGACTTTACAGGCAATGGATTCACTAAGTGTTTGCCCACAAGCACAAATACAAAGATCCATTTGGGAGAGTAAATTTGCCATTTCTGTGGCATTTAGATTATTATATCCTTTTGCTTCTTTAAGGAGATGTTTATCTTTGTGGATATAATGGATTTGAAAATTTGGATTAAAGGTATGAAGTTCTTCATAAAGCCATTTTGTTAAATCTAAAATATCTTCACCCCCTAAGGTAATGATAATATTTTTTATGGTTTTATGAAGCGTTTTTTGAGAGGTGTTAAGGAGTTGCAAAAAAGGTTTTTGCAAAAGTGTATATCCTTCTCCTACCCATAATAGATGATTTGGGTATTTATCTTTATAGGCTTGCAAGTTTGCCCCCAAGGAAGGGTTTAACAATATTCCTTTGGGGTAGGGGAGTCTTAATGTATCATCAAAAAATATGCAAACCTTCGCTAAAGAGATAGCCTGATGATAAGAGTTTATAGGTAAAACATAAGAATCAATAACCATTAAATCACAAACTTCATTGAAGGATTGTAAAAATGCAGAATCAAAGACTCTGCTTTGGTAATGGTTTTGCTCTAATAAATGTGCTAATGCCTTAGTGCGACTTATATGCCCTAAGCCAACACCTAATTTTTTATCAGCAAAAAGAAAGGCTTTTTTATTAGCTTTTGGCATAAAGTTTTTTGAGATTTTCTAGTTTTGAGGCACTATTAAGAAGTAACATATCCGCTAATATAAGGGCAAGCATTGATTCACACACAACACTCCCGCGAATAGCAATACAAGGATCGTGCCTTCCTTTGATAATGCAAGAACATTCTTCTCCTGAAGTATTAAGGGAGTTTTGTGGGATAAAAATACTAGGGGTTGGTTTAAAGTGTATTTTAATCAAAATCTCATCACCATTACTAATTCCTCCCAAGATTCCTCCGCTATGATTAGTTTGAAATCCTTTCTTGTAAATTGCATCATTGTGCTGGGAGCCTTTCATTTTAGAACATTCTATGCCACTCCCAATCTCAACAGCTTTTACTCCATTTAATCCCAACATTAAACTACCAATTGCAGAATCTAATTTATAATAAAGAGGCTCTCCTAAGCCAATAGGGACATTTAAAGCACTAATAATTGCTACTCCACCGATACTATTGTGAGTATTCCTTGCTTTTGTAATAGCTTCTTTTTGCCTCTCTTCTACTTGTTTATCTAAAGCATAAATTTCACTTTGGATGGCAAAATCAAAATCTATGTCTTGTGCTGCAATATTTCCTATACTAAAGATTCCACTTCTTAGAGTGATTTGAAACTCTTTTAAAAGAAGTTTTGCAATAGCCCCTGCTGCTACTCTAGCACTGCTTTCTCTAGCACTGCTTCGTCCTCCCCCTCTATAATCCCTTATGCCATATTTGTAAAAATAGGTAAAATCTGCGTGTCCGGGACGAAAAATATCTTTTAAGGCATTATAATCACTGCTTTTAGTAGAAGTATTATGGATAAAAAACCCCAAAGGTGTTCCTGTGGTTTTGCCCTCAAAGATTCCGCTTAAAATTTCTACTTTATCAGGTTCTTTCCTTTGGGTGGAGTAATGATTCCTTCCTCCTTGTCTTCTATACATTTCTGAAGCAATAAATGTTTCATCAATACTTAAACCCGATGGAAGTCCATCTAAAACCCCTCCAATTCCCTTTCCGTGACTTTCTCCAAAAGTTGTTAATTTTAAATGTTGTCCAAAAGTATTCATTGTTGCTTCTTTAAAGATTCTAAGGCAATTTTCGCACAATTTTGTTGTGCTTCTTTTTTGCTTTTTCCACTAGCTTTTGCATATTCTTTCTTTTGTATAAAAACTCCTACCAGAAATTCTTTATTATGATCAGGTCCTTTGGAATCTAAAACAATATATTCGGGTGTTACCCCAAAAATAGCTTGTGTAAGCTCTTGTAGATTGGTTTTATGGTCATAAAAGAGATTTTTAAAATCCGAGCCTGTATAAACTTCATCAAGCAAATTAAGCATTAATTTCTGCACAGATTCTAAGCCATCTTCCAGATAAATAGCTCCCATAATTGCCTCAAAAGCATTAGAGAGGATAGAGGATTTTTGTCTTCCATTGTTTTGTTCTTCGGCACTAGAAATATAAAGATATTCTCCAATCTTTAAATGTTCTGCCAAAGTGGTAAAAGCTTTTTCATTGACCATAGAAGCACGCATTTTAGATAATTCTCCTTCTGGTAAATGTGGGAATTTTTTGTATAAAAACTCCCCAATAATTAAATCTAAAACTGCATCTCCTAAAAACTCTAGTCGTTCATTATGTGTTTTCTTTTTTGTGCTTTTATGTGTTAGGGCTTCTTTTAATAATTGTATGTCTTTAAAGTAATATCCTAAATTTTGCTGAAAATTTTTTAAATTCATTTTCATCCCTTTTGTTTGATTTTTAATGCTTCTTCTTTAGCAATTTTATCACAAAGCTCATTTTCTTTATGTCCGCTATGCCCCTTTATCCATTGTGTTTGAAGACTATGATGTTTTGAAACTTCTAAATAATGTTTCCAAAGTTCTGGATTTTTGACATTTTTAAAATCTTTTTTAATCCAATTTGGTAGCCATTTAGAGATACCATCTAAAACATATTTTGAATCACTAACTACCAAAACCTCACAAGATTCTTTAAGGGATTGAAGTCCAAAAATAAGTGCAGAGAGTTCCATTTGGTTATTGGTTACATTTTTTGCACCACCGCTTAGAATCTTTTGATGATGCTTATAATGTAAAATAGCGCACCATCCGCCATCTCCAGGGTTTCCTAAAGAAGAACCATCACAAAAAAGAGTAACTTTCTTCATCATATTTTTCTTTGATAAAAACTAAAATTTGCGCAGTTAGCAACTCACCACAATGCGGACAACTCTCAAAGGAAAATGGGCTAATTGCTTTGCAAGAGCTACAAGCATAATTAAATTGTAAATCTCCTTGATAGTTCCTGTATTTGCGTAAGAGACATAAGGATTCTAATTCAAAGGAGATTTTAGCTCCTTTTTGTAAGGGATAATATCCTTTTGCTTGAAATATATCATTTAAGATAGGATTTTTAAAAGCGGTATTAGGAAGTTCATTGCGTTCAAGATTCCATAAAATATCTAAAACTTGAAAAATCTCCTTTTGGGATTTATTTTGAATAATTCTCCAAAAATAAGAGGGGTAGAAGTCTTTAAAGAAGCTTAAAACTAAACGCAACAACTTAGGCTCTTCTTCAATGAGTTTTTCAAGTTTGTCTGGTTTTATTTCTATGGAGTTTTGGTTAGAGATGATAATTTTTGCTTGCAGATAAAGATGATGCCTTTTTGTCTTACCTTCTATTTCTTCTAAACAATCTAAAGCATTAAGCGCATCTTGGTATAATGTAAGCTCTTCATAAATTTTAATAAGGGATTTTAAAATTTTAGGGGAACGTGGATAGTGGTAGAGAATCTCTAAATAAATTTCTTTAGAACGTAGAGGAAAACCAGCTTTATAATAAACATCCCCTAAGTCTTCTAAGATTGGGATTTTATCAATGGGGTTTTTAATGGAATTCAAAAGGGTGTTATAAAGACGAATGGCTTTTTCATATTCTGCACTTTTTTGATAGGTTTTTGCCATAAAGATAAGCGAAGAGGTTGGGTTTGGGTTTAGAGCTAAGAATTCTTTAATTTCTTTATCAAAGCCAATATAATCAAAATTTTTCATAAATTTTAATAGGTTTTGGTGTTGTCTTTTGCTAATTATATAATTCCAATAATAGGCAAAAATACTGATTAATCCTATGCAGAAGATAAGGATTACAATTCCAAAAAGTGGATCTCTATATTCAATACTTTCTAAAAACTCCAAATATAAACCTTAAATAAGTGATTAATCTTTTAATTATAACAAATATTCTATAATAACCTTATCTAAAATTATGGGACTTATTGGCATTGATTACGCAAGAGAGTGTAGAAAATCTTAAAAATCGGCTAGATATTGTAGAGGTTATTTCTCATTATATAGAAGTAAAAAAAATGGGAGCGACCTATAAAGCTTGTTGCCCTTTTCATCAAGAAAAAACGCCAAGCTTTGTTATTAATGCTAATAAGGGATATTATCATTGTTTTGGTTGTGGTGTGAGTGGAGATAGTATCCGATTTGTTATGGAATATGAAAAACTCTCCTATAAGGAAACCCTTGAAAGACTTGCGCAAATTTATAATATTCCCTTAGTCTATACCCAAACCCATAAGCCAAAAGAAGATAATAAAATCTTAGATTTTATGAATGAATATTACCAATCACGGCTTAATGAAGAGGCGAATAATTATATAAAAAAGCGTGGAATCACAGAAAGTATTAGGAAGCTTTTTGAAATAGGTTATGCGCCTAATAATTATGAGATTATGGGGTATTTACAAAAGCATTTTATTTCTTTATCAGAAGCTTTAAATTTGGGAGTGTTAGGAGTAGATAACGAAAATGGGGTTAAACATTATTATGCACGATTAACACAACGGCTAATATTCCCTATTCGCTCACCTCAAAATAAAATTGTAGGCTTTGGGGGAAGGACATTGGGGAATCATCGAGCAAAATACATTAATTCTCCCCAAACAAAGCTTTTTAATAAATCACAACTCCTCTATGGTTACCCTCAAGCTAAAGAAAACATTTATAAAAAAGGGGAAATTATCGTTACAGAGGGATATTTAGATGTAATTATGTTGCACCAAGCAGGTTTTAATAATGCAGTAGCTACTTTAGGGACAGCTTTAACAAAAGAACATTTACCTCTAATTGCCAAAGGTAATCCAAAGGTTATTATTGCCTATGATGGTGATAGTGCAGGGATTAAAGCAGCTTTTAAAGCGGCTATGCTTTTAAGCCTAGCCCAAAAAGAAGGAGGGGTAGTTATTTTTGATAAAGGCTTAGATCCAGCTGATATGGTAAATAATGGAGAAATAGAGCAGTTAAAGGACTTATTGTATAATCCTACTTCTTTGATTGATTTTGTTTTTGGGGAGATTATTGCCCAATATGATTTAAATAATCCTATGCAAAAAGATTCTTGTTTAAAAGAATCTTTAGAGTTTTTACACCAATTATCTTCAGTCCTGCAAGAGGAATACAGAGTATGGTTGGGACAAAAATTGCATTTACCCCTCCATTTAATCCCAGTAAAAACTCATAAAAATAATATAAAACCAACTTCTGAAATCCTCCAAAATAATGAGGATTTTTATACTTTGGTTGAAAAGATTATTATTAAAAGCGTTTTAGAAGATATGGAACTCTTAGAATATGTGATGAATTATTTAGAGACTTCTATGTTTTTTTCTCAAAGGGAGGCTTATGAGAAACTCTTAAAAAAAGATTTAGAAGATTCACAATTAATTGGAATCTTACTTGATGAGCGCATTAAAGCACAAAATAAAGAAAATCTAAAGCGGCAAATGATTATGGTTTTATACAAACATTATGATGAGCAAAGAAAAATACTTATTAAAGATTCAACACTCTCTTTAAGGGAGAAATCATTTTTATTACGAAAATACCAACAATACTTAGAAAATTTGAAAAAAGGTGATTTAATTATTAACGAAAGCTTGCATTCTTTTTAACTAAAAAAATGAGGGATAATAAATTTATACCATTTATCTAAAAAAGGAGATTTTAGAGAGATTTTCTTTAAAGTGGCAAATAGAATACTAGGACATTTATTAAGGAGAAAATATGCAAAAAGAAATTTTTAAAAAAATATTGCAAGAACGTTTTTCGTGCAGAGAGTTCCAAGAAAAACCTTTAAGCAAAGAAGAATTAGATTATATTTTAGAGGCTGGAAGAGTACCTCCTAGTTCTTTGGGGCTTGAACCTTGGAAATTTATTGTTATAGAAGATAGCAAACATAAAAAAGAAATTGCAAAAATTGCAAATTCTCAAAGACATGTTGCAGAGTGTGGAGCTATCATTATTATTACAGCACGATTGGATTTTGGGGAATATTTTATAAAAAAATTGCAATCAAGAAATATGTCACAAGAAGAATTACAAAAACGTATTAATCTTTATAAACCTTTTATCGAAAATATGAATGCTACACAAAAACTTCATTATGCAAGAGAGCAGACTTTTTTAGCCTTAGGGAATTTAGCTAATGCAGCAACTGCACTTAATCTTGGTTCTTGCATTATCGGAGGTTTTGATAATGAGGCTTTAGATAATTATTTAAAGCTTGATGTTACTAAAGAAAAAACTTCTATTATGCTAGTAATAGGGCATAAGGCAACCAATGTAATACCTCAAAAAATTCGTTTTTCTAAAGAAGAAATTGTGGATTTTTCTAAAAATTTATAAGGAATATAAGCTTATAAGTTCTTTTAAAGGTTTAGGAGAATAAACCTTTAAAGGTATCAGCATCAAAATTTTCAAAATCGAAATTTTTGGTTGTTTTATTATTAAAGGGTAAGCTTGCTTTTTCTATGAGATTACTGACTTGTCCTAGTTTTTGTGAAATCTCATCGTGTTTATTGGATAATGCTTGTATAAATGAGGAATTTTCATTCAATAACTGACTAGGTAGAGGTAGAGAAAGGGAAACATTCTCTCCAGCAAGATTCAATGTAAGCTCTTTACCAAAAAGTGTTTCCCCTTTAAACTGCGCATTTTTTGCTGTTGTGTCTAAGAGGTTGATATTTTTAGAATCAATCTCCCCAAGTGTTTTTACTTGAGAACCTAGAGCATTTAAGGTTATATCTGCAATTTGCATAGCACCAATAATTTCATTAGCCCCTTTAATACCATCACTAAATTTGCGAATTTCTAGCACTTGATTAGAGATTGCGGGTAATTCTTGTCTTTCTTGTGATTGTGGTTTTTCTGTGATTTGATCTTGTTTTGTGGCAGTAGGTGCAGTATGTCTAGTTTGTATATTTCCTAATCCATAGGGATTCACCGATGAAAACATTGAAACTCCTTTTAATTTTTAAAAGGGATAAAAGCATTTTTTATTCCATTTTGGAATTATTAGATATTTCTAGTATTTTTTGCTCTAAGATTCTAATGTCTTTTGTGAGATTTGCAGTTGCTGTGATTTGATTAAGAAGAATCCAAAGGCTAAGAAAGGCAAAAATAAGGGTGATAGCGCAGGATATAAGAGCAATTTTTACAGATTTTGAGGCAGTTTTTTGGTATTGATTTATTTCTTTTTGTAAATTATCCATTGTGTTACCTTTAATGTTTTAAAAATCGTTTGCGATATAAGTAGTTTCCTAAAAATAAAATAAAAGATAAAATACAGAGTATAACAACGATACTAGCACCCGCAGCAAAATCATAAAAATAGGCAATTAAGATACCACCAATCATTGCGATAAAAGAAATAATGCTAGAGGCAATCATCATCTTAGCCAAAGAGTTGGTAAAAATTTCACTACAATAAGCAGGAATGCTTAAAAGTGCAATAATAAGAATAAGCCCAACAGAACGCATAGAAATAACAATACCTAAAGCAATGATAATCATTAAAATGATATTAAAAATTTTTGTATTGATTCCTTGTAATTGGGTAAATTCACTATCATAAGAAATGCCAAGGATAATTCTATAATTTAACAAAACAAAACAAAACAAAAAACTACTAAAAATTATCATAGAATAAATATCATTATCTGTGATACTTAAAATACTCCCAAAGAGATACCCCATAAAATCTTTATTGTATCCCGGAGATGATTCGACTAAAATAATTCCTACTGCCATTCCAAAAGCCCAAAGTGAGCCAACTAACGCATCAAATCTATCTTTAGTATAAAGTAACATAACTCCAAGGAAAATAGCGCAAAGAATACTAAAAAAAGCTGTCCCAATAATAATTGGAAACCCTAAAAAAATCGCAATTCCAACTCCTCCATAGAGACTATGAGCAATGCCTCCTGCAAGAAATACCATACGATTAGTAACCACCAAAGTCCCAATAACGCCACAAATAATGCTTATCCAAAATGCCCCAATAAGAGCATGTTGTGTAAAAGTATATTGCAAGATATCAATCAAGCACCCACTCCAAACTCTCTTCCTTTAATTCTTCTTTAATTTTATCCATTTTAATTTCTTTATTAAGATATTCTACAATCTCTAGCATATCCACAAGGGCATTTTTAATACAGCTTGTAGCACCCGGACTTGGCGTCATATTAAAGGTAACGCCTTTATTGCTTTTAATTTTTTTCTCGCCAAAAATAAGCTTTTTTTGTGTTTTATCAAGCACTTGAGGTCTAATACCCCCAAAACCCTTCGCATAAGAGAGTTCGTGAAGTTGGATAGAGGGGATAATCTTTTTAGCTTCTTCCCAAAAATATTTTCGTCCAATACTTGGAATCTCATAAATAAAATTTCGTAAAATATAATTTCTAATCTCCTTATCAGAAAACAAATCCCACATAATTTTTGCCGTAGAGAATTCTCCAAACCCTGATACTTTAAGAAATTCTAAAAAAGTACCACTTTTGAAACGTTCAAGTTTAGGTAAAGAAAGCGCAGTAGGACCTAATCTTGTTTTACCCGTAGCAATAATATCTGGATCTCCATGAATTGCGGCAAAAGGAAGTTTAGGGTTTTGAACGGTATAAACTTTTCCTTGCAGTTTGTTACCGGGTATAAAATAAAAGCTACCAGAGATGGGTAAGCAACCTAAATCTAATCCATATCCCATATTTTGGGCTAAAAATAATGAATGTGCGCCTGCATTTACTAAAACAAAAGACGCTGTAATGGGAGATTGTCCGGGGGCTTTAAGCGTGTAAGCCCCATCTCCTTGCTCAATAATATCTGTAACTTTAAAATTGCAAATTAATTTATGTTCTCCAAAAAGGCTTTGTTCTATCATATGATTTGATACAGCGTGAAAATTCATTGCGCAAAAGGCTTTTCTCGATCCAGAACCTACAATATCTTCGGGTCTATCACTCCCATCAAGCATTTTAACAACATTAGGCTCTATTTCTCTTAAGGTATCTTTAGTAAAAAATTCTAAATCTGGAAAAATATCTTTGAATTCTTCGTGCCGTTTTTTCATAAATTCTACCTCTTCATCTCCCACACCAATTGCCATTTTTTGGTATTCAAAAATGCTTTTATTTTGTAAATTATGAAAAAGCGCATAAGAAACTAAAAGGTCTGCATCTCGCGCTACTTTTTTAGCCTTTTCAAAAGGATAATTTGTTTCAATATCTCCTGCGTGGATAGTTTGGGAGTTATTGTTACCGCTTGAGCTAAGTGTTGCAGGTTCTGAATATTTTTCTAATAATATAACTCTTTTGATATTTGTGTAATGTGTTAAAGCATAAAATAATGCACTTCCAGAAATTCCAGCTCCTATGATTGCTACATCATATGAATTATTCATTAATTACCTCCTAAATTTTTTGAATGTTGTAATTCCATTAACATTTCTACTTCACAAAAATGTTCATTTTGATGAATTTGTTTTAAATGGTTAATATCGTGAGATTTGATACTTTGATTAACATATAAAACTTCTCTAGCATAACCTAACAAAACAGAAACATCGTGACTAATTATGATTACAGTCTTTTCTTGATTAATTTTTTGCAATAAATCATAAATCTCTTTTTGATTTTTTGGATCAATACTTGCTGTTGGTTCATCTAAAATTAAAAGATTAGGATTTCCACATAATGCTCTTGCAATAAGAATCCGTTGCCTTTGCCCACCAGAGAGTTCTCCAATTTTTTTATTAGCATAAGATTGCAAGTGAAACTGCTCCAAAAGATTTAAGGCTGTCTCTTTAGCATTTTTAGGCAAGAATCCTCCAAAAAAATTAGATTTTAAAAATCCCATCATCACAACCTCTAAAGCAGTGATTGGAAAGTGGCGATTGAAGAAAGTATTTTGTGGGACATAACCAATTTTTAAGCTAGAATCTTTAACGATACTACCTTCTGTTGGATTCAATAATCCCACCAAAAGACGCGCTAAAGTGCTTTTTCCACCACCATTTGGTCCAATGATAGCCCAAAAATCACCTTCTTTAATTACCCAATCCACATTATACAAAATTCGTTCTTTGGTAAAATAAAATTTAACATTTTTACATTCAATTATTTTTTTGGAGTTACTATTTTGCATTTTTTAATTCATTTTCATCAAAAAGGTTTCGCATTCCACTGATACGATTTATGAGTAAGGAATTTTGTGAAATAGTTTCTACACCCTTACCAATATCAAGGGGAGTGATAATAATTTTTCCTAATATTTTTCTCCCTTCTTTCTCATTTTGTAATGTTCTTAATCCCCAAATATCGTGAATTGCTAAAATTTCATCATTAAAAACTCCAAGATAAAGCATAATATGTCCTTTCATACCAAGCAAGGTCGCAAAGGGAATGCCATTCTCTTTTAAAAAATCTACTTTCTCTTGAGGTGTTTTTTGTGATAAATCTACATATAAGTAGCGATCTTGAAAGTCTTTTTGTTTAATTTGTGCTTGAGAGTTTCTTGATAAATAAAAGCCAAAGTTTCCTAAAGTATCGTGCAAAAACATCGAACAATCCCGATTGCCAAACATTCCTCCCCAACCATATTTTTCACCAACAATATCTTGTGTAAGATACGCATAATTGACTGAAGAAAAGGGCATAGGGAATTTTGTAAAATTTTTTACAGGTAGGTGAGTTTTAACAGCTTTTGCGTAACCACTGGAGGTGCGGATAAAAAAGAGACTTTCATAAGTTTTTTTTGTGCTTCCAATAAGGGGCAAAAGCATTCCAATTCTAGCAGATTCTAAGAAAACATTATTAGAACTTCTTATGGGGGCATAATCTTTTTTGGTTACAAGAAAATCTTTAGTGCTTTCTAAAAGCCGTATTTGGTCGGGCTTTAATAAAGCAATATCCAAAATACTCACCCAGCCACTCACAAATCCGCTCTCTACAAAAGCCCATTCTTTTGATTGTGAATAATGCGTGATTAGAATAGGTGTTCCTGCATAAATGGAGGAATTCTGCCAAGTATCAAAAGGGAATCCTTCTCCGGGTAATTTGGGGTCTAAAAAACGTGGTTTATGTGTTGGGATAACCCTTAAATTTGTAGAACGCGTGATAATTGCAGGTTTTTTTGCGTTAGGAAAGTTTTCTAGATTCATCTCTTGTTTGATATTATCAAGAAAATCCGTGGTATAAGGAAGGAGATTTTCGCCAAATCCCCTATTAGCATAAGCAGCTGTTAAACCCCATTGTATATCTAAAACATTGAGTTGTGGCTCTTGATTAAAAGGTAGGAAAAAATTTTTTAAATAATGCTTTTTAAGTTTTGCGCTATCTTTAAAAACTCGAGTATCTTTTGCATAAAGTGTTAAATCTTGTTTAGGAAGCGATAAATCTATTTCTGCTGGAGTAGGAGTTATTTGCGCACAACCTAGCAAGATAAATAAAAGAAAAATAAAACTGCTAAGTTGTATGGTTTTTACCATTGTGTCTCCTTGTATTGTTGGCTATCAAAACCTATGAGTATTTTATTTTTTGTTTCTACTATGGGTCTTTTAATAAGCATAGGCTCTTTTAAGAGATAGTTTTCAATAGATTGTAGGGTTAAAATTTCATCTTTTAGCTTTAATTTTTTGTAAGTCATTCCCCTTTTGTTTAAGAGTGATTCTAGGGAATTTTTTTCTGCCCATTCTCGTATTTGCTTTAAGTTTGGTGGTGTCTTTTTAAAGTCAATAAATTCATAATCTATTTTATGCTGAATAAAGAAATCTATTGCTTTTTTAACACTGCCACAATTTTTAATTCCATAAATTTTAACCATTAGAAAATCCTTATTATCAAAAGGTAAAAAATAATTCCTGAAAATATACTCAAAACAGAATTTTTAAACAATAAAAAACAAAAAATTGCGCACAAAATTCCACTAATTTCATAGATTCCATAAGTTTGCTCCCACGCAATATCTTTAAGGGTAAAAAAGACCAAAAGTGTCATAATTAATAAAGGCATAGTATCTTGTAAATATTTCAAAAGCGGACTATTGACTTTATCTTTTAAGAGAAAAAAGGGTAAAAATCTTGTTATGGCTGTTCCTAAAGAAGCAAAAAAGATAGCTCCAAGAATATAAAGTGTCTGATTATCCACGATCAATCCATTTTTTACCAAAAAGTAAGCAAAAGATACCGCAGAGCAAACTAAAAAGTAAAAACTGCTCACTTGGAAATACAAATAAGCCTATTATCCCAATAACTAAGGCAATAATGAAAGGTATTTTGTTAGGAGAATTTTGTAAAAGTGATAATGTTAATACGCTAAAGAGTGCTGTAAGAGAGAATTCTATGCCCTTTGGGGTAAATTCTAATTGCTTACCTATAAATATTCCTAACCCACAACCTATAACCCAATAAATATGGTTTAAAAAAGTGATATATATGTAATTTTTTTGCAATTCTCTAAGGGAGAAGTTTTGTTCTTGTTGGTGAGTTTTTAAGAGAGCAAAAGTCTCATCGGTTAGCCCAAAGAGAATGTAATACTTACCTAAACCAAAATTCTTAATTTCTTGAGTAATGGCAAGGGAGTAAAACATATGGCGAATATTTAACAAAAAAGAAGCTATTCCAATCTCTAACAATCCAGCATTAATAGAAAGGAGTGAAGTTAGTAAAAATTGTCCTGCGCCTGTAAAAACAAAAATAGCAATTAAGATTCCAAAATACCATTTTATTTCTAGTGTAGAAAAAAGAATGCCAAAGGCAATACCAAGAGGTAAATAAGCTATTAAAACAGGTAGTGTTTGCAAGAAGCTTTTAAAGAACATATTTCTCAATCTCTTAGATATTAAAGTTTCGCAAATTATAACAAAATTATTGAGAAGAATGGGTTGTGTTATAATTTAGAAGTATTTTTGGCTTAGTTTATGAAAGCATAAATTTAAATTTTAAGAGGCTTATTAATGAAAAAATATAAGTTTGGAATCTTGCTTGCTGCAACGAGTGATTCTCATTTTACTTTAGGCACAATGATTGTTAATTTAAAAGACAAAATGCAAGATTATATTGAAGTGTTTTATGTGATTTCTAATGAGCTTTCTTTAGAATACAAACAAAGTATTTGCAAAGTAGCAGGGAATAGTGCAGTAGTCTTTTTAAAATTTACTTATGAAGATTTTATAAATAATCTTAAGAACTCTAGCCAAACACCGATAAAATTACACTCTAATAATTCCTTTTTGAATCGTTGGACTTATATGGCTTATGCTTGTTTTGAAGCGTTTAAATATTTAGAGGAATGCGAGTGCATTGTTTATTTGGATTTTGATATTTTAGTTTTGAAGCCTTTTGAGGAATTCGCAAACTTAAGGAATAAAGGCTATGTGCTAGCAGCTAGAAAAGGAAAAACAAGTATAAAGCATACCTTAAAGGCTTATAAAGGAGAATTTGCACAAGAATGCGTGTATCAAACACCTATTATTGTCTTTAATGATACCTTGAAAAATCCTTTGAAATATTATCATTTTATTTATTCTTTTAGCACAGAAAATCCCTTGAATATCAATGATCAAGGTGTTTTTTCTTTGTTGTGTTTTAAAGAAAAGTTATTAGTTTTTGATTTAAAAAATAAATATACAGGAAGTGTGTGTTGGATTAAAAATGATAATCCCTCTATGATTCACGCTTATGGCAAAAATAATCGTTTTTGGAATAATGAACTGTGTAATAGGATTTGGAAAGAATGGAATGAATATTACCGAATATGGCTAGATAATGGAGGTGGTAAATACCAAGGAGGAATTACAACTAAAACAACTTATGGTTATGAGAGGATTAGGCTTCATTTAGAATATAAATTAGGTTATGCGATGATAGAGTGTTCTAAAAACCTCCAAGGGTATTTGAAATTTATTTTTGTGGTAGTCAATATCATTAAACAACACAAACAAGCCTTAAGAGAATATAAAGCCAAAGTAAAAGCCCACAAGCACTTAAGCCTTCCTACTTTAAAAACTTATCAAGACTATGCAATAGCCTTACAAGAGAAGCAAAGCATTCCTTATAGATTGGGTAGTATCTTGGAATTTTTAAACTCATTTAGCAAATTAGAGTTGTTTATCGCCAAATAAAGGATAAAAATTTATGAAAAATCTATTCCCTTTCTTAGCCTTAATAGTTTTTTTAATAATGCACCTTAGCATTTATTTTTTGTTCTTTAAAAGAATGATAAAGACAAGATTCCCCCTCTTGCTTTTAAAATATTTTTTAATTTTCAATTTTTTAGGAATTTTGTGTTATTTTTGGGGTCGTTATTATTTCAATATGCCTCTAACTCTCTATTTTCTAGCTTCTTTATCTATTGGTGTAGCCTTTGTTTTATTTGTTGTTACCCTTATTTATCAACCCTTATCTCTAATTCCTTATTTTAATAAGAAGCGAAGAGGATTTTTTAAAAATATTATCAATGCAGGAAGTGGAATCTTTGCGGGTGGATATTTAAGCTGGGGTATTATTGAGGGAGGGTTAAAGCCTAAGGTGGAAGTTATAGAACTTCCATTATTGAAGTTGCCTGCACCTTTTAGTGCTGTGCAAATTAGTGATTTACACATTGGAGGATTGATAGAAAAAAATGCTGTAAGGGAGATTGTTCAACAAACTAATACATTGAAGCCAGATGTTATATTCCTTACAGGAGATATTATAGATGCTGAAATTTCTAGGGTTTCAGAAGCACTTCAAGAATTATCCAATTTACAAGCTCCACTTGGTATTTATTTTGTCCCTGGTAATCACGAATATTTTCATAATATTGGGGAGTTATTAGGTGCTATTCGTTCAATGGGGATAAAAATTTTAGAAAACGAAAATATTCTTTTAGAAAAAAATGGAGAAAACTTGATTAATCTCGCAGGTGTCTATGATTTATTTGGTAGAAGAGTAGGGGTTTTAGAGCCTAATTTAGAAGATGCCCTAAAAGATAGAGAAGAATCTTTGCCAACTATTCTCCTGGCGCATCAACCTAAGTTTATCCTTGAAATAGAAGAGAAAAATCAAGTAGATTTAGTTTTAAGCGGACATACACACGGCGGTCAAATTTTCCCCTTTGCCTTTTTAGTAACTTTAGACCAACCTTATTTAGCTGGACTTTATCAACATAATACAAGAACACAAATCTATGTAAATCGTGGAACAGGCTTTTGGGGTCCTCCTATGAGAATCTTAGCAAGGGCTGAAATTACTTATTTTAAATTTTTAACAGCTTAGGGAAGTTTGATAAGAATTTTAGAGCAAAAAAAGTATAATGTTTAGAATTTAAAAAATTTGGAAGTATATGAAGCGAAAAATTATCCTTATTTTTTTGTATTTTTGTGGTTTAAAATTAGCATTTGGATTAGAAATTTATATCAATAGTGGCAGAGAAAATAACAAAAATTTTGCGGTTTTAAATATTGTGAATGATAAGCCTTTTTTATGTCAAGAGACTTTAAATAGAAAATCTGAAATAGAAAGCATTGTATGTGAAATTGATGAAAAATTAATATCAAGGGTTTCAAATAGCAATACTTTATTTTTTAAAATCGAACCTGAAGTGCAAGAAAAAACTTTTTATCTACGCATCACTCCTGTAAGAAAAATCAAGCTTTTTAACACAGCTTTTAGTATTAATGCGCCTTATCCTATTCCTTTAGAGGATAATGTAAAGTCTAAGAGATGGCAGATTATTGGCTATGAAGATACTTTGCCGTTTTTGGATGATAAACCAAGTGAAGGCTTAAATTTTCCTATTACTTTTAATGATATTATCGGCTATCCAAGTATCGGTGTTTTAGATATTAGAATGTCTCCTATGAATGATAATGTAAGGGGTGCTGATAGAGATTCCTTTTTAAAAATCCGCTCTTTAGTGGCTAATAAATCCTATAAGGAAGCTTTGGTAGTTATTGATGAAATGTCCTCTTTATTTCCCAATACAATCTTTAAACGCGATATTTCGTATTTAAAGATTTTAGCCTTAGATGGCTTAGCAAGTGAAGAAAATTATGAAGATATTATTACACTTGCTAAGGCTTGGCAGAATGCTTACCCAACAGATATTCATATTTCAGAGATTTTATATATTATCGCTAAGACTTATGCGAAGATGAATTTTTTTGAGGAGGCTAGTTATTACTATAAACGATTATTTGATGAATACAAAGGCGATCAATTTGAGCTTTTAGGACGATTGGATTATGGAAAGAATCTTTATCTAAGGGGGGAGAGGAAGCTAGTATTAGAACTTTATCAATCAGTGCTTAATCAAACGCAAAATTTAGATATTGCCTCTTTAGCTTCTATTGCTTTAGGAGAATATTATAGGGATATGGATAAAGAAGAAGCCCAAAAATATCTTCAAAATGTTTTACAAGCTAATCCAACCTTTTTCCAAAAGGATATTCCAACCTATTACAATATGATGAAGCAATGGGCAGAGAATGGTATTTATAAGACTACGGCAGAAGTAACAGAAACAATGCTCCTAACACTTGATGAAGATTCTCCAGAATATCAAGAAATGCTTAAAGATGTGGCTATGTGGTATGATAAATCAGAGAATTTTCCTAAAGCGCATCACTATTATCAACTTTTATTACAAACTCTCAAAGACCCCAGTGAAGAGAAAGAAATTCAGAAATTAGATGATATTTTACTTTTAAAATATGATGAAGATGATGCACAAAAACGTTTAGAACATTATGAATATGTCCTTCAAAACTATCAAGGTAAGGAAGAAGCTACGAGGGCATTAGAAAAAAAGATAGAAACTTTATTAGGCGAAAAGAGGTATGAAGAAATTTTTGCCCTGCGCAATGACTTAGAAGAAAATAATCCATTGTTATTAGCGGCTGTTGGTGCTTTAACTCAGGATGCTTTATCCCATAGTGATTGTAAAAGTGCTGCTTATTATGGTAATTTGTATGCAGAAAAGATTCCACTTCAAGAAGGTGAGAAATTTAATTTATTGCAATGCCTTTATCAAAATCAACAATATATCCCTGCTCGAAGAATTGCACAAGAAGAATTGCAAAAAATTACTAAAACAGAAGATAAAGAAAAATGGCTTTATTATTTAGGATGGGTGGAGTATCAGCTACAAAACTATCCCAAAGCAGCCCTTGCTTCAAGAGATGCTCTTAATCTCCTAACTCAAGAAGAATATAATGATATTGTATGGGTGTTATTTATGGCTTTAAATCAAGAAAAACGCAAAGAGGAGGCTTTTAATCTCTTGCCAATTTTAGAAGAAAAATTAAAAGATAGTAATAAAATGATTGAAGTCTATCGTATTGTTTTACTTGATGCACTTGAAAGAAAAGATGATACAGCTATTAAAATCTATGCTCAAAAAATCATTGATTTACAAAATAAATACCAACATTATGAATATTCGCCTTGGGTTGAATTAAGTTTAGCAGAAGCACTTAATCGGGAAGAGAAGTTTGAAGAATCTTTGCAGTTGCTTGTATCGGCTTTAAAATATACTTCAAAGCCACAAGAAAAAATACAAATCCATTATTTGCAAGGTTATTTAAATCACAAATTAAATAAGATTCCAGAAGCCATACAAGCTTATGGAGAATGTGAATCTATTGATATTCAATCCCCTTGGAAGAATCTTTGCATTGATGCAAAAAAGCTTTTAGAAAATGAAACAGCAGAGAAACAAAATGAATAAAAAAATAAAAAATGACGATATTAAAAAAGATAGCTTTGAAAATTATTTGACGATTGTTCAACAATATATTGAAAAGCTAAGTGATGAAGATATAACCTTGCATCAGAGTATGGAGTTTTATAAAGAAGGAATGCAAACTTTAAAAAAAGCACAAAAAATGCTTGAAGATGCAAAGATACAATGTCAAGAGTTAAAAGCGCAATTTGATAAGCAAATTGATAAAAAGGAATAATAATGAAAGTTGCTGCACTTCAACTCTCAACCTTTAAAGGTGAAAGTGAAATAAAATCTTATCTGCAGACTGCTTTAGAACAAAAAGCAAAAGTGATTTTATTGGGGGAATATTTATTAAGCCCATTTTTTAAAAAATTTGAAAATGCAAAGAAAAGCTTACTTATTGATACTATACAATCAAATAATGAGCAATTGATAAAAATTTCTAACTTTTATGCCCTTACCATAGTAACGCCAATGTTTGAAGTGGTGGGAAATAAAATCTATAAATCTATAGCCATTATCAATAAAGGAAAGACACTCTTTTATAGGGCGCAGAGATTGATGCCCTATGAACATTGGAATGAAGCAAAATTTTTTGCCAATACTCTTCCTAAAAATATCAAAATTCCTCCCGTCTTTAGTATGGGTGGATTAAAATTTTCTATTTTATTTGGTTATGAGTTGCATTTTGATGAATTTTGGTTGCAATTTAAGATTCATCAAGTCGATTGTGTTTTACTTCCTAGTGCTTCTACTTTTGATTCCTCTTTGCGTTGGAGGAGTATTATTAAAATGCGTGCTTTTTTAAATAATTGTTATATTTTAAGAGCTAATCGTATAGGACAATATCAAGATGAAATAACACAAACTCTATGGAATTTTTATGGGGATTCTTTATTGGTAAATCCTAATGGCGAGGTTATAGATTGCTTAGGAGATAGAGAGGAATTATTAATCGTTAGTTTGGATAAAAAATATTTGAAACAAATTAAAGAATGTTGGCAATTTCGTTAAAAATTGGGAAAAATATTCTTAATAAAGTTTTAAATAAATTTATGTATAATCCAGCACTTTTCAGAAATCATATATACTGCTTTTGGAGTTTGCTATGTCTGCAAAAAATGTTAATCAACAACTTGATGAGTTATTTAAAAATGCAACAAAATATATTTCTTATGAAAAAGTTGCACAAGTTTTAGGTAAATTACCAACAGCTGCTCAAGCCAAAAGGGTAGTGGAATTAGCTAAAAAATACAATAAGCAATTAATGTCTGCTTCAGAGGTTGCAAAACTCCTTAATCAAGATGAAGCAAAAAAGATCAAAGAAGAAAAAAAACGACTTTTAGATGAAGAATTAGAAGAAGAATTTGATTTTATGAAAGAGCGAGAGCTATTAGAGTGGAGTCGCAGTGATAGCCCTGTAAGGATGTATTTAAGGGAAATGGGGCAGATTCAGCTTTTAACACGAGAAGATGAAGTGGAGCTTAGTAAAAACATAGAATTAGGCGAAAATATTATTTTAGATGCGATTTGTTCCGTGCCTTATTTAATTGATTTTATTTTAGATTATAAAGAAGCCCTAATCAATCGAGAAAGAAGAGTTAAAGAGCTTTTTAAAAGCTTTGATGATGAGGAATCAGAAGAGGGTGATGAAGAGGAGGAAGAAATAGAAGAAGATGAGGAAGGGGGAGAGATAAAAAAGCCTATTAGCAAAAAAGATCAAAAAAGAATTGAAAATGTTCTAGTGAGTTTTAAAGCTTTAGAAAAAGCCAAAAAAGATTGGTTAAAAACTTGGGAACAAAGCAATGAAGAAACCAGCAATAATGATATGCTTTTTCTTCTGATTTTAGCCCATAAAAAACAATTTTTAAAAGAAAAATTATTAGATTTAGGACCTACTAGTAAATTAATCAATGAGCTTGTAAAAGCAATGGAAAATACTATCAAAAGCGATGAAGGGTTTGAGAGAGAGTTGAAACGTTTAGAATATCGTCTGCCACTTTTTAATGACTTATTACTCAATAATCATAAAAAAATCTTAGATAATATTATACAAATGAGTAAAGCAGAAATTACAGCATCTGTGCCTGAAACCACAATGGTTTCTACTTATATGGAGATAAAAAAACTCTTTCAAACTAAAGTAGCAAGTGAGGGGAGTTTTGATTTAGAGCCAGAAAAACTTAAGCAGATTTTAGAACAGATTAAACGAGGAAAAGATATTGCCGATAAAGCAAAAACGAAAATGGCAAAGTCTAATTTGCGATTAGTGGTAAGTATTGCTAAACGTTACACCAATCGTGGATTACCTTTTTTGGATTTGATTCAAGAGGGGAACATAGGACTTATGAAAGCTGTTGATAAGTTTGAATATAAAAAGGGTTATAAATTTTCTACCTATGCCACTTGGTGGATTAGACAAGCTATCTCAAGAGCAATCGCCGATCAAGCTCGAACTATCAGGATACCTATCCATATGATTGAAACCATTAATCGCATCAATAAAATTATGCGTAAATTCTTACAAGAAGAGGGCAAAGAGCCAGATATTGAAAAAATAGCAGAAGAAGTTGGGCTTCCTGTGGATAAGGTTAAAAATGTTATTAAAATCACTAAAGAACCCATTAGTCTTGAATCCCCTATTGGTAATGGAGAAGATGGAAAATTTGGAGATTTTGTTGAGGATAAGACTTTAGCAGGACCTATGGAGCAGATTTTAAAAGAAGATTTAAAGTCTCAGATTGATGATGTCTTAGACCAACTTAATGAGAGAGAAAAGGCTGTTATTCGTATGCGATTTGGACTTTTAGAAGATGAGTCTGATAGAACCTTAGAAGAAATTGGGAAAGAACTCAATGTAACAAGGGAGAGGGTAAGACAAATAGAATCTAGCGCCATAAAAAAACTTAAGCACCCAAAAGTAGGAAGAAAGCTTAAAAATTATATTGAGGATTAAAAAGAATTTTTGAGGCTATTCCTAAAGTCTCTAAAGGAGTATTAATGAGCAAAACAGAAATACAAAATTCTAATATCACAACTTTAGAAGGCTTTACTCATCTACATTTACATACAGAATATTCTCTATTAGATGGGTTAAATAAAATTAAAGTTTTAGCAAAACGTATCAAAGAATTAGGAATGGATAGTGTTGCTGTTACGGACCACGGCAATATGTTTGGTGCTATTGAATTTTATAAAACAATGAAAAGCGAGGGTATTAAACCCATTTTGGGAATAGAAGCTTATTTGCATAATGCAGAAGAGATAGGCGATAAAAGCAATCAACGTTTTCATTTATGCCTTTATGCAAAAGATTTAGAGGGTTATAAGAATCTTATGTATTTAAGTTCTCAAGCTTGTTTGTATGGTTTTCATATGAAGCCACGCATTAGTAAAAAAATGCTAAGAGAGTATAGCAAGGGTTTAATCTGCTCCTCTGCTTGTTTAAATGGAGAAGTGCAATGGCATTTAAATCTCAAAAAAGATGATAACAAAGGAAGAAAGGGCTATGAAAGAGCTAAAGAGGTAGCCTTAGAGTATCAAGATATTTTTGGGGAAGATTTTTATTTAGAACTTATGAGACACGGTATTGAAGAACAACAACTCATTGATGCGCAAATTATTCGTATTTCTCAAGAAACAGGAATTAAAATTATCGCTACAAATGATACACACTATACCAAACAAAGTGATTCCACTGCCCAGGAAGTTGCTTTTTGTATTGGCTTTGGCAAAGATTTTAACGATCCTAATCGTATGCGGCATACGGTGCAAGAATTTTATGTTAAAAGCCCAGCGCAAATGGCAGCCCTTTATGCAGATGTGCCAGAAGCCCTTAAAAATACTCAAGAAATTGCTGATAAATGTAATTTGGAACTAAATTTAGGGAATCCAACTCCGCCTACTTTTAAATTCACTAAAGAATATTCTAAGCAAGAGGGATTAGATTATGTAGAAGATAGTGAATATTTTACTCATAAATGCAAGGAGGGTTTAAAGAAAAGATTAGAAACGATTCCTAAAGAAAAACACCCAATCTATGAAGAACGTTTAGAGCACGAAATTAATGTTATTAATGCTATGAAGTTTCCCGGATATATGTTAATTGTCTGGGATTTTGTGCGAGCCGCTAAAGAAAGGGGAATCCCTGTGGGACCGGGTAGGGGGAGTGCAGCAGGAAGTTTAGTCGCCTTTTGCTTAGAGATTACAAACATTGATCCTTTAAAATATGATTTACTTTTTGAGAGATTTCTAAATCCAGAACGTGTAAGTATGCCTGATATTGATATGGATTTTTGTCAAAATAGACGCGGAGAAATTTTAGATTATGTAACAGAAAAATACGGACGGCATAATGTAGCTCAAGTTATTACTTTTGGTATGATGAAAGCAAAGGCAGTTATTAGAGATGTAGCAAGGGTTATGGGTATGCCCTATGGTGAAGCGGATTCTATGGCAAAACTTATCCCTAAAGAATTAGACATTACTTTACAAAAAGCTTACGAAAAAGAGCCAAAAATTGACGAATTAATCCAAAAGAATCCTTTAGCAAAAAAAGTATGGGAGTTTGCTTTAATCTTAGAAAATACTAAACGCAATCCCGGAACTCACGCTGCTGCTGTTGTCATAGATTCTGAACAAGAACTTTGGCATAAAGCCCCTTTGTATTGTTCTACTCGAGATGGAATTATTGCAACGCAATATTCTATGAAATACTTAGAAGATGTAGATTTAATCAAGTTTGACTTCTTGGGTTTAAAAACTCTAACACTTATTGATGATGCTTTAAAGTTGATTAAAAATAGATTCCAAAAAGAAATTGATTTTTTAAGAGTAAATGTCGATGATCAAAGCGTTTATGAGACTTTACAAAGTGGTAATACTCTAGGGGTTTTTCAAATAGAATCCAGTATGTTTCAAGGTATTAATAAGCGATTAAAGCCTAATACTTTTGAAGACATTATAGCCATTATCGCTTTAGGGCGTCCCGGTCCTATGGAATCTGGAATGGTGGATGATTTTATCGATAGGAAGCACGGAAGAGAGCCTATCACCTATATGTTTAGCGAACTAGAACCCATTTTAAAACCTACCTATGGGACTATTGTCTATCAAGAGCAGGTAATGCAAATTGTGCAAAAAATTGGTGGCTTTAGTTTAGGTGAGGCGGATTTGATACGAAGAGCAATGGGGAAAAAAGACGCTCAAATTATGGAAGATAATAAAACTAAATTTGCAGAGGGAGCACAAAAACAGGGATTTGATAGAGTAAAGGCAGAAGAACTTTGGGAGTTAATTGTTAAATTTGCCGGTTATGGATTTAACAAATCGCATTCTGCAGCTTATGCAATGATTACCTTTCAAACGGCTTATTTAAAAACTTATTATCCCAAAGAGTTTATGGCGGCTTTACTAACTTCAGAAAAGAATGATACAGATAAAGTCGTAGAATATATTGAAGAAGCCAAAAAAATGAATATTAAAGTGCTTGCACCAAATTTACAAAAATCCGAATTAGAATTTAGTGTTGCAGATATTAATGGTGAAAGTAATATTTTATTTGGTTTAGGTGCTATTAAAGGAGCAGGTGAGGTTGCTATTAATATCATCTTAGAGGAAAGAAAAAAGAATGGAGGGTTTAAAGATTTAAAAGATTTTTTAGGCAGGATTGATTCCCAAAAAGTCAATAAAAAAGCTTTAGAATCTTTTATTAAAAGTGGAGCTATGGATTGTTTTGGATACACAAGGAAAACACTCTTAGAGCAAATAGAGACTATAACAGAAGCTTCAAAATCTGCACAAATAGCTAAAAAAGCTGCTGAAAATTCTCTTTTTGGAGATAGTGAAGAGTTGGTGGCAGTTAATATTAATTTAGTGGCTAAAGAGGAATATCCCCTTAAGGAAATTTTAGAACTTGAAAAAGAAAGTTTAGGGTTTTATGCTTCAGGACATCCTCTTGATGAATACAAAGAAGCCATTAAGAATCTAAACTGCGCCTTTACTAACCAAATCCAAGATATTGCAGATAATAGCAGTATTTTATTGGTTGGCAAGATTGAAGATATTATTAGTAAATTTTCAAAAAGTGGTAAACGTTATGGAATCTTAAAACTCCAAGATCTTTATGGAAGTGTGGAACTTACCATTTTTGAACAAACTTTAAGCAAACTTGAGGGGTGGGATAGAGAAGAACCTGTTGTTGTTAAATGCACGGTTCAAGAGCAAGAAGAAACCAAAAAGCTTAAAGCTGACAAAATCTTGCATTTAGAGGATGCGCATAAGGAAAAGGTTGAATTTGCTATGCAAAAAACCGACATTAGCGACCCATTAATTCTTCTTTTAGATACGCAAAGTAATGAGAATACTATTTTTCTTTTGCGAGAAGCCGCTCTTAAGCACAAAGGTAAGAGGGAACTTAGGATTCGCTATCACACTAAAACACAAGAATTAGAAATGGTAAGTTCTTTTTATGTGCATAGCCAGATTAAAGAAGTATTAAAAGAGTTGCAATGGGTGGGTTAAACTTAACAAGTTTAAAGTTAGAAGCAAATTTTTGTGATGAAATTGATACAATTTGTAAGCGATGTAAAAAACTTCAAAGCCATTGCGTTTGCAATCCTCCTTTGACTATCAAAAGCAGGGATTCTTACACTTTATGGATAAACACTCAAAAGTGTAAAGGGAAGGACATTACCCTTTGCGGAGTATTCTATGAAGAAAAATCTACTCTGCAAGAGATTCTTAAAAAAATCAAGAAAATTCTTGCGTGTGGAGGAAGTTTAAAAGTAGATGAAAAAGGTTATTTATTGGAATTTCAAGGGGAACATTTAGAGATTCTTAAAAAACTTTTAAAAAAAGAATCTTTTTGTTTTAAAAAATAATGCGTCTTAATCAATATATTGCCCATCATTCAAAATATTCAAGAAGAGAAGCGGATAAGCTCATCCAAGAAGGCAAAGTCTCTATTAATAAAAGAATCATTCAAGATTTTTCTTATCAGGTCAAAAACCAAAAAGTCTATGTTAATGATAGATTATTAAAAGAAAAGGAAGAATACACTGTTATTGTTTATAACAAACCAAAGGGTGAGTTAGTAAGCAAAAAAGATGACAGGGGGCGAAAAACCATTTTTGATTCTTTGCCTAAGAGATTTATGCATTTTACTACCATTGGCAGACTTGATTTTTCTAGTGAAGGCTTACTTTTATTGAGTGATAATATAAGTGTTGCTACTAAACTTATGGAGAGCAGATTAGAGAGAGTTTATTTATTGAAATTTTCTGGTTTTATCAAAGAGAGGGTTTTTGATGCTATGGAGAGTGGGTTAAGCTTAGAAGATGCTACTAAAGGTGGGCATTTAAAAAGCTCTATCCAATCTATGGAGTTTTCACCTTTTTTAGGATATGAGGTGATTAAAAATACAAAAAATTTCTCTAAACTTAAAGTTATTATAAATGAGGGTAAGAATAGGGAATTAAGGAGATTTTTTAGCCATTTTGGATTAGAAATATTAGATTTAAAACGACTTGCTTATGGATTTGTTTCCTTAAACAATCTCCCTAGTGGAAAAGTCAGATTTTTAACAAGAGGGGAATATAATAAACTACATCAATTTTTACAAGAGGGCTTAGAAGCCAAATATTGAGGATAATTACAAGACTGACAAAGTAATTCCACAAGATTATTGTTTTTAAATCCTTGCACTAAAGCCTTTGCTCTTTGCTTTAATAAAATCTCTTTTAAAGATTCTTCTAAAATATTGCCTAAATTAATAGCACCCTTAGCATCAAAGCAACAAGGAACAACTATCCCATTACAAAGGATTCCAAGCTGTTTTATACCCCCATAACAAAATCCTTTTTTATGTAAGTTTTGAGAATCTACATTTGCCCATTCAAACATTCTTGCTTGATGAAGAAAGATTTTATAATTGAGGCGAATCTTCAAAGGAGAGATTTCTTGAAATAAAAAATTCTGTTTTAAAAGATTATAAATTTTTGTATTAAGGGCAGGGGGGTTGAAGTTTGTATCTAAATTCCAAAGTCTTAAATTAATAAATTTTTCGCTTTTTAGCTGTTGGTGAGTGTTACAGAGTTTTAAGATGGGTTGAAAGTATTCTTCAAGATTAATGGTTTTACTCTGATATAAGGCACTCATTAAAGAGATATTGATTTGATGAATGCAAGGAGAATTTAAAAGCAAGTCAATTTTATCTTCAAGATAAAACCCACTACTTGTTATTTCTAGTTTTAGATTATGAGATTGTGCGATTTTTAGATATGGCGATAGGTTTTTTATACTAAGAGGATCACCTAAAATATGCAAAGCACAAAGCGATGTATAAGGAGAGATTTTTTGGATAATTTTGTCGAAATTTTCAAGGGACATTATTTCTTTTGCTTGTTTTTTAGGTGTGCAAAAGGAACAATCAAGCCCACAGAAGTTTGTAATTTCTATAAAGATTTTTTCAAATTTTTCATTCATTGCGCAAAACTTGCAAAGGATCCATTTGCACAGCTTTTTTAGCAGGATAATAAGAAGAGAGGAAAATAATAATAAGGGAGCCACCTATGATAGAGACTAAGTCTATTAAAGAAAGTTCTAAAGGAAGTTTTGAACTTCCATAAACATCAGCAGGAAGGGAAATTACAGAAAAATTCGATAAAACAAAAAGAATGATAGCCGCAAATATGCAACCACAAAGCATTCCACTAATTCCAATAAGATTCCCTAAGTAAAGAAAAGTTTTTTTAATCTCTTGAATACTTGCCCCCATAGTCAGCAAAAGGGCGATTTCTTTTCTCCTATTCATTATAGTCATTAATAAAGAAGTGATAATATTTAAAGATGCCACCAATATAATAAGCATTAAAACAATAAAAAGCGCTCTTTTTTCTAAAGCTAGGGCTGCAAAAAAATTCCCATTTTGTTCCCACCAACCAATAATTTTCATTTGTGGGTATTGCTCTTGAAGCAATAAAATATCTTTTTGAGGATTACTAGAGTAGATATGAATCCCATCATAGGTATCTTTATCCATATTTTTAATAATTGCTAAAGATTCCAAAGTAGTGTAAATATAACCTCTATCATAAGCTATTAATCCAGAATCAAAAAATCCATTAACATTAAAACGTTTGATGGTTGGAGCAATACTCATTGCATTAGGTATCGCATTAGTAAAAATTAAGAGTAAATTTGATTGGTATTGTAATCCATAATATTCTTTTAATCCCTCACCAACAATGACATCAAAAGTGTTTGGAATATAAGGCATTTGTTGGATTTGTTGATAAGAAATCTGTGCATCTTCATAGGCTTTAGCAAATACCGAATTAATCAAAGCCTCTTTTTGAAAATCTACGCCAAAAACAATAGCACCCTCTAACCTTTGCCCCATTTTAGAAAATGCTTGAGTTTGGATAAAAGGGCTAAACTTCAAATCAGGAAAATTTATCTCTAAAGATTCTAAAGTTTGTTTATCTATTTTTTCTAAATAACTAGGAAACATTGTAAGGGGATAATTCATCACAAAAAGTTTGCGTTCAAACTCTTTATCAAAGCCATTCATTAATGCCATTGCAACAATTAAAACCATAACCCCTACACAAACCCCTAAAAAAGCGAGAATGGCGGATACAGAAATAAAAGGTTGCTGTTTGTTAAAACGCAAATAACCTTTTATTAAAAAAGGGATTATTGGGGAATTCATTGAGCCAAAATCCCTTTTTTTGGACCACTTTTTCCACAACAATTTTTATATTTTTTTCCACTTCCACAAGGGCAAGGTTCATTTCTAATAGGTTTTTTGGGTATAGATGAGTGAATATTAGTTTGCAAATGGGTGTTATTTTGTTCAAGCTTTAATTTCGTATGCTTTGCCTCTTCTTGCATATCTTCACCAAAAGGCTTTAATTGAACTTTATGAAGCATTTTGATACTTGTGTATTTAATCTGATGAACAAGCTCTAAAAAAAGATTAAAACTCTCTTTTTTGTATTCTACTAAAGGATCTTTTTGGTTATATCCCCTTAAACCAATTCCTGTTTTTAGGTTATCCATTGTATAAAGATGCTCTCTCCATAGATTATCTAATGTTTGTAAATAAATAAGCTTTTCTATTTCGTTACGCATTTTTTCATCTAAAGAAGACATTTTTTCTTCATAGGCTTGTGTTAAAACCTTATCCAAGTAAGTTTCAAAATTATTATGTGCTTGATAATAGTTTTTTAATGCCTCTACTTCTAAAGTAATATTAAAATCTTCTAAAGCCAATCCGCAAAGGGCATTTAAATCATCTTCATTACTAAAAACTTCAGCTTTTTGCAAAAGTAAAGTGATACATTCCTGCCTGTTTTCAATAATACGTTCCGTGATATTTTGGTTAGGATCTAAGAGTTCATTTCTTAAACGATAAATAGCCTTTCTTTGCTCATTGGCTACATCATCATATTCTAAAAGATGTTTTCTTGCTTCAAAATGCATACTTTCGACCTTTTTTTGCGCACTCTCAACAGAGCGCGTTACGAGCTTAGATTCTATATGCTCTCCCTCATCAAGCCCCAATTTATCCATAATATTTTTAATCCTATCACTACCAAAAATCCTTAATAAAGAATCTTCTAAACTTAAATAAAATTGGCTTGTTCCGGGGTCTCCTTGTCTTCCACTCCTACCGCGTAATTGGTTATCAATTCTTCTAGATTCGTGCCGCTCTGTGCCTAGTATATAAAGTCCTCCAAGCTCTCTTACTTCATCATCAATCTTTATATCCACTCCTCTTCCTGCCATATTTGTAGCAATAGTTACAGCCCCCTTTTTTCCAGCATCTTTGATAATCTCTGCTTCTTGCACGTGTTGTTTGGCATTCAAAACAGAATGCGGAATTCTTCGTGCCTTTAAAAGCTCGTGGATTTTCTCACTTTTTTCAATCGAAGCAGTCCCCACCAATATGGGTTGCCCTTTTTTGTGAAGTTCTATAATCTTTTGTGTAAGGGCTTTGAATTTCTCTTTTTCTGTTTTGTAAATCAAATCGTTTAAATCTTTTCTTTTTATAGGGATATTAGTCGGGATAGAAATCACTTCAAGGTTATAAATTTGCAAAAACTCACTTGCTTCTGTCTGTGCTGTCCCTGTCATACCTGATAGTTTCTCATAAAGTCTAAAGTAATTTTGGTAGGTAATATCCGCAAGGGTTTGGGATTCTTCTTTTATTTTTACATTTTCTTTGGCTTCTAGGGCTTGATGCAATCCTTCACTAAATCTTCTTCCCTCACTTAATCGTCCTGTAAATTCATCAACAATCACGACTTCTCCATTGCGTAATACATAATCTTTATCTTTTTTAAAAAGATTATTAGCTTTTAGAGCTTGATCTAAATGATGAGCTAAAATAGCATTTTCTATGCTATAAAGGTTGTCAATCTTAAAGAGCCTTTCTGCTTCGCTAATCCCAGATTCTGTTAATAAAATAACACGATTTTTTTCATCAACGCTATAATGCTCTTCTTCTTTTAATCGTAAAGCAACTTCATTAGCGATTTTATAATTATCTAAAGTCCTATTTGCAGGACCAGAGATAATAAGGGGGGTTCTTGCTTCATCAATAAGGATTGAATCCACTTCATCAATAATGGCGAAATAATGGTATTTTTGCACTTTTTGTTGAAAATCATATTTCATATTATCCCGTAAATAATCAAATCCAAATTCATTATTAGTGCCATAAACAATATTACAAGCATATTGTTTTAATCTATCTTCATCATCATAATATCCACTAACAATAACCCCGACATTAAACCCTAAAAACTCATATAATGGGCGCATAGTCTCTGCGTCTCTTTTAGCCAAATAATCATTAACCGTAACAATATGCACACTTTTTCCTGTCATTGCATTAAGGCACACTGGCAAGGTTGCTACAAGTGTTTTTCCTTCCCCTGTTTTCATTTCTGCAATTTTACCCTCGTGCAATACCATACCTCCAATAAGCTGCACATCAAAATGGCGCATATTAAGAATCCTCTTACTTGCTTCTCTTGTGATAGCAAAAGATTGAAAAAGTATTTTCTGTAATTCTTCTTGAGGGTTTGTTGATTGCTTAACTTGATTTTTTAATGCTTTAAAGGCTTCTTGCAATTCCCTATCACTTAAGGATTCATAGTGAGATTCTAATTCATTAATCTTTTTAACTTGTTTTTGATAATGCCTAATAAGACGTTCATTTCTGCTACTAAAAATTTTCTTTGCAAGATTTACTATCATTATGAATAACCTTCTTTCTTCTTTAAAAATTACAGAATAATAAAGGGGGGATTTTATCATAATTGCCATATTAGTTAGCTAAAATGCTAAAAATAATCCAAATCAAGGACAATTCTATGAAAAAGTTTTTTTTATTCCTATGCTTCTTAAAAGCTTTATCATTTGGAATAACACTTAATGAGATTCAAAGCTTTGAAGCACAATTTACTCAAACATTGACTTCCCAAAATGAACAGATCCTTTATGAAGGAGAAATTTATATTCAAACTCCAAATAATGTCTTATGGAAATACACTAAACCAATCCCTAAAGATGTTTATATCCAAGATACTACAAGTATTATTTATGAACCAAAACTCCAACAAGCTATTATCACTAATATTCAAGAAAATCTTAATATTCTATCTCTCCTACAAAAAGCAAAAAAAATCGACAAAAATACTTATGAAGCAAAGATTGCAGGGGTAGTTTATACAATTTTAACCCAAGAGGGAATCCCTATGGAAGTTACTTTTATTGATGCTTTAGAAAATAAGATTCATATTGTTTTTAAAAATATAAAACTCAATGCTTTAAAAAATGAAAATATCTTTGATTTTAATCCTAGTAGCGAGGTAGATATTCTTTATCATTAATGTGTAGAAATGACAAATTCTTCTTTTGCTGTATTAAAGTAAAGATAAATTTTATTTGACTTTTTTTTTAAAATTCCGTAAAATCTTGAGCATACATAGATTAGGATTTAGGAGAAAGAAAGACTAAAATTAGCCTATAAGCCCTAAACTTAGTCAAATACAAATAACTTTAAGGAATTACTATGGGAACAATAACACTAATTAACAACGAAACCGGTGAAAAATTTGACTTTGAGCTTATTGAATGCACAAGAGGACCTAAAGCTGTGAATTTCAGTAAATTATTTGAAAAAACTAATATTTTTTCTTATGATCCGGGTTATAGCTCTACTGCAGGTTGTGAATCAACTATTAGCTATATAGATGGCAAGAATGGTAAATTACTTTATAGGGGATTACCCATTGAGGAATTAGTCGAAAAATACAAATTTACTGATGTTGCTAAATTATTAATCACAGGAGAGTTACCAAAAGATGATATTCAATCCCAGGAGTTTGATTTAGAGCTTAGGCATCGTTCTTTTTTACACGAGGGATTAATCAATATTTTTAGTGCTTTTCCAGATGGTGGGCATCCTATGGCAAATCTTAGTTCAGCAGTAGCCGCATTATCTACTTTTTACTTTAACCATAAAGATATGGACGATGAAGATGACTATCAGACTATGGCAAGAAGAATCATTGCTAAAATCACTACTTTGGTTGCTTCTTCTTATCGCAATTCTGTCGGCATTCCTTTTGTCTATCCAGATGTTAGTCGTAGCTATGTAGAAAACTTCCTTTATATGCTAAGGGCATATCCTAATGGAAGGCTAAAACATTCTTTAGCTGGAGAGGAGGAAATTTTACCTCTTGAGGTAGAAGCATTGGATAAAATTTTTACATTGCACGCAGATCACGGACAAAATGCTTCTACGACAACGGTTAGAAATGTGGCTTCAACAGGAGTGCATCCTTATGCGGCTATTTCAGCAGGAATTAGTGCTTTATGGGGACCATCACACGGAGGTGCTAACGAAAAGGTATTGGATCAATTAAGAGAAATAGGGGATGTTAAAAATGTTGATAAGTTCATCGCAAGAGTGAAAGATAAAAGCGATCCTTTCAGACTAATGGGATTTGGACATCGTGTTTATAAAAGTTATGATCCTAGAGCTAAAGCCATTAAAGGCTTAAAAGATGAATTAGCCAAAAAAGGCATTACAATGAATATTCGCTTAAGTGAAATTGCAGAAAAACTTGAAGAAGTAGCCTTAAATGATGATTATTTTAAAGAAAGAAATCTTTATCCCAATGTGGATTTTTATAGCGGAATTATTCTAACAGCTCTAAGAATCCCTGTATCGCTCTTTACCCCTATTTTTGTTATTGGGAGGATGCCTGGCTGGTGTGCGCAGGTTATGGAACATATTAAAACACCAAATATCAGAATTACTCGCCCAAGACAGGTTTATTTAGGCAAATAATTATCTTTTAATAAACTAAGTTAGAAAACCTCCTAACTTAGTGCTTTTTAATCTTTTTTAACTACAATTACATTTACAATTAAAATACAGGAATTTTTATGCAAGAGTGGAATCCAAAAAGTTGGAGAGACAAAGTCGCTTTACAGCAACCAACTTATAATGATATAAAACTATTACAAGAGGTTGAAGAAGAATTAAGCAAATTCCCTCCTTTGGTATTTGCAGGTGAAGCAAGAGCTTTAAAAGAGCATTTAGCTAAAGTCTCTAGAGGTGAAGCCTTTTTATTACAAGGTGGAGATTGCGCAGAAAGCTTTACAAATTTTAACACTATCAAGATTCGTGATTTATTTAAGGTTATTTTGCAAATGGCAGTAGTTTTAACTTATGCTGGTGCTTGCCCTGTTGTAAAAGTTGGACGACTTGCAGGACAATTCGCTAAACCAAGGAGTAGTGATACAGAAACCATTGATGGCATCACATTGCCTAGCTATCGTGGAGATATTATTAATGGGATTGCCTTTGAGGCTAAAGCTAGAGAGGCTGACCCCAAAAGAATATTACAAGCCTATCATCAATGCGCAGCTACTTTAAATCTCATTCGCGCATTCGCACAAGGTGGATTAGCAGATTTAAACAAAGTTCAAAAATGGAATCTTAATTTTGCTCACGGAGCTTCTACTGATAGATATTTAGAAATGACAGATAAAATCAATCAAGCTTTGGCTTTTATGGAAGCCTGTGGTATTAATATCAATAATACACCAACTTTGCACGAAACAGAATTTTATACTTCGCACGAGGCTTTATTGTTAAATTATGAAGAATCCCTTACAAGGCAGGATCATCTTACAGAGAAATGGTATGATTGTTCTGCTCATATGCTTTGGATTGGTGAGCGAACCCGTAATTTAGAGGGTGCTCATTTAGAATTTTTACGAGGTGTAGATAATCCCTTAGGGGTAAAAATAGGACCTAATGCTACAAAAGATGATATTTTAGGAATTTGTGAGATTTTAAATCCTAATAATGAAGCAGGAAGATTAAACTTTATTATTCGTATGGGATCCACAACTATCAAAGAAAAACTACCTAAACTTTTAGAATCTATTAAAAATGAGGGTAGGGAGATACTTTGGAGTATTGATCCTATGCACGGAAACACTATTAAAGCAGGGAGTGGGTATAAAACACGTAATTTTGACAGCATTTTAGAAGAAGTTAAGAGCTTTTTTGAAATTCATAAAAGCATTGGAACTTATGCAGGTGGTGTGCATTTAGAAATGACTGGAGAAGATGTAACAGAATGTGTAGGTGGTATGCAAGCCATTACAGAAGAAAATTTAGGTTGTAACTACAACACACAATGTGATCCTCGATTGAATGCTAATCAAGCTGTTGAATTATCTTTTTTAATTGCCGATATTTTAAAAAATCGCCGAATATAAAAAATAATAAAAATTTCAAAATAAAGCTTTAAAAAACTAATTTTTAGATGTATTTTGTCTTAAATTTAAATTTTTATAAAACTTTTTTAAAAATAGCTAAATTTATGCTATAATCGCAACAGTATTAAATTTGTAGAGCAAGGATATTTAATGCGTATCTTAATTATTGAAGATGAAATTAGTCTTAATAAAACAATTACTGAAGGACTAAATGAATTTAATTATCAAACAGATGTAGCAGAAAATCTCAAAGATGGTGAGTATTATATCAGTATTCGCAATTATGATTTAGTGTTGGTTGATTGGATGTTGCCAGATGGAAGTGGGTTAGAAATTATTCAGCAAATTAAAAGTAAATCCCCTAGAACCCCTGTTATAATAATTTCCGCACGAGATGATGCAGAGAGTGAAATAGAAGCCTTAAAGGGTGGGGCAGATGATTTCTTGGCAAAGCCTTTTGATTTTGGAGTCTTAGTTGCAAGGATTGAAGCAAGATTGCGCTTTGGAGGAACAAATTTAATCGAAATTGAAGATTTAATCATTAATCCAGATGAAGAAAAAATCACTTATAGAGGTCAAGAAATAGAGCTTAAAGGAAAGCCTTTTGAGGTTTTAACACATCTTGCAAGGCATAGAGAACAGATTGTTTCCAAAGAACAATTATTAGACGCTATTTGGGAAGAACCAGAGCTTGTAACTCCTAATGTTATAGAAGTTGCTATCAATCAGATTCGCCAAAAAATGGATAAACCTTTAGATATTTCTACCATAGAAACTGTAAGACGTAGGGGTTATAGATTTTGTTATCCAAAAGGAGTATAAGAGGAGACTATACTAAGCAAATTATAATCTCTTTTGCTGCTTTTTTAGCGATATTTTCTTTATTACTTTATTCTTATCTTTATTATACAACCTATACAAGTATCAGACATAATATCTACAAAACCCTAGATCATATTTTACAAAATAATATTGATTATGAAACAGGGCGGGTTTTTTACATTCAAGATTTAAACCCACTAACTAATGAGAAACTAAAAATAGAAATCTTAGATGAGGGAATCTCAAAAAAACTTTATCAAAATGTGCAGATTCACCAAAACTATTATTACTCTATCTCTACTCCTTACCTGCAAAATAAAACCTTGAAAATTACTCAAAACATCACTAAAGAATCTATATTTTTAAACACTCTATTAGAGGGGATTATTATTGTATTTTTCTTTGCTTTAATCCTAATCCAGCTTTTTGCTCTAGCCTTTTCTAATATCCTCTATAAGCCTATCCAAAAACTATCGACAATCTTAAGTAAGCTAAAAGAATATGATTTAGAGCTACTAGATGATAAAGTATTGCCCTTAGAGTTTAAGCCTCTTGTATCTTCTATCAACAATCTTTTACAGAGAATCAAAAACTACTTTGATACGCAAAAGCAGCTATTTATTGGTATAGCCCACGAGCTAAAAACACCTCTAGCTGTCATTAAAACCAAATGCGAAGTAACACTTATTAAAGAACGTGAAAAAGAAGTTTATATTAATGCCTTAAAAGAAAATATCCAAAGCATTAATGAAATTAATGCCATCGTCAAAACTTTTTTGGAATTAGGTCGTCAAGAAAGTGCGCAATTTGAAAAATCTATCCACCTTGATATAACAAAAGCCCTAAGAAACATCGCAGAAAATTTTAAAATTTTAAGCCAAAAAGAAAATAAGAATTTTAGCTACAAACTCGAAACTCAAGGGCTTTTTTTGATGATTAAGCCAACACTTTTAACGCAAGTTATACAAAATTTTTTACAAAATGCTTTTAAATTCACTCCAGAGGGCAAAAATATATTTCTTCAAGGATCAATTCTCAATAATGAGATTTTAAAAGTTGTTGTCATTGATGAGGGTTGTGGTGTAGATTCAGAACTAGAGGACATTTACGCACCCTTTAAAAGAGCAGGCAACAAAAGCGGGGCAGGGCTAGGATTATTTTTAGCCAAAAGTGCCGCTACAAATCTTGGTGGATTTATTTCTTTGCAAAATCGTGTAGATAAAAAAGGTGCGATTGCTACTTTTGAATTAAAGATTCCAAAGTGGAACAATAATTGCTAATTTTCTTTCATATTTATAAAATAAGGAAATTTTATGCCTAAATTAGCCCTGCAAGGATTGCTCATTGCGTTATATAGTGTTTTTTCTTACGCACTCCCAAAGGTAGATTTTAAGAATTCTTGTGTGCCTTTAGAACAATTCTCTTCTTCCCAAAAGGAGGTCCTACTTCACGCCTACTTAGCAGGAGAGGCAGAAGGATTTGGTTATACTTTAGCAGCCATAGCTTGGAAAGAATCCTGTGCTGGAGTCTATAAAATGAATTTTCAAGACCCAAGTGCAGGGAATTTTCACGCTTATATTCCAGGAGTGATTAAACGTTATCCCGAGCTTAAACAAAATGGATTTACTCAAAATATGGTTGGAGCAATGTTAGTTGATGATGATGACTTTGCTGCGAAAATTGCGATTATAGAACTAAAATTTTGGTATAAAGAACACAAAGGAGATTGGAAAAATATTATCAAATCTTACAATAAAGGTTATAGTTGGCAAAAAAATTCCCAGTCAAATACACAAGCAGAATTTTATTATAAGGATGTTGCCAATAAAGTTAAGCAACTTCAAGGCTATTTCCAAACACCGCAAATGCAGGGCATTACTTTAAATTTTTATAAAAACTCCAAGAAGAATAGCCAACCTTTCTATGCTCTTAAAGAAAAGTCCAATCAAGAAGTCAAGAAAGAAAATTTTTCTTTGCCAATCTACCAAAGAGCCAATGAATTCGCAGCTCCACTTGTCAAAAAACCAACGATTTTCAAGGAATTTGATTTAATAGAAATTGACTAGCTTACTCCATAATCTCTGTTGTGGCTTTTAATTTTTGTTTATCAAAATGCGTATAAATCCTTGAAGTATCCAAACTAGCGTGTCCCAAAGCTTCTTGCACCAGCACTAAATCTTGAGACTTTTGATAGAGTAGGGTAGCAAAGGAATGCCTTAACATATGTGCGCCATTTTTTTCTTTGCGAATCCCATTAGTTATTAAGACTTGTTCTACGATTCTACTGACATAAGCTTGGGTAAGTTTCCTACCTTTTTGGTTGCAAAAAAGCAAATCATCTTCGATTTCAAGCGGTCGAGATTCTACCCAAATTGAAAAATCTGAAGCTATATTTTTTGCCTTAATCATAACAATGCGCGGTTTATTACCTTTACCGCGAACTTGTATAATATAAAGCTCTTTATCAAGCATAATATCCTTAATTTTGAGGCTTAAAGCTTCTCCAACGCGTATCCCTGTGTAGATAATAATTTTTAATAAAAGCCTGTTTCTAGCACCCAAATCAATATGCTTAAAAGGAAAAGTATCAACCCCATCTAAAAATCTTTTAACTTCATCTTCATTCATATAAGAGGGGAGTTTTTGTCCGCTTTTGCCGCGCAATCCTCCCCAATTTTTTAATTCAATGCGAAAAATATAAGAAGAGCTGTCTTCCTCCTCATTTTGCTTATCCATAAAGCCAAAAAAATTAATCAATGCGATTCGATAATTCTTTTTAGTAGCATCTGATAATGCGCTTGTGTGGATAGTTAAAAACTCCTTTAACATTTCTTCATCAACTTCTTTTAAGGAAGCAAGTCCCAAATAAGTTAGATATTCATAGAGTTTTAAAAGCGGATTTACATAGGTATTAATCCCAATCAATCCAGCATTTCTACATTGTTTGCAAATCTCTTGTAAAGCTTCGATATTTTTAACACCTTTACGCAATGTATGAAGACTTGCAATAATTTCTTTTTTGTTATTGACTTGATGATTAGAGAGGCTATTGAGTTTGCTATAAATAAACCTCTCAATCCAAAACAACAAATTCTCTGCAAAATCATCTTTAAAATCTATGGGATAACGCATAACTGAATCCTTTTAAAGGTTTTTTCAAATCTTAAGCGAACTTAAGTATTTAAGTATTCATAGGCGCAATTATAGCAAAATAATATTATTTTGTATTGAAAACTATAATTTTCAAACTTTTTTGTTAATTTCTCTATCTCCCTATTCTTAAATGAGGTAAAGGTAAGTTCAAATCTATACTAAAACCACTCCCGCTTAAAGTGTCTTTAGGCTATTAAGTTGGGTATGGGGAGGAATCCTGCTAAAACTTGCCACTTTAGCGGTGGTTTATTTAAAAAAATCAGAAATAGCACTTGTTTTTCCATTACTTATGCCACTACCACTCTTTTTAAAGCTTGTCATATAACTTTGAAGCAGTTTGTCCCATAAGGTAGCATTAATGTAATTCCTCTTCCTAATTCTCCTATTGCAAGAGATGTTTGTATGGATTGTGTGGATTCCTCGTTTTTTTATCTACCTGCCCTACTTCCTGATTTTTTCTTGTTCCTTGTGTTCAGCCTACCCTATTCTATAATCCAAGCTCAAATGTTTAAGGAATAATTCTTTAAACAAACTTTTTTCTATCAGAGATTTACAGCTTTGCTCAAAGCTCAAATTCCGCTCAATACAATCCAATAAAAGATAAAGTGCCTCAATGGCTACATTAGAGGTAATATGTGCAGGACATTCTTTAGCGTTGGTATAATGCCTATGAAGCTTTTTAACAAATTCTCCATTGCAAATTTCGATAATCAGAGATTCCATAGGTGCTTTAAAAAACATTTTCTCCTCTTTGATGTTAATAGAGGTATAAATAAGATCTAATCCATAAATTTTTTTATCATAAGAATCAAAAAAATAGAGATTTTTATTGAGATTATCTTTGAAGGTTTCAATAATCAACTGAAGAATCGCTATTTTTTGGAAACGCGTATAGAAATTCCCTATATTAGCAAAGCAAAACTCTAGTAAAGATTTAACCGAATACCATTCACTAACAGCAAAAGAATAATTCCTCATCTTCTCCCCTCTTTTAGCCCTATAAAACTCTATATCCTCATTTTTACTCTCTTTATAAACAGCAGGACAAATAAAATCACGATAAGCAGGATTTGGGAAAGTCGGATGAATAATTAAAGATCCTTCATTTTCGTTTTCGAAAATATATTTTAATCCTCCATAATACCCATCATCAATAATTTTGATTTCTTTTGTAGGGATTTTATGCAATAAATTAAAAAAATCTGCATCTTCGCAAGACCAAATTTCTTTAGGATAATAAAAAAGCTCACAAATTTTCTTTTTAATCTCCTCATTAAGCTCTTTTTTTGTTTTAAGGTTAATCCAGCTTACAAGCGTTCTCCTATCTTTATGAAGAATCTCTGCAAACTTATTAACGCTTAGTCTTGATTTTTTAAAAATCTCTACGAGCCTCTCCATTGAACTCAACATATCCTAGCTCCCCTATTTAGTCGTGTTACCTTTAGTAATGGATTCTATTATTTTTAGCGACCTAACGCCCAAAAAAATTGTATAAAAAACCTACATTTTGCATAAAAACTCTATAAATTCTTTCAAAAAAGTTTATTTATATTTCATTTTGCCAAAAGAACTAGCATTTATTTTTATAAAAATTGATTTTATAATACTTCTAAACGAATTATATAAAGACATTACTAAATTTAGCTTATGAAACCCACCAAAGGAAAGCAAATGAGTGCAGAGAAAAAAATGAGTGCAGGAAAAAGATTTAAAGAATCCCTCAAAGAAAATTCACCACTACTTATAGTCGGAACTATCAATGCTTATAGTGCATTACAAGCTACCAAACTAGGACATAAAGCTTTGTATCTTTCAGGAAGCGGTGTTGCAAGTGCGAGTTATGGATTGCCCGACTTAGGCATAGTAGGGCTAGAAGATGTATGCATTGATGTTAGACGCATTACATCAAGCGTAGATACTCCTTTGCTTGTTGATGCAGATACAGGCTTTGGAGGTGCTTTTAATATCGCAAGAACTATTAAAGAGCTAATAAAAGCAGGTGCAGCAGCAGCCCATATAGAAGACCAAGTCGCACAAAAACGATGTGGGCATAGACCCAATAAAGAGCTTGTTAGCACCGAAGAAATGTGTGATAGGATTAAAGCAGCAATGGATGCAAAAACCGATAATGATTTTGTAGTAATGGCAAGAACAGACGCACACGCCATAGAAGGGCAACAAAGAGCGATTCAAAGAGCTTTAGCCTATGTAGAAGCTGGTGCGGAAATGATTTTTGCCGAAGCCATTCATACTTTAGAAGAATACAAAGAATTCACTAGCACCATTAAAGTGCCTGTTTTAGCAAATATTACAGAATTTGGCAAAACCCCCTACTTCAGTGCCAAAGAGCTTAAAGAAGTAGGAATCTCTATGGTGCTTTATCCACTATCTGCCAATAGAGCGATGAATAAAGCTGCCCTCTTAGTCTATGAGAGCATACTTAAAAACGGACACCAAAAAGAAGTGTTAGAGCTTATGCAAACAAGAGAAGAACTCTATGAAATGCTAGATTATTACGCTTATGAAAACAAACTTGATAAACTTTTTAAAGGAGAAAAAAATGAGCTTAAGTGAAGCCAAGAAAAAACAAGGCGGCTTAGCGGGAATTATAGCCGGAGAAAGTGCGATTTGCACTTGTGGATTAGGTAATGGACTAAACTATTATGGTTATGCGATTGAAGACTTAGCAAGAAATGCGGAGTTTGAAGAAGTTGCCTACCTCTTGCAATTTGGAGAGCTACCTACCCTATCACAGCTAAAAGAATATAAACAAAAAATTATCTCCAAAAGACCCCTAAGCGATGAATTAAAGGCAGTTTTAAGGGCAATCCCTAAAAATGCTCATCCTATGAATCTTATGCAAACAGCAGTAGCAGCCTTAGGTGCGCTAGAGGGAGAAAAAGAAGATTTCAGCAATCAAGATGAAAAAATCATTAGACTTTTAGGAATCCTACCTTCAATCCTTGTATTTTGGCATCATTACGCAAATTTTGGTAAAGAGATTGACTTTGATTCTAAGCAAGATAGTATAGGAGGCTATTTTTTAGAAAAACTTTTAGAAAAAGAACCCAAAGAGAATTTCATCAAAGCTATGCACTGCTCCCTAATACTTTATGCAGAACACGAATTTAACGCCTCTACTTTTACCGCTAGAGTTTGTGCCTCTACCAAAAGCGACATATTCTCTGCTATATCCGCAGCCATTGGTGCTTTAAGAGGACCTTTACACGGAGGGGCAAACGAAGCAGCGATGTATTTAATACAAAGTTTTAGCAGTGTAGAAGAAGCCCTTAAAGGTGTCAATGAAAAACTTGCCAATAAAGAGCTTCTAATGGGGTTTGGGCATAGAATCTACGGAGCCGGAGGAGACCCTAGAAATGCTTTGATTAAAGAATGGAGCAAACATTTAGGGGGCGATACCCTACTCTTTAAAGTCAGTGAAGCTATCGAAAGCCTAATGAAAGAAAAAAAGCCAAATCTCCCTCCCAATGCGGATTTTTATAGCGCATCAGCCTATCACTTTATGGGGATAAAAACAGAGTATTTCACCCCTATTTTTATTATGAGTAGAGTAAGTGGATGGAGCGCACATATTAAAGAACAAAGAGCAAACAACAAAATTATCCGCCCAAGTAGTGAATACATAGGCGTAGAACCTAGAGAATTTATAAATATTAAAAAGAGATAAAGGACAACCAATGAGTAATATGGGAATCTTAGAAGCAAAAAGACCAGAATTTGATGAGTTGCTAACCAAAATAGCTAAATATGTAATGGAATATGAAATCACTAGTGAGTTAGCCTTAGAGACTGCTAGATATTGTTTGATGGACACTTTAGGTTGTGGGCTTTTAGCTCTAAAATACCCTGCTTGCACGAAGCTTTTAGGACCAAGCGTTGAAGGTGCAGAGTTTAGACCCTTAGGGAGCAAAATCCCCGGAACTTCTTATCAGCTTGAACCCATAAGAGGGGCTTTTAATGTAGGTGCTATGGTTAGATGGCTAGATTTTAACGATACTTGGTTAGCCGCAGAATGGGGACATCCAAGCGATAATCTAGGGGCTATTTGGGCAGTTGCGGATTATATAAGTCGTAAAAACATTAGCGAGGGTAAAGAACCTCTAAAAGTAGCCTGTGTTTTAAAAGCAATGATAAAAGCTCACGAGATTCAAGGCATTTTAGCACTTGAAAACTGCTTTAATAAAGTAGGAATGGACCATGTTTTACTAGTTCGTATCGCTTCAAGTGCAGTGAGTGCGAAACTCTTGGGCTGCAATTTTGAAGAAATCAGAAACGCAGTTTCTCACGCTTTTATTGATGGAGGAGCTTTACGAACTTATCGCCACGCTCCAAACACAGGAAGCAGAAAAAGTTGGGCTGCAGGAGATGCCTCAAGTAGAGGTGTAGATTTAGCCCTAAAGGCAAAAAGCGGTGAAATGGGCTACCCCTCTGCCCTAAGTGCTAGTTTTTGGGGTTATGAAGATGTGAAAATGAGAGGCGCAAAACTTACCATTCCTCAAGAGTTTGGCTCTTATGTAATGGAAAATATCTTATTTAAAATCTCCTTCCCAGCTGAATTTCACGCACAAACTGCTGTAGAAGCAGCCTTAAAACTGCACAATGAAGTGAAAGACCGCCTTGAGACAATAGAAAAAATCATCATTACAACCCAAGAATCAGGACATCGCATTATAAATAAAGTAGGAGAACTTGCTAATCCAGCCGATAGGGATCATTGCATACAATATATGGTTGCAGTGCCTTTAATCTTTGGGCGTTTAGTGGCTGATGATTATGAAGATAATGTGGCAAAAGATGCGAGAATAGATGCACTAAGAGAAAAAATGGTTGTCGAAGTAGATGAGCGATACACCAAAGAATACTTAGAGGCAGACAAAAGAAGTATCGCAAACGCAGTGCAAGTCTTTTTTAAAGATGGTTCTAAAACCCAAAAGATAGAGGTAGAATACCCAGTAGGACACAAAAGACGAAGAAATGAGGGAATCCCCCTACTCTTAAGCAAATTTAGAGAAAATCTAGCCATTAAGTTTGACCCCAAAAAAGCAGCGATTATCGAAGAGATTTGCACTAACCAACAAAACTTAGAATCAATGAATTTTAACGAATTTAGCGATTTGTTTTGGTTAGGGTAAAATTACCACTTAGGTTTTAGAAGTTTTAAGGAGGCTTTTAAATACCTCCTTGCAAGTATTTCAAGGTTAATTATAAATCCTAAGCCTTTATCGGGCTTACTTTAATAACATCTTCCACGAGCCAAGTTAGCATTGATGTTAAAAATCAACAAAAAACCAACGCCAATACAACATACCAAAGATAATGATTAAAACAATTCCTGCCATACTTAATAAGAATCCAAACCGAAACATATCCCAAATTTTCACCCCACCTTTGCTAAAAACTATCGCATTAGGAGGAGTAGAGATTGGGAACATAAACGAAAACCCTACACAAATCGTTGCAATAAGCATTACTAAGCTTTGCATAGGAATGTCCAAAAAGTCTTTGGTAGAAGCAAAAATAGCAGAAAGCAAAATAGCAATCAAAGCTGTGGAACTAATAAACATCGTTAAGCATAAAACCAGCAAACAAACACAAAGCAAAAAGATTAAAATAGGCAAAGTCCCAAAATATTCAAAAATAGGTTTAAAAGCATCCCCTAATTGCATTCTAGCTATTGCCATAGCGATACAAAACCCTGCTCCAAACAAAAACATAACTTCGGTAGGAATAGCCTTAGAATCTTCCCAACGCAAACAACCAATCTTAGGCACAAACATTAATAACCCAAAGCTCAATAATAAAATATTCTCATTAAAGCCAAGCCCATTATAAATAGGCTTTATAGGAGAATTAAGTAACAACAAAAGAAGCAAAATCCCTACAAGTATCATAAGCTTTTTATGATCGAAAGTTACTTGAATGTTATCAAAAGCATCAATTTTAAGATCTACTTCTGTGATCTTATAAGAGAGTATTTTAATCATTACATAAAGCATACTAAGCGTTAGGGGCAACATCATAAAAATCCAAGTCGCAAAGCTAATGCTTTCAAACTTCATCGTTTCTAAAAACCCTAAAAAGATCAAATTAGGGGGCGTTCCTATGGGTGTAGTAATCCCACTAATACTAGCCCCAAAGGCTACTGCTAATAAAAAACGCGTTTTAAGTAGGGGATCTTGCGTGATAGAACAAGCAATAGGAATCAACAAAAGCGCAACCGTAGAATTAGAAAGCACACTCCCTAAGGCTACACTTGCAACCCCAAGTGCTGTGATTACCCCCTTTGGAGTAGCGGGGAAATAACCTAAGAATTTCTTAGCGATAATCTTATGCAGTCCTGTTTTTTCTACACCAATTGCTAGCATAAAACCACCCAAAAAGAGAAATATAATAGGATTTGCATAATTACTAGTTGCACTTTTGACATCTAGTATCCCAAAAGCAGGGAACAAAATAATGGGTAATAATGAAACAATCCCTAAAGGCAAGGCTTCATTAATCCATAAGATAATCAGCAAAGACAAGATTCCAATAAAAGCCGCTACCTCAAAGGAGGACTGAAAATAATAAAAACTTAAAAATCCCATAACAAAGGCAAAAAATACCGCCAAACTCAAGCCCGATAAGATTTGAAAATGCGTTTTAAATCGTAATTTTTTATGCAATTTTGGTCTAAAATTCATTATTCCCCTTCCCTCTTTGAAATCACCATTTTTAACATAAGTCTCATAAACCTTAAGTTATCTTTAATGTTTAGCCAAGCAAATTAATCCCAAATACTACCATAAAGAACTTTTTATCACACTAAAGTTTATTTGAATAGTGCTAACACATTCCATTTATGCTACAATACTAAG
>NZ_FZPJ01000059.1 GCF_900198605.1 Helicobacter mesocricetorum | reverse complement strand
AGTGATTGCAGGGATGTGATTACTAATATTTATTTTACGCATATGGTGGTTTTTGATACAGAGGGGGTTGATACCAATAAAAAACAAAGCATTGTTTCTTATAATCAACAATATGCAGAGATTTGCTCTCTCCCTTGGCTTGGAATGCAAATGGATTGTTATGGGGAGACCTATGTGTGTTGCATTATGCAAGATAGTGCGTTTTATAATAATAAAATCTCTATTGGGAATGTGATAGAAAACACACCCCAAGAGGTTTGGAACTCTCTTAGGGCGAAAGTTTTAAGGAAGGAGAGTTTGGAGAATAATTTCACTACTTTTAAGCTCTGTGCGAATTGCGGGGAGAAATATCGGACATTTTTTAAAGAAGATGGCGAAGCATTAGAGATTAACATAAGCGAAAGGTATTAATGTGTTCAATTTGTGGAGTATATGCCTCAAAAGACTTTTCTTTGCCTGTTTGCAAAATGCTAGAGGATATGGACTTTAGAGGTCCAAATGGGTGTTTTAGCTATGCAGATAGGGGGTTTTATGCAGGGAGTAATCGCCTAAGCATTAATGATTTAGGCAATGGCAATCAGCCCTTTATCAGCCAAGATGGCAGTGTCGTTGTTTTTTTTAATGGAGAGATTTATAATTATAAAACCTTAAAAAAAGAGTTAGAAGCCGATGAGATAGAGTTTTTTAGCCATTGCGATGGGGAGATTTTGCCCTTTATGTATCAAAAGTATGGCTTGGATTGCTTTGGGTATCTTGATGGGATGTTTGGGGTGGCAGTTTATGACAAAAGGCTTCATAGGATTATCTTAGCTCGTGATAGGGGGGGAGAGAAGCCTCTTTATTATTTTCATAATGATGAAATATTTGCGTTTTGTTCTCTTATCTCGCCTTTGAAAAGGGTTTTAAACCCTGCTTTAAACTTTACTTTAAACCCTCAAGCCATTTGGGACTTTCTTACCTTTGGGTTTATCCCAGAGCCTCAAAGCATTTATCAAGAGATTAAAAGTGTGCCAAAGGGAAGTTTTTTGGTTTTTGATTGTAAGAGTTTGGAGGTGCAAATAAGGGATTTTTGCAAAGATTCTTTGTATCAAAATACACCAAAAGGATTGTTAGATAGGCAAGGACTTATCGCTAAAACGCAAGAGTTAGTTTATAAAAGTGTGAGTGATAGACTGCTAGGAGATGTGAAAATCGGGGCTTTTTTAAGCGGGGGACTTGATAGCTCTATTGTGGCTTGTGTGGCAAAAGAGTGTCTTAAGAGTGATTTTCATACCTTTAGTATCTCTTTTGAGAGCGGTAGAGATCCTTATAGTGCGCAAGTCAATGAATCAGAGTTTTCGACTTTGGTGGCTAAGAGCATTCATTCCAAGCATTATGAATTAGCAGTGAGTGCTAAGACTTTTCAAGCGGAGTTAGATTCTTTTGTTAGCAGTGTGGATCAGCCCTTTGGTGCTATTTCTGGGATTGGGATTAAACTCTTAGCAAGGAGGGCTAGAGAACTTGGAGTAAAGGTTCTTTTAAGCGGGGATGGAGCGGATGAAAACTTCGGCGGTTATGCTTGGTATCCAAAATTGCGTTTTAATAATCCTCAAGCCATTACTCTACAAAAGCCCAAAGGTTGGCATTATTATGCTTTTGAAAAAGAAAAGAAAGTTATATTTTCTCAAGATTTTTTTGCCAATGTGCGAAGCTCTTTAGGGTATTTTCCGGCTTTGGATTCTAAGCCATTAGCATTTATTGCTTTTGATAGGGAGTTTTATCTGCCCTATGAAATGATGGTGAAGCTTGATAGGATGTGTATGAGTGAGAGTGTGGAGGGGAGGGCTTGTTTTGTCTCTCCGGCTATTTTTGCCTTTACACAGAGTTTGGATTATGAAACCCTGCTTTTAGAGGGTGAAAAGTGGCTTTTAAAAGAAGCCTTTAAAGAGATTTTGCCTCAAGAGATTCTAAAGAGGCAAAAGCACGGGTTTAACGCCCCCATTGATGATTGGATGAAAGGGGAGTGGCTTTGGCTTTTGAGAGAGGCGTTAAGTGCTAAGAGTGCTTTAAGTCGTTATGGAATCTTAGACAAAGGTGCTGATAAGTTTATGCTTGATTTGCTTTTTTCCTCCCAAGCAAGGGTTGGGAATATCGCCTTTTATTTAGTGGTGCTTAATCTATGGCTAGAAAATCTATCCTAATCTTAGCAGATCTTACAAGCCCTTTAATGGAAGGAAGGATTAAGATGTTAGAGGATTTGCCCTATAAAAAATACATTTTGCATAATGCCAATAACCAACCCCTTAGCCCAGAAATCTTAGCATCTTATGCGAATTTTACTATCTTAGAGCATCCTAAAATCAATGCTATAAAACTGCGTTATCTTTATAGCTTCTTTTATACTTTTTATCTCCTCATTACCCTAAACCCAAAACTTATTGTCGTGCATTGGGCTAGTAGGCTTTATCAGAATATCCCCTTAAGTCTTTGGGGGAGGCGGGTAATCGTGCATACAATGGGAGGGGATATTGATACCAAACAAGATTATACAGGCAAAAAGAAGTTTTTTACCAATAGGCTTTTAAAGACGGCTAGGCTTATTTCTGTGAAATCTAGCTTCTTACAAGAGATGTTGCAAGGGCATAATAGTAAGCTAAAGGATAAAATTATAATTCTCTCTTGGGGGGTGGAGGAGAGGTTTTATCAGAGCATAACAGAGGATTCTAAAAAAGTTTTGCAACAAAAACTTTTTGGCAGAAGTTTTGATTTTGTATTTTTTTCTATTCGGGCTTTTAAGCCCTTTTATCGCCAGAGGGAGATTGTAGAATCTTTTGTAAAATATTTTGGCGGGCAAAGCAATGTTGCTTTATTACTCTCAAATTTTCATCAAGATTTGGGATACTTTAAAGAAGTTTCCACTTCCTTTACCCCTAATGTCTTTGCCCATAGCATTCCCCATAGCCAAATGCACGAATACCTTTTTGCCATAGATGGTGTGATTTCTTATAGCATAAGCGATGGAATCTCTCAATCGCTTATGGAAGCCCTCTGTGCTAAGAAGTGGATTATTGCCAATAGATTACCCAATCATTCTATGCTTTTAAAGCATAAAGAAAACGCCTATTTGCTTGAGGATATAAAAGAAATGAAAGAAGCCTTTACTTATGTGCAAAATCATTCTTTAAACTTTCATTATTTTTCAATGCTTGATAGGAGTTTGCAAAAAAAGCATTATCTTTCTACTCTTAAAGAATACTTTAATGTCGCTTAATATGGTAATATTTGATTTATTTTTTAAAGAGAAGTGAAATGGTTAAAGAGCATTTGGAATATTTAGTTTGCCCTGCTTGTAAGGGGGATTTAAAACTTCAAAAAGAGGTTTATGAGGGAGAATTTATTAAAGAGGGTTTGTTAAGCTGTGATTGCGCCAAAGAATACCCTATTGTAAATTTTATTCCCCGATTTGTGGAGAAAAATAATTATGCGGATAGCTTTGGCTTTGAGTGGAATATACATAAAAAAACGCAGTTTGATAGCCAGAGTGGTGTAGAGGCGAGTAAAAAAAGATTCTATGAAGAGACAAAATGGAATCCTAATGGTGGTGGCATTCTCTTAGAGGCAGGTTGTGGTTGCGGGAGATTTACGCCTTATGCTCTACAAGTAGCGGGGGGGGGGGGATTATTGATTAGTTTTGATTATTCTAATGCCGTTGATGCTGCCCTTTTGGGGAATCCTTTGAGTAAAAATTTGCTTTTTTTACAAGCTAATATCTATGAACTTCCTCTTAAAGAGGGGATTATCGATAAATGCTTTTGCTTTGGGGTGTTGCAGCATACGCCAAGTGCCAAAGGGGCGATTAAGGCTTTGGTAGAGGTTTTAAGGCTTAGGGGAGAGCTAGTTTGCGATCATTATCCCTTTAATGCCAACACTCCTTTTAATACCAAATATTGGGTGCGTCCTATTACGACAAGAATCCCGCATAAAACGCTTTATGATTTTGGAAAAAGATATATTAATTTTATGTGGTCAGTTTTTAAATTTAATCGCAAGTTTTTCTCTCCTAAAAGAGCCAATAGGATTAATTGGAGGCTTTTAATCCCTGATTATAGTAGTGTAGGATTAAGCGAAGAGAAACTTAAAGAATGGGCGTATTTGGACTTTTTTGATATGTTAGCCCCTAAATATGACAAACCCATTTTAATGCAAACTTTTTATGATTATTTGCAAGAGGGTGGCTTAGAAAATGTCTGGGTTAAGAAGGGCTATAATGGCTGGGAAGGAAGAGGGGTAAAACGATGAGGAGTTTTGGAATCGTTGGCGTTGCAGGATATATCGCACCACGGCATTTAAGGGCTATAAAAGAGACTGGAAATGAGCTTGTTTGCGCCTTTGATCCTAATGATTGCGTGGGGATTATGGATAGCTATTTTCCTAATGCGGATTTTTTTATAGAGTTTGAGCGATTTGATAGGCATATTGATAAGTTGCGCAGAGGTGGTAAGGGGCTAGATTATCTTTCTATCTGCTCTCCTAACTATCTACACGATAGCCATATTCGCTTTGGGCTTAGAAGTGGGGCAAATGTTATTTGTGAGAAGCCTTTGGTTTTAAATCCTTGGAATATTGATGCCCTAGAAACCATAGAAAAAGAGACGGGTAGAAAGGTTTATAATATTTTGCAGCTAAGATTGCACCCAAGTATTATTGCTTTGAAAAATGAAATTACTAATCTTTTGCAAAAGCAGCCTAATAAAATTTTTGAGGTGGATTTGACTTATATTACCTCTAGGGGGAAGTGGTATTTTATCTCTTGGAAAGGAGATATTGCTAAGAGCGGAGGGATTGCTACCAATATCGGGATTCATTTTTTTGATATGTTGTTGTGGATTTTTGGTGAAGTGAAAGAAAATAAGGTAAATCTCTTAAATGCTAGTAGTGCTGGAGGGATTTTAGAGCTAAAAAACGCGAGAGTTCGTTGGTTTTTATCGGTAGATTGCTCTAATCTCCCAAAAGAAACCTTAGAAAAAAACCAACGCACTTTTAGAGCTATTTGCATAGATGGTAAAGAAATAGAATTTAGCGAGGGCTTTACAGATTTGCATACGCAAAGCTATGAAGAAGTTTTGAGGGGTAATGGGTTTGAATTAAGAAATGCTAAAGATTCCATAGAGTTGGTGCATAAAATTAGAAATGCGGAAGTTATAGGCTTAAAAGGAGAATATCACCCTTTTTGCCAAAAAGTTTTAACAAGAGGATATTGATGGAGACAACAAGTTTTATTCACCCAAGCTCTATTGTCGATGAGGAGGTATCCTTGGGGGAGGGTTGTAAGATTTGGCATTTTAGCCATATACTCTCTGGAAGTGTTATTGGCTCTCATTGCTCCTTTGGACAAAATTGTGTCGTGGGTCCTAATATAAAAATGGGGAATCATTGCAAAGTGCAAAATAATGTAAGCATTTATGAGGGTGTGGAATGTGAAGATGATGTGTTTTTGGGTCCTTCTGTGGTTTTTACAAATGTTTTGAATCCTCGTGCTTTTATTAATCGGAGAGGAGAGTTTCAAAAAACATTGCTAAAAAAGGGTTGTTCTATCGGGGCTAATGCTACTATTGTGTGCGGGGTGAGTATCGGCAGATATGCATTAGTAGGTGCTGGTAGTGTGGTTATAAAAGATGTGGCAGATTTTGCTTTAGTAGTTGGCAATCCTGCAAGGCAAATTGGCTGGGTTGATAAGGGGGGAGTGAGGCTTGTATTTGATTCTTTAGGATTTGCCAAAGATAGCTTTGATGATACCCGATATAGGCTTTGTGGGGATGTGCTGGAGGTTATATGTGTTGGAGGTTGTCAATGAAGATTGATTTTGCCAATCTTGCTTATGCACATAAAGAGTATCAAAAAGAAATAGAATCAGCGATGTTAAGCATTGCAAGAAGCGCAAATTATATTATGGGTGAGGAGATAAGCAAACTTGAGGAGGAGTTAGTAGAGTTTATTGGCGGAGGCTATGCTATCACTTGTGGAAGTGGAAGCGATGCTTTGTTACTAGCTTTGTTGGCTTTAGGGATAAAGCAAGGAGATGAGGTGATTACGACTCCTTTTTCCTTTATCGCTACTGCTGAAATGATTGCGCTCCTTGGTGCAAAGCCTGTTTTTGTGGATATTACTTTAGAGGATTATAACCTTGATACTTGTCTTATTCAGAGTAAAATTACCCCTAAGACAAAAGCCATTTTAGCCGTTAGTCTCTATGGGCAACCTCCAAATTTGCAAACTTTAGAGCAAATCGCTAGAAAAAATGGAATCTTTTTGGTTATCGATGGTGCTCAAAGCTTTGGTGCGGAGTTTTTAGGCAAAAAAGATTCGTTATATGGGGATATTGCTACGACAAGCTTCTTTCCTGCTAAACCTTTAGGGTGTTATGGAGATGGAGGAGCGGTTTTTACAAAGGATAAAGCCTTAGCTTCTAAAATAGCGAGTTTAAGGATACACGGGCAAAAAGAACGTTATATCCACGAGTATATTGGCATAGGAGGAAGGCTTGATACACTCCAAGCGGCGATTTTGCGTGTGAAGTTAAGAGACTTTAAAGAAGTAATCCAAAAACGCAATTTTGTAGCCTTGCAATACGCAAAATATTTAAAGCAAGATTCTTTGGTATTGCCAAAGGTTTTGCAAGATAGAACTTCTACTTTTGCCCAATACACTATTAGGGTTAAAAATAGAGCAAAACTTCTCTTAGAGCTTCAAAGTCTAGGGATTCCAAGTGCTATTCATTATCCTTTGGGGTTGCATTTGCAAGAATGCTTTAAAGAGCTTGGGTATCAAAAGGGCGATTTTGTAGCTTGTGAGAGGGCGAGTGAGGAAGTGTTAAGCTTACCGATGAATCCTTATCTTACAGAAGAGCAGGTGCAATGGATAGCGCAAAATATTAATCAAAGGATTTAAAATGCAAAAGGTTTTGATTTATGGATTTGGTTGGAGTGGGCAGAGTATGCTTGAATTATGCTTAAAATTAGGCTTTGAATGTAAGGTGGTCGATGATAGTTTAAATCTATCTTTTACCAAAAATGATGTTTTTATGGATTTTCAAGCCATTCCCTCTTTTGCTTTTGATATTTATTTTATCTGCTGTGTGCAAGAGGAAGTTCGCCATAGAATCTTAGAAAAACTACTAGGGCAAAATATCCCAAAAGAGAAAATAAAATTTATCCACACTTATGTTTATAAGCCCCAAATGAGCTTTTTGGTCAAAGAATATTTTTCTAATGCCCAAGAAGTTTTGCAAGAATGGCTAGGAGAAAGCCAAGATATGCCAGATTTTCACCAAAAATTACAAACAATGCAAGAAGCTTATTTTCAAAAAAAGGCTATTAGTTCTGAGAGTTTATGGAAGTGGAGGGAGGAAGTTGATGAGGCAATACCCAATCAAACTATATTTTCTAAGATTTATCTAAGCACTTTTGTTAAGAGCAGGTTAGATCATATTGCTTATCCGGGATTTAGTGTCGGGATTTCGATGTATAAAAGAGAGGATAAGGATTTTTATTTTGTCAAAAAAATAGATTTTGACGCTCTTATTCACCGCCCTAAGCATATAAAGCTTATCGCTTGTTTTGGGAATAGTGCTTTAAGGGTGGAATATCTGCCTTATAAAGAGAGCATTACCGCTTTTTTACAAAAAGAAGTGGGGGATTCTTATATCGTTTTAAATTTTGGCGTTACAGGCTATACGATTTATGAACAACTTATGCTTTATAATGCCTTATGCTTTGAGCTAAAGCCCGAGCTTGTCTTAAGCTTTTTTTTGGGAACAGACTTTCGCACAGGCTTAATTAGCTGTGATATTTTGGTTAAAAAACATAAAATCCTCTATGGTCCTTGGTGGGCAGAGGGAGATTATAAAAAAACCATTCAAAGTGAGATGCCATTGTTTTCTGAAATGGGGAATAATCCTCAAGCGGTTAATAATAATATTACATTCTCTGATATTAATGCAGCCATTAAAATGCGATTAGAGCAGTTTAGGGCTATTGTTAGTGCGGGGGGGGGGGGGATTTCTTGCCTTTATCCAACCCCTATTGCCTTGCAAGTTAGAATGGAGCGAAGAAGAAAAAGCTATGCGGCATAAGGAAATAGAGATTTTAAATCACGCAACGGCTTTTCAAAATATTTTGATTCCAAAAATACCCGATATTATCCAACAATTTAAACAAGAGACGCAAGAGCTAGATTATGTTATTGATTTAAACGAAGCCATCGCACAGAATAAAGAATCGCTTTTTACCAATCATTGGATTCATTGCAACGCAAGAGGTAATGCAATAATTGCTAAAGAGGTTTTAGAGACTTTAAAAAAGAGGGGAATGATAGAGGGTGTGTAGTATTTGTGGAGGGAATTATCCTTTAGCGGAGATTAAAAGGGCATCGGGAACTATGATTCATAGAGGTCCTGATTTTAGCGGAGATTATGAGGATTCATACATTGCCCTAGCCCATAATCGCCTAAAAATACTTGATTTAAAGACTGCCTCTAACCAACCTTTCACCTCTCCCTTTTGTCCGCATTTGGTGCTTGTGTTTAATGGAGAGATTTATAATTACTTAGAGATTAAAGAGGAGCTAAAAAAGCAAGGAATCCCTTTTGTAACACAGAGTGATACCGAAGTTTTATTGCATAGCTTCGCCCACTTAGGGGAGAGATGTCTGCAAAAATTCAATGGTGATTTTGCCTTTGTGATTTATGATAAGAGGGATAAAAGTCTTTTTTTAGCGCGTGATAGATTGGGTAATAAGCCTTTGTTTTATGCTTTAGAAAAAGACAAGATTCTTTTTGCCTCAGAGATTAAAGCCTTTTTAAAGCTTAAAGATTATCCCCTAAATTTAGAGGAAGTCTCTAAGTGGCTTTTATTTGGTAATGGGGATTTAAACAAAAGTATTTATGAGGGCATTTATAGCTTCCCTGCGGCTCATTATGGAATCTTTAAGGAAGGGAAATTGCAGATAAAAAAATATTGGAATCTTGAAATAAAACCTGCCAAATATGCTTTAAGTGAATCTTTGGAGGAACTACAATCCCTTTTGCTTAATGCTCTAAAGATTCGCTTAAGGGCTGATGTGCCTCTTGCCTTATTGGTTTCTGGAGGGATTGATAGCTCTCTTTTGGCGCATTTGGCGGTGAAATTAGGGGGGGATGTTAGGCTTTTTGGAGTGAGTTTTAAGGGCTTGGAGGGAGATGAGAGTAGATTTATTAGGCAATTACAAAGGGATTTAAACCAAGAAATTAGCTTAATCACCCCAGACATAGAGGAGATAAAAAGGGATTTTAAAGCTTTAGTTTATACCCAAGATGAGATTTTTAGGAGTTTTTCTCTTTATCCGCAATTCTTGCTTTTTAGGGTGATTGCAGATTCTTGTAAGGTGGCTTTAGGAGGGCAGGGGGCTGATGAGTTATTTGGAGGGTATTATCATCACATAGGTCGTTTTCTCTATCATTCCCCTAAAGAGTTTGAAAATCGTATTAGAATTTATGGGAATGAAGCATTTAGGGAGTATAATTTTGGATTAAAATGTGCTTTAAGGGATACTTTAAAGATGAAGCTTTTTAGAGAGGACAATAAACAAAATATCAAAAAATTACAAAGGCTAGATTTACCAATCCCCCCTTTAGAGACTTTGTTAGAGCGGTTTTTGCCAGATTTTAATCAAGGTTTATTAGCCGATACTTTTGTGTTTAATCTGCCCCATTTATTGCGTTATGAGGATAGGAATGCGATGGCTCATAGTGTGGAGAATCGCACACCTTTTACGGATTTTAGGGTGGTGGAATTTGCTTTTTCTTTGCAAGATTCTTTGAAGTTTCAAAAAGGCTTTAGCAAATATCTCTTAAGGCTTCTCTTAGAATCTCTAGGGAGTAAAAGTCTGGCTTGGAGGAAGGATAAGATAGGCTTTGGTGTGCCAGAGAAAAAATTTATGGATATTTTAGGATTTGCCTATCAATCGCTTTTTGATGTAAGGGTGGCAATTTTTGAAGCTTTAAGGAGTGGTAGATGATATGGATTGATATAGCAACACCAAAATATGCGATGTTTTTTATCGGAATGATTGAATCTTTAGAGAAAAGAGGTTATGAGGTTTTGGTAACTACAAGGTATGCACCAAATTACACAGAGGCAAAGCAAATCTTAGAACTTCATAACATTCCCCATATCGTGCTTGGTGAGTATGGAGGGGCTACTTTGCTAGAGAAATTTGAAGCAAGGATTTTTCGCCAAAAGGAGATTTTAGATCTTTTCCGAAATAGGGGAGTGCCAAAGGTTCTAATCTGTGGGGCGGTGGTTGATAGTGTGCAAGTGGCTTATGGGATAGGGATACCGGTGGTTAATATCTATGATACTCCAGCTTTCACGAGGGCGGGAGATGATAGCTGCCCCACAGAGCTAACCGCTGTTGCTAGGCTTACCTTGCCTTTTTCACGTTTATTTTTCTATCCCTTTATTTTCCCAAAAGAGTTAATGTTGCGGTTTGCCCTAGATGAAAACCAAATTGAATCTTATCCCTTTATTGATGTGGCGTTATGGATAAATGCGATTAAAAAAGATTCTAAAAATGACTTTAGAATCCGCTATGGATTAGATACCTCTAAGCCCACGATTTTAGTAAGAGAAGAAGAGTATAAAGCCCATTATGTCAAAGAGCAAATCCCTACGATTTATGAGGTGATTCCACTTCTAAAGCAATCTTTGGATGCTAATATCGTGATTATGCCTCGCTATGAAAAAGAGCTTTTAATGCGGGATTTTGGAGCTTATGCCACGATTTTAGAAGAGAAGCTAAAGCCAGAAGAGTTTTATCCTTTCTTAGATTTGTTTATTGGCGGTGGGGGGACTATGAACTTAGAGGCGGTTTGCTATGGGATTCCTACGATTTCTACCCGCTCTATTTGGCTTATTCACGATCAATATCTCCTTAGCAATGATTTGATGTTTTGGAGTCAAGATGCCAAAGCAATTGTAGTAATTGCTAAAAAAATGATAGGCAAAAGAGTGGATTCTAAAAGTTATTTTGTCCGTGGAGAATGTAATTTTAATCATATTATCCATAGGATTGAAAAGGAGATTTTATGCTAGGCGTCGCACTTTTGGGTTGTGGAAGAATCGCAGCAAGACACGCAGAATTACTAAGCAAAGGAGAGATTGGCGGGGCAAAGCTTGTAGCGGTGTGTGATGTGGAGGCTAAAAGAGCTAGAGCATTTGGAGAGAAGTATCAAGTGCCATTTTTTGAGGATTTGGCTTTAATGATGAGAGAGTGTGGGGGGCAAATTGATATTGTCTCTATCCTTACTCCTAGCGGATTGCACGCTAAGAATACTTTAGAGGTTGCGGAGTATAAAAAGCATATTATTGTTGAGAAGCCAATAGCGTTGAGTTTGGAGGATGCAGATAGAATGATAGAGGCTTGCGATAGGAATAATATTCGGCTTTTTGTGGTGAAGCAAAATCGCTTTAATTTGCCTATACAAAAGCTAAAAGAAGCTTTGGAGCAGGGGAGGTTTGGGAAGCTTGTTATGGGAAGTGTGAGGGTGCGTTGGTGTCGCGATAATGCTTATTATCAACAAGATTCTTGGCGTGGGACTTGGGCTATGGATGGAGGAGTTTTTACCAATCAAGCAAGTCATCATATCGATTTATTAGAATGGATGATGGGGGATGTAGAGAGTGTGTTTGCAAAGGCTAGAACCGCTTTGAGCGATATAGAGACTGAGGATACGGGCGTGGCGGTTTTGAGGTTTAAAAGCGGTGCTTTAGGGATTATTGAGGCAACAACCGCAACGCGTCCTTTTGATTTAGAGGGGAGCATTTCGATTTTAGGAGAGCTTGGGAGTGTCGAGGTTGGAGGATTTGCAGTTAATGAAATTAAGCATTGGAATTTTACTAAAGCCTTAAAGAGCGATAAAGAGGTTATGGAGAAATATTCTACCAATCCCCCTAATGTTTATGGGTTTGGGCATAAAGAGTATTATTTGGATGTGATTGATTGTATTAACAACAATAAAAAGGCTTTGGTCGATGGATTAGAGGGCAGAAAGAGTTTGGAGCTTATTATCGCCATTTATGAATCCATTGAAACAGGCAAAGAAGTATTTTTGCGATTCCAGCCACAGCGGTGCAAATTAGGGCATAAGCAATGAAAAAAGTAGTTTTTTTAGGCGCAAAGGAGATTGGCAGAAAATGCCTAGCAGAAGTATTTGCTAGACAAAAAGAGCTAGACTTCACTCTCCTTAGTGTGGGGACTTCCCCTAGAGGAGAGGGGGTAAGAGCCTTTTGTATGCAGCATAAGATTCCAATGATTGCGGATTTAGACGAACTTTTAAAACTAGATTTTGATATACTTTTTTGTGTGCAGTATCACCAAATTTTGCAGTTGCAACATATTTTGTGTGCAAAAGAGATTGCTTTAAATCTCCACTTAGCACCTCTGCCAGAATATAGAGGTTGTAACCAATTTTCTTTTGCGATTTTAAATGAGGATAAAGAATTTGGCGTAAGCATTCATAAGATAGATAGCGGTATTGATAGCGGGGATATTGCTTTTGAGAAAAGATTTTTAATTCCTAAAGATTGTTTTGTAGAAGAGTTAGTAGAGTTGGCTAGTGAATATGGATTTAGGCTTTTTGCTAATCATTTAAAACAAATGATTAAGGGGGAATATCGCCTAATGCCACAAAAAGAAATTTATGCTACTAAGAGGGAGTTTCATCTAAGGAATGAGATTAATGCCCTAAAGGAAGTAAATCTCCACTCCTGCGGGGGGGGGGGCTTTAATTGAAAGAATTATTAGAGCGACAGCAATGCCTGGATTTGAACCCCCCTACTGCCTCATCAAAGGAAGGAAATTTTACTTCATACCAGCAGATAAAAAGCCAGATTCGGGAAGTTAGAATGGGAGAGAATGTCCAAATTGTAGAGCCTTGCAATCTCTATGAATGTTATCTTGGAGATGAAGTGTTTGTAGGTCCTTTTGTGGAGATTCAAAGAGGCGTCAAAATAGGGGCAAGAAGTAGAATCCAAAGCCATAGTTTTTTGTGTGAGTTAGTTAGCATTGGAGAATCTTGTTTTATAGGGCACGGGGTGATGTTTATTAATGATTTGTTTCGTGAGGGCAAACCCGCAAATGGGGATTTTACCAAATACAAAGAAACAAAAATTGGCAATCGAGTAAGCATTGGCTCTAATGCGACAATTCTCCCTGTGGAGATTTGCGATGATGTGGTTATTGGTGCGGGAAGTGTGGTTACAAAAGATATTACTAAAAAGGGCATTTATGCAGGGAATCCTGCGCGGCTTATAAGGGAGACTTGATGGATTTTGTAGAAATTTCACAGATTGTAGAGCAAAGGCGAGAGGAGCTAAAGAAATCTGAATCTTTGGTAGAGGTTATTGATTATGGAGCGGGGAGTCCCAATGAAAATAGAAGTAGTGAGCAAATGCGACAGGGCATTACTTTGGAACTTCCTCTTGCTTCTTTGGCCTCTATTGGGGTTAAAAGAGAAAAAGCCCAGCAGATTTTTGGGATTTTTGAGACTTTAAAGCCCAAGAGGATTTTAGAGCTTGGGACTTGCTGTGGATTTTCTAGTGCTTATATGAGCTTTTTTGCCCCAAAGGCGAAAATTTACACCATTGAAGGGAGTCCTAATACTGCTAAGGTTGCCAAAGAGACGCATAAAGGATTTGGATTAGCAAATATTGAAGTTTTAGTAGGGAGGTTTGATAAAGTATTGCCAGAGTTATTAGAAAACATTTCGCCTATTGATTTTGCCTTTATTGATGGGCATCACGATAAAGTTGCGACTTTGGATTATTTCCGAGCGATTTTGCCCTTTATGGCTAAAGATGGGGTTATGCTTTTTGATGATATTGCTTGGAGTTTAGGAATGAAAGAGGCTTGGCAGGAGATTTTAGCCCAAAAAAAACATAAAAAATCCCAAGATTTTGGCTTTATGGGGGCTTTATGGTTGTAAAGTTTTTGGATTTAAAGAAGCAATATCTAAGTATCAAAGAAGAAATAGATTCTGCTATTTTTAGGGTGATAGAAAATAGTGCTTTTATAGGGGGTGATGAGGTTTTGAGGTTTGAAGAAGAGTTTTCAGCCTTTCTTGGAGGAGGGGTTAGAACGCTTGGGGTAGGCAATGGCACAGATGCTTTAGAGATTGCTATACAATCCCTAAACCTCCCACAAGGTGGGGAGGTATTAATCCCAGCTAATACCTTTGTTGCAACCGCTGAAGCAGTTGTTAGAAATGGCTTAAAAGTCGTATTTGTCGATTGTGGGCAAGATTATACTTTGGATATTAGTGATTTAGAATCTAAAATAACTCCCGCTTGTGTCGCTATTGTGGCTGTGCATTTATATGGGCAAAGTGCAAGAATGAATGAGATTTTAAAATTGGCTAAAAACTATGGTTTGAAGGTTATCGAGGATTGCGCCCAAAGCCACGGAGCTACTTATAATGGAGAAAAGGTTGGGACTTTTGGAGATATTGGGGCTTTTAGCTTCTATCCGGGGAAGAATCTTGGGGCTTTTGGCGATGGAGGGATGATTGTAAGTAGGGATTCCTTGCTTTTGCGTAGGTGTAGGGAGATAGCTCATCACGGCGGATTAAAGAAGTATGAACATAATATAGTAGGAAGAAACTCTAGGCTTGATTCTATTCAAGCGGCGATTTTGCGGGTGAAGTTAAGGTATTTAGAATCTTGGAATGCAAGGCGAAGAGAGATAGCAGGGCTGTATTTAGAAGCCTTAAGGGGACTTCCAAACATTGCTTTGCCAGAGGTTAAGGAATCTTGTGTTTGTGTGTGGCATTTGTTTGTGATTCGCTCTTTAAAGCGACAAGCTTTAAGGGAGGCATTGCAAAGGGAGGGCATTGAATATGGTTTGCATTATCCCCTCTCTTTGCCCAACACCCCTGCTTATTCTAAGGTGGCTTTTGTGAGAGAGACAGCGTGCAAAAATGCGACTTTGTGGCAAGATGAGATTTTGTCCTTGCCTATGGGGGAGCATTTAGAGAATGAGGAAGCCCAAAGAGTGGTGGAAGTGCTAAAGGATGCTTTATGTGGGTAAAAGAGGGTTATGGGCTTGTGCTTTGGCTTTGTGGTTTAGCAGGGAGTGGCAAAAGCACTATTGGAAAGGCTTTATACCAGCAAATCAAGCAAGAGATTCCAAATGTCGTATATTTAGATGGCGATGAATTGCGGGATTTGTTAGGGGATTATGGTTATAGTAGAGAGGGGCGCATTGAAGTAGCCTTGAAACGTTCAAAATTTGCAAAATTTTTAAGTCAGCAGGGGCTAGTAGTGGTGGTTACGACCATTTCTTTATTTGATGAAATCTATAAGCATAATAGAGCCACACTCCAAAATTATTTGGAAGTGTATATCCAATGTGATTTAGAGGAACTCATTAAAAGGGATCAAAAAGGACTTTATACTAAGGCATTAAAGGGTGAAATAAAAGATGTTGTAGGCGTGGATATACCCTTTGATAAGCCAAATGCGGATATGGTAGTGGAAAACACCAAAAAAGAGTCTCTAAAAACTAATATCCAAAAGATTTTAGAGACTATTACTATAAATTCCTCAATAGCTCCAAAATCTTAAGAATCTTTATTTTGAAGGTTCTCCTTTTCTTTAATATCTAATCTCTAAAGCAACCCCCAAATAAAACAACAGATGAAACACAACCAACCCCAACCCCCTT
>NZ_FZPJ01000017.1 GCF_900198605.1 Helicobacter mesocricetorum | reverse complement strand
ATCTTGTTCTAAGCCTTTTTTTGTGGATATGATATTTTGGTTAATGATAGTTCCCATTTTGCCTATTTCATCATTAGCATTAATTTTGAGTGGCTTAGGATCTACTTTCTCGTGATTTAAGAAACGGAAGAAAGTTTCTAAAGCATTGGATAGTATAGGGAGTCTTTTAGCGACTATGGTTTGTATGCAATAGTAAATAACCGCTATAATTACGACTAAAAATATGATACCAAAAAGTATTAATAGTAATTGTAAATTATAAAGAGATTCTAAAACAGAAGATTCAGGAGAGGTTACTAAGATACTCCAACTACTAGAATCGCGAATTGTCTTAAATGAAGCAAGAGCAGCAAAACTTTCCTCTCCTGTTGTTGTAACATAATCCTCAAAAATTTGAGAAGAATTGGCTTTGATAGCATCTAATATAGCTCTTGTTTGGGGAGTATTATTAACTTCTTGTAAATTTCTTAGAACAATAGAGTTATTCTTATGCACCGCAATAATCCCATCTTGAGTTATTAAAGCTCTTGTGTCTCCATCATAAAGATCAAGTTTTTCATTTAAGAGATATTTTGCAAAATTTTCTAAATTAAACATAAAAGCAATAGCACCTATATATCTTCCATCTCTACTAATAATAGGTGTTGCAATATTGATTCCTACGAATTCTTTTTGTTGATTAATATTAAATCTATTGGGATTACCAACTAATATAGCGTATCTATCAGGAGCTGTTCGCATTTGATTACGAAGTTGTTGCATTAGAGGGAAGTTTTTAAGAACTTCGGTAAATTGTAAAGGTTCAATTCCGCCGGGTTTAGAAGTATCACTATCTGAAAATATCATTCCAAAACTTCCAGCTTCACTTCTGTATTTACTGATAACATTGCTATTTCCAAGTATTGATTCATCTTCTAAGTATAGAAACGCATAAGTCGCATAAGAAGAAGAATCAAAGATGTCTTTTGTTAATTCTTCAATGCGAGAAAGAGTAATATCGTTTGCTTTAATTTCGTCATTAATGGTATTAGTTAGACCTGCAATGAGAGATATGCTTTCATTTAAAGCACCTTCCATTTTATTGGCATAGCGAACAGATGATTGTTCAAGAGTTTGACGCACTTGACTAATTATGTTCGTAGATACTCTGGAAGAAACAATAGCAATTAAAATGACTAGTCCTATAACAATAGCTATAGAGACCGACAATATGAGCTTTGAGCCTATATTTAAAGATTTAAACATTGGAGTTCCTTGTTAATTTTTTTGAATCCTCGCATTATACAATTAAAATTATTAAATTAAAATCTAATGCAAAAATATTTTTAACTCTTAAATAAATCCATTCAATATCTCTTAAAAGCTAACCCCTAAAACTTCTTCTTATTAACATCCTCTAATATCTCTTGAGCAATAGCATTAACATTTTGTGTAACATTATTTGTATCATTAACAATCTCTACATTATTTTGGGTAACACCCTCTAATT
>NZ_FZPJ01000014.1:30774-41023 GCF_900198605.1 Helicobacter mesocricetorum | reverse complement strand
ACTTTAGATTGGGTTTTGTTTGGGGATTGTTTAAGAGCTTAGGCATTAAAGAAGTGATAAAGAATCTTTAAGAGAATGTTTGGTTCAAGGGAGTAAATATAAAGAAAAAGTAAAAAATAGGATTATTAATAAACTTATAGGGGCTACCATTTTAATCTTTGTAACACTTAAGCCCTAAAAATCAACAATTATTCATCATTATGTATTTCATCTCCGCTAATTTCCAATCCTCTAAAGTATCAATATCTTGCACTTCAAAAGGGGATAACACAAAACTCTTAGAATCTTCAAAGATATTTTGCCTTTCTTGCCATATATTGGATCTTGCAAAATAAAATTGCCCTGCATCGTGATAGACTTTCTCTAGGTCTTGGGAACGTTTTAAAAAAAACTCTGGAAACAACATAACATTCTTATTGTTTTTTATCATAAATGCTCTATAAGGGGAATAGCTATATTCTACGGCACTAAAAAGATAACAAGACTTGTCGCATTGCAAAAACGCATTGCGTAGAGATTCCACCTTTAGAAGTGGTGCGGTTGCATAGAGGCAACACACCCATACTTCATCTAATCCTAACTCTTCAATACAATGCACAATCACTTCTCTTGTCCCCACATAATCCCCGCTTAAAGACTCTGGACGCTTTAAGGCAACAACCCCCTTACTCCTAGCAAACGCCAATATCTCCTCACTATCGCTAGAAACATAAATTTCGCTAAAGATTCCACTCTCCTTTGCGTTTTGAATACTATAAGCAATGATAGGTTTTCCTAAAAATTCTTTAAGGTTTTTTTTAAAAATCCTTTTACTCCCTCCACGAGCTGGTATGATACAAACCACTTTCATAAAGGTTTCACACTTCTTCTTAAAACTTCAATAACTTTATTTTGTTCTTCTAAAGTAAGGGTAGGAAAAAGCGGTAAAGAGATAGTATTTTTATAATACATTTCTGCATTTTTAAAATCACCCTTTTTAAACCCAAATCTCGCATAAAAGGGTTGCAAATGTATCGGAATATAATGCACTTGAGGAGAAATACCGGCTTTTAAGAATCTATTAAAGAGTTCTATTCTTTTAATCCCGCTCTTTTTGCCTAAGACAATAGGATAAAGATGAAAAGCACTATAATTATAGGATTCTACATAAGGCAGGGTCAAACACAAATCTTGCAAATTCTTATCATAAAACTTCGCAAGTTCATTCCGTTTTTGCACATAACTCTCTAAACGCTCTAATTGTGATAATCCAAGGGTTGCGTGTAATTCACTAAGACGATAATTAAAACCAAGGATTTGCTGCTCATAATACCAAGGCGCTACCTTTTTTTTATTTTCAAAATCCTCAACTTGTTTTGTAACCCCATGGTTTCTTAACATTTGCATTTTTTTACTATATTTGGATATCTGGGTTAGTGCCATTCCACCTTCAGCAGAAGTGATAATCTTAACAGGATGAAAAGAAAAAATAGTAATATCACTAAATTCACATCTCCCAATAGGAATTCCCCTATAACTTCCTCCAAGTGCGTGAGATGCGTCTTCTATGACTTTAAATCCATATTTTTTTGAAAGCATAAAAATTTTTTGCATATCGCAACTCTGCCCTCCAAAATGAACAGCAATGACTATTTTTGGTAACTTGTGTTTTTTGGTTTTTTTGAGTTTAGCCTCCAATAAATTCGCATCCAAATTATAAGTTTTCTTGCAAATATCCACAAAATCAACTTTCGCTCCACAATAAATCGCACAATTACTAGAAGCAACGAAGCTATTGGGGGAAGTCCAAACCCAATCACCCTCCCTTAAACCTAGAGCCAAACAAGCGCAATGTAAAGCAGAAGTTGCACTATTAAAACTCACCGCATACTCTGCCCCAACCTTTTTAGCAAGTTCTGCTTCAAACTCCATAGATTTAGGTCCTTGAGTAATAAAAGGGGATTGTAAAGTCTCTAAAATCCTTTGAATATCACAAGAAGTGATGTCTTGTTTGCCATAAGGTATCATTTAATAAGCTCCAAAAACTCTTCTTTACTAAGCCATTTGGTATTAGTGCCAGAATTGTATTCAAATCCTCTTGCAACCAGCTTTCCACACTCACCTAAAGCGTTTTTACTGAAGTCTGTTATGAAGTTAAACTGAATAGTGGGTGCTATAACATAATAATCACTAAATTCATAGGTAATATGGCTATCATCTTTGGGACACATCACTTCGTGAATCTTCTCTCCGGGTCTTATGCCAATGATTTTATGCGGTAAATTTGGAGCCAATGCTAAAGCTACATCAACGATTTTCATAGAAGGGATTTTAGGGACAAAAGTCTCCCCTCCAAGCATACGCATAAAGTTTTTTAAAACAAAATCCACTCCCTGCTCTAAGGTAATCATAAACCTAGTCATCTCTAGATCTGTAATAGGCAATTCTTTAACCTTATCTAAAAGCAATTTTTGAAAAAAGGGAACGACAGAACCACGAGAGCCTATCACATTACCATAACGGACAACAGAAAAACGCGTTTTCCGACTTCCTGCCATATTATTAGCTGCTACAAATAATTTATCACTTGCAAGTTTAGTTGCACCATAGAGATTAATAGGATTAGCTGCCTTATCCGTAGAGAGTGCAATAACCTTTTGCACTTCATTACTTAAAGCCGCACTAATAACATTTTGCGCTCCATAAATATTCGTCTTAATACATTCCATAGGATTATACTCTGCTGCTGGAACTTGCTTAAGTGCTGCTGCGTGAATAATATAATCAATCCCATTTGTCGCCTCTTTTAACCGCGATTCATCCCGAACATCCCCTAAAAAATAACGCATACACGACTGATTATACACTTGCGCCATTTCATATTGCTTCAACTCATCACGCGAAAAAATAACAATTTTATTAGGTTTATAATGTTTTAATAAGGTTTTAGTGTATTGCTTACCAAAGCTACCCGTCCCACCAGTGATTAAAATATTTTTCCCATTAAACATAAGCTTAAAAACTCCAAATAAAATATTATAGCACAAGAATCACTAAATTTTATTCTTTAAAACCCACCAAAAAGCAAGAACAACCGATACCTAAAGAGAGCTTTAAGGGATAGAATAATAATATTGCAAAAATTATGAATTTCAAAAATTAGGAATATTTTATGTTTGGTAACCAATCTAAAGAAAAACTACAAAAAGCTCTACAAGTCAATCAACAACTCCAAAAGCAACTCCAAGAAGAAAAACTTAAAAATCAAGAACTTCAAAATCTTATCAATGGAATGAATGATAAAAAAACTTCTGAACCTCAAAATATAGAATCCTTTAAGGAAATGGCTCTTACATTAACAAAAAGTTGTGCTACAAATCTCAAAATACTGCAAGAAGACTTTGCACAATCTGTAGATTTATTAAGAGAGGCAAAAGAGAACGCAATACACAATATCAGCAATACTAAAAGCTCTCAGGAAGTTTTATCTAGTGGAATTGCAAGTATGATGTCAAAATTATCAGACTTTAACAATATGGTAGGGCAAGTCCAAAATGATTTTACGACCATCTCTAGTGTTATAGCCCTTATCAGCGATATTTCAGATCAAACTAACCTTTTAGCCCTTAATGCCGCTATTGAAGCAGCAAGAGCAGGAGAACACGGAAGGGGTTTTGCAGTAGTTGCCGATGAAGTAAGCAAACTCGCAGAAAGGACACAAAAAGCAACAAAAGAGATTGAAATGAATATCCAAGTAGTCAAGCAAAATTTCTCCGAAGTGCAATCATCAACAGATGAGATACTTAAAGAAATGGAAGATCTCAATATGCAAAATGAAGCATTAGAGCGAATAGGAAATTCTGCACAAACCATCTCAAAAGAAACCGACCAAATACTTTCTACTACTTTTATCGGACTTGTGAAACTCGACCATTTACTCTTTAAAATCAATGGATACAGCGCAGTATTTAGTGAGAATATGGAAGCAACCTTTGTTGGACATCACGATTGTCGCTTAGGTAAATGGTATGATACCGGTAATGGCAGAACACAATTCTCTACACTCCCAAGCTTTCCACTCATAGAAGCTCCACACCAACAAGTCCATAGCAGTATTATTGCAGGTTATGAAATTATGAAAAAAAATGGCTCTTCACAAAACTGCCTAGGAGAGATTAGCGAATTGTTTAAAAAAGCAGAATCCGCAAGTGATACTATCATCAAAACCCTTGATAATCTCCTAAAAGAAAAATTAGCCACTCTCGAATAAGTAGCTTCCTAAATTATGCAAATACAGGTTTATTATGAAGATACTGATTGTGGGGGCATTGTCTATCATACTAACTATCTAAAATACTGCGAAAGAGCTAGAAGCCAATGGTTTTTTGATTCTAATCTCTTGCCTAACAATCAAGAAGTTGGTTTTGTCGTTAAAAATATGCAAATTGATTTTTTGCAAAGTGCAAAACTTGGGGATAAGCTCCAAATACATACCAAAATACTACAATTAAAATCTGCCTCTGTTCTGTTAGAGCAATCCATATTCTTAGGACATAAAAAAATATTTTTTGCCACATTAACACTTGTATGCCTTAACCAAAAAGGCAAAATTACAAAAATTCCACAATGGGCAAAAGAAGTTTTTATAAAGGCGCAAAAAAATGTTTAAAGAAAAGATACAATACCCCTGCCAATGGCATTATCGCATTATTGGTGAGAGTAAAGAAGCGTTAAATGAAGCGGCATTAGAGATTTTGGATAAAGAATTTATAACCACACCTTGTAAAGAGAGCAAGAATGGAAAATACCATAGTATCAATATTGAAGTCTTAGTCCACAACCAAAAAGAAAGGGATGAAATATTTACTAAATTGCAGCAAGACAAAAGAATTCATTATATTTTATAATCAAGATTCAAGGTTTTTCATAATAACTAAGATTCCTTTTTCTCTCTTCTAAAGTTGGCAAGACTTCAGAAGAATTTTGATAAACAATATAAAACTTATCCTCATACAAGGCTACAACATTTTTTCGCTCTCCATCTATGGTTAAAGCAATCTTTTTAGACAATAAAGCCTCTCCCATACTCTTCCCTAATGAAGGTATAAAAAGCAAAAGCGAAATACCAAGCAACACACAATAACCAAGCTTAATCAAAAAACCAACAACAGGAATAAAAAACCCTACCCCAAATACTACTACCATAACAATAAACAAATAACCATTAAAAACATTTCCAAAGAAGGGATTAAAAAATACAGAGATTCCATAATAATTAATATAGTTACTAAAAATACCCGCCCAAAAAACACACATTAGGATAAAACTTAAAAAAACACCTAACAAGAATGCCCGTAAAATATTTTCTATCATCATCTTACCGAATCCTTTTTTTATTATAATTACCAACCTTATAGATAGTCGATGATTTTTCTTCTTTTAATCCCCTTTTGTCTAAAACAACAAAATTAGCATAAGCTAAGGCAAACTCTAAAGAAAACCTCTGTTTATGCCTATTAGCAGAAGTAGAATACAATCCATCAAAAAAAGATAAAAACTCATTATGCATCCCAGTCGTAACGCGAATAGCTAAATTTTTGCTACAAGACTTACTGCGCACAATAAAAGTCGTTTGCTTTAATCTACGCACTTCTTTTTTATGCTTTTTAGGTATCCGCACAAAAGATTGCAATTTTTTAAAGCTATCTATGGTTAATAGGATATTTTGCGTAAGGCTTCTGCCCTTTAGTACATTAAGTTTTTTACAATCTTTGCATAAAAATCCTGCTGTTGTATCACTTTGAGCCAAAAATATTGGATGGCAAATCTCCATTAATCCCTCAAATAATCTTGAATTGCTTTTGCGCCATAAGGGCTTTTATCCATTATCTCACCTATGGCATTAATAGCAACTAAAGCTACTTCAATGGTTGTAAAATAAGGAACATTACTGCGTAAAACTTGTGTTCTGATTTTATTAGTATCCTCTTGATTAGAAGCTTCATCACTAGTATTAATCACTAAAGCAATTTCTCCATTAGCTAACATATCATTGACATTTGGACGCCCCTCACTAATTTTTAAAGCCACCTCACAAGGAATCCCTCCTGCAGAGATAATTGCAGCTGTCCCATTAGTGCCACAAAGTGCAAAACCAAACTTTTGCAAATCTCTAGCCAAAGGAAGAGCATATTGCTTGTGGATAGCACTCAAAGAAATAAAAGCCCTCCCTTTAATAGGCAAAGGATTTTTACAAGCTAATTGAGATTTGGCAAAGCTTAATCCAAAGCTTTCACTAATCCCCATAACTTCTCCTGTTGAACGCATTTCAGGACCCAATATCATAACTGCACCCGGAAGTTTATTAAAAGGAAAAACCGATTCTTTTACCGCAATGTGTTTAAGCCTTTTAGGCTTATATACTCCATCTTCAAATATTACCCGCTTAAATCCATCATAATATTCTAAAGCCACCTTTAAATCTTTATGTATCATTACATGAGTTGCTACTTTGGCTAATGGAATCCCTGTGCTTTTAGAAACAAAAGGTATGGTTCGACTAGCTCTAGGATTAACTTCAATCAAATAAAGTGTATCCTCAAAAATGGCATATTGTGTATTCATAAGCCCTACTACACCCAAATTTCTAGCGATTTTTGCAGTAGTGCTTTGGATTTCTTGTAATTTTTGCTTAGAGATATTAATAGTAGGCAAAGCACAAGCTGAATCCCCACTATGGATTCCAGCCTCTTCAATGTGTTGCATAATACCAGCAATATAAACTTCTTTTCCATCGCAAATAATATCTACATCTAATTCGATAGCATTTTGTAAAAATTTATCAATCAAAACAGGAGAGTCTTCACTCACACTCACCGCTTCACTCATATATTCTTGTAATTCTGCGATATTATAAACAATACGCATAGCCCTTCCACCCAATACATAACTAGGGCGCACCAATACAGGAAACCCAATATCTTGTGCGATACTAATAGCTTCCTCTTTTTTAAAAGCCGTGCCGTTTTTGGGTTGAATTAGTCCATTCTCTTCGACAAACTTTGAAAACTTCTCCCTATCTTCAGCAATATCAATAGTCTTGGCACTAGTTCCTATGATTTTTGCCCCAATAGTCGTCAGTTTTTTAGCTAACTTTAAAGGAGTTTGTCCCCCAAAATGCACGATAATCCCATCGGGCTTCTCTCTTTCGACGACATTTCTTACGCATTCAAAGGTAATGGGTTCAAAATACAAAATATCACTAATATCATAATCTGTACTAACAGTTTCAGGATTGCAATTATACATAATGCTTGTAATCCCCATATCTGCTAGTGCAAAACTCGCATGCACACAAGCATAATCAAACTCGATTCCCTGCCCTATTCTATTAGGTCCTCCACCAATAATGAGAATCTTCTTTTGGGGTGCCAATGAATCTTGATTAGATAGATTTTGATTATTACAAACTTGCAAAGAATCTTTAAAGGGCATTGTAGAATATAAATAATTAGTTTGCGTAGCAAACTCTGCCGCACAAGTATCCACCTCATTATAGGTAAAGAATACATTATGTTTTTGTCGCAAGGCATAAATATCCTCCTCCCTTAACTCTAATCCTTCTTTAAAATTCACAAGAAAGCTCAACATCTTATCACTAAAGCCTAAAATCTTCGCCTCTCTTAAAAAGTCCTCTTCTTGCAATTTCTCAAAAGCAATCGTTTTTTCAAAAGCAATAATTTCTGCTATTTGGTAAAGAAAATATTTATCAATCTTGCACCATTCATAGATTTCTTGCACCGAAATATCCTGCCTTAGAGCATCGGCAATATACAATAAACGATTAGCATTAGGTCGTCTTATCTGTCTTTGAATCTCATTTTTATCACTACTTAAAGAATTAAAACCAAAAATTCCTGTCTCAAGGCTATTTAATGCTTTTTGCAAAGATTCTTTAAAGGTTGTCCCAATTGCCATTACTTCACCAATAGACTTCATAGAAGTTGTAAGAGTGGAATCAGCTTGTGGGAACTTCTCAAAGGTAAATCGTGGAATCTTCGTAACAATATAATCAATACTAGGCTCAAAACTTGCTGGTGTCCCTGTAATGTCGTTTTTAATTTCATCTAAAGTATAGCCAACAGCTAAAAGTGTCGCTACTTTGGCAATAGGATACCCGGTAGCCTTAGAAGCAAGAGCAGAAGAGCGAGATACACGAGGATTCATCTCAATAACCGTCATTCTGCCATTTTGTGGATTTATAGCAAACTGCACATTGCTTCCACCGGTATCCACACCAATTTCGCGTAAAATCGCAAAAGAGCTATCCCGCATTCTTTGGTATTCTTTATCCGTTAAGGTTAAAGCTGGAGCAATAGTTATAGAATCCCCTGTATGCACCCCCATAGGATCAAGGTTTTCTATACTACAAACAATAATGCAATTATCCTCCCTATCACGGATAACTTCCATTTCGTATTCTTTCCAGCCAAGCAAAGATTCTTCAATGAGTATTTCTCCAATAGGGCTAATCTCTAACCCACTTTGTGCAAGATTTTTAAACTCATCAATATTATAAGCAACCCCGCTTCCTCCACCTGCTAGGGTATAACTTGCACGAATAATAGCAGGAAAGCCAATATCTTTTATAACTTCTAAAGCCTCTTTTAGATTATAGGCATAATAAGACTTTGGTAAATCCATACCAATCTTTAACATCGCTTCTTTAAAAACTTTTCTATCCTCACCCTTTTTTATCGCTTCAGGATTCGCACCCAAAAACTCTATGCCATTAAGCTTTCCTTGTTCATACATACTCATAGCGACATTTAAAGCAGTTTGCCCACCCATTGTTGGCAAGATAGCATCAACATTTTCTTTTTGGATAATATCTTCTATAATTTCTTCGGTAATAGGCTCAATATAAGTTCTATGCGCAAACTCCGGGTCAGTCATAATTGTTGCAGGATTAGAATTAATCAAGACAACCTTATATCCAAGTTCTTTGAGGGTTTTTGCTGCTTGTGTCCCCGAGTAATCAAACTCACACGCTTGTCCAATCACAATAGGACCAGAGCCAATTAATAAAATAGTATTTATATCATTTCTTTTTGGCATCTTTTCCCTTTTAGGCAAAATTTCTGCATTGTAGCTTCTTGGGGCTTAAAACTTAATAGCAATTAACGATTCAAGCAAAATTCATCATTCTTGCCACTTTTGCAACAATGAATCCAAATGGTATAAACTCGCCTTGCAAAAGGCAGATTTTACAATGCAAATAAGTTTCTTAGAACATTCCTCTAAATCATCATTAATGATTAAATAATCAAAAGCATAGAGGCTTTCTATCTCTTTTGTGGCATTTTTCAAACGTTCCTCAATCACTTTTATATTATCACTCCCCCTTTTGCTAAGTCGTTCTTTTAATATCTTTTGGCTTAGGGTTGTGATAAAAACTGAAGTCGTGTGATTGGGAAAAGCCCGTTTGATATTCATTTGCCCCTGAATATCAACATCAAGGATAATCAATTTATCCTCGTATAAAGCCTCTATGATTTGACTTTTCATTGTCCCATAATAGCTTCCATGCACCTGCGCCCACTCTAAGAAACTATCCTCTTTGATACCTTGTTCGAATTTGTCTTTAGAAACGAAATGATAATGCACACCATCAATCTCATTTTCTCTCTTAGGACGCGTAGTAGAAGATATCGAAAAATAATGCTTAGGGAACTCTCTAGCTAGAATCTGGCAAAGAGAACTCTTTCCTGCTCCGCTTGGTCCAGATAAAACAAGAATAGCACCCTTATATTTAGCTTCTTGCATTAATTATCGTCTTTTTTGGGGAATTGGATACTAATATTAATCACCGCTCCGCTTAGAATCTCTTTTAAAGCCTGTGTTTGTAAAGTCTGCAAAGCAGTAATCAACCCTTCTAAAGAATTCACTTGAATATTAGACAAAGATTCCTCTCCTTTAGGCTCTGAAACAATAGGCGTTGCATTAGGTTCTTTGGCAATAGGTTCGCCTAAAGCCTCACTCATTCCCTCTAAAGTTAAAGCACTAAATTCATCTTCTATGGCATCTACATCAGATGCTTTCTGTGTATTATCACTTTCCAAATTCTCCGATTCTTCTTGAATAGATTCTTCTTGGTTACTCTCTTCTTGAGTGGGTTCTTCTTGGCTACCCTCTTCTTGAATATTTGCTTCTTGAATATTTGCTTCTTGAATATTTGCTTCTTGAATAGATTCTTCTTGAGTGGGTTCTG
>NZ_FZPJ01000014.1:0-30765 GCF_900198605.1 Helicobacter mesocricetorum | reverse complement strand
TCCTCTTTTATATCCTCTTCAATGCTATTTTCCTCAATATCATTTTCTTTGGGAATATCTAACGAATCTTTATCTTCTGCTTCTTCTAAATCGCCTGTATTATCATCTTGTGCTAAGGTATCTAATCCTAAGTCATCATCTAAATTTTCTTCAGGAATATTTAAATCTAAATCATCTGTTTCTTCAGAGGAGTTTTCTAAATTATTATCAAGTTCCAAATCCGCTACATCTAAATCATCATCTTCGCTATCTTTTTGATTAAAAAGCCCTTTAACCTCATCAACATCATCCTTATCTAAAATCTGCAAACTCTCTAACTCGTGTATATCCTCACTCAAATCCAATTCTGCAGATTCCCCACGAATACCCCCAAAAGGTTGTTTAAAATCATCGGGCGTTATACCAGAAATCTTTACTAAAATATCAAACAAATCTGTAGGCAAAAATGGCTTTTGGATATATTCATCAAAACCTGCAACCTTCTCACTATTCTTAGCATACAATAAACTAATCTTGGCATTTGGAAAATTTTGCTTATAAGTATCAATAAGCCCACTATCATAACATTCATCATCAATAAATACAATTTCAGCTTCCAAAGCTACATCTATGCCTTGACTCTCTATTAATTCAAAATTTGCTTTTGCGACACTTAATGCAACAAGTTTTGCAATAATAGGGTTCTTATTGATTAAATATACTTTCATTGAACACTCCACTCCATAGAACTTCTTAAAGGTTTTTAGAATATGTTAAAATTTTAACAAGTTATATCTTAAGTTTTACAAGGAATTTACAATGTTCAAAAAAGTTTTATTGCTTTTTTTGCTACCCCTCTCTTTTGCCCTTAATGCCCAAAATCTCTATTTTATGCCAAAGGATCAAGAAATCGCCCTCAAGGAACTCATCAAGGTTATCAATAGCACTCAAAGCAACTTAAATATCGCTATTTATAGCTTTACTAATAGAGAAATCGCTAAAGCTATTCGTGATGTCGCCAAAAGGGGTGTAAAAGTGCGTATCATCTATGATAAAAGCTCCAATTCAGACCCCAATAAATCCACTATTGGCTATTTAGCAAAGCTTAAAAACATACAAACCTGCTTGCTAGAGGGCAAACCTTCCTCAAATAACAAATACAAAGGTCTAATGCATATGAAAATGGCAATTAGCGACAACAAAGCCTTAGTTATTGGCTCTGCGAATTGGTCTAAAAGTGCGTTTGAAACCAATTACGAAACCCTATTTATCTCAAAGGACAAAGCACTTATCCGAAAATCCCAACAAATCTTTGAAGAAATGTTTAAAGAATGCAAAAAATATTAGGCGATTTTAAAGCTCTCCCCAAAGAGATTTTGCGTGTTATGATTGATTTGTTCTACAAGCCTCTCTTTAGGGATCGCCAAAATCTCACTCATTTTTTCTAAAACTAAAGGGATGTAAGAAGGCTCATTCCTCTCCCCCCTATGAGGATGAGGAGTAAGATAGGGAGCATCTGTTTCTAAGAGCAAAGACTGCAGAGGAATCTTTGGCAATACTTCTACTAATTTTCTAGCGTTTTTAAAAGTCAAAACCCCACCAATACCATAATAAAAACCATATTTTGCCAAGCTTAGAAGCTGGAAATCTGCATTAAAGCAGTGCAAAACTCCTCCTTTTAATACTTTAGCATAAGTCAATAAAATCTCTAAAGAATCCAAAGAAGCGTCCCTAATATGCACGATAAGAGGTTTTTGAACTTCAATGGCTAATTGAATTTGAGCGATAAAAACCTTTTTTTGTAACTCTTTCAAAGCTTCAAAACTCTCTAACCCCATCTCTTGCAGAGATTCTTCCACACGATAATAATCCAATCCACACTCGCCAATAGCTACACATTTCTCATCATCAACAAAGCCTTGAATAAAGTCTTTGTCATAAAGATGTGCATAACTAGGGTGAATCCCTGTGGCAAAATACACTCCCTCATACTGGTGCGATAAACTTTGAGCCTTTTTTAAATCATCAGGATGAGCCGCTGGAATCACAAAACGTGTGATTCCCGCCCCCAAAGAGCGTTTAAGCACTGCCTCAAAATCTTCATCATATCGGGAACTATCTAAATGACAATGTGTATCGCAAAGCTGCATCATTGCTATTCCTTGTAGGTTTTTGTGATAAAATTTTAATCATTTTTTACTTAAAGGAAATCAATGTTTACAGGTCTAGTAAGAGAGTTTGGATGTGTTAAAGGATTCCAAAACAACTGCTTAAGACTTGAGGCTAAACACCAGCCCAAAATCGGAGATAGCATTGCTGTCAATGGTGCTTGTTTAACCGTGATTGAAGTGTTTAATAAGGGTTTTGTTTTAGAATTAAGCGAAGAATCCCAATCCAACCTCGCCCTAGAAACCTACCAAAACCTTGTCCATATCGAACCTGCAATGACCTTATCAGATAGATTAGATGGGCATATCTTACAAGGGCATATTGATAGCATTGGAGAGATTATAAAAATCATCCCTCACAAAATCGGCACCGATTTTTTTATCCGCACCAACGCAGAAATCTTAGAACTCTGCATCCCTAAAGGAAGCATTGGAATTAATGGCATTAGCCTCACCATTAATGAAGTTTTTAAAGATTCTATTCGGCTAACACTCATTCCCCACACTCTCCAAACCACACTTTTTAAAACCTACCAAATAGGCACTCGTGTCAATATCGAAACTGATATATTCGCTAGAATCCTACACCATTTCTTAAAGCGTAAAAACTCCTCCTCTCTCACTTGGGAGCAAGTCGATACCATTTTAGGAAGCTATTAATGAAATCTACACAAATGAAATTTACACAAAAGGCTGTCGCTCTAGCTTATGAGCAAAACAAACACAAAGCACCTAAGGTTTTAGCCAAAGGAGAGGGGCTACTTGCACAAAGAATCATTGACAAAGCCAAAGAATACGATATTCCGCTCTTTCAAAGCAAGGCTTTGGTAGATTCTCTTATAGATTTAGAGATTGATGAGGAGATTCCACCTGAACTCTACCAAGCAGTCGTTGAAGTTTTTATTTGGCTTTATAAAACAGAATCCAAAGCCCAAATAAGCAAAAAATAATTCCAACTTTAAGATTAATCTTGCCATATTAATCCTATATTCCTCTATCTCTGCAAAGACATCTCTAGCACTTCTTTGCCCTTAACAAATTTTGTAGCATTCACCAAAAACCCAAATTTTTTATGCAGATTAATCACTGCTTTATTGCTACAAAACACCTCCAAACATAATTTTTTTGCACCCAAAACATTAAAAGTATAAAACAAACCAATCTGCTCTAATACCCTCCCAATCCCGCTAATATTGAGGTTTGGATTAACAAAGAATCCAAACTCCACCTCCCCATAACCCTTAAGATTAAAATTAATACTTCCAATTATTTGGGAACAGAATCTAAGAATAAAATATTGCCTTTTGCAATCAAGCTTTAAAGATTCTAAAAAGGCAAAATGCTCCTTAAGCGAAATAGTATGCTGGTTATAAAGCTGTGATTTCACACGCCTATCATTGCGGTATTTTAAAATCTCTTTCTGCTCACATTCTTTTAAATCAATATAGTTTTCAAGCTCCAAGCAAATGGTATTAATTACTCTATTATTAATTACTCCATTAATCCCCCCCCCCCCACTAGATGTCGTAAAATCAGGATAAATTTTTAGGATAAACTTCTTGCCCTCTTTATAAAAAAATGCAGGAAATTCCTCATTGCTAACAATCCTTAAAAGATTAAATTGCGATTCTAGGCTTTTTGTAATATCTAGCTCACTATCTTTGGGGGTTCTTTTAGGATAGAAACTCTCCTCCCCTCTTTGCATTCGTGGCTCTAAGGCAGGATATTTATCCAAAAACTCCAAACACATACTCTGGCACATCTTAGCCTGTTTCTGACGCAACTCCTCATAAAGCTCTAGCCCATTTAAAAACAAAGTCTTTTGCAAATAAATATCCCCACTATCAACGCTTGTATCAGCTCTAAAAAGACTAAAGACAATCTCCTGACTTCCCTCTAAAACCTGCCAAAACAAGGGAGACCAACCCTTACCCTTAGGGAGGTTTGAAGCGTGAATCACAAGATTATGTTGATGTTGTTTTAAAAACTCACTAGAGAGGATTTGGTGGTAAGAGAGAATAAACACTAGGGTATAAGAGTGCTTAAAATCCTCACAAGAAAAATACAAATCACATTGGGGAATCTGTCTTTGTAGCTCTTTAGCATAAGGGATAAACCATTGATTAGGAGAGGTAAGGATTGCGATTTTTAGCTCACTTTGCATATCACCCCTTTGCAAAAAGAACTAAAGATTTGCATTTTTAAAACTTGCAGAGTGCGAGAAAACCGAGAAAATATTGTAGAGAAAAACATTATGGGTAAAAATATTATGCAAGAGAAATTTATAAGGGTGAAATTTATGGGGAAAAAATTTATAGCCAAAGATTCTACATTATGAGAATATTTTATTTTATGGATTGCATATATTTTTGCAACTAAGTCATTATTTGCCCCCCCCCCCGCTTGATAACACAAAATAACTCATTGCTTCATCCTTTTTGCTAAAATTAAAGCCATAACGCAAATAAAGGCTAATGGCTTTGGTATTGATACTTAATGCTCTAGCATAGAGATGTTTAACCTCTAAAGTTTGAAAAGCATAGTCTAGTAAAGTTTGCATTAAAAGCCCTCCAAACCCCTTTAAATCAGGGCTTTGATACATTCCAAACTCACAAGATTCCTCGCAAATATCCACAAAATCAATCACGCCTATGGCTGTATTGTCTTGAAAGACTAAAAAATATCTTTTGCTGAAATCCTCTTTTAAAGATTCTAAAAACTTCAAATGCTCCTCCCAAGAAAACACTTGGGATTTCATAAATTTTGCTATATTTTTATGCGTTCGCCAACGATAAACTAGGTTTTGCTCTTGAGTGTTTAGCTCCACAAAATCCTTTAACACCATCACCTAGAATCTCTCCATAAGATAAGCAGAAACAAAAGCCATTTGCCCGCTTGCTACTAAGATTCCAATCAATATCAACAATCCACCACAAATCCATTCAATCCACCTAAAATAGGCTTTGATTCTATGAAAATACCCAAAGATATAGCCTAGCAACACTGCACTAAGCAAAAAGGGAATCGCAAGTCCTAATGTATAAATACTCATCAAAAACATTCCTCTATCGCTCTCTAAACTTGCTAAAGAAATGATTCCTGCCAAAATCGGACCCACACAAGGAGTCCAACCCAAAGAAAAGCTAACTCCCAATAAAAAAGGTGCGAAAAAGTCTTTCAAAAATAAAATTTTTATCTCTTTTTGGAAAAAGCTTTTTTGATAATTCAAAAAAGGAATTGGAAAGATTCTTGTAATATGCAATCCAAAAAGTATCAAAATTCCTCCAGCGACATAAGCCACATAAGGGCTTAGTAAAATCCCTCCTGATAGGATTCTAGCCGCAACTGCACCAAGCAAAATAAACACAATTGCCATTCCACAAACAAAAAATAAAGCACTCCTTAAAATCCCTAATCTCTCTTGAAAAGACAATCCTTCATTATCTTTTAGCTCCTCTAAAGAGCGATTAGAGATATAAGAGAGATAAATAGGCACTAAAGGCAAAATGCAAGGACTAACAAAAGTCAAAATTCCCGCTAAAAAGCTAATCACAAAAGGTGCTTTATCAAAAAAAACAAGGAGAGATTCTTCCATAATTATCCTATTAAATTTGGCAACCAAAGAGAGATTGCTGGTATATAAGTGATAAGCCCCAATCCAAGCAACAAAACGCATAACCAAGGAATCACCGACAATGTTACATCTTTTAGATTAGACCCGCTTAGAGAACTCGCCACAAACAGATTTAACCCAACAGGAGGCGTTAGCATACCAAGCTCCATATTTACAACCATTACAACCCCAAAGTGAATAGGATCAATGCCTAATTGCACCGCAATGGGTAAAAGCAAAGGAGTCATAATCAAAATCACCGAACTAGGCTCCATAAACTGCCCCATAACAAACAAAATAACATTGACAAAAATCAAAAATATCCACCAGCTCATATGGATACTTAGTAAATATTCTGCAATCATATGAGGAATGCGTTCGCTCGTTAAAAAATGCGCAAAAACAACCGCAAATCCAATGATTAAAAATATCATAGAGGTCGTAATAGCCGCATCAAGAAACACCGAATAAAGATCTTTTATCTTAATATCTTTATAAACAAACACCGAAATAATAAAAGCATACACCACGCTAATCCCCGCTGCCTCTGTGGCGGTAAAAATCCCTGCGTAGATTCCTCCAATAATCACCACAATAATAAGCAACGCCCAAAAGGCATTTTTAAACTTCTCCCATCGCTCCTTTAGGCTTGCAGGGCTAGTTGCCTTAAACCCAAGCCTTCTAGCACCAAAATAGGCATAAAGCATCATCATAGCACCCACCATTAATCCGGGAATAACCCCTGCCATAAAAAGCCTCTCAATAGAAACTTCCGCAGTAACTCCATAAACAATCATCACCACAGAAGGCGGAATAAGTATCCCCAAACTCCCCGCTGAAGTAATAGCACCAATCGAATAACTCTTAGGATACCCCGCTTCTTTTAGGGCAACAAACATCACCGAGCCAATAGCAACAACCGTCGCAGGAGAGCTTCCACTAACAGCAGCAAAGATAATACAAGCCAAAATCGCACTCATAGGAAGCCCACCGGGCAAATGCCCTACAATGCTTTTTGCAAAATCCACGATTCTTTGTGCGGAACTTCCCTTACTCATCAAAGAACCCGCCAAAATAAACATAGGAATCGCAATAAATGTAGGCTTTAGTCCATTAAACATAATCTCTGGCACGCCCAAAATATCATAAGAGCTAAAAAGCACCATCGTAACGACCGCACTCACACCCAAGCAAATAGCAACAGGAACACCAAGTAGCAACAATAGCAATAAACTAAGAAATAAAAAAGCAATACTCATATTAATCTTTAATCACACTATCGTGTATCATCTCTTTTTCGGCATTTTTCACGACTTTATGGGCTTCCATCCAAGAGACTTCATACACCTTTTCGCTACTGCGATAAGTCGCCCCCAAAAATGCGATGGGGAGACAGAGCAAAAACACCCACAAAGGGACATTATGCAAGGCTTCACTCATATATCCAATCTCATAATTTAAAACACACACCATCAAACTCGCATAAAACATAAAAAACAAAAATACACAAGACAATAAATGCGAAAAGATTACACAAGTTTTAGCCAAATAAGGAGGAAACTTCTCAATAAGCGTTGTAACAGAGATATGCACTCCTTTTCTAAAGCCATAAGCGGATCCAAAAAATGCTGACCACAAAAAGCAATACCTAGCCACTTCTTCTGCCCAAGTGAGTGAGCCAATATCCGGATAAAATCCAGCGATATATCGCACACTCACATTTAAAGCCACAATAACAATGCCAAATGCCAAACCAAAAACAGCGACACTTTTGTTAATCCCTGCAATGATTCTATCAAGGCTTTTAAAAAATCCCCCAATCTTTGGATTATGGTGAATCCAAAGAAAAATCTTTTGCAAAAACAATAGCATTTTTAAAAAACTACTTTCATTGAATCTTTAAAGTTTTTTCAATCAAGTCTTTATCCACTAAATCATAAAATTTGGGATAAATCGCAATCATTACCTCTTGCCATTGCTGTCTTTGCTCTTTGGTTAGCTCAAAAATTTGAGTTTTGACTGTATTATTACTTTTGAGCTTTTCAAACAAGATTTTTTCGTCTTTTTGGGCTTCTTCTCGATTAAGAATCGTCGCTTCATTGATTGCCTTTTTGACAACTTCTTGTAAATCCTGTGGCAACTCTTGCCAAAACTTTTCACTCGCCACAACTAAAGAGCCTAAATAGCCGTGATTAGAAATAGTCAGAGAATTTTGTACTTCATAGAATTTTGAGTTATAAAAATTAGCAAGAGGATTTTCAGCGGCATCCACAACCCCGGTTTGCAAAGCCGAATACACTTCCCCAAAGGGCAAAACTTGCGGAATAGCCTTAATGGCTTTGGTTTGCTCTTCGATAACCTTAGAACTCATAATCCTCATTTTTTGCCCCTCTGCATCACTTGGCAGAACGATTGGCTTTTTATTACTACTAAAATGCTTAAACCCTGTATCCCAATAATCAAGTGCGACATAGCCTTTTTTAGCAATCACTTCCTTAAGAGCTTCGCCTACTTCCCCATCCATAACCTTATGCAAATGTTCTGTATCTTTAAACAAAAAAGGAATATCCCAAAAGTTAAACTCTTTGGCAAAAGGCGTAAATTTAGAAAAGCTTGGAGCTGCCATTTGGATATTATTACGTTTTAATTCTTGAAAAATCTTATCATCATCGACTAATTGCGCAGAGGGGAACACATATACTTTGATTCTCCCCTCACTTAGCTCTTCCACCCTTTTAGCAAAGAAATCTGCGGCTTTACCTTTGGGGGTATTGACATTTACTACGTGAGAAAACTTCACTTCATAGACCTGTTTAGAATCTACACTCTTAGCACTGCGATTATCCCCTTGATTGCTTCCTTGATTATCTCCTCCACAACCCACAAAAGCAAAGGCTGCCACTAAAGCTGCCATTAGTAATTTTGTTTTCATACACTATCCTTAAAACTAAATTTGTATCATTCTACACAACTTCTACAAAAAACAAAAAGATTCCGCACTAGTTTTGTAAAATTCTCATTTCTAGGATTACTTCTTGAAACTATCGCATTATTTATAATTGGCAATTGCTCTTTGTAAAATCTCTTTTGCGCTTTGCAAATCTTGATATTCCTTAACCTTAACCCATTTGTTAGGTTCTAACATTTTATAGGTTTCAAAAAAGTTTTTGATTCTATCTAAAGTGATTTTTGGCAAGTCCTCCAAACCTTGAATCTTCTCATATCTTGGATCAATCTTAGAAATAGGCACAGCAAGAAGCTTCTCATCTAAACCACTTTCATCCTCCATAATCAAAACGCCAATAAGTCTAGCCTTAATCACGCTTCCTGCTTGAAGCGGATACTCATTTAGCACAAGCACATCTGCAGGATCTCCATCATCACTTAGGGTATTTGGCACAAAGCCATAATTAGCAGGATAAAACATCGCACTATACATTACCCTATCGACAACCACCGCTCCACTCTCTTTATCGATTTCATATTTGATATTGGATCCATAAGGAATCTCAATCACGACATTAAGCTTATCTGGATTGATTCCAACTTCGATTTTACTTAAATCCATTTTTTCTCCTTTATATTTTACTTTTGATATAAGATTCCATATCCGCTACAATCTCTTGAATACTTCTCTCGCCATTAATCTTATGCAAAACACCCTTTTTAGCATAAAAGTCTTGAATCTCCTTGAGCGGCTCTAAATACACTCGCATTCTGTTTTTAAAAACCTCAACATTATCATCCGCACCCCTTGCGCGTCCTAAAACCCTATCACAAGCTGTCTTTTCACTCACCTCTACTTCAATCACACTTGCAAGCTCAATCATATCCTTATCCCTTAAAATCTTGTCAAGCTCTATCATCTGCTCCACACTTCTAGGGTATCCATCAATTAGCACAATATCTTTAGGTGCATTTGCAATAGCCTCTACAATGGTTTCTACCACAATCTCTAAAGGCACAAGATTCCCTTTACTCGTAAAGTCTTCAATAAGCTTTCCTTTCTCGCTCCCACTTGCAACCTCTGCCCTTAAAAGCTCTCCTGTGGAATAATGCACCATTTCTTTAGGATTATTCTTACTAATCACTTCTGCATCCGTTGTTTTCCCGCTCCCCGGCGATCCGATAACTAAAAATAATTTTTTCAATTTAACTCCTTATTTTTTGGTTTCTCTCACTCTAATGTGCAACTCTCTTAATTGTTCCTCACTTGCTGCACTTGGAGCATTTGTCAAAGGGCAAGTCGCTTTTTGGGTTTTGGGGAAAGCAATCACATCTCGGATAGACTTAGCATTTGATAAAAGCATAATGATTCTATCTAGCCCAAAGGCTAATCCCCCGTGTGGAGGAGCACCAAACTCCAACGCCTCTAAGAGAAAGCTAAATTTTTCTCTAGCCTCCTCTTGGCTTATCCCTAAAAGCTCAAAAACTTTATTTTGAATCTCTTTTTTATGGATTCTGATACTTCCTCCACCGATTTCAAAACCATTTAAAACCACATCATAAGCGACAGATTGGATAGCAAAAATATCCTCGCTTTCTATATTTTTTGGCATTGTAAAGGGATGATGCAAGGCAGAGATAGAGCCATCTTCATTTTTCTCAAACATCGGAAAATCCACAACCCACAAAAACTCATAAGAATCTTGATTAATCATTCCCCTATCAAAGGCGATTTTTTGACGCAATCGTCCCATATAATCCCACACGACCTTTTTCTCTCCCGCACCAAAGAAAATAATATCTCCAACCTCTGCCCCCACTCTTTTTAAAAGCTCCTCTAAAGCTACTTCAGAGATAAATTTCACCAAAGGACCCTTAGCACCCTCTTCTTTAACTTGAATGTAAGCCAAGCCCTTTGCTCCAAACTTTCGGACAAATTCTTCGGCTTCTGCTAAGGTTTTACGACTAAAGAAATTATCCCCACCTTTCACGCACAAAGCCTTAAAGCGGTTTTTTTCACTCTCTTTGGCAATGGAACTAAAAATCTCATTATTAGAATCTACAAACAAATCCCCCACTTCTACCAAAGGCAACCCAAAGCGTAAGTCGGGTTTATCGCTCCCATAAGTCTCCATAACTTCCGCATAAGAGTATTGTTTAAAAGGTCTTTGAATAGAGATTCCACAAGCTTTAAAAATAGATTCTAAAACCCTCTCGGCTACTTCTATTACATCCTCTTGATGACAAAAACTCATCTCTAAGTCAATTTGGGTAAATTCTGGTTGCCTATCAAGCCTCAAATCCTCATCTCTAAAGCATTTTGCAATCTGAAAATATCTATCAAAACCACCCACCATTAAAAGCTGCTTAAAGAGCTGGGGGCTTTGAGGAAGTGCATAAAACTCCCCACGATGCACACGACTTGGCACGAGATAATCCCTTGCCCCTTCAGGAGTAGCTTTGGTTAAAATTGGGGTTTCTATCTCTAAAAACCCTAAATCACTTAAGGTGTTTCTTGTAGCTTGAGCCACCTTACTTCTAGTGATAAAAATCTCTTGCATTCTTGGATTTCTTAAGTCCAAATAGCGGTATTTTAGGCGAATATCCTCTCCAACGCTTTCATCCCCGACACTAATAGGCGGGGTAAGGCTTTTGTTTTCTATCACTAGCGAACTTACCAAAATCTCTATCTTTCCTGTTTTTAGCTTAGGATTTTCTAGCCCTTCCCCTCTTTTTCGCACTACCCCAACGGCTTTTAAAACAAACTCATCCCGCACTTCACTAGCGATATTATGAGCTTGGGCATAATCTTTTGGATCAAAAACAAGCTGCACGATTCCACTTCTATCACGCAAATCAATAAATACAATTCCACCGTGATCCCTATAGGTATTACACCATCCACAAACGCTTACTTCCTCTCCAATATTTTGCTCATCTATCTCCGCACAATAATGGCTTCTCACAATATCTGCTCCTAAAATTTACAAAAATAATTCTGCGATTGTAGCAAAAAAACTTACAAGTTTTCATTAGTATTTTGCCCTCTCTTTAAAAACTTTAATCCAACAAATCTGGTATAATATTTGCTTGATACTTTTCTTAAGAACATAAGAAACCAAAAGTTTCAAATCCAAATGTTTAAGGATATACAAGGATATACTATGCGAATAGGTTTAGCTTCAACTTACACGATGTATCAATATCACCAAAAAACCTCAAAAAGCGGTTTAGATGATGCGATGTCGCAAATACAATCTGGCTTAAAAATCCAATATGGCTATCAAGATACTAGCACCTTCAATAAAACCCTCACACTTGATTACAACATTACAACCCTAGAGCAAAGCAAAAGTATTGCCAATAATGCTTTAACTTACACAAATAATACAGATACTGCTCTAAAAGATCTCGTTTCTAATATGACAAATTTTAAAACTAAGCTTATTCAAGGTGGTAATGATATTCATAGCGAAACTTCAAGACAGGCAATCGCTAAAGACTTAAGAGCTATTAGAGACCATTTCTTATCTATTGCTAACACCTCTATTGGAGGGGAATTTATCTTTGGAGGAACTGCAACAACTATTCCACCTTTTAACCCAAATGGCACTTATAATGGAAACAATGCTACTTTAAACGCTCTCATAGGTTCTAATAACTCTATTCCTTACAACATAACAGGGGAAGAGTTATTTTTTGGTTCGGATAATGATACCCACAGAATCATTTCAACCAATATTCCCAAATTTAATCAAAGAGAACTACACCCCAAAATTATGGATCCAAACCATCCAACAGGACAAGGCAGAGAAGTCTATATTACCGCAGAAGATACCATTAGGGATTTAGTAGGAGATGATGATAGTAACCCAGACAATGATCTTCGAGAAGTCTTTTATATTACCGGGAGAAAAGCCGATGGAACCGCATTCAAAGCAAAATTCCCTATGGATACAACCTCTCGAGTCCAAGATCTCTTAGATAGAATCGGCAGAGAGTTTGGAAACACAGAATCTAGCAAAGTTGTCGAAGTAAGCCTTAATAAATGGGGACAAATTGAAATCAAAGACCTAACAAGCGGACGATCCAATATTGAGTTTTCTATGATTTCCTCTAAGTGGGAAGATCCTGATAATAGAGCGGCAAATGGTGGAGATGGAATAGGATTTTCAAACCTCAATAGAGCTGGTGTTGCGGGAGTGAAGATTAATACCTATGTGCAAAGCCCATTTTTAAATGACTTTAATCACTTTAGAACCATTGGCGTAAGAGATATTAACGACCATAGAATGCATCCCTTGCCTACAACTTTTAGGACAGAAGACAATAAAATTGCCACAACCTCTACACTCCTTAGAAATGTTTTACCACCTGAGGCTACACAGATTGAATTAGATGGTTTTAGAGGAAATACCGCTTTAGATACACCCGGAGCTGATATTAATCCGCCAGTAATATTGCCAGTTACCGCTACGACTACCATACAGGATTTAATGGATCAGATTAGAATAGTTTATGGAGAAAATGGAAATGTTGATGTGCAATTCTCCAATGGTCAAATTACCGTAGTGGATAATAATGTCTCCAGAAGAACTCCAGCAGATAGCGAAGATTCACCCTTTACGGGTAGTAGTTCTTTAAGATTGTTTATTACTACACAAAATGCAGCTGGTCAAACAGTAAATGGCTTTAGGTATGATTATGCCACAGAATATGATAGGGTAAATTTTAGCAAAGATGGTGCAAAGCTTACCTCTAATGTCTCCCAAATAATCCGAGATTCTAATAAATACGCCACAATGGAGACAAAACTCACAGAAGTCGCAGGAGCAAGTCTTGAGGGACATACTTATAACTTTAAAGTCAAAGATATCAATGGAACTCCTATTGAGGGAAGAATAGAGCTAAGACAAGCAGGGAGTGTAATGATTATCACCTCCCCTACACAAATCAATAATCACAATGTTACTAACATAGAAATTCCCATTTTAAACCCCAATGGTAATCCTCCACAAGTCAATAATACGATAACACCAGCCAATGAAGTTACCTATCGACAATTAGCAGATACTCTAGGGATTGTTATGAATCTCTCTAATTCCAATCAGGCGGACTTACAAAATGTCTTTGCTGCCAATGCAGATTACACTAATGCAACGACTAAAGCTTCTTATGAAAAGCTTATTTCAGATTCTAAGGGTTATGCCTCCATTGGTTTAAATATTAATGGACAATTAGAAATAAAAGATCTAAACCATTCTGCCACAAGAATGGACTTTATGCTCTATGATAACAACGCAAATAGCTTTAGGCTTGATCCCAATGGAACTGGAAGAGTAAATACCACCAATCGTCCCGCATTGACCTTTCAGGCTAATAATGCGGTTATTGCCGATGACCCGCATATTAACTTCTTCCAACAAATTGATACCATCATTAAAGCCTTAGAAGATGGCGTTTATAGACCCGGAGAAAATTCAAACTATGGAGATATTATGAGAAATCCCGGAATCCAAAATGGAATTACCGCTTTTGATCATTTAGCCAATCACATCAACAAATCCCATACTAAAAATGGTTCGCAAGGGAGTGCCTTTAAATATTCTGTTCAAAGGACTGAAATGTTAATCGTCCAAGCAAAAACAGCGCGTTCAGAGACGATTGATATAGACTTCGCCGATACTTCTCTTAAATTCTCCCAATTAAGTCTTAATTACCAAGCTATGCTCTCAACTATTGGCAAAATCTCTCAACTCTCTCTTGTTAATTATATTTAATCCCTAGATTCTTGAGATTCTCAAGCTTTCTAGGCTTCTTCTCACCCCTAAAGCATTTATTTCTAAGCCTAAATCCTTGTCTTTTTTGCAATCTTATTTATTTTTATAGTTTGCTCTAAACTTAATACCCTATCTTTTAGTAGGGTGCATAAGCTTTTAGTGTTTTGTATGAAAGTAAAACCTTTAATTCTATGATTACCGCTTTTGTGTTTTTGATATTTCTTTTCAAAGCATTCCCAAGAAGTCCTAAGAAGTCCTAAAAAAACCTAAGAAATCATTGACACTATAAATTTACTTTTTAATAACACTCCCCCTATCTCTCTTAATATCTTTTTTATTTCTGCTTCATTTTTATTTACTCCTCCTCACTACTCTAAAGATAAGTCTCCTCTCTCCCTTAACTATTAAATCGATGAGTTTTGCTTCATTATCCTACCCCTCTTATCTCGCCCCAAAGCAACCTCTAAGCCTAAAAGTCTGATTTAAGATATTAATGCTAACTAAATAATAGATTCTTTGCAGAAATTATTACACTAATCAAAGCTAAATTTAGATTTTTGTAGAAACAAAAGTAGGATTCCTACTTTTGTTAATGCAGAAGATTAATAAAGGGTAAAATTACTAAGTAGATTAAAGTTTAAATAAGAATAAATTTGCTCATTCTTGCCCTCTAGCTTTTTAGGGATTAAACTTAAATACTCCTCTTTGTTAGGAATCTTACCAAGCAATGCACAAAGAGCTGCTAACTCTGCACTCCCTAAATATACTTTTGCACCCTTACCCATACGATTGTCAAAGTTTCTTGTAGAGGTTGAAAACACCACAGCATTATCCCTAACCCTTGCTTGATTTCCCATACATAAACTACACCCGGGCATTTCAATCCTAGCCCCAGCAGCTCCAAAGAGTGAATAATACCCCTCTTGGGTTAATCGCTGTGCGTCCATTTTGGTAGGTGGTGCGACCCAAAGTGTGGTAGGGACCATTCCCTCATCTCTTAAAATCTCTCCTAAAGCACGATAATGCCCGATATTTGTCATACAACTTCCGACAAAAACCTCATCAATCTTATGCGGACGATTAGAATCCGCTAATATCTCACTTAGGGTTGCGACATCATCAGGATCATTTGGACACGCCAAAATAGGCTCTGTAATTTCATTTAAATTAATCTCAATCACAGCGGCATATTCGGCATTAGAATCCGCTTTTAAAAGCACAGGATTATCAATCCATTTTTGCATTTTCTCCGCCCGTCTTTGCAAGGTTTCAGCATTTTGATAACCCGCTTTTATCATAGATTGGATAAGTGTGATATTGGATTTCAAATACTCAATGATAGGCTCTTTATCTAAAGCCACACTACAAGCCGCCGCACTTCTTTCCGCACTTGCATCACTAAGCTCAAAGGCTTGTTCTACTTTGAGGTTTGGCAAACCTTCAATTTCAAGAATCTTTCCGCTAAAGATATTTTTCTTGCCTTGTTTAGCAACAGTCAATAAGCCTTGCTTAATCGCATAATAAGGAATAGCATTGACTAAATCCCTCAAAGTAATGCCCGGTTGCAACTCCCCGCTAAATCTCACAAGCACAGATTCTGGCATATCAAGAGGCATAGAGCCTGTTACTGCGGCAAAGGCTACCAAGCCACTACCAGCAGGGAAGCTAATGCCAATAGGAAAACGCGTATGGGAATCCCCACCTGTCCCAATAGTATCGGGCAACACCATACGATTAAGCCAAGAGTGAATCACTCCATCGCCCGGTCTTAAAGCTACTCCACCGCGACTACTCATAAACTGCGGTAAAGTGGCTTGGAGATTCACATCAGCGGGTTTTGGATATGCCGCAGTATGGCAAAAGCTTTGTAGCACGAAATCCGCACTAAAGCCTAAAGATGCAAGCTCTTTTATCTCATCTCTTGTCATTGCCCCTGTGGTATCTTGACTCCCAACCGTGGTAACTAATGGCTCGCAATAAGTCCCGGGCAACACTCCCTCTACCCCGCAAGCTCTACCTACCATTTTTTGCGCTAGAGTATAACCTTTTGCTTGAGAACTAGCCGCTAAAGGTTTGGTAAAAATCTCCTCTTTAGGCATTCCTAAAGCCTCTCTAGCCTTAGCGGTTAAACCTCTACCAATAATGAGATTAATCCTGCCCCCTGCCCTTATTTCATCAGCCAAAGTATTGGGCTTTAAATCAAACTTTGAAACCACTTGATTGTTTTTATGAATCTCACCTTTGAAAGGATAAATATCAATCACATCTCCTTCATTAAGCTCTAACACTGGGGCTACGATAGGCAAACAACCACTATCCTCACAGGTATTAAAGAAAATAGGTGCAACCACGCTACCAATCACCAAGCCACCTGCTTTTTTGTTTGGTATATAAGGAATCTCTCGCCCCATATGCCACACCAAAGAATTACAAGCAGATTTCCTAGAGCTACCTGTCCCTACAACATCCCCGACATAGACCAAAGGATAGCCTTTCTTTTTGAGCTCTTCGATTCTTCCAAAGGCATTTTGCGTTCTATTTTTTAGCATTGCTTGTGCGTGAAGGGGTATATCACTACGCGTAAAGGCATCACTAGCAGGGCTTAAATCATCGGTATTTGTCTCTCCATCAATCTTAAACACCACTGCAGTAATTTTCTCCGCTAATGGCTCTTTGCTCAAAAACCATTCGGCATTTGCCCAAGATTCTAAAACTTCTTTTGCATAAGCATTACTTTTACTTAGAGTTACAATCTCATTAAAAGCATCATAAACCAACAAAATATGCTTTAGTGCATTTGCCGCTTCTTGTGCTACTTCAGAATCTTGACTTTTAAGAGCATTTACCAAAGGATTGATGTTATAACCCCCAAGCATACTTCCTAAAAGCTTGATGGCAAGAGTTTTAGAAATCAAGCCAATAGAAACCTTGCCCTCTACAATATCACTTAAAAATTCCGCCTTAACCTTCGCCGCCTCATCAACACCCGGAGAAACACGATGAGAAAGTAACTCTACCAACTCTTTGTTTTGCTCACCTTGCTTTAACAAAGCAATCACCTCACCTACCTGCTCTTTTGTCAGCGGAAGAGGAGGAACATTTTGCTTGGATCTTTGCTCAACTTGCTTTTGGTATTCTTCAAAAAAACTCATATCATCTCCTTAAAAATTCACTATTTGTAGCTAAAATCATACAAAAACTTTGGATAAATATTTTTTAAACTTTAAGCCATTTTTTGAATTTGTTTCATTACTAGCACAACATAATAGCTAAAAAAACATTTTTGCAAAGATTTTTTTCTTTGATATTGACAAAGTAAAATAAATTACGATAGTATGTTACGCTTTTACACTAAATTATAAGGAGAATAAATGAAAGTTGCAGAATCTATTATGCAAATAATTGGCAATACCCCTTTATTAAAGTTACAAAATTTATCCAAAGAATGTAATGCGAATATCTATGGAAAATGCGAATTTCTAAACCCTAGCGGTTCCGTAAAAGATAGGATTGGATTAGGAATGATTGAGGATGCGCTCCAAAAGGGAATTATTAACCAAGACACAACCCTTATTGAACCAACTAGCGGAAACACAGGAATCGCTCTTGCTAGTATCTGTGCGGCAAAGGGCATTAAGCTTATCCTTACTATGCCAAGCTCTATGAGTATTGAACGTAGAAAACTCTTGAGTATTTTAGGGGCTACTTTAGAACTCACTCCTGCAGAACTTGGAATGAAAGGAGCTGTGAATAAAGCCATAGAATTACAAAAAACAATCCCCAATAGCCTCATCTTACAACAATTCCAAAATCCTTCTAACCCCGCTTTCCACAAAAAAACTACTGCTGTGGAAATCCTAGAAGCGCTCGATAACAAAATCGATATTTTCATTAGTGCCGTAGGGACAGGTGGAACACTAACAGGAGTGGGCGAAGTCTTAAAGGCAAAAGTTCCAAATGCCAAAGTCATAGCCGTAGAGCCTATTAACTCTCCTGTGCTTAGTGGAGGACAGCCCGGACCCCATAAGATACAAGGCATTGGGGCAGGATTTATCCCTGACATACTTGATACAAACCTCATTGATGAGATTTTAAAAGTTGATGCTCAATGGGCAATGGAAGAGTCAAGAAAAGTCGCCAAAGCTGAGGGAATCTTTGTAGGAATCTCCACAGGAGCAAATCTTTGGGCTGCAAGAGAAATGGCGAAAAAATACCCTAATACTAATATCGTTACAATCCTTTGTGATACAGGTGAAAGATATTTAAGCACAGAATTATTTGACAATCTTTAATACTGAATAGAGCTTAAAAATAAACCCGCAGGAGGTGCGGGGATTTTAAAAATCTCTTCTCCTTCTAGCTGTCTCTTTAAATCCTCTAAAGTTAGTCTTTCTCTATCAATCTCTAATAAAAACCCTACCATTAACCGAATTTGAGAGCGTAAAAAACTATTTCCTAAGAAAGACAAGATATAAAAATCCCTGCTTTGGATTAATTTCACACGATAAATTTCACGCCAACAATTCTTGCTACCAGCACCTCCCTTTTTTCTAAAAGCCTTGAAATTATGTCTCCCCACAAAATAACCCATAGCCTCTTTCATTAAAGCTTCATTTTTTATCCTATGATAATGCGAAAACACAGAGCAAAAAGGGGAATAATGCTTAGATAATACATAGCAATATCTTCTTCTTTTTGCACTAAAACGCGCATTAAATGTTGGGCTTACCTCCCAAATTTGCTTAATCTTAATATAAGGATAGAGTTTAGCATTTAAAAGATTTTTTAATCCCTCTAAATGGCTATGAAAGGGAGGTATTTCTAAAGAAATTACTTGCCCACTAGAATGCACCCCTTTATCTGTCCTACCACTTCCTACAAAATGGCTAAAAATACCAACACTTGCAAAAGCTTCTTTAAGCGCATTGCTAATCGTATATTTTTGACTTTGGCTTTGAAACCCAAAAAACACAGAACCATTATAAGCAATCTTTATCGCAACAAACATTAATAATATCTACTTATCCACTGCTTATAACCCCAATAACCAAAAATAAACCAAACCACAGGAAGCACAGCTATACCAACCAAAGGCAATGTATTAGCCACTAAATAGACTAAACCATAAAAAATCGCTACGACGACCATAATCTGCAAAATTGTCCAGTTTTTTTGGTAACGAGGATTCTTAATCCCCAAAAGAGGGAAGTAAAAAAGGCTAACTAAAGGAAATAAAGAGATTAGAATATACATTGCAAGATTGCGTAAGACTTTTTTTTGTTTATCATTGGGGTAAAAAGCCTGTCTCCAATACTCTACAACCCCAAGATTTAAATCACTAATATACCCTACACTATTCCTTAAAATCAATTTTTGAAACTCGATTCTCTCTAGCATCTCCTCATCTTCTAAGCGATAAACCTTACCATCACTTAATATGGCTTCCATAACTCCTAAATAATTAATAATTTTCGCCTCTTTAGCAAAAATTAGCCCTCTTTCTTTTTCAAAAGAGAGTAAAACGATATTTTCATAAACATTTTCGTCTTTTTTATTCTTTTCTATATAAACTAGCCAATTCCCAAGTTTTTGCCCAAACTCCCCAGCTTGTAAATTAACATTAATATTATTCTTGCGCTCTTCAAAAAAATTCTTATAAGACAAATCACTCAAGGGTATCAAAATTAAAGAAAGAATAAAGAGGCTAAAAGTTGCCAAAAAGGCAATGGGAAAAAATATTTTCACAATCTCTTTAGGATTCATCCCTAAAGCAAATAAAACCGGAAGCTCATAATCAAAACTAAGGCGAGATAATGAAAGCACACAAGCAACAAAAAAACTCAAAGGCACAACAAAAAACATCATAGTAGGAAGAGTATAAAAATACAAAGAGAATAATTCAAAAAATCCTATTTTAATGATAAAGGTAACTTCAGCAATGCGAATAAACACAATCACAGAAGCAATAAAAAACAAAACTAGAAAAATAGGGAAAAAGAATTGTGCAAAACTTTGAAACAAAAAATTTTTAACTCTCAAAAAATATCCTAAAAACTTTATTAAGCCATTATTTTACACAAATTTCAAAAATAAGAATATAAAATACCAAAAACAGAAAAAGCAGGGAAAATGAATATTATTTTTGGACCCATACAATCCAGACGCTTTGGAGAATCCTTAGGGGTTGATTTATCCCCCCAAACCAAACAATGCAATTATGATTGCCTATATTGTGAGTTAGAGGGCAAAAAGGCACAGATGAGTATGCAAGAGGTTTTAAAAGTTGAGGATATTTTAACAGCTATCAAAGATGCGTTGAAAAAATATAAAAATATTCAATCTCTAACCATTACAGCCAATGGAGAACCAACACTATATCCTTATTTATACGAGCTTATGTTAAAGCTAGAAGACATTAAAGGAGATAGTCAAACTCTGCTTTTAACCAATGGTTCTTTGTTGTGGGATTTAAATATTTCAAAGGCTTGTTTGCTTTTTGATAAAGTAAAATTCTCCCTAGATGCTATCACTCAAGAGACTTTTAGAAAAATTGATAGACCTCTTAAAAATATAACTTTAGAAAAAATCTTAGCAGGAATCTACCAATTTAGTGCAGATTTTAGCGGGGAACTTTATGCAGAGATTTTATTTGTCAAAGGCATTAACGATACGATTTTAGAAGCGCAAAAAATGGCACAATTCCTTGCCTCAATGCGACTTAAAAGGCTTGATATAAGCACTATTGATAGACCACCTGCTTATGCGGTTAAGCCCCTTAGTTTAGAAGAATTACAAAAACTTGCCAATATATTCTATGCCTATAATCTCCCGGTTTTTCTCCCTACAAGAGTAAATCCCACAACTCCCAAAAACATAGATTTAACACAAGAACAAATCCTAAAAACCCTTGCTTTACGCCCAATGAGTATAGAAGATGTAAGAGGTTTATGGAGTGATTCCACCCAAACTTTATTACAAAACCTCATTTGCTCTAAACAAGTTATAAAAATCTCCCTTAATGGAGTAGAGTTTTATGACTTACCCAAAGGGCTTCATTCTAAATAAATCTCATCTTTAATATAATAAGATAAAACTTTTATAAAGGAATTTTTATGCTTTTAAAACAAAATCTAACACAAGCCAAAGATGGGCAGAGAATCTCTGCCAAAGGCTATGCTATCCAAACTAAAGATTCAAAATTTGAACACTTTAGCTTCACCCGACACGCATTAGGAGATTATGATATTTTAATCGAAATTTATTATGCAGGAATCTGCCATAGTGATATTCACTCTGCAAGGAGTGAGTGGCATAAGGGGATTTATCCAATGGTTCCCGGACACGAAATAGCAGGAAAAGTAGTAGCCATAGGCAAGAAAGTTAGCAAATTTCAAATCGGAGATAATGCAGGGGTTGGCTGTATGGTAAATAGCTGTGGAGAGTGTGAATCGTGCAAAAGATCCCAAGAACAATTTTGTGAAAAGGGCAAAATGGTGCTAACCTATGATTGCAAAGATTGTTTTCATAACGATGAACCTACTTATGGAGGATATTCTAACAATATTGTAGTGAGCGAAAAATTCGCCATCAAAGTGCCACAAAATGCCCCATTAGAAAAAGTAGCACCCCTACTTTGTGCAGGAATTACAACCTATTCTCCTTTAAAGTTTAGCCAAGTCAAACAAGGTGATAAGGTCGGAGTAGCTGGGTTTGGAGGACTTGGGGTAATGGCGGTTAAATATGCGATAAAAATGGGGGCAGAGGTTTCTATTTTTGCTAGAAACAAAAAGAAAGAAAAGGAAGCTTTAGCAATGGGGGCAAAAGCCCTTTATGATAACACTTCTAATATAGCAGAGAGATTTAATCTCATTATCTCCACCATCCCTACCGCTTATAATCCTATGGATTATGTAAAATTACTAAAATATGGTGGAGAATTAGCTATCGTAGGACTTCCTCCTACCAATGAGAGTATCAAAACAGATATGACAAGACTAATCTTTAATGCAGGGAAAAAAGTCTATGGCTCTATGATAGGGGGTATCCAAGAAACTCAGGAAATGCTTGATTTTTCACTCAAACACGAAATTTATCCCGAAATAGAAATCATTAAAGCTTGTGAAATCGATAAAGCCTATGAAAATCTCACAAATGGCACAGCAAAATTCCGCTATGTTATTGATATGAACACCTTAGAAACTTAAAGCATTCATATTAAAGAATCGCTTATTTCTTTATAATGAAGCCAAAACATTAGGGAAACTCTATTTTTACCCAAACAACAATAAACTAGAATTTTTAGGTAGATTTGGGTAAAAAAGTAACTTTATCTTGTTAAAAATCTTAAATTTTATATAAATACATATTGTATTTATATTTATAATATATAATTCAACCATTACAATCAATCATAAAGGATTTTTATGCACAGAAGAAATTTTTTATATCTTGCAAACACATTTTTCTTAGGGCTTAGTGGGCTAAATATACTTAATGCTAAAGACCTAAAGATAGACTTTGGAGGCATTAAAATTGGTTATTTACCCATAACTGATCATTTATTAGTTATTGCTAAGGCTTTGAAAAAAACCAACTTTACACCTATTAAGTTCTCCTCTTGGAGTGATTTAAGTGAAGCCCTACGCGCTAAAAGCATTGATGGGGCTTTTATTTTAACACCTTTAGCACTTAAGCTTGTCTCACAAAAAGTAAAGATTAAAGCGATTTTAGCAGCTCATAGAAATGGCTCTGCTCTAATTGTCAAAAAGGGATTAATACAACAAGACAATAAACCAGATATTTCCCTATTAAAAGGATTAAAAATCGCCATTCCTAGTAGATTCTCCACGCATTATTTACTATTAGCAGATTTCTTATCTCAAGGCAATCTCACTCCCAATGATGTAAAGCTCATTGATATGTCCCCACCCGAGATGGTTTCTGCGCTAAAGAATAAAAGTATTGATGGCTTTATCGTAGCAGAACCCTTTGGAATCGCCGCACAAACCTATAATATTGGAGATATTTTTATCCTCTCTAAAGATATTATCCCTAATCATATTTGCTGCTTACTGACTTTCCATACAGAAGTCCTACAAAATCAAAAACCTATAATTACAGCAATAACTAAGGATTTCCTAGAAACTGCTTTGTTTATACAAAAAGAACCCCAAAAAGCGGCGGAGATTTCAACCCAATTTTTAGGACAAAGACCTCCTTTAATCCAAAATTTATTGCTCCAAGACGATAGAGTTATTTATAGAAATCTTGCTATCACACAAGAAGATATTGCAAGGACTATTTCAGATATGCAAAAGTATAAGATAGAAAATCTTCAGCAAAATTTTGAAGACTTTGTAGATTCTAGTTTTATTCACAATGCTTTTTATAAGGATTAAGAAGATGAATAAAAAAAATATTGTTTTTAGGATTCTATCTTTAGTGCTTATTATAATGTTTTTGTTACTTTGGGAGTTTAGCACTCATAAAAGCTATTTAGAAGGGGGAGAAATCCCTCCTTTTAGTGTTGTTTTTCAAACCTTTATAGAGCTACTCCATAATGGAGTTATTGAAGAATCTATTCTTGATTCTTTAATCCGTTTTATCATAGGGCTTACCATAGGTTCAACTTTAGGGATTATCTTAGGATTACTGCTTGGTAGGTTTATCCCTTTAGAAATTACTTTAGAGCCTTTTATACAATTTTTTCGCCCCATTTCTCCTATTGCTTGGCTTCCCATCATTGTATTGTGGTTTGGCATTGGAGAATTAGGTTGTATCTTTATTATTGCTTATGCAGTATTTTTTCCTATATTATTATTAAGCATTAGTGGCGTTAGACAAATACAGCCTACACTCTTAATGATGGCAAATAATTTTGGAGCTAGTGAATGGATAATCTTTAGACATATCATTTTGCCCGGAGCCTTTGTATCTATTGCAAGTGGATTAAAGCTCGCCGCTTCCATTGCGTGGATACATCTTGTTGCTGGAGAAATGCTAGGGATTCAAAGCGGACTTGGTTATTTAATTATTGATGGTAGGAATTTATTGCGTATGGAAGTCGTTATTGTCGCAATGATATTAATAGGAATTTTAGGATTTTTACTCCATTATTTGTTTTCTATTTTAGAGCGGTATATTCGTTCAAAATTAGGTAGCCTCTAAAGGAATTAAATGATACAAATTAAAGACTGCTACAAAACTTTTGGCAACTATCAGGCTCTGGAAAATATCCATTTAAAGATTAATAAAGGAGAATTTATAGTTTTTCTTGGCGCAAGTGGATGTGGAAAAACGACTTTATTAAATATCATTGGAGGATTTGAGAGTTTTGATAAGGGGGAGATTATTATTGATAGTATCCCTTACACCCATAAAACAAAGCCCAAAGATTGCATTAAAATCTTCCAAGACTATGCCCTACTCCCGTGGAAAAATGCGCTAGATAATGTCCTCTTTGCGTTGCAAGCTAAAAACATACCAAAAAAGGAAGCTAAACAAATAGCGTTGCATTACCTAAAGCTTGTCCATTTAGACAAGTTTCAAGATAGATTTATTACCACTCTTAGCGGGGGACAAAAACAAAGGGTAGCCTTAGCAAGGGCATTATGTGTTAATCCCAATATTTTACTCCTTGATGAACCCTTTAGTGCCTTAGATAACTTCACAAGGAATACCCTACAAAACGAGCTTTTAAATATCTCCAAAACGCTCAAAACTACAATGATCTTTGTAACTCACGATATAGAAGAAGCTATATTTTTAGGCGATAGGGTAATTATTATGTCTCCAAATCCGGGTAAAATAGTCGCCGATATACCTATAAAAATCAATAAGATTGACAGATATGGATTGGATTTTTTAGACCTCAAGCGCGAAATTGGAGCATATTTAAAAACCTATCGCTTTGATATGAATTATGTGATATAAAGGCGTTAAACCCAAAAAGATTAGAATTGCCACTAGTTTTTTTGGGTTTAACCCAAATTTATTATTTAAGGATATATTATGAAACCTGTTGAAACAAGCTGCACAAGATTAGACCCTATCGACAAAGCGGGTTTGGAAGAGTTAATCAAGTCTGGAAAAGCAAATCCTAATGTTATTAAAACCCTCAAATGTAAAACCATAGCAGAAGGTAGATTTAGACACGCAAATTATATTCGCAATCTTCCGGCTTATATCGTTGATGAACCACCAACACTTTTAGGAGATGATACAGCACCAAACCCTAGTGAAGCCGTCTTAGCTGCTCTTGGAAGTTGTTTAGCTGTTGGGATTCACGCCAATGCTATCGCACAAAACATTGTGATTACCAAACTAGAATTAGAATTAGAAGGAGACTTAAATATCACTGCTGTATGGGGGACAGGAGACCTATCAGAAGATAAACCTTTAGGCTTTACAGATATTCGCGTTAAGGTAGTTTTAGAATCTAATGCCGATGAAGCTACACAAAAGAAGCTCATTGCACACGCAACAAAATACTCTCCCGTAGCCAATACCATTTTGCGCGTTGTCAATCTTGAGGTTTCTTAAATGCTAGAATCTATACTCAAAGAATTAAAGGGGCGGACTTTAGAAATCCATAAAGGATTTTACCCCAAAGAGACGCTTCAAAAACTAGGAGAATATGGATTTTACACAACTATGGAGAATCATTATAGCCTCCATAACTCCATACAAACCATAATGGAAGTCTCTAAAATATGTGGCAATACAGGCTTTTGCCTATGGTGTCAAAAAATACTTATTTGGTATTTAAAACACTCTAGCCACATTGACCGCTCCCTTTATTATAGAGCTATCAAAGGAGAAATTTTAGGTGGCACTGGTCTTTCTAATCCTATTAAATCTTTTGCAAAAATAGAATCTATTAAGCTTAAAGCCAAAAGGGTAGAAGGAGGATTTATCCTAAATGGGGTGCTACCTTATGTTTCAAATATCGATTGGGGGCATTATTTTGGAATTATTGCCTCTATCGATTCTACCAATCCCCAAGATTTTGTAATGGGACTTGTGGTTTGTGATGAAAATCGAGGCATTAAACTTAAAGAAAAGCTCAATTTCTGCGCTTTAGAGGGTTCTTCAACTAAAAGTGTCGTCTTAAAAGACTATTTTTTAGATGAGACGATGATTCTTAGCAATCCAGCCTCTGCATTATTGCCTAAAATAATGCCGGGATTTGTGCTTTTACAAGCAGGAATAGGATTAGGCTTAGTCCATTGTGCCTTAGAAATGATAGAATCCCAACAAGAAACTAAAGGCAACATTAATAGCTATCTTCCCTTTGATACTCTCAAAAAAGAGTATAAAAAACTCCTTAACCTTTCTCAATTCTTAAGCCATACCCCCTATGGAAGCCATAAAATACCCGCCAATATCACACAGCTTGACAAAGATTTCTTTGCTTGTGTCTTAAACCTTAAAGCCGATATTGCAAATCTTGCGATAGAAAGTGCCAAAACTTGTATGCTAACCTATGGGACAAAGGGTTATTTAGAAGGCTCAAAGGCTCAAAAATTACTTTTAGAATCTTATTTTGTCGCAATGGTAACCCCATCAACTAAACACATTGCTAAATTACTCCATACACTTTATTAAAATAATTTAGCAATTCCTACATACAAGATTCCTAAGAAAAGTCTATAAAGGAATAATGTATAATCCCACCATTTCTCACAGAAGGAACGCAATGTTTGAATGGATATTTAGCCTAGAGATGTGGTTAGCTTTAGCAACTTTAAGTGCCTTGGAGATTGTCTTAGGGATTGATAATATTATTTTTATCGCTATTTTAGTAAGCAAACTTCCAGAAAAAAATCGCCAAAAAGCTAGAATTCTTGGTTTAAGTTTAGCGATGATAACAAGACTTTTATTGCTCCTCTCACTTTTTTGGATTATGAAACTCACTACTCCACTTTTCACACTCCTCTCACAAGAGATTTCAGGAAGAGACATTATTTTAATCTTAGGGGGATTATTCCTAATTGCCAAATCCACACTAGAAATTCATAATGATATAGAAAACAAAGAAGATAAAAACCAACATTCCCCTAAAGAGATTGCCAAAACGGGATTTTTAAGCATTTTAATCCAAATTGCCATTTTAGACATTGTTTTTTCTTTAGATTCTGTTATCACCGCTGTTGGAATGGTAAATAATATTGAAATTATGATGCTTGCTGTGATTATTGCCGTTGTGATTATGATGTTTGCTAGTAAAAGTATTTCAGAATTTGTAGAAAACAACCCCACCATTAAGATTCTAGCATTAGCCTTTCTCATTTTAGTAGGTGTTACGCTTGTTGCAGAAGGTTTAGAATTCCATATTTCCAAAGGCTATATTTACTTTGCGATGGCATTCTCCCTTGGTGTTGAATCCATTAATATCTATATTAGAAAAAAACATTCTCTCTTAAAAAGGTAGCTTTATGAAAACCCTAACAATCATTGATACTTTTGGATTTTTTTTTAGAAGCTATTTCGCACTACCCCCGCTTAAAAACCACGAAGGATTCCCAACAGGGCTTTTAACAGGATTTGCAAAGCTCATTATACAAATTCATAGGGATTACCCAAAGGATTATCTAGTCTTTGCGCTTGATAGCGGTGGGGAAAATTTTCGTAAAAGCATAGATCCAAATTACAAAGCCAATCGCCCAGAAGTCCCTAATGATTTAAAGCTCCAACTAGAAGTAGCGATTAAATGGGTGGAAGATATGGGATTTAAAAATATTAGCATTGAAGGCTATGAAGCCGATGATATAATCGCCTCTATCAATAAACAAGCCAATAAACTCAATATCAATGTCCGCATTATTAGCCACGATAAGGATTTATACCAGCTCATTGATGGCGATACCTTTCTTTTTAATCCTAGTAAAAAAGAAGAAATTAGAGAGGAAGAATGTATCGCTAAATATGGAATCACTCCTAAGCAATTCATTGATTATCAAAGCATCGTAGGAGATAGCTCTGATAATGTTCCAGGCATTAAAGGGATTGGCGCAAAAGGTGCAGCTGCCCTACTTCAGGAATTCCAAGATTTAGATTCTATTTATAATAACATTCAAAACATCGAATCCAAACGCACAAGAGAGCTTTTATTGCAAAGCAAAGAAGACGCCTATCGTAGCAAAAAACTCGTAACCCTAAGGGATGATTTATTAGAAGATCTAGACTTAAGCGAATGTGAAATGCCTCAAGATTCCCCCTTACTTAATATCGTTGATTCCCTAAAGCAATATGATTTAAATAGTATCTTAAAAAAACTCAATAAAAATCCCATTAATAAGAAAAAAATCATACAAAGACAAAAAGATCAAGGCAATATTCCCAAACATTTCAACTACCAATCCCATTTGATAGATACTGACAAAAAGCTACAAGAGATTATGCAAAGCCTCACCGAGCAAACCATTATTGCCTTTGATACAGAAACCACCTCTTTAGATATTAAAGAATCCAAAATTGTTGGTTTCTCTTTTAGCATTGATGGGATAAATGCCTATTATGTCCCTATCGCACACAATTACTTAGGCGTTGGCGATCAAGTAAGTTTGCAATGCGCTAAAGCCTTTATCCAAAAAGTCTTTGAATGCCGCTTTGTGATTGGGCATAATTTAAAATACGACTTAGAAATCTTGCAAACAAATTTTGATTTTACCCCTAAAAACTTCTCAAACATTAAAGATAGTATGCTTCTTGCGTGGCTTTTACATAGCGATTCCCTTTGTAATTTGGATTTCTTAATGAAAAAATATTTCAATCACGAAATGATTCATTACAAAGACATTGTGCATAAAAACGAAAATTTCTCCCAAATCCTCATACAAAATGCCGTGCAATACGCAAGTGAAGATGCAGCAGCTTGTTACCAACTCTATTTTAAAATTTATAATCTACTAGAAGAAACGATTTTAGAAGTGGCTAATAAAATTGAATTTCCTTTTATACAAAGTCTAATTAATATGGAAACCATCGGAATTAAGCTTGATTTGGACTTTTTTCAAAACCTTAAAAACGAATCCAAAGAAAGACTTTACCAAATCTCTGAAGAAATCTTCAAAATTGCCAACAAACGTTTCAACCTAAACTCTCCCCAGCAACTTGCCATTATCCTCTTTGAAGATTTAAACTTGCAAGCAGGCAAAAAGACAAAATCAGGATATAGCACTTCTGAAATCGTGTTAAACTCCCTTTATCACTCCCACCCAATTATCCCAAAAATCTTAGAATACCGAGAGCTTTTCAAGCTTTATAGCACCTATATCGAACCTCTTATGCAACACGCAAAATTGGATAAAGAGCATAGAATCTATACTTCTTTTATGCAAACAGGGACTAGCACAGGAAGATTAAGCTCAAAAAATCCAAATCTACAAAATATCCCTGTAAAAACAGCTCAAGGCAGACGCATAAGGGCAGGTTTTATCGCTAAAGAAAACCATCTTTTACTAAGCTTAGATTATTCACAAATCGAATTACGACTTTTAGCGCATTTCTCTGAAGATAAGGCAATGCTAGAAGCCTTTTTAAAAGATGCCGATATTCACCTAGAGACGGCTAAAAAAATCTTTGGCGAAGAACAAGCACACCATAAACGTTCTATCGCAAAGAGTATTAATTTTGGTCTTATCTATGGAATGGGTCCTAAAAAACTCTCTGAAACCCTTAATATTAGCTTCTCTGATGCAAAAACTTATATACAAAATTACTTTGAATCCTTCCCAACCGTCAAAGATTTTCTGAAAAATCAAGAAAATTTTATTTTAGAAAATGGTTATTCCAAAACCCTATTAGGAAGAGTGAGAAAATTTGACTTTAAAGACGCACAAGAATACCAAAAAGCTGCCTTTTTACGCGAAGGGATTAATGCTATTTTTCAAGGAAGCGCAGCAGATATTATCAAAATGTCTATGAACGCCCTAACCCAAGCGAAACTTGAAGCAAAACTGCTTTTACAAGTGCATGATGAGCTAATCTTTGAATGCCCAGAGGATTTAGTAGATTCACAAGGGAATATTATTAAAGAAATTATGGAAAACATAGCAACCTTAAAAGTCCCACTCAAATGTAGCGTCAATAGTGGCAAAAATTGGGGAGAGTTAAAATAACCATTAACTTCCTCTTTGCATAATCTTTTGTTATAAACTAGCTATCACCCGCCTCTAAGTAATCCCCTATCAATCAATGGCATTAAAACACTTCCCACTATAAAACTCCAAAGAATCCACAAATAATCTTAAATTTATTTTTATATTTATTTAAGTAA
>NZ_FZPJ01000015.1 GCF_900198605.1 Helicobacter mesocricetorum | reverse complement strand
TTTGACCAAATTCGTCGTTATGCTTTGGTTTTAGATTGGGTGGATACTCTCCCTTATATTGTAGTGCTTTAAAGAATTTAAGAAGATGTTCAGAGAGATTGGTAATTCTTGTTGTGATATTTTTATGGACATAGAGAAATAGCACGACGATTAGTATTAGTAAGATGATAATGCTACAGCCTAATATTATGTAATTTAATTCATAAACATTAGCATAGATAGAATGTAAGGGAGCTAGGGCTACAGCGGTCCAAAAAATACCTGTTCCATAACCGATTTCAAAACTCGTTATAGCAGCAAAAGTATCTTCTCCTTTGTAATCAATAAAAGGAAAAACGCCATTTTGGTGATTTTTTATAGCATTGATTATCGTATCATCATTTTTCTTGTGGATAACATTCATTAAATTCTTTGCGAGAATATCTGGGTTAGGGTGAGATCCAATGGTTAAATCTTCTGAAAGTAAGATTCTGTAATCATCAGTGAAAAAAGAATACCTAGAATTATTGAGTTCTTCTGAGAGTTCGCTTAAATCAATGAAGATTCCAACAACCCCTTGCGTTACATTTTGTGTATCCTTTAAAGGAAAGTTAATAGCAATTCCTAAACGAGGAGTATCTCCTGCAAAGGTTTGCATACTAGGGTTACCCATAGAGATTCTTCCGGTTGTTAATGCTTTTTGAACACTTCCAAAGTTTGTAATTGTATCATCAGCTCGCATTATCACTATGCCACCTGGATTTTGAATGTTATTATCTTTAGCAAGCAGTATAAGTCCGCCATCATTTAATTTGTATTCAGGATTTATATAATTATCTCCGCCAATGATATTTGCATCTTTAAGGTAAATATAGCTATATGCTCCCCAATTATTGTTGTCTAAGGTATTTGCGATATTTTCTACTAAGAATTTTAGTTTGTCATTAGAAGAGCCTTGAATAAGAGATTGTATTCTTCCATGAGAGTTTGCAAGTGCCGTATAAACTTCATTAAAAACTATAAGAGAAGTTTTTGAGGCGTCTTCAGAGATCATCTCCAATAAATTTTTACTGCTTTTTGCTTGAATGTTTGAAGAAGTAATGGAGATGATGATAGATAAAGTCCCTAAACAGAGAATGAAAACCAATGAAATAATTATGGTAATTTTTGTGCCAATTTTTAAGTGTTTAAGCATAAGTTTAGCCCCTTATTTAATTGTATTTTGAAAAACGCATATCGTAATTATTTAATTATTAAGATTTAATTAATTGTTGGTAAAAAGTAAAGAAATTTTTATTTAGGCTTAGTTTTTAAGGATTGCTGGTAGTGATAAAATTGGCGGAATTTTTTGGGGAGATTCATTTTTCTATATATTTCTTTTGTTTCTTTATTTATCGAGATATTCGAGATGTATGGGAATATATAGATTTTGTTATTGCCTTTTTCTAGCGCAATTTTATTGCCAAAGACTAAGGAGTATTCTTGCTTGTTTAAGTATTTTTGGATTTCGAATTTTTGCTTTTTTGAGAGGATATAGCCTAATTTTTTATACGCTAAATCAATGGCATAGAAGTCTTTTGGAGTAGAATCAAAGCAGTAATAGCCTCCTAAATCATCAAGAGGTAATGTTGATTGAAACTCTTCTAGGAGTTTGAAGCTAAAATTAATCCCTTCTTTGAATTCTTCTAAAATTCTATGGGTAAAATGGTAGCGAAAATAATTGCGTTTAAAATGCGTATCAGAATTACTAAAATCCTCAAAATAAAAAATTTTTTGTTGTTTTAGATAATGCAAAATTTCTTTTTTATAAACCCCTAGCATAGGGCGAAGAATATTATAGGTGTAGCCTTTGATGCTTTGGGTGATGCAAGATTGCATTAACATAGCATTGATGTTTGTTCCCTTGCAAAATTGCATTAAAAACCATTCAAATTTATCATTGAGTTGGTGGGCTAAAATAACATTGGTATAAGAATGCCTTAAAACCAGAGATTGAAAAAAGTTATAGCGAATGATTCTTGCATTATGTTCGAAATTTTTTTCTATTTTTGGAGATTTTAAAACATAGCATTGTTTATTATCCCAAAAACAAAGCGTCTTTGCTCTTTGTATTTCTAAGATAGATTGGTATCTTTTGCCATAATCAACAATGGCTATATCAAAGCTAACGCCATAAGATTTTAATAAAAAATAAAGTGCCGTAGAATCTGCTCCACTTGAGAAAGCCAAGAGATTTTTCCCTTTTTTTAAGACTTCTAAGAATTCTAATTTAGGCTTTTCCAATCACGCAACCTAGAATGGTATCCCCTAGAATTTCTGTTATCCTTACGCGATAAAATCCAACCTCTAAAGACTCTTCAATGGTTTTGTCATTGATTAAAATCTCTCCATCAATTTCTGGAGCAAATCGCATATCTCTTGCTTTATAAAAGTATTCACTCTCTTCACTAATGCCTTCTAATATAGCAATGATTTCTCTACCTACCAAATTTTTTAGGTTTTGTCGGTATTGTTTTTGAAAAATAGTGTTGATTTGCTTTAATCGTGAATTTTTAATCTTTTGTGGGATTTGCTCCATTGTGGCACTTTTTGTCCCCTCTTCAGAGGAGAAACTAAAGAAATTTATCCTATCGAAGTTAAAGGTGTTTATAAAATTGCAAAGTTCTTTAAAATCTTCTTCCTCCTCTCCGGGATGCCCTATGATAAAGCTTGTGCGGATAAAGTTATTGGGAGCTTTTTGCATTAATTTTAAGAGGTTGATAAACTCTCCATTGCGCCCCATTTGTTGCAAAACTTTTTTAGAGCTGTGTTGCAAGGGCATATCAAAGTAATTATGAAAAATAGGCGATTTTGTGATTTTTTGGATAAGTTTTGTAGAGGTTGTGGCAGGATAGAGATAAAGGATTCTTGCGCTCTTAATCGCAATTCCTTCATTAGCAAGGTTTTCAACACCTTCAATTAAATCCACTAAACCATCTTTAATGCCATAGTCTCTTAGATAAGAGCTTGAATCTTGAGAAATGAAAGTAAAGTCTCTAAAGCCTTTTAAAGCAAGATTTTTGACTTCTTTAAGCGCAGAATCAAGTGTTCTTGAATGGAGTTTTCCTTTAAAAGAGGGGATAGCACAAAAGCTACATTTTTGGTTGCAACCTTCAGAGAGTTTGATGTAAGCGTGTATGGTGGAATTGCTAATAATGCGTTCATTATCTTGTATTAAAAAAGTGCCTTTTTGGTTAGAAACGATAGTTTTTCCGCTTTGTTTTCGCTCTTGTATGAGTTTATCAATCTTGTCATAATCTCCAACCCCTGTAATAATATCAATTTGTGGAATCTCTTCTTTTAGCTCTTTAGCATAACGTTCACTTAAACAACCACTAGCAATTAAAAGCGCATTCTCTTTTTTGTTTTCTAAAGCATTTAAAATCTCTCCGATACTCTCTTTTTTTGCAGCTTCAATGAATCCACAGGTATTAATGATGATTAAATCCGCTTCACTCAAACTTTGGGTGTTTTCATAATCTTTTAATTTTTCTAGCATAACCTCGCTATCAACGAGATTTTTAGTGCAACCAAGTGAAATTAAATGTAGTTTTTTGCTCATTTATAAACCCTGTATTTTTTTTAAAGCAGCTTTTACCATAACTCCTACTTCATTAGCCTCTAAATCTTTAGTAGCCTTTTGGATAACATCATTTTTATAGCCTAGAGATTCTAAAGCTAAGATAACTTGATAAAGATTAGAATCTTCTTTGGGTAGAGTATTATGGCTAAGCTCCAAAGACCAGCCAGAGAGTTCTACTAAGATTCTACCTGCGCTCTTTGGTCCAATGCCCGGCACTCTTTGCATAGATTTAATATCATTGCTTTCAACAACTTTGGCAAAGGTTTGTGGGGTATAGGTTGAGAGGATTGCCATTGCCACTTTTGGACCCACGCCATTAATTTTAATGAGTGTATCAAAAAGCTTCTGCTCGGTTTTTTCTAAAAAGCCAAAGAGTGTTTGGGAATCCTCACGCAAGATATGGGTTGTTAAGAGGGTTAAGGTTTCGCCTATTTTTTGAGAAATTTGATTGCTTGTTTGTAAGGAGATAAAAACCTCATAAACCACTCCTGCACATTTTAGGGCGATTTTAGTGGGTTCTTTTAAAAATATTTCACCTTCTAATGCTATAATCATCGTTACTCCTGTAAAGTTAGTTGTTTGGTTTGTTTGTCATAAGCGACTTTTTTGGGTTGGCTAGGTTTTGGGATAAGCATTAATTCTAGCTTTGGTGCATAGAAGCGGTAATGCACTTCATTGTATCCTACCCAACCGCTTTGTATTTCAATCGTTGCTTCTTGGGTTGCTTCATCAAAGGCATTTAAATCTTTTAGGGATTGTTTATAGGTTTGGCTAAGTTGGTTGATTTTTTCTCGTTTTTGTTTGAGGTTTAAAATTAACTGATGATAGGCTTCAAATTCTTTAAGGAGATAGCTAGGTGGAGTTGTTTTGGTATTTTTATAAAGTATTAGAGTTTTTCTTATTTCATCTGCTGTTGGTTTGAGTTTTTGGATATGTGCATTTTCTGTTTTTAGTTCTTTGGTTAAAGTAATGGCTTCTTGTATGGAATCATTTTTTTTCTTTATGAGTGTCTTGTAGTATTCTCTAGCCTGTGGGCTGTAATTAGCAGCGATGAAAAATTTATTCTCTCCTTTTTCCATAGCGGTAACTCTAATGCTCTTTGTTGCATACAAAAAGGCGTTAGAGTGAAGATTTTGGATAATAATTTCTTGAGCATAAACTTTTCCTCCATACATTTGCTCTATTTCTACTATTTTTCCCTCAACAATGCCTGTTTCAAGGTTTTCTATTTTGATTATCTCTCCATATAAATAACCCTTATGGGTTTTAATAGTGGCATTTTGGGTATAAATTTTTGAGCTTTGGTGTGTAAATCCCCCGATATTGACTTCTTTAGCCTTTATTTCGGTGTAAGCACCAATGTTTCCTGTAATATTGACTTTAGAGGCTTCTACTTTCATACCTTGCCCTAAAGATTCTTTAAGGCTATCGGATTCTGTGATGTTGATAATGGTTCCGCTATCAATTCCTCCTATAAGCGAACCTGTTGTTTTAAGACTTACTTCTTTGGTTTCAAAAGTGTCTTTAATTTGCAAATAATCTTTATCGTATTGTAAAATCCCTCCCATAGCCGATAGGTAATAGATAGCATTAGGGTATTCTTTGGGTTTGATACTCGCATTATCATACTTTAGCGGACTATTTTGATGAAGTGTTTTTGGCTCTTCTGGGATAATGTATTCCCCACGCGCATTTCTGCCGGGTTTGCCTTGCAAAGCTTTGTGGTAAATGCAAATAATTTCATCTTTATTGATGGTTTGGAAGTTCTGTGTTATTTCTTTTTTAAATTCAAGCTTTGATTCTATGGTTGGGAGGAGGTTAGTCCCTTGTGCTAAGAGGTATTTTATTTCTTGTTTTAAGGGGTATTGTAGGCTTATTAAAAACTCTTTTAAAGCCTTTTTTTCTAAAAATTCGTTAAAAAAGAGGATTTTATTCCAAGCTTTTATTTTTCTTATTTCTTGATAGAGGGATTCAAAGTTAGCATCAGTATGCGTAAAACCGGCTCTAAAAATTAAAAAAACCTCTGAAACTATCTTGTCGGCTTGAAAATGGAATTGCTTTTGTTGTTTGGCTTGTTCTTTGATTAAAATACAATATCGTTGGGTGATGGTTAAATTAGGGTCTAAGAGATTATTACGATTATTTAAAAAAAGATTGACTTCATTTGGTGGAATGAGTTGTATTTGGTGATCATAAGAAGTTTTTTTATAAGTTGTAATGCTTTGTAAATCAAAATCTAAAGTATTAGGGTCTTTATTAAATTGTGAAGCGACTTGTTTAATGGCAAATTTAATATCTTCACACTCATTGACATAGTAAGGTCGAAATGTTGAGCTTAGTTTTTTGTTTAACATATTCTAAAACCTTTTTATGCAAGAATAAATTTCTTAATATTGTAATGCAAAATTACTATAAGAAGTATAAAATTAAAAGAGGCAAGGTGTTTTTTAAAGCTTTTTTAACCAATAGTAGTGGAATTTTAGTATCGAGAATATTGGGGTTTATACGTGATTTGTTGATGGCTACTATTCTTGGGGCGGGAATTTATAGTGATATTTTTTTTGTGGCTTTTAAACTCCCTAATTTGTTTCGTAGAATCTTTGGCGAGGGGGCTTTTAATCAATCTTTTTTACCGAGTTTTTTAAAGGCTAGGTATAAGGGAGGATTTGCGCTAAAAGTTTTTTTGATTTTTTGTATCTTGCTTTTGTTGCTTTCTTTGTTTGTGTGGGTGTTTTCTTTGGAGATAACCAAACTCTTAGCTTATGGATTTTCTGAAGAACTCATTGCGCTTACCGCACCCTTAGTTGTTATTAATTTTTGGTATTTATTGTTAGTTTTTGTTGTAACCTTTTTGGGCGCAATTTTGCAATATAAGCGTAATTTTACTGCTTGGGCGTATTCCCCTGCTGTATTAAATTTAGCAATGATTGTTGTATTACTTTTAGTGCAAAATACTGATTCTTATAGGAGTGTTTTATATCTAAGTTATGGGGTTTTAGCTGGTGGAGTTGGGCAGATTTTGTTGCATATCTATCCTTTATGGAGGCTCAAGTTTTTTAAATTATTTTATGTCGGGATAAAGGAGCTAAAGGCTAAAAAGGATTCTATTACTCAAAGTGTCAAATCCTTTAATAAGCAGTTTTTTCCCGCTATGATTGGAAGTTCCACAGCCCAAATTGCTTCTTTTGTGGATACTTTGTTGGCTTCTTTTTTAAGTAGTGGCACTATTTCTTATTTGTATTATGCTAATAGAATCTTTCAGCTTCCCTTGGCGGTTTTTGCTATTGCTACTTCTGTGGCACTTTTTCCTCTTATCGCAAAATATCTCAAAGACAAAAAAGAGGATTTGGCACTTAGTGCTTTGAAAAAACCTTTTTGGTTTTTATGTTTCTTGCTAAGCGCTTGTGTAGTGGGAGGTATTTTATTGCGGAATGAGATTATTTGGCTTTTATTTGAAAGAGGGAGATTTTTGCGTGAGGATACGCTCCTAAGTGCGGCTGTTTTTAGTGCTTATATGATTGGGCTTTTGCCTTTTGGATTGGCAAAAATCTTTTCTTTATGGCTTTATTCACAAAACCAACAATCCCTAGCGGCTAAAATTTCTGCTTTTTCTTTGGTGGTAGGGATATTTTGCTCATTGGTGTTAATGCAGTTTTTTCAAGCCGTTGGATTAGCATTGGCTGGAAGCATTAGCGGAATCGTTCTTTTATTGCTCACTTTGCATTATTTTGGTTGGGACAAGTTTTTTACTCTCATAAGGGATTGGAGATTAATTGCTTTATGGATATTAAGCTTATGTGTAGAGGTTTTGTTAATTAGCGCATTTAAGCATTTTGTTTTTGAAATTAGCTCCTAATATGGCTTAAGAAAAATTTTAATCGCTCATTTTTGGGATGGTTAAAGAGTAGATTAGGAGGTTGGTCTTCTAAGATATTTCCATTTTCCATAAATAATACGCGTGTGGCAACTTCTTTGGCAAAACCCATTTCGTGCGTTACACAAATCATACTCATCCCCTCATTGGCTAAATCTTTCATAAGCTCTAATACTCCCCCTACCATCTCTGGATCTAATGCACTTGTGGGTTCATCAAAAAGCATTACTTCAGGTTTCATCGCTAAAGCTCTAGCAATAGCGATTCGTTGTTTTTGCCCACCACTAAGGCAAGAGGGGTATTCGTTTTTTTTATCATATAAGCCGATTTTTTCTAAGAGGGCTTTTGCGATTTCTTGGGCTTCTTGTGGTGTCGCCTTTTTTAGTTGTATGGGTGCTAAGGTGATGTTGTCTAAAACATTGAGATTGTTAAAGAGATTGAAATGTTGAAAAACCATTCCCATTTTGCTTCTTGCCTCATTAATATTTTGGCGCATTTTTAAGTCATATTCTTTAATTTTTAGTTTTAAGGCATTTTTAGAGAGATTTTTAAGCTCGGGATAGAGGTTAGGGCTTAGATGAGAGATTCTTTTGTTATTAAGCCATATCTCTCCGCTATCTGGAATCTCTAAGAGATTAAGGCAACGCAAGAAAGTGCTTTTTCCTCCCCCGCTAGGTCCTATAATCACGACTTTTTCACCCTTATGGAAGTTTATATTAATTTTATCAAGCACAATTTTTTTATGGTATTTCTTAATAAGTTCTTTAACTTCTATCATTGCTTTTACTCTTCGCTTTTTCTTAATTTTTTCTCATAAAGACTTACTAAATAACTAGCTATTAAAACAAGGGCTAAATAGCAAAGTGCTAAGAAAAAGTAAGGCACCATATATTCATAACTTGCGCCTCCAATAACCCTAAAGGCATAAGTTAGGTCATGCACAGTAATATAATTAGCCACAGAAGTTTCTTTTAAGAGGGTAATAAATTCGTTACCTAAGTTTGGTAGAGCATTTTTAAAGGCTTGAGGAAAGACGACAAAGCGCATACTTTGGTTAGCGTTTAACCCTAAGGCTCTAGCGGCTTCATTTTGCCCCCTATCCACACTTAAAATTCCACTGCGTATAATCTCACTGACATAAGCTCCACTATTTAAACCAAAAATAACAACCGCTACAAGCAATGCGCTACTTCCGGCTAATCCTAAGAGCGGTAAAATAACAAAGTAAATAAAGAGTAATTGCACCACAATGGGAGTGCCACGAAAAAACCCTACATACATCTTAACAATTATCGTAATATATCTTTGCAAGGGAGTTTTTTCTTTTTTGGTGATTAAAATAGCAATGAGTGTACCAATGATAATACCAATGAATAATCCGCAAATTGAAAGTAAGATTGTAACAAAAACCCCTTCAATCACAAGGTGATAACCACCTTTTAAGATTAGCTCTTGATAAAAGATTGCTAGTTTTTCACTCAAATTTTAAGCCTTAGAAATATTTTTGCAGGATTGTTTTTAGGCTTCCATCTTCTTGCATTTGCTTTAAAATATCATTGATTTGTTGTAATAATTCTTGATTATTTTTATTCACTCCAACACCATATTCCTCTTCTGTAAGGTAGGTATTAATAACCCTTGTTCCAGCATTTGCTGCAACAAACATTTTAGCGGGTGCTTCATCGATGATAACTAGGTCGATTTGCCTATTAGAGAGTGCATTAGTCGCTAAACTTCCATTAGTGAAGCTCTTAACCTCTGCATTTTTAAATCCTTCAAAGCCCCAGTTTGCATCCCCTATTGCATAAAAAGCACCAGTTGAACCGCTTTGCACTCCAATCTTGACCCCATTCTTGGCTTTAATCCAATCAATAAGGGCTTGTGTATCTCCCTCTAATGCAGGATTATAATCCTCCTCTCTAACGATAACGACTTGCGCAGCATTGTAATAGGGGATAGAAAAGTTAATGACTTTAGAGCGCGTAGCATTAATCGTTAATCCGCTTATTCCAAAGTCTGCATTACCACTATTGATAGCACTTACCACAGAATCAAACTCTATATCTAAGATTTCTAAAGTTTTGCCTAATCGTTTCGCAATTTCTTGTGCAATTTCTATATCAATCCCTTTAAATTCTTTGCCTTCTTTGTATTCAAAAGGAGCAAAGTTTGCTGCTGTGGCTACAACGAGTTTATTTTCTTTTTTGCAACCCAAAAGAAGTAGGGGAAATATTATTAAGCACAGTGTTAAAGCAAGTTTTTTCATTTTTACTCCTTGAATTTTGGAGAGTGATTATAACAGATTTTGCAAAATACTAAGGTAAGAATTCACTTATTTTCTAAATTATTAAGGGTATATATTTGTTAGGAGACATAAATCCTACTCCCCACTTCTTTGAAGTAAAAGATTCCCTAAAAACCGATAGAGACAAAAAGAAGCTTTTATGATGATAAAAGCTTGTAGTATCTTTTGCTTTTGCTTGGAGGGTGAAAATAAACTAAGTGTTTTTGGTTTTCTCTCTTTTAGATAGATAGAAATTCTTTAAAACAAAGAGAGTGGGGAGGCAAAGAATGAGAATACAAAGCGTTAGAAAAACAAGGAAATCAATCTTACTCCTTAACATTAAAACAAATAAAGAAAACATCGCAGGTGAAGAAAATATTATATAAAACAAATGAAAAGTTCTCTCTTTTTTTCTTTTGTGGATATGTGTATGGATAGCAAGGATAGAAGGGAGGAAAGAAAAAATAACAAGAGAAACAAAGATGTGAATAAAAAACCACCCCATTAAAGTAAGATTATTCTGCATATAATACCAACCCTGCAGGGATATATAAACATATAACAATGCCATTTATGACAACAATGACTCCTACAAACCAATCTAGCATTTGTTTTTTGTAAAGATAACAAAGAAAACAACAACTAATCAATAAACTTCTAAGTATAAATTCAACAATAATGGATAAAAGATCTTTGCCTAATGTCCCTAAAGTAAAAGCTAAAAATACTACTAAGAATTGTATAAGAATACATAACAATATCGGAATCAAATAATCTCTAGTTCTTATCATTTCCCATTCTCCCTTCATTAATTTCTCTAAGTCTATCTTGCAACATTATATTTTCAACTATATCTTTAATTCCAAAGAGAGGCTACAATTTTAGTTTGTATTAGAGTATCTTTAGAAAAAGTTGGTGTTAGTTTTAATCCTTTATTTAATTCTTTTTCTTGATAGCTTTGTAGAATTAGAGGTTTAATCTCTAAGGTATTAGCTTTTAAAGTCATATTATTAGAGCTAATCTTTACTCCCTCTAAAAGTAAAGAGGAGGTAGCATCTAAAGTAAGATTAGAATCACTTTGTATTAAAGCATATTTAGCATTTTGTATAAAAGAAGATTCTTTAAAAGAGGATTTCTTTAATCCAAAGAAACTAGAAGAGGTTTTAGAGTGATAAGAGAAAGTAGTATCTTTTACACCTGCTTGGAGAATGTTGTTAGCCTCTAGAGTAATAGAAGTATTAGAATTAGTATTAAGATTAGATTCTAAAGAAGTATTAGGATTAGAATCTAAGGTTAAAGAAGGATTAGTAAAAGTAGAATCCCTATCCCCTCTTGTCTTTATATCTACTCCATAAAGGGTTAAATCTTCTTTAGCCCTTAAAGTAATGTTTCTTCCTTCTAGGGTATTTTTAGTATAAGTATTCTTTTGAAAGAAACTAAATTCTTGAGTAGATTTAAACATTCCTTTCTTACTCTTTTTAACTTCTAAGCTTTGAGTATTTTCTCCTGGAATTAAATAAATATTATTAGCTTCTAAGAGGATATTCTCTTTAGCTAAGAAATTAGAGCCTACACTCTTTATATTTTCTTTAGCGAATAAATACATATTCTTAGATTCTAAGCTATTACCATTATGATTAATCTCTTTACTTAAAGAGCTATTATCTCCTAAACCTCTTTGGATACTCTTTAGAGTATTATCCCCTAAGAGGGAAATATCCTTTGCTAGAATAAAAAGGGAATCTTTAGCTTTAAATAAAGCAGCTTTACTTTGAAAGTCTTGTGCCTTAATAAAGATATTCTTAGATTCTAAGATAGCCTTATGGGTAAGAGAGGTTTGTAAATGATAAGCATTAGAATTATCTTTATACAGATTGCTTGTTTTAAAAATACTTTGGTTTAAGAAATCTTGAGTGTTAATACTAAGATTTTCTCCTGCTTTTAAATCTCCTCCTAAGTTTTTAAAAGAAAGAGTATTAAGAAAGAGATTATTTTGTGCTTGGAATCTAGCTTTAGTAAGATTAGATTCTTGATTAAAGCTTTGTAAAGAAGCAAAGAGGTTTTCAGCAGTAATGTTTGCTTGGTTAGTTAGGGTATTAGCTTGAAGGGTTAAATCCCCTTTAGCTTCAAGCGTAGAAGAGGAATCTAAAGTATGATTAGCTAAATAGACTTTAGGGACTAAGACTTCTTGAAGGTTTCCATCAGGAGTTTGTATGCTATGGTATTCATACCATAGAATATCTTTATTTAAAGATTTTATTTGTTCTACACTTAAAGGCATTCCTGCTTTTAACCCTAGTCTTGTTTGTTCTAAGAGAGCATTTTCTAAAAGATTATGCCTTAAGGAGAAATAATCTTTAGCTAGATAGTTTTTGCTAGATTGCTCTAAGAGACTTTGAGAAATAAGATATTCTTCTAAGGCATTATCTCCTAAGAGTTTAGTCTTTGGGTTAAAGCCAAGTCTTTTTAAGAAATAATCACTAGAGAGAACCATAGAAGGATCTGTATAGAGAGGATTAGATTCTATAGGGGCTTTTAGAGTAGGAGAAGCTAGAGTCTTAGAGAGAGAGTTATTCTCTTTGGTATAGAAATTTGCAAGAGAGGTATTAAGCTTAAGCAAAGGACCTTCTTTATCTAAATTAAGACTAAAGATGGAGTTATTAAGGGTGGAGAGATCAAGGGTAAAGGTTGGATGAGAGTTGGCATTAGTTCTGTTTGTTTTATTAGAAAATAAAGCATTGTTTTTAAGGCTTTGAGGGATTAGGAATGTTAAGAGGGGATTTAGGGGGTTTATAGTAGAAGGTTTGGTAAATGCTTGGGTGTTTTTATGATGACTAAGGAGCTCCCCATTTCCTATTCTTTTGGCTTTAATATTAGCATTCCCTGCTACAAGGATAGAGGTGTTAGAAGCAGAATAAAAGCCTTGATTTGTGCTTCCTCTAGCACTTGCTATATCATCTCCCCAACCCCATTTCCCCCATTTGTTTCGTTTAGAATACCTAAAGCCTTGATTAAGGATAAAATCTACTTTAGCATATTGGGGGATTTTAGAGTTGTTTAAAAGATTAGCTGTTATTTGCAAGTTTTTCCCTACAAGAATATCTGCTTCTTGGTTTAAAATCTCTTTAGCTTGTATATCAAGGTTTCCCTTAACTTCTAAAAAGGCTTTAAAGCTTGGAGCATTAGAGGTAAGTAGTTCTGATCTTACAAGATGTTCAGCAGGACTATTATCCCAAGTCCCATTTTTACGCGATGTTCTTTGAGCATTAAGGTAGGAGCGAGGTTCTCTTAAATCCTCTTGTGCAATCTCCTCTAAAATAAGCGCACTCTCTTGTGCATTCACCCACCTTTGGGAGTAGGTTTTATTAGATATTCCTTGATTTTTTAGGGTATGGAGGTTTAAAGAGGCATTATTATTTGAGACTATCTTCCCTGCAATGTTTTCTAAAGTATGCAAGGTAGCATCCAAACTCCCCACTCTTAATTCTCCCTCATTTTTAAAGGTATGAGCTTGGAGGGATAAGTTGCCATTATTAAAAAATATAGCGTCTTTAGTATTATTTAGGAGATGGGTAGTTAAGGTGGTGTTTGCTTGGAAACCTAAGAAAGATTGATTAAGAATATTTTGTGCTTGGATATTAGCTTCTCCTGCTGAGCGGATAAGGGTTGGGGTGTTAGAGAATAGGGAGGTAGCATAGTGGCTTTTGTATTCAGGGGTTATAGTTTTTGTGAGGGTGTAGGAGTAGATAAATCTAGATTTGCTAAATTTTCTGCTCCTGAAGCTTAAGTTTTCATTGCTTATTCTCCCCTCTTTTAAGGCTTCCTCTTTGATAGATTCTACCTCCTTTTGTGCTTCTTCTTGGCTTTGATTCTTCTTTAAAGGAATACTCCTGTTTTCTACCACTTCATAATCCCTCCCATATACCACTTGTAGCCTAAGAGGCATAGAAACTCTCGTGTTTTGTAAGGATTGGGTGGTAATATTTAGAGAGTTACCCGCTAGTATCTTTGCTTCTTGGTTTAAAATCTCTTTAGCGGTTATTGTTAGGTTTCCTCCTGCTTTAAGGGAGGATTGAGTAGTTTTAAGAGTGGAATTTGGGAGTTCTATGTTTTTCACATAAGGACTACTGCTCCATTTTCCTTGGGGTTTATGAAGCTGTGCATAGAGGCTTTGGAAGTCTTTATCTAAAGTCTTTAAGAAAATGTCTTTTGTGGTAATAGGTGGGGTTTTATGAGGGCTTGTTGTTAAAGGATAATACCATCTTGTGTTATAAGGGCTTTGGAGAATACTTCCTTGATTATTTAAGGTGTGCGTAGAGAGCGTGAAGTCTTGCAGGGATTGGATAGAGGCGGATAGGTTGTTAAGCGTTTGGGTGTGGATGTTTAAGGAATGAGAGAGTATTTCTCCTTTGTTCTCTAAAACTTGATTCTCTAAAGCTAGATGTTTTAGGCTTAGGAGTTTTGCATTTTTAGTATTGCTAAGGCTTTTACTCTCTAAAATAGAATCTTCTCTTAGGGCAATCACAGAGGTATTCATAATCTTATTGGCTTGGAGGTAGAGAGCGTTTAAAGAGAGGTTTTTAGTATTATGGAAGTCTCCGCTAAGGTTGATAAAGGCATTTGCTGGGATATTGAGGTTTTTAGAGAGTGTTAAGTTATTGGCATTAAGGGATAAAGAATCTTCTGCTACAATCTCCCCCTCTTGGAAGTTATAGTCTTTTAAGGACATATTAAGAAAGTTTGCCCTAAGGCTTCCTTGATTGCCTAAAATATCCGCCTTTAGGGTTAGGGTATGTGCTTGTAGAGAATCGGTATTCTCCAAAATATTAGAATTTATAAGCAATGTGCTACTTGCAAGAGAACCATAATTACTGAGGTTATGGGCTGTAATCTCTGCTTGATTGCTTTTTAAGCTTCCCTTATTGTTAAAGGCTTGGGTGGTAAGGGCTAGGTCTTTACTTTCGATATTTCCTAAATTTTTAAAAGTATTTGTTTGGATATTAAGCTTAGGGGATACAAGGATTCCTGAATTTTTAAAAGTGTTGGTATGTAAGTTTAAAGCCATAGAGTAAATTTGTGCTTGATTATCTAAGAGATTGGTAGTAATGGTGCTATCTTTAAAATGAAGTTTTGCGGTATTTTCTAAGATAGGGCTTATTATGGCAAGTCTTTGTGCCTGTGCTTCTTGTGTTAATGTGATTTTTCCTGAAGCCTTTAAGTTTATCTCATCTTTTGCAATAGCTTCTTTTAAGACTATCTCCCCTTTGGTATTAATGCTTAAAGAATCCGCATTGGCATAAAGCCCTCCTTCAGACTTCACCCCTACCCCTTCCTTATTAGCAATAATAGTGATTTTCCCAGCATACAAAGAACCAAGTATCCTAGCATCAAAGCCAAAGGAGGGTTGAGGAGGATTAGAAGTATTATTTGTATCCTCTTCTTTTGTAGCATTGTTTGGGTTAGGATTAGTAGCTTTAGAATCCTCAATCCTAAAAAGTACTTCCTTTCCTCCATATAAGGGAGCATTTAATCGTGCAATTTGGGTGATAAATTCTGCTTTATTAATGGCTGTTAAATCCGCACCTAAACCCTCAATTTCTATTTTAGAATCATAAAAAGGTTGAGGGGTATTAGCAGTAGTGTTTAAAAACAAATTATGGATGTTGATAAAACCCGCACCATTTAAATAGATTCCATTAGGATTGCTTAGGATTAAATCCGCTTTTCCTCCAGCAATTTCTAAATAGCCCAAAAGAGAACTTTTAGTGCTTCCAGAGACTTCAAGGAGAATCTCTTTTGCTAAGGGGGTGTTGGGGGAGTAATTAGGGTTTGCATAGATGATTCCTCCAAGCTTAGAGCTAGTAAGGGTATTGCTATTGTTTAAAATAGCCCCTTTTTCATCGACATTAAAGGCTTTAAAGACATTATGAGATTGGAGGTTTTCATTAGGGGCAGTTATATGGATTAAATCTACACCATTATTAGTTTTGTCTAAGGATAAAGAGGGGGATCTTTGTTTATCTATGATTTGATTAGCAGAGGCGGTAGAAGGGATAGATAATACAAAGGATATTAGCATTAAAAGCGAGGCTAGCCTTAATGGTTGTGTTGGTATTTTTAAGACTTTAGGTTGTAATTTCCCTACACCCATACTCCCCCCTAAGATTGTTAAAGAATCCCTCTTTCTTTAAAATATGCTTTTATGTTTAGATGAATGGTTAAAAATAGCTTAAAAGCAAATCAGTTAGAAATATTTATAATAAAAACATCCTTAAAAATTTATTTTTTCAAAGGCATTCTTTAATCTCAAGGATTGCAAAAGATTCTTTAAAAACTTTCTAAAATTTGTGTTTTAGGGTTAAAGATGACATTTAAGATGAAGCCATAGTTCCCTAATGTATAGTTACTAAATGCTACATCTGAAGTTTTAGAAATTCCAAGTTATGCTAGTGGCTATTTCTTTGGGATTAACCAGAAGTGTTTTAGGGTGTTTGAGGGCATGAGAGAAAGTAAAAGAGGTTTCAAGGGATTTATAGGTGATTCTTGCCCCTACGGATACTCCTTGCAGTTCCCTACCTGTCTCTTGTAAGCCATAGGAATTTTTCACTCGTCCTATATCATAGGCTACAAAGGGTTTAATCCTATTAAGATTAACACCTAACTCATTCCTTAAATAAAACCCTTTATCTCCTTGTAATCCATTGTTTCTAAACCCTCTAATCGTAGTATCATCGCCAATATAGAGCCTTTCATTAGAGTATAAAATATCTTTAGTGGCTTGTCCATTAAAGTCAAATTTATAATAATAATACGCAAAGGGTCTATACCAGCTAAGATGATAAGAGTATTTTAAAAATTGTGCTTCAGGTGTGGTGGGTGTGCGATACCATTCTTTATCTTTATTGGCTTTAAAGGACTTTAGTCCTTGATGTATTCCCACACTTGCAGTTGTTAAACCCCCTGCTATCCTACCAAAATAAGAAGATTCTAAAGAGGCTACGGAAAGTCTCCTTGAACTAAGAATTAATCGGTAATTATCAAGTAAATTGTCTATTTTCTTTAAGGCAAGATTAGCCTTTAGATGAATCTTTGTGCTTTCATCACGATAAAGCATTTTGGAGAGATTGAAGTTTTGGGTGGTGGAGTTTCCATTGGCTATATAGATCCTCCCTAGTGCATAAATGTCTTGTCGATAATGAGAGTTTTCATAACTATAGCCTAGATGATAATATTGCAAAGGAAGGGTAAAGGATAATAGATAGCTTTTGGCATTATTGTTTCGTTTTTTGGGATTTAGACGCTGCTGATGATAGAAAAAAAGCGTTTCATTCCACCCTAAGATGTCTTTTGATTTTAAGGAGATTCTTGCTCTTGCTTTACCTGTTGAGCTTTGCCCTAGATTGTTATAGTTAAGCACTCCCTCAAGGTTTAATGCTTTAGGGGTTTCTACATTGACTATGCTATATCCTAGCTTAGAGGAGGGAATAATAGAAATCTTAGCCAAGCTAGAGAGATTATCAATGCCTTGATCAATATCACGGATATTGAAATATTGATTTTTTCGTTTTGGAAAGGTAATGGCAGATTTTTGTGAGTTTTCTTGATGATTAAAGAGATATTTCTCAATTTTGCCCTCTAAGACAATGATAATAAGCTTTGGTTTGGGTGAATTAACAGCACTTAAATCCACTTTTATCCGAGTGCTAACATAGCCTTTATTAAGATAGAGATTTTCTAATGCGTTAATTGCTTGTTGTAGAGATTGCAAATCTTTAAGGGGTGTATGCTTGCTCTTCCATTGTTGCAGGATTTTAGGGGATAAAATCGTATTACCTTTAATCTCTATTGCTTCTAAAGGGTGGGTAAATTCTTTGTTTTGCAAAGAGGGCTTAGGGGAGATTTTAGGTAAAGGAGCAAAAGATTCTTCAAGCTTTTGGAGATTTTCTTGCTGCATTCTTCTTTTTTCACTTTGGTCAAGATTGTTTAGATAATTAGCTTGTAATATACCCATACTAAGCCAAAGCACTAAAAGTCCTTTAGAGAAAAAATACTTTGGAAATATAGAATCTAAAGATAAAACAAACAAAAAAGATTTGAGTATATGAAATTTTGCTAAAAATTTTATGATTGTATCTTTTAAAGAAGATTTCATAGTTTTTCTTAAATAGTTTCTTTTGAAGTTTATAAAATCATTGTAGCTGTTCTATTCTAAAGACCCTTGTTTGTTTAAATATCCTCTACATCCCTTTGTAGAATAATCACTCTAGCGCATATTGTAAGGAATAAAACCTATAAAATATCGCTAAAAGTCGTATTACTAAAAGTAGCCCCAACCAACCTAATAATTCTTCTAATCTCATCTCACTAACCTCATAAACCAAACCAATAAATAATCCTAGAAATACTAACTCTAAATAATCCATAATCCTATAATCTCCATAACCAGCCAAACAAATCCCATCAAAAAATACTAGAATATCCTCAATATCCTCACCTAAATATTTCCGCAGAGTTTAAGCATTTTATAATAGTAGCTCTATGCAAAATTAGGATGTTTAAGTTATTCTAAAATCTTATGGATATTTGACTTTTGTCATAAAAGATATTATAATTCGCACTCTTTAATCATTGGGGTATCGCCAAGTGGTAAGGCAGCTGGTTTTGGTCCAGCCATTCCGAGGTTCGAATCCTTGTACCCCAGCCAATTTAGCTTAAGTTTTAGCTTTTAACGCGGGGTAGAGCAGCCCGGTAGCTCGTTGGGCTCATAACCCAAAGGTCGGTGGTTCAAATCCGCCCCCCGCTACCAAATCATATCTCTCTAAGCTCTTCTATATTAGCTTTAAAGAACACTCTTAGACTTTTTTAACAAGCAAGTGATTATGAAAGTTTAAGATAAATTTAATAAAACTTCCATTGAATTTATTATACAATCCCACAATGTCTTTATGAAATTATTTAACACACAAGGTTGATTAATGACACAAGAAGAATTGAACGCACTATTAAATGAAGATGCTTCGGAGCAACAAACTCAAGAAGATATTCAACCAAATACAGAGGAAGTAGCGCAAGAGGGTAAAGAAGAGGATGGGTTACCAAGCAAATTTAAGATAGAACACGATACGCTTTGGCCACCTCCTCCTCCTAATGCCGAACATAAAGTTATCCATCAACTTGATGATGTTACGCAAGATTCAGAAGTAAAAGCAGCCCAAACTTTCGATAAATTAGAAGCAATAAGTAATGCAGGAGAGGCTATTGAACAATCACTAAGTGAGTTTGAAAAATTTATTGATTCCCAAGAAGAAATGCTCCAAAAACTCCACACAAAATTTCCAGATTTTAATACTTTCTCACAAAAACTTGAAGAGATTCAGCATATCAAAGAAAAATTAGAGACTATTACAAGCAATATCCAAGATATTAGCAATGCTACTTTAGAAGCTATGGATATTATGCAATACCAAGATATTCACCGCCAAAAAATCGAACGCGTTATTAATGTGATGCGCTCACTTGCTAGATATATGAGTTCTCTTTTTGAAGGTAAAATTGATGATTCCAAACGCGTTAGTTCTGCTGTGCATATAGAAGGTGATAATACAGAAAATGTCCTTAATGAAGAGGATATCGAAAGACTTGTATCTGACCTTAATAAATAATCAATGAAATCACAAAAGAAGCCGGAGATTCTCTCTCCTGCGGGAAACCTCAAGAAATTAAAAATCGCATTAGAGTATGGAGCAGATGCTGTATATGGGGGAGTAAGCCATTTTTCGTTACGGAATCGCTCGGGTAAAGAATTTGACTTTGAATCATTTCGCGCAGGTATAGAATATACGCACCACAAAGGCAAGAAAATCTATGTAACCATTAATGGATTTCCTTTTAATTCCCAATTAAAGTTACTCCAATCTCATATTGAGAAAATGGCAGATTTAAACCCCGATGCTTTTATCGTCGCTACACCCGGAGTAATAAAGCTTGCCCAAAAAATAGCACCCCATATTCCTATTCATCTCTCAACCCAAGCTAATGTTTTAAATATCCTAGATGCTGAAGTTTTCTATGAAATGGGGGTAAAGCGGATAATTGCTGCTCGTGAAATTAGCTTAAAAGATGTTATTAATATCAAACAAGCCTTGCCTGACTTAGAATTAGAGATTTTCATACACGGAAGTATGTGCTTTGCCTTTTCAGGTCGTTGCCTTATCTCTGCCCTGCAAAGCGGGAGAGTTCCAAACCGAGGTAGCTGTGCCAATGATTGCCGATTTGATTATGAATATTATGTAAGGAATCCCGATAATGGTGTGATGATGAGATTAGTGGAAGAAGAGGGGGTTGGCACACATATTTTTAATGCCAAAGATTTGAATCTTTTAGAACATATCCCGATGATTTTAGAGAGTAATGCTATTGACTCTTTGAAAATTGAAGGACGTACCAAATCAAGTTATTATGCGGGTATTACCGCCTATGCTTATAAGATGGCAATTAAGGATTTTTATGAGGGAAAGTTTAAAAAAGAGATCTATGAGCAAGAGCTAGACACTCTAAAAAATAGAGGTTTTAGTGATGGCTATCTTATTCATCGCCCCTATGAGAAGCTAAATACACAAAATCATCAAACCGCTATTAGTGAGGGGAGCTACCAAGTCAATGCCGAAGTTAGTGAAGATGGTAAATTTGCCTTATGCAAATTCACAATACGTACAGGAGAAGCTAAAGAAATCATTAGTCCTTATGGGCAATCTATTGTGGATTGCGAGAATGAATTAGGAAAAATTTTCACCAAAAATAACAAAAAATTCCTACAATTCCATAAAATACTCTTAGAGAATGGCAAAGAGCTAGAATCTATCCATAGTGGGAATGAAAATCGCTTTTTGCTCCCCGCTCCACTCCCACCTTTTAGCTTTTTGCGCCAAAGAGTGGAGTAGTATAAACCTAAGCTTAAGGAGACACAATGCGAAGCGACATCATCAAAAAAGGCTACCAAAAAGCCCCTCATAGGAGTTTATTACGCGCCACAGGGCTAAAAGATGGGGATTTTAATAAGCCCTTTATTGGTGTGGCAAATAGCTATATCGACATCATTCCCGGGCATTTTTTCTTAAACCGCTATGCGCAGATTGTCAAAGAAGAAATCCGCAAGGCTGGTGGTGTGCCTTTTGAGTTTAATACTATCGGTGTGGATGATGGCATCGCGATGGGGCATAGCGGAATGCTTTATTCTCTGCCAAGTCGCGAACTCATTGCTGATAGCATTGAGACAATGATGAATGCTCATAGTCTTGATGCGATGATTTGCCTACCTAATTGTGATAAAATCGTGCCCGGAATGCTTATGGGAGCGTTGCGCGTGAATGTGCCAACCATCTTTGTGAGCGGGGGACCGATGAAAGCGGGTAAGCTAGAAGATGGCACGATACTCGATCTAAACTCTGCCTTTGAGGCTGTGGGGGCATTTGGTGAGGGCAAAATTGATGAAAAAAGGCTTTATGAGATAGAGTGTAATGCCTGTCCAAGCGGTGGGAGTTGTAGCGGAATGTTTACTGCAAATTCTATGAATACACTTTGTGAGGCTATGGGGGTTGCGCTACCGGGTAATGGCACGATTTTAGCCTTGAGCCAAGAGAGGGAAGAGCTTTTACGCAAAGCAGCGCGTAGAATCGTGGAGATTGCGCTTAGTTCTGAAAAAACCGAGCAGTTTAGATTCCGCAATATTCTAAACGTCAAAGCCGTGCATAATGCCTTTGTCGTGGATATGGCGATGGGCGGTAGCACGAATACGATTTTGCATATGCTCGCAATCGCCAAAGAAGCCGAGGTGGATTTTAATTTAGATTCTATCAATGCTATCGCAAGCCAAGTGGCGCATATCGCCAAGATTGCCCCTGCATTAAGCACAATTCATATGGAAGATATTCATCGCGCAGGTGGCGTAACTGCTGTGATGAATGAGGTGGCAAAACGAGATTGCGTCTTAAAGCTTGATGCGCTCACGATTACGGGAGAGACTTTGGGTGAGCGCATAGCAAATGCCAAAATTACAGATTCTGAAGTTATCCGCCATAATGAAAATGCCTATTCGCAGGTGGGTGGGTTAAAAATCCTCTATGGCAACCTTGCGCGTGAGGGTGCGGTGCTAAAAGTCGCCGCAGTGGCAGAATCGATGAAAGAATTTGAAGGAGTGGCGGTGTGTTTTAACTCTCAAGATGAAGCGATTAAGGGCATTGCAGGAGGCAAAGTAAAGGCTGGGAATGTCGTGGTAATCCGCTATGAGGGACCCAAAGGAGGACCCGGAATGCAGGAAATGCTTGCGCCAACAAGTATGATTATGGGAATGGGGCTTGGTGAATCAGTGGCACTTATAACCGATGGACGCTTTAGCGGCGCAACGCGTGGCGGTTGCATTGGACATATCAGCCCCGAATCGGCAGAGGGAGGAGTGATTGCACTTATCGAAGATGGCGATAGAATCGCGATTTCGGTAAGTCGCGGAACATTGGAATTGCTTGTGGATTCTGCTGTTTTGGAGGCACGCAGGGCAAAATGGAAGCCCATCAAAAAAGAAATTAAAAGCAAATGGCTTAAAAGATATTCCTTGCTTGTAAGCAATGCCGCAAATGGCGCGGTACTGAAAACGGAGTTGTAAAATTATAGGATAAGAGATAATGCAAAAACACCTAAACAAAGAACGAACCGTTAATCTTGGTTCGTTTTATACCCCCACAAATATTGTCCAAAAAGCCTATGAGCTACTACAAAAAAGAGTGAATCTTAAGGATTTTTTGCTCTTTGATAGTGCTTGTGGTTATGGGGATTTTTTCATCGGTGATTATCAATATTTAGGTGCAGATATTGATGAGATTGCCTTGCAAAAAGTCAATTCTAAAATCCGTACAATTGCGACAAATTCTCTTTTAAATGTGTCTCGTTCTAAGTTTGGAATCCCAGAAAATGAAAATCTCATTATCATTGGAAATCCACCCTATAATGATAAAACTTCCATTATTAATAATGGCATTAAACGGCAACTTTTTGATATAGATAAAAATCTCGCCCACAGGGATTTAGGAATCTCATTCTTGCGATCTTTTGCGCTTCTTAATCCAGGTTTTATATGTGTGCTTCACCCACTCTCATATCTGATTAAAGAGAGTAATTTCAAGGCGTTAAAATTATTCAAGGAGTGTTATGCACTGCTTGAGGATATAATTATCAGTTCTGAAATTTTTACACCCCATTCCAAAACTTTTTTTCCAATTATTATTGCTCTCTATATAAAAGATAATCGGGGAATGGATTATGATTTTATTAAAAATTACCAATTTAGTACGGATAGCGGGAAAAAACTGCGATTAAATGACTTTGATTTTATTGGTAATTATGTCCTAAAATATCCAAACCCAAAAGACAAGCGTAAAGAAATCGCCTATTTTCATACTTTACGAGACATCAATGCACTCAAACGCAATCAAACTTTTATGACAAAATGCAGCGCAAACTCTATTCGTGTATTTCAAGATAACATACAATACTACTATTACATTCATCATTTTAAGAAATTCGCCGATAAACTTCCTTATTATTTTGGTAATTTAGATATTTTTATCAATCACGAGGAGTTTCTCAAAATTTCAGATGCCTTTATGGATTTTAAGACCAATGCATGCGTACAAGAATATTTTGAAACATTGTTTAAGGAATATATATGAAAAATTTAAAATACAAATTTCCATTGAGTAAAGCTATGGGTAAAATTCGGATTAAAGAAAGATTTGCTTTTAGTGATTACGGAATCCCCGTCGCGCCAACACAAACCATTATGACCGCCAAGCACTATATTGAATGGCAAATAGGATATGATAAAGTTGTGAAGAAAAATGAATCCTATCATTTTATCGGTGCGAATGGAAAAACAAAGCAAATTTATGAATTGAGTGAATTTTTAGATTTCGCATTATGTAAAAAATGGATAACTCCTAATGATATTAGAAACATTAAAACAAACATAAAGAACTATCAAGATTTTATAGAACGAAAAGAAAAAATAATGAGGACTAACTTTGTGAATGATAATCTTAATGGTATAGAGTTTTTGAAAGCAAATGTCAGCTATCCCTTGCTGATACATAGATTTCAAAATAATGATTTGCTTTGCGAGATTGTTGTGCGTGAAAAACAATTTGCAGTAGGCACAATGCCAATGCTATATTTCTGTGTTGCATTAAGTAGTTTAAAAGATTGCGACAACCAAAGCTTTATTGGTAGAAAAATTCAAAGTAATGAATATGGCTACCTAGAAATAACCAAAGAAAATATTGCGATTTTCATACAGATATTTAGAATCTTTGGACTTTTGAGCAAGGTACATCAATATGACTGTTTGCAAATTTTAGATTACTTATTAAGCAAATATTGTAGTGGCAAATGAATTAAGTTGTGGAAACTGATATATTTAAATATATTTTAAAAAACACATTAATGTTGCTCGTGGATTTTTGTTTTGGAATCATACAAGATAAAATGGACACCTATCAAAAAAATTAAAAGCAAATGGCTTAAAAGATATTCCTTGCTTGTAAGCAATGCCGCAAATGGCGCGGTGCTAAAGACGGAGCTGTAATTTATGAAAACCGCCCTAGTATTTCATCAGAATCAACAAAATCTTTTTTATAAGCATAATACTTTTGACGATAAAAAGGTTTGCTTTTTAGATTCGCTTAAAGGCAAATCTTTACACTACAAACACGGCTGTGAGTTGTTAATTATTAAGGAAAAGAAATGAAAAAACAAGATTTTATACAAAAATTTAGATTTTTTCTTAATACCATACAAGATAAAATTTGCGAAGATTCTAAATGGAAAATTAAGGGTTTTATTGATAATGATAAAACAATTTTTACTCTCTCAAATGATACAAAAGTTATTTCTAAAATTCTAGAAATTCATCTTTTTCCCTATATTTTAGACTTTGCAAACACTCATAACTTTGAGGTTATTTTACCTAGTCATCAAAATTATTATCCTGATTTATCTTTTATCTCAAAAAAAGATTCTCAAGTTAAGTTTGCAATTGATATTAAAACAACCTATCGTAATGAATCTAATCCAAATCTTTGCAATGGTTTTACATTAGGTTCGCACGGAGAATATTTTAAAAATAGAGAATCTAATAAGAATATTCAATTTCCTTATAAGCAGTATCAAGGACATTTTTGCTTAGGTGTAATTTATGATAGAGTGATGATTAATGAACTTACTCGTTATGGAATTGATGACTTAAAAAAGATTCCATCTGTGATACAAAATCTTACCTTATTTTTTGTGGAGAAATATAAAATAGCAAGTGATTCTAGCGGTAGTGGCAATACTGCAAATATAGGTAGTATCAAAAATATTGATGATATTATCAACGAAAGAGGGATATTTGCAAATTTTGGCGAGGAAATTTTTGATGATTATTGGATAAATTATGGGCAAATTAATATTACAGATTCTAGAGGAAACATAAAGACAATAACAAAACTCAAAGAGTATTTAGCATATAGGGGTAGAAATGAAAATTAGGATTCCACCACTTAAGATTCAAGGCATTAAAAGTAAGCTTGTCTGCTCCATTAAAAACGCAATGGAATGGGACAATCAAGGAATCTACTTTGAACCATTTATGGGAAGTGGTGTTGTGGGCTTTAATATCGCACCCAAAAGAGCTATTTTTAGCGATAATAATCCGCATATTATCAATTTTTATAGAGCAATTCAAAAAGGTTTTATTAATAAAGAATCTGTGAGAGAATACTTAAAACAAGAAGGTGCTACATTGGAAAAAGAAGGACTAGAGCATTATTTAAAAGTTAGAGAGAGATTTAATCAAACTGCTTGTTCTTTTGACTTTTTGTTTTTGAATCGCAGCTGTTTTAATGGGCTTATGAGATTTAATTTAAAAGGCGGTTTTAATGTGCCTTATTGCAAAAAAGATACAAGATTTACTCAAAGCTATATCACAAAGATTGTTAATCAAATAAATTGGGTAAGCAACCTTATAAAAAATAATGATTATGAATTTAGAATCTGTGATTTTACATATATTCTTAAACAAGCACAATATGGAGACTTTATCTATTGCGATCCACCTTATATTGATAGGCATTGTGATTACTTTAATACTTGGAATGAGACGAAAGAAAAAGAGCTTTATGAGATTTTATCCAGCACAAAAGCAAGGTTTATACTCTCAACTTGGCATAGTAATCAATATAGAGAAAATAAATACATAACAACATTATGGAGTGGGTTTTATAATGACATTATTGAGCATTTTTATCACTTAGGAGCGAGTGAAAATAACAGAAATGCAATGAAAGAAGCATTAATAAAGAATTATATTGTGGATATGAATCTTATGCAAAGCAATCCTACAAAACAAAAATCTTTATTTGGATAAACAATGCACGTCAAATTCTATGAATCACCTTATTATTCTGCCACAAAATCAAGGCTCTATGGCAAAAAAAGGGAATTTACATACAAATTTTGACCATAAAATGCTTTGTGAAAATCTAAAGCAAACAAATCATAAATTTTTACTAACCTATGATGATAGTCAGATTATTAGAAATCTCTATAAGGATTTTTATATTCTTGAATGGAGCTTGCAATATGGAATGAATAATTATAAACAAGAAAAAGCCAACATTGGCAAAGAGCTTTTAATTAGTAATTTTAATCTATTACAAAAAAATTGCTTATTTAGTATGCGATAGATTATGTATATAATAGGGAGATAAAGAATCAATGCAAAAACACCTAACTAAAGAACGAACTATCAATCTTGGTTCATTTTATACGCCTAAAAATATTATCCAAAAAGCCTATGAGCTACTACATAGAATGAATAATTACAAACAACAAAAGGTTAATGTTTGGCAAAGAGCCTTGTATATGGGTATTTTTAAATGAAAGTTTTTCACTTAGGGATACCCTGATTATAGGATTTTTGGGCTTAGGAGTTGGGTATATAGTCAGTTATATTCAGTGCAAAATCGCTAAAGGGCAACATAAGATAAGGTGTTCCTAAATTTTCTCCTTTTCCTCTTTGGTTAAGCGTTAAGATTAGGAATTCATCGCAATATTCCCTTTCTTTGATGATTTTATGAAGTTTTTGTTCTAAAGTTTGTTGTTGGATAAAAGGCATACATAAGATTCCTAAAGAGGAGTTAGGAAGATAAAAATCTAATTTATCAGTAAAAAAGATTTCTTCTTTTATGTTATAGAAAAGTTCTAAAAATACCATATTTTCAAAGAGTAAATGAAAATTTCTTTCAAAACTAAAGGCATTCTTTAAGGTGAAATCATAAAAATAAAGTTTTTTTGCCGATAGTTTATGTTCGAATTTTTCAACCCAAAAGAGCATTTTACTTTTTTGTAATAAGGCACAATATTCATAAAATATGTCTTTAGAGAGTTTTCTTTCTTTTTTTATTTTTAGGTAAATTTGATGTAAAGAGATTTTCAAGCCAAGATGTAAAATAAGATTTTTTAGTATCCAAAAATCCGTTGGATTATGACTGAAGTTTTGGAGAGATTGCGCTTTTTTATAATCATTATAGGACTCTCCTTCCCATAAATTTCCATATTTGATGAAATGGCTTAAGGCATCTTCTGAAGTAAGTTTATGGATTTGCTTATATTCTTGAAAGCTAAGGGGTGGGATGTGGATATAATGAAAATTTTTTATTTCATAAGGGATTTGTGAAATAAGTGTGAGGTTTGGGAGTTTGGGTAGTATGAAGTCTGGGTCGTAATTATCAATAATTAATAAATCAATATTTTCTTTTTGGCAAAAAGATTGAATGTCTTTAAAATCTTTATTGGAGTTTAATCTTGCATCCTTTAAATCCACATACATTTTTTTTAAAGAAGTAATGTTTTGGTAATAATGAAGAATGAGATTAGTTTTTCCTAGCCCTTTGCCCCCATAAATAAAATTGAAGTTTTTTAAAGATAGTGGCAAGTTCCTATTGTTTTTACAAAAAGGTTTAGGATAGGATTGCAATATTTTTTCTAAAAGCATAAGAAGCCTTCAATAAGAGATTGATAGAATATTTTAAGGGATATATTTTGGGTTATATTTTATAGTTTTCCTTTTAAAAAGGAAATAAAATACAAAAAAACTTCAGAAAATATTGCTAAAAATAAAGAATATAAGTATAATCACAGCTTCCAAAAACATTACATCAAATTCATTTGGTGAGTTCTTTGAAGGAAAATACATTATGGAAAAAATTAGACTTAAGTTAAAAGCATATGATCATCGTGTTCTTGATAGGTCAGTTGTCTCAATTGTAGAGGCGGTTAAAAGAACAGGTGCAGAGATTCGTGGTCCTATTCCACTTCCAACCAAAAAAAGACGTTATACGGTCTTAAAATCTCCTCATATTAATAAAGATTCAAGAGAGCAATTTGAGATTCGTGTCCATGCAAGGATCATTGATATAGTTTCAGCGACATCAGAAACAGTGGATAGTTTAACAAAATTAGATATGGCACCAGAGGTTGATGTTGAAGTTCGTTCAATGGGCAAATAAGGGGAATTAATGGAATTTTTAGCAGAAAAAATTGGAATGAGTAGAACGATTGCAAAACCTAGTATTCCTGTAACTTTACTAAAAGTAAAACCTCTAAAGGTATGTGAGGTTTTAGAGGGTGGAAAGGCTATCGTTGCTTATCATCAAGGAAAATCACTCAATAAAGCTATTGTGGGTCAGCAAAAAAAATATAATCTTGATAAAGAATATAATAAATTTGCTACCCTTGAAGTGGGTAATGCACAAACAGGTGATTTAGATTTGTCTTCTTTAGAGGGAGCAAAGCGCGTTAAAGTTTCTTTTAGCACAAAAGGGAGAGGCTTTAGCGGTGTTATAAAACGTTGGAATTTTCAAGGAGGTCCCGCAGCACATGGTAGTAGATTCCATAGAAGACCTGGGTCTATCGGGAATCGCGAATGGCCAGGACGCGTTCAACCGGGTAAAAAAATGGCAGGACATTATGGGAATGAAAAAGTAACCGTCCAAAATGAGGTTATCTCTTTTGATAAAGAACATAATATTCTTGTTTTAAAGGGTTCTATTCCCGGTTTTAATGGTGCATTTGGTAAATTGAAGATTATAGGTTAAAGGTTGTGAAATGAGTAAAGCAATTATTTTAAATAAAGATTTAAAGAAGAGTGGAGAAGCAGAATTACCAGAAAGTTATAAAACCATCAATGCTCACAATCTTTATCTTTATGTGAAGTCATTTTTAGCTTCCTTGCGAACTAATAATGCGTTAGCAAAAACGCGAGGTAAAGTAAGTGGTGGTGGCAAGAAACCTTGGAGTCAAAAAGGTGGTGGTAGAGCAAGAGCGGGAAGTATCACTTCGCCTGTATTTGTAGGCGGTGGTGTGGCTCATGGTCCAAGCAATAATAGAAATTACAATTTAAAAGTCAATAAAAAACAAAAAAAACTTGCTTTGCAATATGCCTTACAAGAAAAAGCTAATAATGGTAGTTTATTTATAGTGGATAAAATCCAAATAGAAAGTGGTAAAACAAAAGACGCCTATGCTATGTTTAAAGCATTAAACCAACGCAATACTCTTTTAGTATCAAAAATTTTTGATGAAAAGACATTTTTAGCATTTAGGAATATTAAAGATTGTTATTTAATTGATGGTGTTGAGCTTAATGCTTATTTGGTAGCAACATTTAGGTCTATAGTGATTGAAAAATCACTTTTTGAATCCATTACTAAAGAGGATTAAAAATGGCAAGTATTACAGATATTAAATCAATTATGTATACAGAAAAATCTTTAAAACTACAAGAACAAAGTGTTTTAGTGGTGCAAACTTCTCCAAAGATAAGTAAAACACAATTAAAAGAGGTTTTTAAAGAATATTTTGGAGTAACACCTTTATCGATTAATTCTCTAAGACAAGAAGGAAAGGTTAAGAGATTTCGCGGTGTTATTGGTCAAAGAAACAACTTCAAGAAGTTTTATGTCAAGCTTCCTGAAGGTGCTAAAATAGAATCATTAGCAGTTTAAGGAGTAAAAGATGGCAATTAAGACTTATAAACCATATACTCCAAGCAGGAGATTTATGAGCAATTTAAGCTCAGAGAATATCACGGCTAAACCTAGTGTCAGAAAATTATTAATAAAACTCCCTGTCTCTGCAGGTAGAAATAATAATGGACGCATTACAAGCCGACACAAAGAAGGTGGAGCTAAAAAGCTTTATCGCATTATTGACTTTAAACGTAATAAATTTAATGTTGAAGGCAAGGTAAGTGCCATAGAATATGATCCTTATAGGAATTGTAGAATCGCTCTTGTTACCTATCAAGATGGTGATAAGCGATATATTATCCAACCCAGTGGTTTGAAAGTGGGTGATAAAGTAATTTCTGCAGAGAGTGGGTTAGATATTCGTTTAGGCTATGCAATGAAGATTAAAAATATCCCTATTGGAACTGTTGTGCATAATATCGAAATGTATCCGGGACGTGGAGGACAGCTTGCAAGAAGTGCAGGTGCTAGCGCGCAACTTATGGGAAGAGAAGGGAAATATTCCATCCTAAGAATGCCAAGTGGTGAGATGCGATATATTTTGGGTGAATGTATGGCAACTATTGGCGTAGTAGGAAATGAAGATTTTGCCAATATTTCTATTGGTAAAGCCGGACGAAATCGTCATTTGGGTGTTAGACCACAAACAAGAGGAAGTGCTATGAATCCTGTGGATCACCCACATGGTGGTGGTGAGGGTAAAACAGGTTCTAGTGGACATCCTGTTTCTCCTTGGGGTATGCCAGCAAAGGGCTATAAAACAAGAAGAAAAAAAGCAAGTGATAAGCTTATTATTTCAAGAAGAAAAAAATAAAGGAAAGTAAATGGCTAGATCGATAAAAAAGGGTCCTTTTGTTGATGCGCATTTGATGAAGAAGGTTATCAAAGCAAAAGAAGCAAAAGATAATAAACCGATAAAAACATGGTCACGTAGAAGCACAATTATTCCTGAAATGATCGGATTTACTTTTAATGTTCATAATGGAAGGGCTTTTGTTCCTGTGTATGTAACAGAAAATCATGTTGGCTATAAGTTAGGAGAATTTGCGCCTACTAGGACTTTCAAAGGACACAAAGGAAGTGTCCAAAAGAAAATTGGTAAGTAGGAGGCTATAATGAGTAAAGCATTATTAAGATATATTCGCCTCTCTCCTACAAAAGCACGATTGATTGCAAAGGAAATTCAAGGAATGAATGCCGAATTAGCGATTGCTTCTTTAGAGTTTATGCCTAATAAGGCTGCAAGAGTTATTTCTAAAGTGATTGCATCGGCAGTGGCTAATGGTGGTTATGAAGCAGAAAATGTTGTTGTCTCTTCTTGTAGAGTAGATGCTGGTCCTGTGCTTAGACGTTTTACGCCAAGAGCAAGAGGTAGAGCAACTCCAATTCGAAAACCTACTTCACATATTTTTGTGGAAGTAGCACAAAAAAATAAGGATAAGTAATGGGTCAAAAAGTTAATCCAATTGGTTTAAGACTTGGGATCAACAGAAATTGGGAATCCCGTTGGTTTCCGTCATTTACAAGTGCTCCGCAAAATATAGCAGAAGATCATAAAATTAGAAAATTTTTGAAAAAAGAGCTTTATTATGCTGGCGTAAGTGATATTTTGGTTGAAAGAACTGCGAGAAAGATTCGGGTAACAGTTGTTGCTGCAAGACCGGGAATCATTATTGGTAAAAAGGGCGCAGATGTTGAGAAGCTTAAAGATTCTCTTAAAAAAATTGTTAATAAAGATGTTTTTATCAATATCAAAGAAGTCAAAAAGCCACAAAGTAATGCACAATTAGTTGCCGAAAGCGTTGCAACACAGCTTGAAAGAAGGGTGGCATTTCGTCGAGCAATGAAAAAAGTTATGCAAGGCGCAATGAAATCTGGTGCAAAAGGTATCAAGGTTAGAGTTTCTGGTCGTTTGGCAGGAGCTGAAATGGCAAGAACTGAATGGTATATGGAAGGAAGAATCCCTCTTCATACTTTAAGGGCAAAGATTGATTATGGCTTTGCTGAAGCTTTGACAACTTATGGAAATATTGGTGTAAAAGTTTGGATTTTTAAAGGTGAAGTTTTGCAAAAGGGTATCCAAGTAGAGAAACAAACTGAAGAGGGCGAAGAAAAAACTCGCTCTACAAGAAAGAGAAGGGGGCAATAACAATGTTGATGCCAAAAAAGACAAAATATAGAAAGCAAATGAAAGGAAGAAACAGGGGAAAAGCATCTCGTGGAACTTCATTGGCATTTGGTGAATTTGGAATTAAGGCTGTTGAACATGGCAGAATTGATTCACGGCAAATTGAAGCAGCACGTATTGCTATGACGCGTGCAACCAAAAGATCTGGTATGGTTTGGATTCGTGTTTTCCCTGATAAGCCCCTAACTGCAAAACCGCTTGAAACTCGTATGGGTAAGGGTAAGGGTGCTGTTGAGAAATGGGTTATGAATATCAAGCCCGGTAGAATTATTTATGAAATGGGTAGCGTAGATGAAGCTTTAGCAAGACACGCTTTATCTTTGGCACAGAGCAAACTCCCTTTTAAAACAAAAATTGTAACAAGAGAGGGTGAAAATGAAATATACTGAGATTAATGAAAAAGATATTGCAGAGTTATTAGGGCTTTTAAAGGAAAAAGAAACTCTTTTGTTTGAATTAAGATTGAAACTAAAAACTATGCAACTTACAAATTCTAATGAGATAAGAGTAGCAAAGAAAGATATCGCAAGAATCAAAACTGCTCTTAATAGCAAAAGGAGGGTAGAAGTATGAGTGATAAACAACCACATAAGCGGATTATCATAGGGAGAGTTGCTACTAAATCTGGTGATAAAAGTGTTACTATTTTAGTAGAGAGACGCGTAATTCACCCAAAATATAGAAAGATTGTTAAAAGATTTAAGCGATATATCGTTCATGATGAACAAAATAGTGTAAAAGTGGGTGATGTCATTGAGGCTATTGAATGTAAGCCATTATCTAAAAGAAAAGCTTTTACACTTCATAAAGTAGTATCTGTAGGAGTTGAATTATGATTCAAAGTTTTACAAGACTAAATGTTGCGGATAATAGTGGCGCAAAAGAAGTTATGTGTATTAAGGTTTTAGGTGGAAGCAAAAGAAGGTATGCAACCGTTGGAGATATTATAGTGGCATCTGTGAAAAAAGCACTTCCAAATGGCAAAGTTAAAAAAGGACAAGTTGTAAAAGCTGTTGTTGTTCGCACTAAAAAAGAATTGCATAGAGAAGATGGCGCACTGATCCGATTTGATGATAATGCAGCAGTGATTTTAGATAGCAAAAGAGAACCCATTGGAACGCGTATTTTTGGACCCGTTGGCAGAGAAATTCGTTATGCTAATTTTATGAAAATCGTATCATTAGCACCGGAGGTATTGTAATGGTTAAATGTAGAATTAAAAAAGGTGATATGGTAGAGATTATTACCGGAGATGATAAGGGTAAAAAAGCAAAAATTTTGCGGGTTTTTCCTAAAACTTCTCAAGTTCTTGTTGAAGGTTGTAAGGTAGTGAAAAAGGCTATTAAACCAAGCGATAAAAACCCAAAAGGTGGTTTTATCCAAAAGGAAATGCCTATTCATATTTCAAATGTTAAGAAAGCGGAGGAATAGTCTATGTATCAATTAAAAGCCGCCTATAAAAATGAAATCAAAAAAAAGCTTTTAGAAGAGTTAAATATCAAGAATCCTATGTTACTACCTAAATTAGAAAAAATTGTTATTAGTGTTGGTGCTGGAGAATATGCTAAAGATACTAAGGTGATGCAAAATATCGCAGATACTATTTCTTTGATAGCTGGACAAAAGGCTGTTATTACCATTGCTAAGAAATCTGTTGCAGGATTTAAAATTCGTGAAGGAATGCCAATGGGCGTAAAGGTTACTCTAAGAGGTAAGCAAATGTATAACTTTTTAGAAAAGCTTATTGTGATTGCTCTTCCACGAGTTAAGGATTTTAGAGGTATCTCTCGTAATGGTTTTGATGGGAGAGGGAATTATAATTTTGGCGTCAATGAACAATTAATTTTTCCAGAAGTTGTGTATGACGATATTATGGTAAGTCACGGTATGAATATCACTTTTGTTACTTCAACAACAAATGATAAAGAAGCCTTTAAGCTTTTAGAATCTTTTGGCTTACCTTTTGCAAAAGGAAGAGTCAATGGCTAAAAAATCAATGATTGCAAAGGCTAATAGAAAGCCTAAATTTAAAGTTAGGGCTTATACAAGATGTTCTATTTGTGGGAGACCACATTCGGTTTATAGAGACTTTGGTATTTGCCGTGTTTGTCTTCGTAAGATGGGAAATGAAGGTTTAATACCGGGACTTAGAAAAGCAAGCTGGTAAGGGGAGAATATGGTAAATGATATTATTGCAGATTCATTAACAAGAATACGAAACGCTAGTATGAGGCGATTAGATACTACGACCTTATATTATGCCAAGATTGTAGTATCGATTTTAGAAGTTTTTCAAGCAAAGGGATTCATTGAAGGCTATAAAGTCATAGAGCAGAATAAGAAACAATCCATCAATGTTGTTTTAAAGTATGATGAGAAAGGTTATTCTGTTATTAATGAAATAGCTCGTATTTCCAAACCCGGAAGGCGCGTTTATAAGGCTAAAAATGAATTGAAGCATTTTAAAAATGGTTATGGGACTATTGTTGTTAGCACTAGTAAAGGTGTTATTGCAAATGATGAAGCATATAAAGCAAATGTGGGTGGCGAAGCCCTTTGCAGTATTTGGTAGGAGTTTTAAATGTCAAGAGTTGGAAAGAAGCCTATTAGCATTCCTAATACTATCCAAGTTAGCGTTGAAGGAAGCAAAATAGTTTTTAAGGGTGCAAAACTTACCAAAGAGTTGGAAACTTATGGTCGTGTTGGTATTACCCATAAAGAAAATGAATTAGCTTTTTCACTCAATGGAGAAAATGCACAAGCTAGAGCTTATTGGGGAACTTATCGAGCCTTAGCAAATAATATTGTAGTTGGTTTGACAGAGGGTTTTACTAAGCAATTAGAAATTAATGGCGTTGGCTATAAAGCAGCTGTTAAAGGTAAGGTTTTAGAGCTTGCACTTGGTTTTTCTCATCCTATTAATTATGATATTCCAGAAGGTGTTGAAATTAGTGTTGATAAAAACTTAGTGATCATCAAGGGTTCTGATAAGCAGCAAATTGGGCAAATTGCTGCAGAAATTAGAGAATTTAGACCTCCAGAACCTTATAAGGGTAAGGGCGTGAAATATATTGATGAACGTATTATTCGTAAAGCTGGAAAAACTTCTAAAAAATAAGGATAGATTATGACAGATAAGATTATTAAGAAAAAAAGAAGTTTAAGACTAAGAAGAAAGTTAAAAATCCGCTCTCAAATATTTGGCAATGCTAATATTCCTAGATTGAGTATTTTTCGCTCAAATAGATATTTTTATGCACAAGCCATTGATGATACTAAAGGAGCAACTTTAGCGAGTGTTGATGGTAAAAAAATGGGCTTAAAAAATAACAAAGAAGATGTCAAAAAAATTGCTACTACCTTAGCGGATAATTTAAAGAAAGTGAATGTTAAAGAAGTAGTTTTTGATAGAAATGGCTATTTATACCACGGCGTTGTTGCAAGTTTTGCTGATTCTCTTCGTGAGAATGGAATTAGTTTGTAGGGGATAATATGGAGATCAATAGAGAAGATTTTAAAGAAGTTGTTGTAAATATTGGACGCGTAACAAAAGTAGTAAAGGGGGGTCGTAGATTCCGTTTTAATGCTTTAGTCGTAGTAGGAAATAAAGAAGGTTTAGTAGGTTTTGGGCTTGGAAAGGCAAAAGAAGTCCCCGATGCTATCAAAAAAGCTATTGATGATGCGTTTAAAAATATTATTAAAATTAATATTAAAGGCACAACCATAGCGCACGATGTGCAACAAAAATACAATTCAAGCATTATTCTGCTTAAACCAGCGAGTGAGGGGACGGGAGTTATTGCAGGTGGATCAGTGCGTCCTGTTTTAGAAATGGCGGGGATTAAAGATATTTTGACAAAATCTTTAGGTTCAAATAATCCCTATAATGTTGTTCGTGCAACGATTGATGCTCTTTCTAAGGTAAAGATGTAAGGGAGAAACAATGGCATTAGAAAATTTAGCACCCGCAAAAGGTAGTGTAAAAAAAATAAAAAGAGTTGGGCGCGGTCAAGGTAGCGGTATGGGAAAAACTTCTACAAGAGGAGGTAAAGGACAGACTGCAAGGACAGGCTCTAAGCAAAAAAGAGGTTTTGAAGGTGGTCAGCAACCTTTGCAAAGAAGATTGCCAAAGATTGGTTTTAATAGTAGAGTGATTAAGCCTTATGTTATTAATGTGGGAAAAATTAAAGCCCTTAATAATTTAGATGAAATTACTTTTGAAAGCATTAGGAGTGTTTATAAATTCCCTGCTTATACAACAAAAATTAAATTAATAGGTAAAGAGGCTAAGAATCTTGTATCTAAGATTAAAGATAAAAGAATCTTAACAAGCGGACAAAAATAATGAATAAAGCAATTGTCAATAAGATTCTTATTACTTTAGGCTTTCTTTTGCTTTATCGTATTTTAGCGTATGTGCCTGTGCCGGGTGTCGATACGATGGTTATTAAATCCTTTTTTGAAAATAATGCCTCTAATGCTTTAGGTTTATTTAATATGTTTAGTGGAAATGCTGTGGAACGTTTAAGCATTATTTCACTAGGGATTATGCCTTATATCACAGCTTCTATTATTATGGAGCTTTTAGCAGCTACTTTTCCGAATTTAGGCAAGATGAAAAAAGAGCGGGATGGTATGCAAAAATACATGCAAATTATTCGCTATCTTACCATTGTCATTACTTTAGTTCAGGCAATAGGTGTTTCTATTGGTTTAAAAAGCTTAGGGACGGGACACAATGGAGCGATTATGATTGATATGAATACCTTTATTGCTATTTCTGCTATTTCTATGCTTTGTGGAACAATGTTGCTAATGTGGATTGGTGAGCAAATCACTCAAAGAGGAATTGGCAATGGAATTAGTCTTATTATTTTTGCTGGTATTGTTTCTGGCATACCAAGCGCAATTGCTGGGACTTTTAATTTAGTAAATACTAATCAAATCACTTGGTTTGCCTTGTTATTTATTGCCGTGATTATCATTTTAACCGTTGGTTGTATTATCTTTGTTGAATTAGGCGAGAGGAGAATTCCTGTGTCTTATTCTAGAAAGGTGGTAATGCAAAATCAAGATAAAAGGATAATGAATTATATCCCTATTAAGATGAATCTTAGTGGAGTTATACCCCCGATTTTTGCCTCTGCTATTTTGATGTTTCCGGCTACTATTTTGCAATCCTCTTCTAATAGCGTTGTGGTTGAGATTGCAGATTATTTAAATCCAAATGGCTATCTTTATAATGTCTTAATGTTCTTTTTTGTTATTTTCTTTGCTTATTTTTATGCATCTATTATTTTTAATGCTAAAGATATTTCAGAAAATTTAAAAAGACAAGGTGGTTTTATACCGGGCATTAGACCGGGTGAAGGGACAGCAAATTTTTTGACGAATACTGCCAATAAATTAACTTTTTGGGGTTCTTTGTATTTAGCTATTATTGCTACTTTGCCTTGGGTTTTAGTCAAGGCTTCTGGAGTCCCTTTTTATTTTGGGGGAACGGCTGTTTTAATTGTGGTGCAAGTTGCTATTGATACAATGAGGAAAATAGAAGCCCAAATTTATATGAATAAATACAAAACCTTAAGTGCGGTTGGTTTGTAATGGCTATTGCAATTCGTAAAGATTCAGAAATTCAGTCTATTAGAGAGGCAAGTAGGATTGTAGCTAAAACGCTTAATCACCTTAAAGCACAAATAAAGCCCGGTATCACCCTTAAAGAGATTGATACTATGGGGGAGAAATTTATTCGCTCTTGTGGAGGAAAACCAGCTTTTAAAGGATTATATGGATTTAGTGGTTCTGTATGCACTTCGGTCAATGAAGTTATTATCCACGGTGTCCCCAATGAATCTTTTCTAAAAGAGGGGGATATTATAGGGCTTGATATTGGTGTAGAGCTTAATGGTTGGTTTGGTGATGCGGCTATTACTTGCGGAGTTGGTAATATTTCTGAAGATGATGAGCGACTTATTGCTTGTTCTAAAGATGCACTCCATTTTGCCATTAGCCAAATCAAAGTAGGTATGCACTTTAAGGAATTAAGTAGTTTGTTAGAAAATTTTATTTTAGATTATGGCTATGTGCCTCTTCTTGGCTTTTGTGGGCATGGAATTGGTAGAAAACCTCACGAGGCACCAGAAATACCAAATTATTTAGAGGGTAAAAAAGCTAAACAAGGTGATAAGATTAAAGAAGGGATGGTGTTTTGTATTGAACCTATGATTTGCCAAAAAGAAGGGACGCCAAAGATTTTAGAGGATAAGTGGAGTGTCGTTTCAAGTGATGGTATGCGAGGTAGCCATTATGAACATACAGTGGCAATAGTTAATGGCAAAGCAGAAATTTTATCAAAGGAATAAGAGTGGCAAAAGATGATGTAATTGAAGTGGATGGAATTGTTCGTGAGGCTTTACCTAATGCAACTTTTCGTGTTGAATTAGAGAATGGGCATATTATTTTATGCCATATTGCAGGAAGAATGCGAATGCATTATATTAAAATCTTGCAAGGGGATAAAGTAAAAATCGAGCTTACTCCTTATAGTCTTGATAAAGGTAGAATTACTTTTCGATATAAGTAGATTTTAATAGGATTCTTTATATAATCCAACCTTTATTTTACAAAAATGCAATTTCGTTTGTGGTTGCATTCACATAGTCGTTTGGGTGATGAATAAGCCTTTGGAGGACTATAAACTCAATGTCTAATGAATAATTAGAAAGCACTTTTAGGGCAATTCAAACATCAAACAGATTGTTAATGAGAGATTTTATATTCAAGGTAGGGAATAGGTTATGAAAGTTAGACCCTCTGTCAAAAAAATGTGCGACAAGTGCAAGGTTATTAAGAGAAAAGGTGTGATTCGAGTAATTTGCGAGAATCCAAAACATAAACAAAGACAAGGATAAAAAGGAAGAATAATGGCGAGAATTGCTGGTGTTGATTTACCCAAAAAAAAGAGAATAGAATATGCTTTAACCTATATTTATGGTATTGGTTTAAAGAGTGCAAGAGATATTTTAAATGCTGTAAATATTTCTTATGATAAAAGGGTTCAAGACCTTGGTGAGGATGAAATTTCAAAAATTGCAAAAGAGATTCAAACAAACCATATCGTAGAGGGTGATTTGCGCAAAAAAGTTACAATGGATATTAAGGCTCTTATGGATTTAGGGAACTATCGTGGATTGAGACATCGTAAAGGACTTCCTGTTCGTGGGCAAACAACAAAAAATAATGCTAGAACACGAAAGGGCAAGAGAAAAACTGTTGGTAGTGCATCAAAATAAGGGGTAATAATGGCTAAGAGAAATATTAATAAAAAAAGAGTAGTTAAGAAAAATATAGCAAGAGGTATTATACATATTTCTGCAGCATTTAATAATACGAGTGTAACAATTACTGATGAGATGGGCAATGTTATTTGCTGGAGTACTGCTGGTGCATTAGGATTTAAAGGAAGTAAAAAATCTACTCCTTATGCGGCACAACAAGCCGTTGAAGATGCCGTAGCTAAGGCAAAAGAACACGGAATTAAAGAGCTTGGAGTAAAGATTCAAGGTCCAGGAAGTGGTCGAGAAACTGCTGTGAAAAGTTTAGGAAGCATAGAGGGAATTAAAGTCTTATGGTTTAAAGATGTTACTCCATTGCCACATAATGGTTGTCGTGCTCCCAAAAGAAGAAGAGTCTAAGGAGAAAATATGGCTAGATATAGAGGTCCTGTAGAAAAGATTGAAAGAAGGTTTGGTGTTAGCCTTGCGTTAAAAGGCGAAAGAAGATTAGCAGGAAAAAGTGCATTAGATAAGCGTCCCTATGGTCCTGGACAACACGGACAAAGAAGAGGTAAAATTTCTGAATATGGGATTCAATTACGCGAAAAGCAAAAAGCAAAAATGATGTATGGAGTTTCTGAAAAACAATTTCGTGCAATCTTTGTTGAAGCTAATAGATTGCAAGGAAATACGGGAGAAAATCTGATTAAACTCATTGAAAGAAGATTGGATAATGTTGTTTATAGGATGGGATTTGCAACTACTAGGCGATTCGCAAGACAATTAGTAGTGCATGGGCATATTTTAGTGGATGGTAAGCGATTAGATATTCCCTCAGCCTTTGTTAATGTTGGGCAGAAAATTGAAATTTGTGAAAAAACAAAAAATAATGCTCAAATTCAAAGAGCTATTGAATTAACCAAGCAAACTGGTATTGTCCCTTGGGTTGATGTGGATCAAGAAAAGGTTTTTGGAATTTTTACACGATTACCAGAGAGAGAAGAGGTGGTTATTCCTATTGAAGAGAGGCTCATTGTCGAGTTATATTCTAAATAATACTTAAAGAAGGTGTTAGTATGAAAAGTATCAAAACTTCTCCTCATGTGCCAACAAAGATTGAAGTAAAAGAAATTGGTTTAAATAGAGTTCAAATTAGTGCATACCCCTTTGAATTTGGGTATGCCATTACTTTGGCGCATCCATTGCGAAGATTATTGCTTGGGAGTTCTGTTGGAAGTGCTCCAATAGCACTCAAAATAGCGGGGGTGGCTCATGAATTTGATTCTATTCGTGGCGTAGTAGAAGATGTTTCACATTTTATCGTTAATCTTAAAGCAATCCGTTTTACAACTAAAGATGACAAAGAGAGTATCACCATAGACTATAAATTCAATGGACCAAAAGTTATTACAGGTGCAGATTTAGAAAATGATATGATTGATATTGCTACCCCAGATACTCATTTGGCAACTATTAATGAAGATGCCTCATTGAATTTTTCTATTATTATTCGTAAGGGAATTGGTTATGTCGCTAGTGAAGATATTCGACCTGATGTTCCAGAGGGATTTATGGTGTTAGATGCGTATTTTACACCTGTTACAAATGTTACTTATACCACAGAGAATATTCTTTTAGAAGATGATCCTAATTATGAAAAAGTGATTTTTGATATTCAAACAGATGGGCAAGTAGAACCTTTAACTGCTTTTAAGAACGCATTAAGCGTTATGCATAGACAAATGGCGATTTTTAATTCAGAACTTAATATAGAAGTTTCAGAGGCTAGTGATGGAGAAGAAGATATTCCTGAAATGAAAGTTTTATTGCAAAGTATTGATAGCTTGAATTTTAGTGCTAGATGTTTTAATTGCTTAGATAGGTCAGGGATTCGATATTTAGGTGAGTTGGTTTTATTAAGTGAAGACCAAATTAAAAATATTAAAAATTTAGGTAAAAAGTCTTTAGATGAGATTACAATGAAACTTGATGAATTGGGTTATCCGGTAAATAAACCAGTTTCTAAAGATTTAGCTATACGTCTTAAGAAGAAATTTTCTAACTAAATAAGGATATAAAATGAGACATAAATATGGATATAGAAAGCTTGGTAGAACTTCATCTCACAGAAAAGCTTTATTGAAGAATTTATCTATTGCCTTGATTGCAAGTGGGAAAATTGAGACAACTCTCCCAAAGGCAAAGGAATTGCAAAGTTATTTTGAAAAACTTGTTACTAAGGCTAAGAAAAATGATTCTATGGCACATCGTTTAATTTTTTCACATTTACAACATAAAGAATCTGTGAAAAAGATTATTAAAGAAATTGCTCCAAAATATATGAATAGAAATGGTGGCTATACAAGAATTATTAAAACAAGATTAAGGGTAGGTGATGCCTCCCAAATGGCTATCATTGAATTAATCTAAGTCGTTGCAATAAATTTTTATTGCAATCTTTTTACTCCTCTCTCTGTTATATTCCTATTGAGCCTAATCTTTCGTGTGTTTGCCTAAAGTCATCAAAGTAAAATTTTTGCATTAAAGTCTCAAAGGCAAGTGTTTTGGTAAGATTTATTGCTACTTATGATAGATTTGTTATAGAACTTTTTGTGTTGAATATTTGCAAGATTTATACTTGAATCTTTAGAGTATTAAATATGAATGATCGGATTTTCGTAATTATTCCCTTGCTTTTTAGAATATGATTGAAGAATTATTTGCTTATAATTAGGCTTAATTACTGAATCTTTGTTATCAAATTGAAGTTTGATTATTAACGATGGGTATCGTTTTTTTACTTTGGATTTTAGGAGAATTTTTCTTTTTACCTATTTTTTTATTTTTGAATTTATCAATGCGCCAATGTAAAAATCTTAAAATTTAAGATATTTTTTACTTTTTATAAAATTATCATAAAAATATTTAAATAATTAAAGTTTCCTGTGTTAAAATAACGGGTTTTAATGTTTAAATTAATATGAGTTAGGAGGCAATAATGGCAGAAAATATGAATCGTAGGGATTTTCTTGGTATGACTCTTGGAGGCATTGCAGCCGTAGGTGTCGGTGCTTCATTGGTTGCTATGAAATCTTCTTGGGATCCATTGCCAAGTGTGGTATCGGCTGGTTTTACTACTGTGGATTTGAGTGGTATGCAAGAGGGTGAATATAGGCAAGTTGAGTATAGGGGGAATCCTGTATATATCATTAAAAAAACTGCGGCGATGAAGAAATGTGAAGATAGAGATGTTGTTGTAGGTAATGGAGATTATAGCGTAGGGATTCAGATATGTACTCATCTTGGCTGTATTCCTTCTTATAATGTAAATTCTGAAGAATTTCATTGCGCTTGCCATGGTGGTAAATTTGATGTATGTGGCAAAAATACTTTTGGTCCCCCACCTATTCCTATGAAAATCCCACCTTTTAAGATTGATGGAGATAAATTGGTATTAGGAGAAGAGGGTCCTGAGTATTTAAAGTTAGTTGGTAAGGCATAAGGAGGTTTGAATGGCACAAATACAAAAAGCAAATGGCATTATTGATTGGTTGGATCAAAGAATCGCAATAAGAACTCTAACAAAAGTTTTAATGACAGAGTATTGGATACCTAAAAATATTAATTTTCTTTGGGCAATGGGAGTAGTTTTAGTTGTTTTATTTACGATTTTAGTAGTTTCTGGATTATTTCTACTAATGTATTATAAGCCAGATACTAAATTAGCATTTGATAGCGTCAATTATACAATTATGCAAGAAGTGAAATATGGTTGGCTTTGGAGACATTTGCACGCTGTTAGTGCTTCTGTGTGTTTTTTGATAATTTATATCCATATGTTTGTTGGCATTTATTATGGCTCTTATAAACGCGGAAGAGAGATGATTTGGATTACTGGTATGCTCTTATTCATTCTTTTTTCTTCTGAAGCATTTAGTGGCTATATGTTGCCTTGGGGGCAGATGAGTTATTGGGCTGCATCAGTTATCACAAATCTTTTTGGTGCTATTCCTGTGATTGGTGCGGATTTGGTAGTTTGGATTCGTGGTAATTTTATTGTTTCGGATGCGACTTTAACAAGATTTTTTATGTTGCATGTTGTCTTGTTGCCTGTGGCTATTATGGCGGTTATTGTAATGCATTTTTATACTTTAAGAATTCCCCATGTGAATAATATGTATGGTGAAGAAATTGATTTTGAAAAAGAGGCAGAAAAGTTCAAAGCAGGGAATAAAAAAGAGTCTAAAGTTATTCCTTTTTGGCCAATGTTTTTGTCTAAAGATTTCTTTGTTGCAAGTTTCTTTTTAGCGTTTTTATTTTATTTAACTTGTTATCATTATGGCTTTGCTCTTGATCCTATTAACTTTGATCCTGCAGACCATTTAAAAACTCCTCCGCATATTTATCCAGAATGGTATTTTTTATGGAGTTATGAAGTTTTAAGAGGATTTTTCTTTAGTGCGGATTTGGGTTTAATAGCCTTTGGTATCGCAAATGTTATTTTTCTAATACTTCCTTGGCTTGATAGGAGCAAGGTTGTGGCTCCTGCACATAAGCGTCCGGCGTTTATGGTATGGTTTTGGGTATTAGTAGCAGATATGATTATTCTAACAATATGGGGTAAATTGCCTCCAACAGGTGCGAATGCTTATATTGGTTTTGTTGCTTCTATATTATTTTTAGCTCTGTTGCTTATTGTGCTACCAATTATCACAAAAATTGAAGATAAAAAGAATAGTTAAGGAGTAAAAATGAAAGAATTCTTAACCTTAATCATTGTTATTGTTGTTACAGGGATTATTTATTGGGGAGTTGAACCTTTTGCGCATAGTCAAATGCATCCAAAAGTTGCTCCTGCTGATTATAATTTTTCGGATTTAGCTCCAATCAATGCAAATGGAAATGCTATTAATGGAAAAGATATTGTCTTTGCCAATTGTATAGCTTGTCATAGTATTAAAAAAGAGGGTGTAGAATCTCCTTTTTCTGATACTGATGCGTTAGCCGCTTATGGAGTAGTTCCACCTGATCTTTCTAGTGCTGGTTTTATTTATGAGAAGAATTTTTTAGGAAATGTTATTAAAGATATAGCCGTAGCGACAAAGCAAACGCATAAGTTTGATGGTAATCATCCAATGCCAAGTTATAATTGGATGAGCGATCAAGAAATTGCTGATATTGTTGCTTATTTGCAAAGTATTGCACCCAAAAGTATGAGCAATAAGGAAGTCTTTATGGATGCTTGTGTGAGATGTCACGATATAAAATACGATAAAATATATGCAGCTGGCGGTTTAAAGACTTATCTTGAGGCAAAAGTTCCTGATTTATCAATGATGATTAGGAGTAGGGATATAGAGTATTTACATACTTTTATCAATGATCCGCAAAAGCATTTAGAGGGAACGGCTATGCCTAGAGTTGGTTTGAGTGAAGAGGCAGAAAAGCAAGTCATAGCTTATATAGAAAGCGTCGGAGATAGTAAAAAATCTGAACGCGAATCTTTGGGTTATAAACTCGTGATTTTTATGGTGGTTATGGGTATAGTTGCTTATTTATGGAAGCGTAAAATTTGGCGTGATACACATTAATCAAATACTGGCAAAAGCTAGTATTTGATACTTCTTTATTATTAATCCTTTGTTTTTATTCCTAGATTAGGTTATAATACCTTTTTAAATCCAACAAAAGGGATAAAATGCCAGCAGATGAATTTACATTAGCAAAAGTTCAAGTTCCCAAGGAAGAAGATTTGGCTCGTTATCTTGAGGGAATTATGGAGAATTATAGTGGGCTTTTAGATATGGAAGTGCTGTTTTGTTCGGAATTAGGTGCAACGAAAATCCCATTATTAGATATTTTACGTTTTGAGAAAGGTTCTATTATCGATTTACAAAAACCTGCCGGTGAAAGTGTGGAAATATTCATCAACAGACGAATTATAGGTAAGGGAGAAGTAATGGTTTATGAAAAAAATCTTGCAATTCGTGTAAATGAGATTTTAGATTCTAATGCCATTGTTTATTATCTCACAAGGGAAAGTATCAGCACAGTATGAGGATTTTGCTATTTTATTGTATTTTGTTATTGAATGGATTAGCACAAGAAAGCTCTTCTACCTCTTTAAACAAGTTTCAAAGTAGCAATGATGGCTTTCCTTTTGAAATGGCAAAATCTCCATTAGAGAGTATTGATTTATTCCAATATATAGGAGTAATCCTTATTCTAGTGGGTTTGTTGATTTTTCTTTGGTATGCGAAGAATCGTATAACTTCTCATAAGAATCATTCTTTATTGGAGCTATTTAAAAATAAAGAAAATTTAAACGATATTAGTATTGTTGCAACTATGACTTTAGGGATTCAAACAAAACTTGTTATCTTTGAGGCTTATGGGATACGTTATTTAGTTTTACTAAGTCCCAATGGGATAAGTATAGTAGATAAATATAATATTAAAAATTTTGAAAGGTTATTACAAGAGAAACAATAAAACTCTAATGCAAGAATCTTAGATTTTTGTTATTAGTATAGAATTGTTTTTTATGGATAAATGGTATGTTGAGAAAAGTAAGAAATGATATAAAAAGCAATGAGGATTCTAAAGCACGAAGTATAGTGGCATTTTTTGTATCTTTTTCATTACATTTAGTGATGATTGTTTTATTGTTTTGGGATTTTTCAAAAGAAGATTTACAAAATTTAGAAAAATATGGAAATCAAGAAAAAGAACGCATTAATATTAGGGATTTTAAGTTTGTTACACCTCCTAAAGAAATATTAACTCCTCCACAAAACCAGAAGTTTGCACAAAATGAAAAACCTGTAACAAAACCTCTAAAGCAAGATGTGCCAACGGAGAAAAAAAAGGCAAAACCTAAAGAGCAAGAAAAGCCTAAAGAGAAAAAGATAAAAACAGCACCTTCTGCTCCACAAAAAGTAGAAATCAAACCTCAAAAGGAAGATTTGCCCCAATCTCTTGCCCAAGAAACAATGCCTGAAAATAAGCCCTCTTCTCCCTCCATTTATAGTCTTGGAAAAAATACTTTTAATCCACCCAATAAAGAAATGGCAGAACTTTATGGAGAGGATTTGCATTCTTTAAGTGTGGAAGAGCGTAAATTTTTAGAAGATAATTTGAAGGCAATAGGTAAAATTACGCAATCTTATCTAAAATATCCACGAGTAGCAGGTAGGACAGGGCAGCAAGGAAAAAATATCGTAGAATTTTATTTATATCCCAATGGAAATATCTCTGATTTGAAATTTTTAACTTCTAGCGGGTATCAACTTCTTGATAAAAATAGTCAGCACACCATAGAGGTGGCTTATAAGGATTACCCTTATCCAAGCGTAAAAACAAAGGTTAGGATTCAATTTCATTACCGCATTCATTAATGGCGGAATTGTTTATATTCTATAGGAATAAGGCAGTCATTGGCTTCAAGGAGTTGAGGATAATAGCCTCTGTCATAACCGAGTTTAAAAAGCATATTAATGGCTTTTATTTGTGTGTTAGAAAGTGATATAGAATGATGGTTAGCGTAGAGATTTAAATAATGTTCTAGCTTTTGCGAATCTACCCGAATAAGATTCCTCTCTAAAAGCATTTTCGAGAGGAGTTGCTTGTGTTCTAAGCCTATCTTTATGGCTTTAGTTAAGATTTCTTCGCATTCTATTGCTAGACTTAGAGGGATGGAACGTCGTATGCACATTCCTCCAAGGGGTAGGGGGAGTCCTTCTTGATTGTAGTCATTCCAAATATCCCAAATCTCCTTTTCTACTTCTAAGGTAGAATCATATTCTAAAATAGATTCGTGGATTAAAACCCCAGCATCAACTTCTCCACTTAAAACGGCTTTTTCAATTTCTAAAAAGTTTTTGTAATAGATTTTAGCTTGTGGATAGGCGATTTTAAAGAGTAAGGCATTAGTTGTATGAATCCCGCTTAAAGCAACTTTAAAATTTCGCTTTAGCACAACTCCTCTTTTTTTGATAAGTTTTGGACCATAGCCTTCACCAAAGCTTACTCCGGTTCTTAAAAGGCATTGTTCTTGGAATAAAAGAGGATAAACACCAAAAGAAATAGCAGAGATGTCTAATATCCCATTAAGTGCCATTTCATTGAGGGTTTGTATATCAAGTGATTGATTTTTAAAATTTATGGAATCCCCAACCCACCCAAATGCGATAGCATAATACATAAAAATATCATCAGCATCTGGAGAATGCCCTATTTGTATCGTCCTCATTTTATACCTCTGTTGGGGGTTATTTTAATTAAATATTGCTTATAAGGGATTGAATTCTTTTGATAATAAAGGAGGGTTTTAAATCTATCATACAGGCGTGAAAAGCTCTAGAATCTTGGGGGAGAGGGCAGATTCTTTTTTTGCAGGGTTGGCAGAAGAGGGGTTGATTGAGTGTTTTTAGTGAAATAATATGGGCATTTTTTGCATTAAAGGGGGAAGTTTCTTGCTCATTAGTGGGACCAAAGATTGCTAAAGTTGGAACTTCAAATGCTGCTGCAATGTGCATAGGACCACTATCATTAGTTATAAACAGATGGCTCTTTTGTATATAAGCCATAAGGCTTTGAATGGTTGTTTGTCCGCTTAAATTTAAAATATTTTGAGGATTGGGTGGCAAAAAAGAGAGAATCTTGTCATTAATAGTGGTTTCTGATGCTATTCCAAAGAGTAGAATTTTGAAATTTTTGTCTAATAAAAAAGCAATAACTTCTGCAAAATATTCTTCTTTCCAACGTTTTGCACTACCAAAGGCTGCACCTGCATTGATACCTGCTATTTTTTGGTTTTGCCAATGTTGTGGTAAGAAAACCTCTAAAGGAGATTTTCTTAAATATAGTTTAGGGCTGAGATTAGTGTTTGGAATAAGTGTTTTTATAAGAGAGCTAAAATGCAAGGATTCGTGTAGATTTGCTTGTTTTTTAGGGGCTTTAGTAAGCAGGAGTGAGCGCATTTCTTTGTTGTATCCTATACGTTCTTTTGCTTGATTAAAAAATAAAAACAAAGCTGATAAAAAGTTGTTTTGAAAGGTAAAAGCAATATCACAAGGAGGAATCTTTTTAGCCAAAGCATACAAATGGAGTATTCTAAAGTTTTTCTTTTTGCTATTATCAACTAGAAGTGTGGTGTTTGGGTAATGCCTAAAGAGTTCGCAACTAACTTCGCTCCCTACTAAATAAAAATGGGCTTGTGGATAAGTTTGATAAAGAATCTCCATTGCAAAAGTTGCCATTACTGCATCGCCTAACCAATTGGGGATTCTAATAAGGATATTCATAAGTTTTTTATAATCTCTAATGTTTTGTCTAAATGATTTTGTAAGGTTAGGTGCTGGACGGCTTTTGCGCATTCTTTTTGTAGTGTAGAGAGTAATTGTTGATTTTCTAAGAGTGTATTTAAAATTTCACAACCTTTTGAAATCTCTTGAGGACTCTCCAAAAGAAGATTACTTGAAAACAGCTCTCCTGCCCCATTTTGTTTCGTAGTAAGGATAGCATTTTCATAGCTTGCCGCTTCTAAGGTGGCATTTGAACAAGGTTCATAGGCTGTGGGAAATAAGAAAATATCACTTGCTTGATAAAAAGATTCTATGTTTTCTTGTGCGTTTAGAAATAAAATATGTTCTTCTAAAGATAATTTTTTAACGAGTTTTTGGTAATACGCAACCTTTTTATCTTTGCCAATAATAAGAAAATACCATTGTTTAGAATTAAGCTTTGAAAGTATAAGAATAGCTTCTTTTAATCCTTTTCTTGCATATCCGCTTCCTACAAAAAGGATTAATGTTTTGTCTTTTAAGTCGGGAAATTTTTTGATAAGTGATTCTTTGGCTTTAGGTTTGTTGATAATCTTTGGGATTTTAATACCATTATAAATAACTTCAATTTTACTAGGGGGGATACCGAAGTATTCAATAAGTGAATCTTTTATCATTTGGGAGTTAGCGATGATTTTTTTAGTATTTTTAAAGAGTTTTGGTTCTAAAAAGGTATAGAGGAGATTCATAGGATTAAAGAAAGTTTTGAATTTTTTAAAAGGATTATTATGGGTTTTTATCGCTAACCATTGTCTGTGAATGCCATCCCCTGCACGATAAATATCGCAGTGTAAAACTCTCTCTAGACTAAAATAAAGAAATTGTGGATTGGATTTGCGGAATTTTTCATAATGATACAAGAAGTAAAGAAAAGCCAAAAAAGAGGGTAAAAATTTTGGAATTTTTATAAATAGCTTGGAATCTTGAGAATAATTGCCGCTTGAAAAAATAGGGGGATTTTTATCGTAAATGGCTTGTGTTATTCTACAAAGATATAATTCTGCACCACCGATTTTTGTATTTTTAAAGCGAATAAAAAGAGGTTTTTTCATAAGGATTGTAAAATGTCTTCAGAGATTTTTTCTAAGCTTTGGTTGGCATTAATCATAACATCTGCACAGCTTTTATAAACCTCTAATCGTTTTAGATAAAGCTTTAAGGCTTGGTTTTTATCCTGAAAAAGGGGACGCTTTTGGATTTCTTTTTTTGAGAGTCTAGAGAGGATATTGTCAAATTCTAAGTGTAGAAAAAAAACTTTTCCCATTGTGCTTACATCACAAAATAGAGGCATTCCTCCTCCTGTCGCAATAATGCAGTTTTGAATATTTTTGCTCACAAAATGGCAAAATTCTTTTTCGCATTGTCTAAAATAGCTCTCCCCCTTAGAGGCGAATATTTGTGCAATATTTAAATTTTCGTTATTTGCAATGATTTTATCACTATCTAAAACTAATTTTTTAGTCTTTTGGTAAAGTGATTTTGCAACGCTACTTTTCCCACTACCCATAAAACCGATTAACACAAGGTTAATATAAGTCAATTTCTAATGCCCCCTCTTTATTAGCATTGATAGAATAGTTGTATTGTCCATCAAGATTTAGGGTGATTCGATAAAAGTCTAAATGAGTTTCTAAACTAACTTTTGTGATAAAAGGGAGATTGGTTGTTAAGGATTGGCTTAGTGCTTTATTGGTAGTGCTTTTAAAGTCTAGTATAAGGCGAGTAGGTGAGGTAAGAGTGAAATTTCGTATAAGGCTAAGGGAAGTTTTTAATAGGGTTTTTTGCTTATTGATATTGAAGTTAAAAGAATCACCCAAAGTAAAATTGGGTTTTGGAGTTAGTTTTGGATCTAATCGCATATTAGGTAATTGGATTTCTTGTGTTAGGGTCAAGGGAAGATGCCAATCTATATTGCCATCTAAAACCTTTTCAAAGGTTGTAATAGAACCATCAAGATTTTGGTAGTCTATGGTTATTTTTTTAATTTTTCTTGCCGTTGAGGGAAGTGTAATTTCTGTTTTAGTAAATAAATTAAGTTCGGGTAGATTCGATAATTGTCCGCTTGATTTTGGGGTTACTAGAGCATCAAAAGGATTTCGTGAGAATTGTGATGTTTGAGTATTTCCCATATTATTGGTTGTATCTATAACAGGTGTGAGAGTTGGATCCACATTGGGGGTTGGATCTACATTGAGTGTTGGTATTTCTGGTAACTTTCTTGGTTCATTAGCAAATAATAATGAAGGTAAAGCAAATAGGAGGATAATTCTTTTCATTGTGGTTCCAAGCCTTTTAATTCAAAAAGCTCTTTTTGTAAGTTTGCGTTTTGGTGTGTGAGAAAATTTACCTCTTGACGCATTTTTTTTTCTTTTTCTTCAAGCTCTAATAAGACACTTAAGGAGTTACTACCAAAAAGTAGATTGCCAAAATAGATTCCTGCAATACAAACTATCAAGGCAAGACTAAAAATAGGGAGTAGAGGAAATATCTCTTGATAGGCTATGGTCTTATTTTTCATTTCAACATCTTAAAGAGTGTTTTTCCTAGATAGACTGAATGGGGGAGTTCATTTTCGATAGCTAATAAGCGATTATATTTTGCCATTCTCTCACTTCTTGCCGTAGAACCTGTCTTAATCTCTCCTGTATTAAGTGCCACAGCAAAGTCTGCTATGAAAGTATCTTCGCTCTCTCCACTCCGATGACTCATAATGCATTTGTAGTTATTTCTTTGAGCTAAACGTATGGTTTCCATAGTTTGCGTGATAGTTCCAATTTGGTTGGGCTTAATAAGAATGGCATTGGCGATATTTTGTTGAATGCCCTTTGAGAGTATTTTTGCATTGGTTACAAATAAATCATCTCCTACTAGCTGAATCTTATCTCCTAATTTTTGTGTGAGTTTCGCCCAACCTTCCCAATCATCTTCACTTAAACCATCTTCTATGGAGATGATAGGATATTTTGCGATAAGTTTCTCATAATATTCAATAAGCTCTTCTGCGCAAAGCTCTCTGTTCTCACCTTTGAGGGAGTAAATACCTGCTTGATTGACAAATTCACTGCTTGCGATGTCAAGAGCAAGGAAGATTTGTTCTCCTTCTTTATAACCGGCTTTTTTGATAGCTTCTGAAATAATTTGCAAGGGTTCTTCGTTGTTTTTTAGATTGGGTGCAAATCCACCCTCATCACCAATGCTTGTAATGTGTTTAGAATCTTTAAGGATTTTTTTTAGATATTGGTAGATTTCTGCACTAGCCCTTAGTGCTTCGCTAAAAGTATCAAAACCAAGAGGCATAATCATATATTCTTGAAAATCTACGGTATTATCGGCGTGACTCCCCCCATTGATGATATTTAGCATAGGAATAGGAAGTGTTAGGGCATTAGCCCCACCTAAATACCGATAAAGCGGGATATTTAAGCTTTTTGCTGCAGCCCTAGCAACAGCCATAGAAACACCTAGTGTGGCATTAGCACCTAAATTAGAAAAATTCTCTGTATTATCGGCTTCTATTAAGAGATTATCAATCATAGTTTGTTCATAAGGATTTAATCCGCTAATGGCATCGTAGATAGTTGTTTGTATATTTTCACAAGCTTTTAAAACGCCTTTTCCCAAAAAACGTTCATCCCCATCTCTTAATTCTAAAGCCTCTCTTTTTCCGGTGCTTGCACCACTAGGGACAATAGCACTTCCTATGCTACCATCACTTAAAATAACAGTTGCTTTAATGGTAGGATTCCCCCGACTATCTAAAACTTCCTCTGCGTGAATTTCATCAATAAAAGTCATTATTTCTCCTTAATTTAGATTATTTAGGGGTTATTCATCATCTTCTGAAGTATTGGATAAATCATCAGAGATAGAAATAGATGATTTGATTTTTTCTTCTATTTCTTGAGAGATTTCTGGATTTTCTTTTAAGAATACCTTAGCATTTTCTTTGCCTTGCCCTAGCTTTTTATCTCCATAGCTAAACCAAGCACCACTTTTGTCGATAATATCAAGCTTTACTCCATAGTCTATTAATTCTCCCTCTTTGCTGATGCCCTCTCCAAACATAATATCAAATTCTGCTCCTCTAAAAGGAGGTGCAACTTTGTTTTTTACAACTTTTGCTTTGACGCGATTTCCTATATTTTGCTCTCCTTGTTTTAAGCTTGCGATTCTTCTTACATCAATTCTAACACTTGCATAAAACTTTAAAGCATTACCACCTGTTGTTGTCTCTGGGCTTCCATAGCCCATTACGCCAATTTTCATACGAATTTGATTGATAAAGATAACGGTGGTGTTCATTTTGTGGATAATGCCTGTAACCTTTCTTAATGCTTGACTCATTAATCTTGCTTGAAGTCCCACATGTTGGTCGCCCATATCTCCTTCAATTTCACTTTTTGGAGTAAGTGCTGCCACAGAATCAATAATGATTAAATCTACACCCCCACTTCTTGTGAGTGTTTCTAATATTTCTAAAGCTTGTTCCCCAAAATCAGGCTGTGATACAAGGAGGTTTTCCACATCTACGCCTAATCGTTTTGCATAAGTAACATCTAAAGCGTGTTCAGCATCTATAAAAGCACAAATTCCCCCGTTTTTTTGACATTCTGCAACAACTTGTAGCGCAAGTGTGGTTTTACCAGAGCTTTCAGGACCATAAACTTCAATAATTCGTCCCTTTGGAATCCCACCAATGCCAAGTGCAATATCTAACCCTAAAGAACCTGTGCTAATACAATCAATTTTTTCAACAGGTTTATCTCCAAGTCTAATTAATGCACCTTTCCCAAAAGCTTTATCGATTTGTTTGATAGCAAGTTCTATGGCTTTTTGCTTACTTTCATCTAATGCCATTTTTTCTCCTAAAATTTAAAATTTTGATTGTATCGAAAATAACATAAAAAATATATTTTAGTTTTATTAGCCTGTATGGTTTTAAACGAAATTATATTTTTTTCAGAGATGATAAGCTACAATTCCTGCATTAATAAATAAAATTTTAGGTTGAGAGAATGAAAATCACACAAACTTGTTTCAAAATGATTTTAGCAATATTGTTTTTTGGATTTAGTATTCAGGTTTTTGCAGCTTCCAAAGCATCAGAAAGCTCACGTTTAGATTCTTATAATAAATTAAGAAAAGTAATTGGAACGATTGAGAATTATTATGTTGATGAATTGACACTTGATGAGATTATTAACAAAGCTATTGAGGGACTTTTAAGTAATCTTGATGCACATTCTGCCTATTTAGATGAGAAAAAATTTGAAGAGCTTAGGATACAAACCAATGGAGAATTTGGTGGGGTAGGCATTACTATCTCTTTAAAGAATGGGGGTATTACTATTATAGCTCCCATTGAAGGAAGTCCGGGTGATAGAGCAGGTTTAAAAAGTGGCGATATTATTTTAAAAATTAATGAAGAAAGCACTTTAAGTATGAGTTTAGACGATGCTGTGAATAAAATGCGTGGAAAACCTAATACAAAGGTGCAATTGACTATTGTTAGAAAAGATAATCCTAAACCTTTAGTTTTTAATATCACAAGGGATAATATTAAAGTGGAATCTGTTTATGCCAAAAAAATTGAAGATTCTGATTATGCTTATGTGCGAGTAACTTCTTTTGATAAAAAGGTTGCACAAAGGGTTGAAGAAGAGCTAAAGAAATTTAAAAAAATTGATGGCATAATTTTGGATTTAAGGAATAATCCCGGAGGGCTTTTAAATCAAGCTGTTGAGCTAAGTAATTTGTTTATTAAAGAAGGAACGATTGTTTCACAAAAAGGACGCGTAAAAGATGAAGATATCGTATATGAAGCTACTTCAAAAACCCCCTATGCAAGAATCCCTTTAGTCGTGCTTGTCAATAATGGAAGTGCAAGTGCGAGTGAGATTGTAGCAGGGGCATTGCAAGATCATAAAAGAGGAATTCTTATAGGGGAGACTACTTTTGGTAAAGGGAGTGTGCAAGTGGTATTGCCCACAGAAAAGAAAGAAGCTTTGCGTTTAACGATTGCTCGTTATTATTTGCCAAGTGGTCGGACGATACAAGCTGTGGGAGTAACTCCTGATATTGAAGTCTTACCTGGTGTAGTTCCTAATGATGAAGGTGGATTTAATATTAAAGAGGCTGATTTGAAAAAACATTTAGAGGGTGAATTGGAGAAAATCAATCCTAAAGAAAATATTAAAGCAAAAACTAAGGAAAATGAAATATCTTCTACGCAGATTATGAATGATATTCAGCTTAAAAGTGCCATTGATGTGTTAAAAACTCTAACAATCATTCAAAAGTGAGGAATGGGTTTATGCAAGTAGAGCAAAAAGAAAAGTTATATGAAGGGAAGGGAAAGAAGCTTTATAAAACTAATGATGAAAATTTTGTTTTAGCGGAATTTAAAGATGATTTAACAGCTTTTAATGCTCAAAAGAAAGGGAATGAAGAGGGAAAGGGCGCATTAAATTGTAAGATTTCTTCCGAGATTTTTAAGCTTTTAGAGAAAAGAGGCATTAAAACCCATTATGTAGAAACCTTAGCGGATAATTTAATGCTATGCCAATTTGTTGAAATTATTCCTATTGAAGTGGTTGTAAGGAATATTGCAACAGGTTCATTAACCAAAAGACTAGGGATTAAAGAAGGGGAGAGGTTACCCTTTGCTTTAGTGGAGTTTTATTATAAAGATGATTCTTTAGGTGATCCGCTTATTAATGATGAACACGCCTTGATTTTAGGTTGTGTGAAATCCATAGAGATTTTAGAGCATTTAAGAAAAATTGGTCGTGATGTTAATGAAGTGTTATGTGAGTTTTTTGATAGAAGAAATTTGATGTTGGTAGATTTTAAATTAGAATTTGGTTTAAATCAAAAAAATGAAATTTTGGTAGCTGATGAAATTACTCCTGATTCCTGTCGTTTTTGGGATAAAAATAGCAAAGAAAAGTTAGATAAAGATAGATTCCGAGAAGATTTGGGCGGTGTAAAAATGGCTTATGAAGAAGTATTAAAAAGGATTTTGCTAGGATGAGGTTATGAGAGTTGAAGTGATTGTGCGATTAAAAAATGGTGTTTTAGACCCTCAAGGTAAAGCCATTCATAATGCCTTAGAATCTTTAGGGCATACAAATATTCAAGATGTAAATGTAGGTAAAGCCATTATTTTAGAAATAGATAGCAAAGAAACCCAAGAAGTAAAAAAGCAAGTGCAGCTTATGTGTGAAACGCTCTTGGCAAATACGGTAATTGAAGATTACCAAATAAAGCTATAAGATGAGTGTAGCTATCTTACAATTTTTAGGAACTAATTGCGAATATGATATGGAGTATGCTTTTTCGCTTTTAGGGGTTAAAAGCCAAATTGTTTGGCATCAACAAAGAGCATTACCTAAGGATACTAAATTAGTTGTAATTCCTGGTGGTTTTAGTTATGGAGATTATCTAAGAAGTGGAGCGATTGCACGATTTTCGCCTATTATGCGTTGTGTTATAGATTTTGCAAACAAGGGTGGTTATGTGCTTGGAGTGTGTAATGGATTCCAAATACTCTTAGAGAGCGGATTGTTACCCGGTGCGATGAAGCATAATGAAAACTTGCAGTTTATCTCAAAAAATGTGAGTTTAGAGGTGGTAGATACCCATAATATTTTTTTGAAAAACTTTAAAATAAAAGAGGTTATAAATATTCCCATTGCTCACGCAGAAGGGAATTACTATATTCATCAAGAGCAGTTAGGGCAATTAGAAGCAAATGGGCAGATTTTATTAAAATATACACAAAACATTAATGGCTCTTTAGAAAAAATTGCTGGAATTTGTAATGAAAATAAGAATGTTTTTGGACTTATGCCTCATCCTGAAAGAGCCGTAGAGGAAGTTTTGGGTAATACAGCAGGATTAAAGATGTTAGAGGGGTTTTTAGAGGTTTTATGAAGTTTTTTCTTTATGCTATCTTGGTACTCCAATTATTTGCACAAGAGGAATTTGTATTTTCTGCGAAAAATAATACTTTTAATGCTCTAGTGGCAGAGGCGGAATCTCCTAAAGATTCTGCTTTGGAAGAGGACAAGATAAAACGAAAAAATATTCTACCTGAAGTAATGGTAGAGGAGAGTTCATCCCCCCTAGAATTTAATATCTCACAAGAAAACAAGAAAGAAAAGGGACAGGATGCTTATGAAGAGGAGGATTTAAAATTAGAAGAGATAAAAAAACAAAACCTTATTACTAAAAATGTTTATTTAGATATGATAAATCCGCCTTATAGTATCTTGTATGTTCATCAAATTGTTCCTATCACTTTTAAATTATTAGTATTAAGTCAATATTCTACTATTGAAACAAGATTTATATTAGATAATGCGAGCGTTGAAGTGCTAAACCCAAAAGAAACTTGGACTTTAAATCAAGATTCTAGCCTTAGCAATACTTTTTATTTTAAAATTAACCAACCTAATTTTACTATTCCTAAAGTTGAAGTTATTGTAAATACCATAGAAGGGGAGTTTCAAGAGAATACAGACTTTATTGTTGGTAGAGCCATTAAATTAGAGCGAAAAGGTAGATATTCGCAAGTCTTAGCCAAAGATTTAAAAATTTTAGATTCTAAAATTACTAATTATGACTCCCAGCACAATCTTGCTGTTTTTCAACTACAAAGCAATTTAGGGAATCTTTTTGATTTTCATTTGCAATCCTATCAGCAAGGCATTGAAAGTAAGAGTGGAGATTATAAGGAGGCTATTGCTTTTTATTATGCGATTGTGCCAAAGAGTTTAGGAATTATTTCTTTTGAATATTTTAATACAGAAAAATCTCAATATATTGAATTACAAGTGGATAATATTCCACAAGATGAGCGCGTTAGCACACAAAGTGATATAAGACCTAAAAACAATATCCAATTCTATCAAGTTTCTTTCGTGGTTTTTTTGATACTTGTGTCTTTTGGCTTGTATTTTTATAAACGAAAATGGATTTTTATTCTTTTAGGGATTCTTCCTTTAGTGCTTTTGTTTTATCTGCTATCAGCTAGAACTTCTGCAGTTTTAAAAGTCAATACACCTATTCGTATTCAACCAACTTTTAATTCTACCATTATTTTAATCACCAAAGAGCCAATGAAAGTAGAGGTTTTATCAGATATTAGGGGTTATTATAAGGTAATACTAGAAGATGAACGTATTGGATGGGTAGAAAAAAATGATGTCCAAGATTAGAGCTTGTAGCGCAATATTTTATGTTTTATTGCTAGTGCCTTGGAGTATTTTATTAATGTATATATTCCCTCAACACCATAGAATAGTGCGCAGAGTTACAGCTTCACTATTTTTTAGACTTTTTGGGGTTAATGCCAAAATAATAGGAGAATTAGATAAAACAGCACAAATTTTAGTGATGAATCATCAAAGTTTTATGGATGTGGTTTATTTTGAAGCATTTCATCCTAATGATTTATGTTGGATTGCGAAGAAAGAATTAGGTGAACCATTTTTTTACGGACACGCTCTAAAAGCCCCTAAGATGATTTTAATCAATCGTGAAAGCAAGAAAGAGGCTGTATTTTTGCTAAAAGAAGCCAAAGATAGATTGTCTAAAGGAAGAGTTTTATGTATTTTTCCAGAAGGAACTCGATCTTTGGGGAGAGAGAAATTTTTACCCTTTAAAAATGGTGCTAAATTTTTAATTGAACATTTTCATTTGAAAGTCCAGCCTATTGTTTTTTGTGGGACTAGAGATTGTTTGGATATAGGCTCTATGAAATTTGATAATCAACCCTTTATCGTAAAATATCTTCCCGCCTTTGTCCCTAGTGAAGAGAATTGGTATGAATCTTTAAGGGAAAAAATGCAAGAAGAATATTTAGAACTTTATAAAGAGAGAGAAAATGCATGGCAGAATAGTTAGATATTTAAGCAGTAATGGTAAAGGGGTAGTGATTAATGCCTCCAAAATGCTCTTTGAATTTACCAAAGATGCTTGGCATGATAAGAAAGTTATTCCAATGGAAGGAATGTTTGTAGAGTTTCGCTGTAATGAATCCAATCAAATTACAGATTGTAAGGTTTCGAAATTTCAAGAGTTTGGTGGCAATACTTTTATTAGTGAATCAGATTTTTGGCGTAATCAAACTGATGAGCAATTAGAGGCAATCCAAAGCAATAAGCGAGATTTAGCTATTCAAGAAATTTATAAAATAACTAATTATGATAAAATCAAAGATATACCTTTAACCATTAGTGTAGATAATGCACTGAAATGGTATTTTCAACAACATTTACTAGCCGTTAGTTTTCTTAATGATTTATACATTGCACACCAAAAAATCTTGTTGGAGTTTATGCATACTAAGCGGTTTGTTTTTAAGGCTTTAGATAATCTCCTTTTTAATGATAAAACAATGAAAAAAGATGATTTTATCGAAGAATTGGGCGTTGTTATAAGGCTTGAGAATTCCTTATTAGATTTTGACCATAAAGTTAATGTTGAAGCACTTTTTTTGGAATATTTTATCAAGTATCAATCGCATTATCAGGCATTAAATTTTGCTTTGGAGAATGCAAAAGATACCTTAAAAATAATTCAGCGAAAAATTCAATCCTGTAATGCGGAGTTAGCGGTGATTGTGCGTAAATTAGAATCTTTAGCAAAAAAGCCTCAAGAAATGCTAGAAAAACAAGAAAAAATTGAAGGAGAATTAAAAAAATTAACAAAAGAAGATGAAATAGTTACGCAAAGAATATCTCGCCTAAGTGCCATTAAAGCAGAATTTTATAAAAGTTATCATCAAAGCTTTGAAAAATCTTTTCAAAAAGTTCATAAAATGCTTTATAGGAAAATCAAAAATGGATTAGATATTTGCATTACTATTTTAGATAATAAGATTTACCAAAAATCTTTGGAATCCAAAGCTATGAAGAATTGCTATTTTAAGTATCCAGAAAATCAATTAGCCCCCATATCTATTAATTTTATGGAGCAGTATTTAGAGAGATTGAATAAAGATCGATTAAGTGAGGGTGATAAACAGATTTATCTTTATTACCAAAAGCTTAAAGAAAGCGTTAAAAAAAATTTTCTTATTGTTAGCACTAATGAAAAAACAACAATGGATATGAAGATAAAGATTCTAACAGAGGGAAAATTCCATTGTGTTAAAGTTGCCTATAAACAAATTTTGCTCTCAAGTATGATGAGAGATTTTGTATTTGATACTATCTATATTGATAAAAAATCTCTATGGACAACTTCACAAGAATTAATCACTGAAATAAAAAACTTTAAAGGTGGTAAAAATAGTAAATTCGTCATCTTTTAGAATGAAAGTTTATTGGCTTAAGATAGGGTTTTTTGGGAATGTTATGTTATAATTGAGGAATATATTTAGAGTTTGGAAGTTTATGGAAAACAAAGTAGAAAATAAAATAAAAAATGTTAAAAAAAGTATTGCAAAAGATTTTGTCGATGAGGTTTCAGATTTTTCGCATTTTGGATTCAAAAAAAGTCTATTAAGAGGCATTAAAGAGTTAGGTTTTATTCAGCCAAGTCCTATTCAAAAGGAGGCTATTCCCGCTATTTTAGATGGTCTTGATGTGATAGCACAAGCGCAAACAGGAACAGGAAAAACAGCCGCATTTGGATTGCCTTTGATTAATAGTTTAAAACATAATGGAAGCGTTGAAGCTTTGATTATTACTCCAACACGAGAACTTGCTATGCAAGTTAGTGATGAAATTTTTCAATTAGGCAAATATAGCAAAGTCCGAACGGTTTCGTTTTTTGGCGGACAATCAGTTTCTAGGCAATTAGAGCTTTTGGATAAAAAGCCACAAATTGTTATTGCTACCCCCGGAAGGTTATTGGATTATCTTCGCAATCATAAATTAAAAAATTTTTTTCCACGAGTTGTTGTATTAGATGAATCAGATGAAATGTTGGATATGGGATTTTTAGATGATATTGAAGAAATTTTTCAATATCTTTATAAAGAACACCAAACCTTACTTTTTTCAGCAACTATGCCTGTCCCTATTAAGCATTTAGCTCAAAAGATTCTTAATAATCCAAAATTTATCAAAATCACCCAAGAGAACACTACAAATGAGGATATTTCACAGCGGTATTATATTATTAATGAGGTCGAACGCGAGGATGCCATTATTCGTTTAATTGATAGTGAAATGCCTACTAAAGCTATTATTTTTACACGAATGAAAAAAGAAGCTGATATTTTGGCTAAGCGATTAATAGAGCGCGGATATAGAGCAGGTGCAATGCACGGAGATATGGAACAAAAGGATAGACAGAAGTCTATTAAAGCCTTTAAAGATTCTCAAATTAATATTTTAGTAGCTACTGATATTGCGGCGCGTGGGCTTGATATTAGTGGAGTTAGCCATGTTTTTAACTTCCACATTCCTTTAAATCCAGAATCTTATGTCCATCGTATTGGTAGGACAGGTAGAGCAGGAAAAAAGGGTGTTGCTATTACACTTGCAACACCTTTAGAGTTTAAAGAATTGCGTAGAATAAAAGAAAATACTAAGGCTACTATTGAGCTTTATGAAATACCCAACATTCAAGATACTATTAACAAAAAAGATTCGCAATGGATAGAAAAAATCTTGAAATACCAAATTAGTGATGAGGCTTTGCGTCTTTATGAGCAGGTAAGAAGTAATGCGGATATGACACAATTAGTTTGCAAATTGCTCTCAATGTTGCTTGAGGAAGTAAAGGTTTTAGGTCCTAATAAGATTGGTTTAGGAAAAAAAGATTTACAAAAATTTCAAAAAGAATTAACAAAAGAAGAAAAAGCTTTTTATAAAAAGCAAAAACGAGAGTATTCTAAAAAGGGTGATTATGGCAAAAAGGAAGATAGGAGAGAAAAAAGGGTAAATAAAGAAAAAAAGATCCCTAAAACTCCTAATGCAAAGACTAAAAGAAGTTCTAAGAGGAGATAAAATGGAGTTTCAGCCTTATCCTTTTGAAAAGTTAAATGCTCTTATTGAATCTATTTCTACAACAGGACAAAGAATCTCTTTAGGTGTTGGAGAACCGCAATTTAAAACTCCAGATTTTATCACCAAAGCTCTTGGAGATAATGCGTATTTGTTAAATAAATATCCCAAAACAAGCGGAGAGAAAAGTTTAAAAATCGCTTTGCAGAGCTTTATTCATAGGAGATTTAATGTAAGGTTGCGTTTAGAGGAGATTGTCCCTAGTTTTGGGACAAGAGAAGTTTTATTTAATTTTCCGCAATTTTATCTTTTTGGTAAAACTTCTAAGGTTATTGCGCATCCAAATCCTTTTTATCAAATTTATGAAGGTGCTGCGATTGCTTCAGGGGCAAAAACCATTTATATGAATCTCCTAAAAGAAAATGCTTTTAAACCCCAACTAACAAAAGAGCAGATGCAAGAATGTGATTTGGTTATTTTAAATTTTCCAAACAATCCAACAGGAAGCAGTTTAACTTTAGAGGAGTTAAAATTATGGGTGGAGTGGGCATTAGAATATGATTTTTTATTGTTGAATGATGAATGTTATAGTGAGATTTACACAGGAATAAAACCATATTCTATCTTAGAGGCTAGTGTGGCAGTGGGAAATACAGGTTTTAAAAATGTTTTAGCATTAAACTCTATTTCAAAACGTTCCAGTGCTCCGGGGCTTAGGAGTGGATTTATTGCAGGGGATAGTGCGGTTTTAAAAGATTATGCGCAATATAGAACCTATGTGGGTTGTGCTTCTCCTTTGCCTCTTCAAGAAGCAGCCGCTTTAGCTTGGAATGATGAAACCCATACGCAATATTTTCAAATGCAGTATGCAAAAAATTTAAAGATAGCAGAGGAGATTTTAGGTGTGGAAGTCCCCAAGGAGACTTTTTATGTTTGGTTGTATGTAGGCGATGATTTGGCTTTTACGAAAAAACTTTTAGAAAAAGAGAATATTTTGGTGCTTCCGGGAAGTTTTTTATCACGAACTAATGAGGGTATTGATCCGGGTAGTGGGTATGTCCGCTTGGCACTTGTTTATGAAGAAGCAGTTATTCAAGAAGCTTTGTTAAGGATTAAGCAGTGCCTATAAAAATGCCACAAAGTGTTCATTTTATTGGGATTGGTGGCATTGGGATTTCTGCATTAGCTAGATTTTTGTATGCACAAGGTGTGGAAATAAGTGGTTCAGATATAGCAGAGGGTGCTATGACAAAGGAGTTGAAAAAAATAGGCATTAAGGTAACGATTCCCCATAGTATTCAATCTTTAAAAAATCCCGAATTAGTAATCCATTCAGCTATTATTAAAGAGGATAATATAGAAATACAAGAGGCAAGAAGAAGAGGTATTAAGATTTTATCTCGTAAAGAGGCTTTATCTTTGATTTTAAAAGAAAAGCAAGTTTATGCAGTTGCAGGGGCGCACGGCAAAAGCACTACCACGGCTATTTTAAGCGCAATCTTGCAAGATTGCAGTGCTTTAATTGGTGCAGAAAGTAAGGAGTTTCATTCTAATACACGCGCTTTAAAGAGTGAGATGGTTGTTTTTGAAGCTGATGAATCTGATAAGAGTTTTTTAAATTGTAATCCTTATTGTGCGATTGTAACGAATGCAGAACCAGAACATATGGAAGCTTATGGGCATAATCTTGAAAAGTTTTATCAAGCCTATGAGGATTTTTTAAGATTAGCTAAAAGACGAATCATTAATGCTGAAGATAGTTTTTTAGGGGGGTTGGAGTTAGAATGTGTGCGTCTTTATCCCTCTAAAGAGATTTGTGAAATAGAATATTTCTTACGCAATAATCAGCCAACAACGAGATTTAGATTGCGGCATAACAAAAAAGATTATGGCTATTTTGAGGTTTATGGTATTGGAGAGCATATCGCATTAGATGCGTCTTTAGCTATTTTGAGTGTTTTAGATTCCTTAGATTTAGAGACTATTCGTAAAAATATTAAAAATTTTGTGGGAATTAAAAAACGTTTTGATGTTTTAGAGGTAGGTAATTGTATTATTATTGATGATTATGCACATCATCCAACCGAAATAAAAGCAACGCTTCAAGCACTCAAAAAATATCAAGAATTAACAAAGAGAGATAAAATTTGTGCAATTTGGCAACCACATAAATATTCTAGAATCTGTGATAATTTGGAGGGTTTTATAGAGTGCTTTAAGGGCGTTGATGAACTTGTTATTCTACCTGTTTATTCTGTGGGTGAGGCAAAAAAAGAGATTGATTTTAATGGGCTTTTTAAGGGTTATAATCCTATTTTTGCAGATTGTATTCAAAGAGATGGGAATGCGTTGATTTTATATAAAGACCAACAGCCCATTCACAAGATACAAGAGGGGATTGCTATTGGCTTTAATGCAGGAAATTTGACTTATCAATTAAGAGGCGGAATTTAATGTTAAAGTATGGATTAATTATCATTTTAGTGGCTTTTTTATTGTTTTTATTACTGCAATTACTTGTTTCTTATAATATTATTAGCACTAAGGGAAAAGTGTTTGTCGCAGGATTTTTAATTGTTATTGCTGTGGGTATTGGGGTTTTTACGATTTTTCAAGATAAAAGTGATGATAAGCTAACATCTCTGGCGCAACTCTTTTTACAAGATAAGAATCTTCAATGCCAAATAGGTGCAAAAACTCTTGAAGTTAATACCGCTACTTTTAATTTTGTAAGTGGAACTTTGACTTTAGTGGGTAAGGAAGATAGTCCCTATTTTAGAACCGTTATTCCGCTAAAAAATTGCGTGTTTAATGATGCTAATTAAGCAACTTGATTTAGTAGATTTTATTGGGCATTATGAGGGATTTTTATCTCGCCCTAAAGCCTTGCTTTTAGAGGGTGATTGCAAAATACACTTGCGTTATATTCAGGCTTTAGAATCTATTCTTTTTACGCCTCCTCAAGAAGTGAAGCCTTTAGAGTCCCAATTGCAATTATTAAAAAAGTTTGGTTATTTAAAGCTTGATGAAATTTTTGAGTTTATAAAAATTATTCGCTATTTTATGTATTTAAAGACATTAAAATGTGAGGGGATTTTAAAAGAATGGTTTGATAATATTTTAATCCCACAATCTTTATTAGAATGTGCGAAGACTTTTGAAAATAATGGCGAAATAAAACAAGGCATTTATTTAGAATTTGATGTATTGTGTCAGAGAATTGTAGAGCTTAAAAGAGAAATTTCTTCGCAAATGCACCAAATCCTATCCCAAAATAAACTTACTCCTTATCTGGTGGATAAACAGATTCATCTTATAGATAATGAAGAGTGTTTATTGCTTAAAGCAGGGTTTCATTATGTTTTAAAAGGGCAAATTATTCATCGCTCCAATACGGGGTTTTTTTATGTTTTGCCCCAAAGTATTATAAGCTTAAAAGATAGGCTTAATCACTTATGCAACCAAAAAGAAGAGCAACTTTTTAATATCTGTAAGGAAATATCCTTGCTTTTTGCTAAAAACTTTGTGTTTTTGAAGTTTATTAATAAAGAGTTTGATAGATTTGATTCCTACCAAGCCCGTTTAATGTTTGCAAAAGATAGAGGGTTGGAATTCTTATCCCCTAAGCCCAATGCAAGAAATATTCAAATTTGTGAATTTAAGCATCCTGCTTTAAAAGAACCTAAGCCTATTAGCCTTGATTTTAAGGGAAATGTTTTAATCTTAACAGGAGTGAATGCTGGGGGTAAAACGATGTTTTTAAAATCCGTTTTAAGTGTAGTGTTTCTTGCTAAATATTTGCTTCCTATGCCTATAAATGCTTCAAAGTCAAGCATTGATATTTTTAAGTTTATCCATCTTATTTTAGAAGATCCTCAAAGTAGCAAGAACGATATTTCTACCTTTGGCGGGAGGATGCTTGAATTCTCCCAAATACTTCATCAAAGAGAGGGAATTATTGGTATTGATGAGATTGAATTAGGCACAGATAGTGATGAAGCAGCAAGTTTATTTAAGGTGCTTTTAGAATATTTAATGAATAGAGAGAATAAGGTTATTATTACCACGCACCATAAACGACTAGCGGCATTAATGGCTGGGAATCCAAGAGTGCAACTCTTGGCTGCTCTTTTTGATGAAGAGAGAGAAATGCCAACTTTTAGTTTTTTAGAAGGCACTATTGGGAAGAGTTATGCCTTTGAAACCGCTTTGCGTTATGGGATACCTAAAATGCTAATTAATGAAGCCAAAAAAGTTTATGGAGAAGATAAAGAGAAGCTTAATATATTAATTGAGCATTCTTCGCATTTGGAGAGGAAGCTCCAAAAGGAAATACAAGAGGTGCAGCAAAAACAAAAGAAATTAGAGCATAAAAGATTGCAACTAAAAGAAAAAGAAGAAGAAATGCAAGAAACCTATAAAACAAAAATGAATGCTTTGGAAATGCTTTATTATGAGGCGATTAATGAAGCCAAAAAAGCTGTAAAATTACAAAACTCTCAAGAGATTCATCGTCAAATGAATAACGCTAATAAAATTTTTTATCAAATCAAAAAGCATTATGAAGAGAAATCTTTGGAGAGGATAAAGGAATTTAAAATAAAAGATAGGGTAGAATATCGTCGTTCCAAAGGAATAATAGTAAGTATTCAAAGACAAATGGCAGTGATGCAACTTGATGATGGAATAAAATTAAAAGTGCCATTAAATGAACTTAACCATAGTAGAAATGTTTTAGATACACCTCAAGTAAAAGTTAATGTTAAAATGCCTCAAAGTGTCAATGTGTCCTTGGATTTGCACGGAATGAGGGCAGAAGAAGCCCTAGAAAAGCTTGAAGAGTTTATTTCTAATAGTTTAATAGCAGGGCTTGATGAGGTGCTAATCTATCACGGCATTGGAACAGGTCGCCTCTCAAGCGTGGTAAGAGATTTTTTAGAGCAACATCCAAAAGTTGTGGAGTTTTTAGACGCTCCACCAAAATTAGGTGGCTTTGGTGCTAAGATTGTAAAGTTATAGGATTATCAAATTACTTTAAGGAGAAATAATGAAAAAAATGTTAGTTTTAATTGGGCTTGTGGCGTCAGTTTTTGTGTTTAGTGCGTGCGAAAAGAAAGAATATCAACATCCAGCGCATAGAAGTGGCGGAATGAGGTAAGTTTGAATTGTTTTAAGTTGATAGGTTTTTATGATGATGAAGTTTATAAATAGATTAGGCATAGTATCGGGTTTGTTTGTTGCGGTATTTGGTATTAATGTATTAGCCAATGAAAGTCAAGGATTTTTTTTAGGGGCAGATGGAGGATATGGAAAGACGAAAATCCAACAAGAAGAGTTTGATTTAAACATTAAAGATAAGGTATCAAACTTTGGATTAAGAGCAGGGTATAGATTATCCCCTGAGCATAGGGCTTATATTGCTTATTATCATCAATCTAAGATAAAAGATACAGATAATATACCTGTAATAGTCTCTGGAAATGTGATAGCTAATATACCAGTAGAATCCAAATATCGCGCACATAGGGCAGTTATTGGTTATGACTTTACGCCTAAGCTTTCGGAAAATATACGCGGTGTTTTGGGGGCTTATGGTGGGTATTCTTTTTTAAATGTCAATACAGAGTCTAATTTCTTTGGCGATATTTTCTCTTTGCCAAGTGCTTTTGATGGATTAATATATGGTGCCAAGATGGGGTTTTTATATGAATTAGGCAGAGTAGAGGTAGAATTAGGTGTTAAATTAGAGCAGATTCGGTATAAAACAAGGGATTTAAAGTTAAGTTTTGATGTAGGCGGAACAAAAACAGATGTTTTAAATGAAAATATTAAGCCTATGCAGACTACGGGGGGAATGTATTTAGGGTTTAACTATAAATTCTAGCTTCAATTTAAATTGACAAGAGGGGTATTATGACAAATATAATTCTTTGTGGTGGTGGTGGAACAAGACTATTTCCTCTAAGCAGGACGCTTATGCCAAAGCAGTTTATTCCATTTTTTAATGGAGAATCCCTTTTTGAACTTACTTTGAAGCGCAATTTTGCCTTTTGTGAGAAAGCCTTAGTGGTTTGCAATGCCGAGCAGTATTTTTTAGCACTTGATAAAATAGAGCAAATAAAATATTCTAAACCTCATACAGATATCTCCTATCTTTTAGAGCCTATGGCTAAAAATACTGCACCCGCCATCACTTTAGCTTGTTTGGGGTTACCATTAGAGGAAATTGTTCTTGTTACTCCAAGTGATCACTTGATTAAGGATATGGATTCTTATAAAGAAGTTTTGCAAAAGGCTAAAGAATTAGCAAATAATGATTCTTTAGTAACTTTTGGCATTACCCCAAAGTCTGCTCATACAGGATTTGGGTATATCCAAATGGGTGAGGATTTTAATGCAGAATCTTTTATGGAGAAGCCTAAGTTAGAAGTTGCACAAAACTTGTTAAGAGAGGGTAATTATTTTTGGAATTCTGGTTTATTTTGTTTTAGGGTTGAAGTTTTATTAAAAGAAATGCAAAAGCATAGTCCAGATATTTTTGAGCAGTGTGAGAGAGCCTATAATCAAGCCATTACAGATAAGAATCTAAGAAGAATACCTATAGAAGCAATGCAGGAGATTCCTCAAAATAGCATTGATTATGCTTTAATGGAAAAATCAAAATGTGTTAAAGTGTTGCCTTGTGATATAGGCTGGAGTGATGTTGGGAGTTTTGATTCGCTTTATGAAGAATTGCCTAAAGATAAGGATGAAAATGTTATTTTAGGGAATTCTTTAGCATTGGATTCTAAAAATAATCTTATTATTAGCCATAAGGAGAAATTAATCGCTCTTATAGGCATTGAGGATTGTATGGTAATTGATACAGGTGATGTTTTATTGGTGGGTAAAAGAAGCCAGAGTCAGAGAGTAAAAACTTTGGTGGAAAATTTAGGGGATAGCGAAATTTGTAAAACTCATCTAACAACCCATCGTCCTTGGGGAAGTTACACTATTTTAGAAGATTCTATGGGGTATAAGATTAAGAAAATTATTGTAAAGCCCGGAAAGTCTCTAAGCCTACAAAAACACTTTCATCGCAATGAACATTGGATTGTTGTAAGTGGGAGTGCAAGTGTGCAAGTTGGTAATGAGAAGAAATTAGTGCGACCTAATGAATCAACTTATATTAAAATGGGAGAAGTGCATCGATTAAGCAACGAGGGTAAAATTCCCGTAGTTTTGATTGAAGCACAAGTGGGCGAATACACAGGAGAAGATGATATTGTTCGGCTTGAAGATGATTTTGGGAGAAGCTAAAGGAATATAATATGGAGATGGATTCCAAACAAATTAATGAAGTAATCTATTATTTTCTTAAAAAAATCTTAATTAGTATTGTGCAGAGTTTAATACCCTTTAAAAGCTTAAGACGTAAATTAAGAAACAGCAATAAAAAACCTATTATCTATTGTAGAAATGATAGGTATGGTTATGGTAAAGTCTATATGCCCTATCCTATGTTTTCTCGCCAAATTCCAGAAATTTATAATAAAGATGGTAAAAAGGTTGAAGTCTTTTTTATACGTGATTCCCATATGGCATTACCCAGTATCAATTTTGATGGTGGTGGGGGGGGGGAGGGATATTTTGGGATTATTGGAATATTTGCTTACCTGTTCATTTTTATACAGGGCTTTCTATGTTAGAAACTATGGGAGAGCCTATAAAACGTTATGGTTGGTTATGTGAATCCCAATCTATAGCGACAAAAGAATATGAATTATTTGATACTTATTTGGGTTTGCACAAGGATTTTGATTTGGTTTTTACTTTTTCGGAAACTTTGTTAGAGAGATTCCAAAATTTTCGATTATTATTGTCTTGGTTTTGGTGGTATGGGAATGAAACTTATAATGGAATCCGTGATAAAGTGCAAATAACAGATTTAGCTTATCAAAAAAAGGATAAAAATATTTCTATGGTATGCAGTGACAAGGTTGCGTGTAAAATGCATAAAATTCGACAATGTTTTGCTAAAGATGCTTTAAAGAGTGGTAAAGTTGATGTTTTTGGGAGGTTTAATCATAGACCAATACCCTTTAAATCCCAATCTTTAGAACATTATCGTTATCAAATTGTTATAGAAAACGATATTTCTTCTTTTTATTTTACCGAAAAGATTTTAGATTGTTTTGCTTCAATGACAATTCCCATTTATCTAGGAGCAACAAAAATTGATAAATTTTTTAATGCGGATGGAATAATTATTTTAAAAGAGGATTCTAATTTAGATTCTCTTTTAAAGACTTGTTGCAAAGAAGATTATGAAAGTCGCTTAGAGGCAATAAGGGATAATTATCATCGTTTGTTTAGTTATAATGTAGAAAACAAAATTTTAGAAACTATTAAAGAGGGAGAAAATGGCTAAAGTAGCGTTAATTACCGGAATTACAGGGCAAGATGGAGCGTATTTATCGGAATTTTTGTTAGATAAGGGATATGAAGTGCATGGGATTAAGAGGAGAGCATCTCTTTTTAATACCGATAGGATTGATCATCTCTTTGAGGGGCATCATTGTAAGCATAATAACTTTTATCTCCATTATGGAGATATGACAGATTCTATGAATCTTACACGATTGATTGCGGATATTTGTCCTGATGAGATTTATAACCTTGCGGCACAAAGCCATGTAGCTGTTAGTTTTGAAACACCAGAATATACTGCTAATGCTGATGGTATAGGAACACTTAGAATCTTAGATGCAGTGCGATTTTTAAAACTTATTGATAAAACAAGGATTTATCAAGCCTCCACTTCAGAGCTTTATGGTAAAGTTCAAGAGATTCCCCAAAATGAAAAAACTCCCTTTTATCCACGCTCTCCTTATGCGGTGGCAAAAATGTATGCGTATTGGATAACGGTAAATTATAGAGAAGCTTATAATATGTTTGCGTGTAATGGGATTTTGTTTAATCACGAATCTCCGGTGCGAGGGGAAACCTTTGTAACGCGTAAAATTACTCGTGCTGCTGCTAAAATTGCTCTAAATTTGCAAGAGAAGCTCTATCTTGGGAATTTAGATGCTAAAAGAGATTGGGGACACGCTAAAGATTATGTGAAAATGATGTGGATGATTTTGCAATACAAAGTCCCAGAAGATTGGGTGATTGCTACGGGTCAAACAACAATGGTAAGAGATTTTGTCAAACTTGCCTTTGAGTATTGTGGGATTGTTTTGGAGTTTGTAGGGGAGGGGATTAATGAGAAAGGCATTATTGCAAAGATAGATTTCAATAGGGCAGAAGAGCTTCCTATTGATTTATCACATCTTAAAATTGGACAAGAGTTAGTTTGTGTAGATCCACGATATTTTCGCCCTACAGAGGTAGATTTACTTTTAGGTGATCCTAGTAAGGCTGAATCAAAACTTGGTTGGAATCGTGAATTTAATTTAGAGGATTTAGTTTGTGATATGATGCAAAGTGATTTGAAACTAATGAATAAAGATAAATACTTACAAGAAGGTGGATATACCATTATGAGGTATTATGAATAAGATTTTAATTACAGGTTCTACTGGAATGGTTGGATGCAATATTGTAGAATACAAAGAGAGTCGATTTTATGAGGTTTTAGCTCCTAAAAGGGGAGAATTAGATTTATTGGATAAAACACAAGTATTGGCTTATCTTAAAACCCATAAACCTGATGTTATTGTCCATTGTGCGGGACTTGTAGGTGGGATTAGTGCAAATATCGCAAATCCTGTGGAGTTTTTAAGCCAAAATGTTGCTATGGGCTTACATATCATAATGGCTGCTTTAGAATGTGGAGTGCAGAGGTTTTTAAATATCGCAAGTTCTTGTATGTATCCTAAAGAGGGCAAAAATCCTTTAAGCGAAGATTTGATTTTAAGTGGAGAGTTAGAGCCTACTAATGAGGGTTATGCGTTAGCTAAGATTGTTTCTACTAAGCTTTGTGAGTATATTTTAGATTCTAAAAAATTCCTCTATAAAACCATTATTCCTTGTAATTTATATGGTAAATACGATAAGTTTGAAATCAATAAAGCCCATATGCTTCCAGCAGTGATTGCAAAAATCCATAATGCTAAAATGGATGGAGCTAAAGAGGTCGAGATTTGGGGAAGTGGAAAAGCCAGAAGAGAGTTTATGTATGCAGAGGATTTGGCGGATTTTGTATATTATGCGTTAAAAAACTTTGAGAGGATGCCAAAGATTATTAATGTAGGTAGGGGCGAGGATTTTAGCATTACAGAATATTATGAAGTGATAGCAGAAGTTATAGGCTATACAGGTAATTTTATTTATAATACGCAAAAGCCAGAGGGAATGGCACAGAAACTTGTGGATATTGACCGCTTAAAAGAATTTGGTTGGAGTTCTAACACAAATTTAAAAGAGGGTATCACAAAAACCTATCAATATTTTTTGGGGAAGTAGTTATGCAACATTATTCTTTAGCTTCATCAACTTGGGATTATAAGGAGTTACAAGCCATAGAAGAGGTTATAAAAAGTGATATTTTCACTATGGGAGCAAAGGTTGCAGCCTTTGAAAAAGATTTTGCCGCTTTTGTAGGAGCTAAATATGCCCTAATGACAAGTAGTGGTTCTACAGCAAATTTAATCGCAACAGCTGCATTATTTTATACAAGCACTCCTAAGATTCAAAGAGGTGATGAAGTTATCGTTCCAGCGGTTTCTTGGGCTACGACTTATTATCCTTTATACCAATATGGCTTGAAGTTAAAGTTTGTTGATATTGATTTAGAAACTTTAAATTATGATTTAGAGGCTCTAAGTGGCGCAATTAGTGAAAAGACTAAAATGATTATGGTAGTAAATTTACTTGGGAATCCTAACGATTTTGATAAGATTAAGGAGATTATTGGCAATAAAGATATTTTGCTCTTAGAAGATAATTGTGAATCTATGGGGGCAGAATATAAAGGAAAACAAGCAGGCACATTTGGGGTTATGGGGACATTTTCTACCTTTTTTTCGCACCATATGGCGACAATGGAGGGAGGACTTGTTGTAACCGATGATGAAGAGCTTTATCATATTTTACTTTGCTTAAGAGCGCACGGTTGGACTAGGAATTTGCCAAAAGACAATAGGGTAGCTCCTAAGAGTGAAGATGGCTTTAGCGAGTCTTTTCGGTTTGTTTTGCCCGGATATAATGTTCGTCCAGTAGAAATGAGTGGTGCTATTGGGATAGAGCAGCTAAAGAAATTGCCAAATTTCTTAAAGCACCGCCGAGAGAATGCAGAAATTTTTAAGCAATATTTTCAAAACCATCCGGATTTTATAATACAAAAAGAAATCTCTTCTAGCTCGTGGTTTGGGTTTTCGCTAATTATCCGCAGAGATTCTAAACTTAATCGCCAAGAGGTAATCCAAAAGCTTCAAGCTAATAATATAGAATGCCGCCCCATTGTTACAGGGGATTTTACTCAAAATGAAGTAATGCGGTTTTTTGACTATGAAATTTTTGGAACACTCAAAAATGCCCAACATTTACATAAAAATGGATTTTTCGTAGGAAATCACCAAGTTAGTATTAAAGATTCTCTTGCTTTACTTGCTAAAGTATTGCGGGGGGGGGGGATTTATTAGCTAATTGCTTTAAAACTTTCTTTGTTTTTACTGCTTTTGTTGTTTTACAAACATATCTTCGTTTATTAGAGACTCTGCTTTCTTGTATTTCTTTCTTTTTTCACTTTTCTCACCTTGTTTGCTTTTTTAAGTTTTTTCAATCTTTTGGTGATGTGCTGGGAGTTTTTATTGTTAAATCTTTTTATCTAGGAGTAAAGTATGCAAAATATTGAAAAAGCCATAAGGGAAAATACACAAATTAATTACAATCTCTTAATGTCTAATATTATTATTCACTCTCACATTAAAGAGGAGGATAAGCAAATTTTATTATTGCTTTTGCAAGATAGAGATAGAAATTATGTGCGTATCAATCCCAATCAACAATGTTTTGAAAATATACAAAAATATTTAGAGCTATTAAGACCCCTTAAAGTGGATTATGAAGATTTAGTAAGGGTAGGTGGTAAGGGTGATGGTGGATATGTAATGTATAAACCTAATCTTATGGATTCTACTATGGATTCTGCGGGGGGGGGGGGATTATCCCTTGCTAAAAGCTATTTCATTAGGTGTTAGTGAAAGTTCTCCTTGGGATTTAGAGATGGCACAGAGGGGTTATAAGGTGATTGAGTATGATGGAAGTATAGAACACTGCCCCTATAATCACCCTAATATTATCTTTCATAAACATTTTGTGGGAGTAAATAAGGATTGCATTTCTTTATCCTCCATCATTAAGGATAATGATTTAAAGCAAGTGGAGAATATTTTACAAGTGGATATTGAAAATGCAGAATGGGAAGTTTTAGAACAGATGGATATAGGCTTATTAGCAGAATATTTTACGCAAGTGATTTTTGAATTTCACGGATGTAATCCTGAAGAAAATGAGGGTGTTAAAAGGCGATTAGCGGTATTAAAGCGAATAAATGAGTATTATGAGCCTTTGCATTTGCATTTGAATAATCACGGAAAGATTTTTTATTCACAAGGTTTGTTTTTTAGCACAACTTTGGAGGTTAGCTATATCAAAAAAGGAATGATTCCATTTTTTCAACAGAAGCGAATGGAGGGTATATTAGAGGGATTAGATTATCCTAATCACCCCTCTAACCCAGAAATTCCTATTTATTTTAAGGAGTAGAATGCAAAAGGATTCTAAAATTTATGTTGCGGGACATAGAGGGCTTGTAGGGAGTGCCATTGTTAAGGAATTGCAAAGGCAGGGCTATACAAATTTGTTGGTTAAAACACACCAAGAGCTAGATTTAACCAACCAAAGTGCAGTCGCAGAGTTTTTTGCTTTAACAAAACCAGATTATGTTTTTTTGAGTGCTGCAAAGGTGGGTGGAATTCTTGCTAATAATACTTATCGGGCAGAATTTATTTATCAAAATTTAAGTATTCAAAATAATGTGATTCACTTTGCATATTTGAATGGAATAAAAAAGCTTTTGTTTTTGGGTTCAACTTGTATTTATCCCAAAAATGCCCCTCAACCTATGAGCGAATCAGTTTTATTGCAAAGTGAATTAGAATACACCAATGAACCTTATGCGATTGCTAAGATTGCGGGATTAAAAATGTGTGAGTCTTATAATTTGCAATATGGGACAAATTTTATCGCTGCAATGCCAACCAATCTCTATGGAGAAAATGATAATTTTGATTTAGAAAAATCCCATGTTCTTCCTGCCCTTTTACGAAAAATGCATTTAGCTAAACTTTTAGAAGAGGGAAGAATGCAAGAAGTTTTAGATAATCTTGGTTGTGATGAGCAAAAAGCTTTAGAAATTTTGCAAAAATTTGGAATCTCTTCTAAAAGCGTTCAAATATGGGGAAGTGGAAAAGTAAGGAGAGAGTTTTTACATACTCAAGATTTAGCAAGTGCTTGTGTATTCCTTATGCAAAAAGTTGATTTTTGGGATTTGTATAAAAAAGATTCTCAAGAAATTAGAAATACACATCTTAATATCGGCACAGGTGAGGATATTTCTATTCAAGACTTAAGTTTAATGATTAAAGAGATTGTAGGATTTAAGGGGGAATTGGTATTTGATAGCTCTAAGCCTGATGGCACTATGGTTAAACTTACAAATCCTGATAAAATTAATCAGCTTGGCTGGAGGGCAAAGATTGATTTAAAAAATGGAATCCAAAAGGTATATGGATGGTATTGTGGAGCCAAAAATAGCTAATAAGGACTTTGCATACAAGAACTGCCAAAGAATTAAGATAATAGAATAGTTTAAAAGAGAGAAGTAATGACTTGCTAATTTGAAAAATATAAAAAATAGCATAAAAATACCACAAAAGAATAAGAGATTCTAATACCTAATATCCCTTTTTGGTATTTTGGCAACTCTTAAGGTATAATAAGCCATTTATTTTTGGACTAGAGTATAATGATTGATTTAAAACTGCTTATAAATAGCTTTGATGAGACGATACAAAAGCTCTCAAAACGCAATATTGATGAAATTTTTTTAAATAATCTTAAAGAAGTGAGTTTGCAATATAAACAAAAAAAGACTGCTTTAGAATCACTCCAAGCGACCCAAAATGCTAAGTCTAAGCTTTTTGCACAATATAAACAAGAAGGCAGAGATATTGAAGACTTAAAGAAAGAATGTGATTTGTTAAAATCTAAGATTAATCTTCATCTCCAAGAAATAGAGCTATGGGAACATAAGCTCCAAGAACTCTCAACTAATCTCCCTAATATTCCTGATGAAAAAACACCTTTGGGTAAAAATGAGAAAGATAATATAGAGATTAAAAAGGTATTAGAGCCTAAAGACTTTTCTTTTAAGCCTAAAGAACATTGGGAATTAGCCGCACAAAATGGTTGGATTGATTTTGAAAGAGGAGTGAAATTAGCTAAAAGTCGTTTTAGTGTTTTTATGGGAATGGGGGCAAGGTTAGAGAGAGCTTTAATTAATTATATGCTTGACTTTAATGCCAAGAGGGGTTTTAGTGAGGTGGCAACACCTGTAATTGTCAATAATCAAGCATTATTTGGAACAGGACAATTACCAAAATTTGAAAATGACCTCTTTAAAATTTCAGATTTGCAAGAGGAAGAAAATACTAAAGGGCATCAGCTCTACCTTATCCCTACTGCTGAAGTGCCATTAACCAACCTTTATAGCGATGAGATATTAAGTGAGGAAGATTTACCTTTAATGATGAGTGCTTATACGCCTTGCTTTAGGAAAGAAGCAGGAAGCGCAGGACGCGATACAAGAGGCATTATAAGGCAACATCAATTCGATAAGGTTGAGCTGGTAGCTATCACTCTCCCTAGCGATAGTGAGATGATGCAAGAGAGGATGGTAGCTTGTGCATCAGATTTGCTAACTTCTTTGGGATTACCCCATAGGCTTATGCAGTTATGTGGTGGGGATTTGGGTTTTAGTGCAAGTAATACCATTGATATTGAAGTATGGCTTCCGGGACAAAACTGCTATCGCGAGATTAGTTCTATCTCTAATACAAGGGATTTTCAAGCAAGAAGGGCAAAGATTCGCTACAAAGATTCCCACAAAAAAAACATCCTTGTGCATACTTTAAATGGCTCTTCTTTAGCAGTTGGTAGGACATTAGTTGCTATTATGGAAAATTACCAACAAGAAAATGGAAGTATTCTTATCCCCTCTGTATTAGAGACTTATTTGAGGTAATATTATGCCACCAGAAGATCCAAAAGAAAATATTATTCAACTCGATGATGATTTTGATATTTTGCGTGATGTTTTAGAAAAAGAGCCAAAAGAAAAACCTCCAACCAATATTGAAAAGATTCAACAATTTTTTAATGAGCATAAAAAGCTTACTATAATTCTTGCCTTATCTGCTGGTGTGTTAATCCTTGTCTTTATCTTTGTGCTAGGGGCTGTATTTTCCGAAGAAACAGAGATGCAATCTCAAGAAGATGAAGTTCTAATGCCACCTCCACAATTTTCTATTGAAGGTGGAGGAGAGATTATCGTCGATGAGGGGGAGTTAGAAGAACTCATTAGCAAGGCAAATTTTCTTTATACGAATGGGAATAAAGAGGAAGCCCTTGATTTATATAGTAGGATTTCTAGTTATTCTGAAGGGCTATCAAGCTATAATTTGGGCGTAGCACAAATGCAAGAGGGGGCTTATAAAGAGGCTTTAAAGTCTTTTCAAAAAGCCATTGATGTGGGAGAATATAGAGTTATTAGTGCCTTAAATGCCGCTGTTTCTGCCTTGTATTTAAATGAGCCTTTGTCATACCAATATTATTTGCAACTTGCTCAAACTTATCTTCCCTATGCTGTAAATTTACCCATTTATTCTTATTTATATGCGCTTATTCATTATTATCAGGGGAATTACGTTGAAGCAATCTCTCCCCTAACACATCAAAATACCCCTCATTATAAGCAACGCAATGATCGTTTATTGGCTGCTTTGTATAGTTATTTTAACAATAGTAAAAAGGCTATTGCTTATTTAGATGATGATTTTTTGGAATCTAAAGAATGGTTTAATCTTGCTTTGCTTTATGCAAGAATTGGTGAATACCAACAAGCCGATCAAATTTTAGGACAGATTATTCAAACATCGGGTAATACCTTAGAAGTAGATATGGCATCGGCATTAGTGAAGCTAAAGTTAGCCCGTTTTAACCAAGTGGTGAATTTTTTAAAGCCTTATGCGGATAATCAAGAAATGATAGATAAAAATCCTTACCCTATTAAAGTTATCCTAAGGGATGATTTTTTTAATGTTGATATTGCGCAAAAGCGGTTTTGGAATGAGTTTAGAGGGTTGAAAGTCAATGCTTATGAAATTTTATTTTATTATGCCCCTTATAGGGTATTTGATGCTAAGGAAGCCTTATATATTATCCAAGAAGGAGGGATTAATATTTCTATTGAAAATTTACAAGAAGCTAAAGAAGTGCTTTTGAGAGGACAAACTATTTCTAAGGTTAATCGGAATATTGCCAATGCGATTTTAGAAATATTAAGTGGAGATATAAGGATTGCCAATGAGATTTTAAGACGAGCCGTAGGGCAGTATCCAAACCACGCTATTTTGCATTATAATTTAGGTTTAAATTATGCGCAAATGGGGGATTATGATCGCGCTTACCAGCATTTTATCCGCTCTTTTCACCTTAATCCCAAAGATATTCAAGCAGGGATTTTTGCGCTTGCAACTGCAAAACTTACGCATAGAGATTTTTCAAGACTTGAAAATGATTTAGGAAAAGAAATGGTAAATTTTCAAGGAAGCAAGGAAGAAATGCAGTTTTTACAAGTGCTTTTAAATTTTGTCCGTGATGGCTCTCCTATGGCTTTAACATTTTTAGAGGAAAGTCCTAGTAATGTATTGATTTATTATGCCTTAAATTTTGTGCAAGGGGTATTATTGGGCGATCAAAGCTTACTTGTAAATTCCGCTTATCATCTAAAGAGTATTCATCCAACAGACCCCTTAAGCAATCTTTTAGAACTCTTAGCGATTAATTATTATGACGACGCTAAAGCACTTTCTTTAAAGCTTCAAAATTATTATCAAGATAAGAATCTCAATAAAGACTTAATTTATTATGGACCCTCTATTGTAAGAGAGATGTATATTAAGGTGGGGCATATTGTAGGGACACTACATTATGTCCAGCAAGATTTAGATTATCGTTTGATTTCAGAACGCAAAGATGTTCGTGGAGTTACTCAAGCTTTGGCATTGACTTATATTTATCTCCAAGAATTTGAAAAGGCTTTTACGCTTTATAATAATCTCATCGATGATTTAAAAGAAGATGATACACAAACCTTGTTTTTAGCAGCTGTTGCAGCTATTGGCGCAGGGCATACAGAAAATGCAGCTACTTTATTGCAACTCTCTAAATTAGAAGCACCAACAAATTACGAAACGCGTGTGGCTAATGGACTTTTATATTTGCAAGAGAAAAACTTTAATGCGGCTAATTCACAATTCACGGTTATTGGGGATAATGAACAAAAGTCGGATTATTTTGATTTTAAAATTGATACAAGTTCTCTTTTACGTAGAGCTAATATGGATTAAAACCCCCTCTAAGATTTCATCAATATCTCCATTAAGGATTGCATCAACATTGCTATAAGCAATTTGGGAGCGTAAATCCTTGACTTGTTGATAAGGGGCTAAGACATAACTTCGTATCTGATGTCCCCAACCAATTTCGCTTTTTTCTTGGTTAGAGTTTAATTCATCACGTTTTTGACGCTCTAGCTCATAAAGTTTGGATTTTAGCATTTTTAGTGCCACTGCTTTATTTTTGTGCTGACTTCTATCATTTTGGCATTGCACGACAATCCCTGTAGGGATATGAGTGATACGAATAGCGGATTCTGTTTTATTAATATGTTGCCCTCCAGCTCCAGAGGCACGATAGGTATCAATGCGTAAATCTTTTTCTTCTATGGTAATATCAATGCTATCATCAATTTCGGGGCTAACAGAGACAGAGGCGAAGCTCGTATGCCGTTTAGCATTAGAATCAAAAGGAGAGATTCTAACAAGCCTATGAATACCATTTTCTACTTTGGCATAACCATAGGCATTCTCTCCTTTAATCAGAAAACTCACATCTTTAATCCCTGCTTCATCGCCTTCTTGATAATCTAAGAGTTCGACTTTAAACCCGCGTCGCTCTCCCCAATGCAAATACATTCTATAAAGCATACTCGCCCAATCTTGAGATTCTGTCCCACCCGCTCCGGGCGTAATAGTAAAAATTGCATTATTGCTATCTAATTCATCATTAAGCATAACTTCAATTTCTGCATTTTTAATTTGGTGTTCTAGTTCTTTAGATTCTCCAAAGAGTAGCTGGAGTGTTTCCTCATCATTTTGTGAGATTTCAAAAAGCTCTTTAGCATCTTCTAGGGCATTAGAGGCGGTATGGTATTTTTCAAATTGTCTTTGGAATCGTTTTTTTTCTTTTTGCAACTCTCCAGCTTTTTTAGCGTCTTCCCAAAATTCTTTTTGTTGCTCTAGGCTCTCTATTTCTTCAATCTTTGCTTTAAGCTTATTAGGTTGCAAAATCTTTTGGATATTTTGCACTTTAATTTCTAAGTTTTTAAGTAATTCTCCATATTCGTAAGTATCCAAAACATTCTCCATTTTTTTTCAAATTCTATCATATTTTAAGGATAATAAATTTTACTAATCTCACAAATTTCTTGGAGTGTATCGTGGGTATTTTTAAAGGTTAGGGTGTGATGATAAGATTCTTTTTTATAGACCTTATCATAATATTCTAACAACAAAATCTCCGCAACTTTTGGTAAATCCCCCTTTGCAAAAGCCTCTTTGGCATCTTCCCAAAACTCTTTTTTCATAAAAGGCGCAATTTTTTGCATAGCTTGGTAAAAGAGGGTTTCAGAGATATTGCCATACTGCTGAAGAATGCGTTGAATCCTCTCTTGAAGTGGAGAGGTGATAAGAATCTTTGGAGCTTTTTGGTAAGCTAGATAGAGTTTGGAGGGCAAAATAAGATTTCCAAGCCTTTTACTCTCTCCCTCTACTAGCACAAATGGGGCATTTTCTAATTCCCTTAGTCTTGTAAAGAGTGTGTTTTGGAAGCTTTTAGTGCTGGGTTGAGTTCCACAAATATTACCAAAGCTAGAGCCTAAATGCTTTGCTAATTTTTCAATATTTAAAGAATCACTAAATGCTTCTATAAGCTCACTTTTGCCACTTCCTGTCTGCCCTATTAATGTCAAGAATCGATGTTTTGGAGAGGTTTCTAAAGATTGAGTAACCTCTTTTCTATAAGATTTATAACCCCCTTTTAACAAAGCTACTTGATAGCCAATATTACCCAAAACAAGCCCAAAGGATTGACTACGCATACCACCTCTTGCACAATAGATACCAAAAGGCATAGAAGGAGTGATAAAGCCTTTTAGCTCCAAAAGATGTTTAGCAATATTTGCACACACCATACTAGCACCTAAGATTTTGGCATTAAAGGCATTTTGTTTATAGAGGGTTCCAATGTGTTGGTATTGTGCATTGTCTAAAACAGGGAAATTTAAAGCATTGGGGATATGAGAGTGGCAGTATTCGCTAGGAGACCTTACATCAATGATAAGCGGTAGTGATAAAAACTCTTGCATAGAAACGATTTGGAACATAGCACCTCTTAATAAAAGCAATTTTAATAAAATTTGTTATTGTAGCTATTTTATTTATAATTAAAAACTTAAACTTATAAAATAGTTTTTTATTTTAAGTTAAGTTTTATTTTTTTATAATGCCAAAGCTAAATTTTAAAAAAGCTAACTTCTAAAAAGGAGATTTTATGGAAAAGATTTTTAAAGTTGAAATTATTACGCGCCCTGAAAAGCTCAATAGCTTAAAAGATGCTTTAGCCCAAAGAGGGATTAAAGGAATGACGGTTAGTAATGTAATGGGGGCAGGTAATCAAAAGGGTAAAACCGAAGTTTATCGGGGGAGTGAGATGACTATTGATTTGCTACCAAAGATTCGTATAGAGATTATCGCTAAAGAGAGTCTTGTAGATAATATTATTGAGGTTGCTAAAAAAACTCTCAATACAGGAAGTATGGGAGATGGAAAAATTCTCCTCTCACCTTTAGAAAATGTTATTAGGATTCGCACAGGGCAAGAGGGAATTGACGCTATATAAGGAGAAAAGATGAAAAGTTTATGGATTATTTTATTAAGTAGTGGCTTTGCTTTTGGAGTAGAAGAAGAAATCTCCGCAGTGGATACTCTCTTTGTGATTGCCTCATCGGCTTTGGTTTTGCTAATGACACCTGCTTTGGGGTTGTTTTATGCAGGTATGGTAAATCGTAATAATACTTTAAATACGATACTAAATAGCACAATGCTTTATGCTTTGATTGCTTTGCAGTGGATTATAGTAGGCTATACTTTAGCCTTTGGCGATGATAAAGGGTGGATTATTGGGAGCTTAAATCATATTTTTTTAATTGATACAAATTATTCTTATGTAGGCAATATACCCGAATCCCTTTTTGTCTTCTTTCAAATGCTTTTTGCGGTTATTGGAGCGGCAATTATTACAGGTTCTTTGGTAGAACGTATGCGATTTGGTGTGCTTTTGATTTTTATTTTATGTTGGAGTAGTTTGGCTTATGATATTTTAGCGCATTGGGTATGGGGCGGAGGTTGGCTTATGAAGATTGGCTCTTTAGACTTTGCAGGAGGAGGAGTTGTCCATATTGCTGCTGGAGTTGCTGGACTTGTAGGCTGTATTATGTTAGGAAAGAGGAAGTTTAAAAGAGGGCTTTTACCCCATAGTTTGCCCCTTTCATTTATTGGAGCGATTTTGCTTTGGATGGGCTGGTTAGGGTTTAATACCGGAAGTGCTTTAAGTGTAAATTCTGTTGCCATTAATGCTTTTATTACAACAAATTTTTCCGTAGTAGGAGCAATGCTATCTTGGATGATTATAGAATGGACAAAATATGGCAAACCGACACTTTTAGGGAGTATTACAGGGATTGTAGCAGGACTTGTTGCTATTACTCCTGCAGCAGGATTTGTAACGCCTTTTGCAAGTATTGTTATTGGCTTTTTGGCTTCACCCATTTGTTTTTTTGCCATTAGTTTTTTAAAGAGTAGATTCGGTTATGATGATACCCTAGATGCTTTTGGATTGCACGGAATAGGTGGAATTTGGGGAGGTATTGCTACGGGGCTTTTTGCTACAAGCTCTATTAATGCCATTGTTGGAGAGGAAGCTGCCGGAGAGGGGCTATTTTATAGTGGAGATTTTAATTTGCTTTTTGTGCAAATTATAGCGATTCTAACCTGTTTTTTACTTTCTGCTGTTGCAAGTTATGTGATTTTAAAAGTAATGAGCTATTTTGTGGCTTTGCGCGTAGAAGAAGAACAAGAAGAAAATGGACTAGATCAATCTCTGCACGGAGAGATTGCTTATCGGTGAATTAAGAAGTTTAAATTGCGCCAAATATATTTTGGTTTTGAAAGGCATTAGGGTGAGTGTTGTTTGTTAAATCAAGTTTAATGGAAATAATCAAGCTTACCTTATGCTAGAGCATAATGGCAAATCTAAAATTTCAAATTTATAAATATTTCTTTAAAAAATGCGAAATTAAATAGCTCCCACTTTAAAGTAGGAGTAATTGCTAAAGTGTTCTAAAGGGTGTTTGCCCTGCTTGGTAGAAGTTATTGCCTTGAGAATCAATAGCCACAATAGCAGGGAAGTCTTCTACTTGCAGTCTTGCGACTGCTTCAGGACCTAATTCAGGATAGGCTAAAACCTCATATTTTTTGATACTCCTTGAGATAAGCGCACCCGCTCCACCAATAGCCACCATATAAACCGCTCCATTTTTAATAATACTTTCAATAACCTCTTTAGAGCGATAACCTTTGCCAATCATACCGCTAACCCCTAGTTCTAGCATAGTAGGTGTGTATTTATCCATTCTGCCACTTGTCGTAGGACCAGCAGCCCCAACTGCTTGATTTTTATCAGGATTAGCAGGGCTTGGACCTAAATAATAGATAATTTCATTATGGAATTCCACAGGGAGTTTCTCTCCTTTAGCAAGTGTTTCTGTAAGCACCTTATGAGCAGCATCTCTTGCCGCAATGATGGTTCCGCTAATGAGGACATTATCTCCAGCTTTTAGTTCTTTAACCTTTTCTTTAGTAAGTGGGGTAGTAAGTTTAATGGTTGCCATAAGTATTCCTTTATAATTCTACATCTGCGTGTCTTGCAGCGTGGCAGTTGATATTGACACATACAGGCAAACCTGCAATATGTGTAGGATAGACTTCGATATTTACCTTAAGTGCGGTAGTATTCCCCCCAAGTCCTTGAGGACCTACTCCGGTTTTGTTAGCAAGTTCTACAAGCTCTTCTTCAAGTTTGGCATATTCGGGATTAGGATTCTTGCTATCTGCAGCTCTCACAGCCGCTTCTTTGGCTAAAATCGCGCATTTTTCCATAGTTCCCCCGACACCTACGCCTACCACCAAAGGAGGACAGGCATTAGGACCAGCATTTTCTACCGCCTCTAAAAACACCTTTTTAACACCCTCTAATCCATCAGCGGGGACAAGCATTTTTAAGATTCCTTTGTTTTCGCTACCAAACCCTTTAGGAGCAACTTTGATTTTAAGTTTATCTCCGGGGACTATTTTGGTATGAATAACAGCAGGCGTATTGTTTTTAGTATTGTCTCTATGATAGATAGGATCTTTAACGACAGATTTACGCAAAAAGCCTTGCGTATAACCCTGTGCTATCCCTTCATTAATAGCATCTTCTAAATACCCATTAATGATATGCACTTCTTGTCCAATCTCTACAAAAACCACTGCCATTCCGGTATCTTGACAGATAGGCATCATCTCTTTTTTGGCAATATCGGCATTTTCTAAGATTTTTCCGAGTATATCCTTGCCAAGCGGGGATTGTTCTTTATCCTTTGCTTGTGTAAAAGCCTCATACATATCGTTAGTAACAACACAACAAGCTTGAATACATAGCTCTTTGACCGCTTGTGTGATAGTATCACAAGAAATATCACGCATAGTTTCTCCTTTAAGATTTAAGTGTCGTATATTGTATAGTTTTGAGTTTGAAATTGTGTTTAAAATTTTCAAATTTTAGCGCATTCTTAAGAGAGATAAATGCCCTAAAAATCATTAAAAAGTTGATATAAACTAAGGGTGTAAAATATAAAAAAGTAAAACTTTAATAAATTGACAAGAAGAACTTTTGATACACTGCGTGAATGTAGGCTGAAATTACTTGATTTTTACATTACAAATTTGATACAATCAACATCGTAATTTCAAAAATACAAGGAGATCTAATGAAATTCTTAAAATTAAGTTTAGCAGCAAGTGTTGCGCTTGGTGCTTTATCAACTTCAAGTTTCGCACAACCTTTAGAAGAAGCTATTAAAGGTGTGGATGTTAGTGGTTATTTAAGATATCGCTATACCGATGATAGATACAATAAAAATAAATTTGGGATTAGCGGTAGAGGTAGTGCAGCACATCAATGGAGAGCGGTAGCTGATTTTAAAACACCTAGCGTGAATAATGTTGCCTTAAATTTAGGGGTATGGTATCAAAATGCTAACAATGTAAATCACGGGAAAGGTAATGCAACTGTTCCATTTGTAGGAAACAATTTAGGTGCAGGTGCTGATACAGGGTTTGGTGTCCGAAGCTTTTATGCAACTATTACTCCAGATAATACCTCTACAACAGTGTTAATCGGTAAGCAGCCTCTTGATACCCCTGTTACTAATGCCTATGATGGGGATAGAGGGACAGGTATTTTAGTGCTTAATAGTGATGTGCCTAATCTTACTTTAGCAGCTGCAGCTTTTGATAGCTGGATTGTTAATGAAGCGAGCAATAGTAATTCTAATCCTAGTACTAATCCTGAGAATGCTGGAGTACAAGCAGTTAATTTAAATTCTAATAATAATTCTATCGCTAAAAATCTTTATGGTGTAGCAGGTATTTATAATCTTGATACAGATTATGGGAACTTTGGAGGGCAACTTTGGGGATTTTATATCGATGATGCAGTAGATGCGCTTGTCTTTGGAGAGCTTTCTTGGAAAAATAGTCTTTTAAGAGCTAAAGCACAATATACTTATGCCTCTCTTGATAATGATTCAGATTCTATTTTTGCTACTTACTATGGTCAGGTAAACGATAGAAAAAACCACGCTGATATTAAAAAATCTAACGATGTCTTAGTCTTAGAGGTGGGGGCAAATCTTGCACAAGACTATCAAATTCCTTTGGATGTTCGTTTAGGGTATATCACAAACTTTGCAGATGGGACAGCAGTAGCACTTGAAGATGAAGGAACAAATGTTTCAAGAGCAGGGAAAATCTGGTGGGGTAATACCGCAACAGGGATTAGCACTTCTGCTTTAAGAGGTTATGGAGTTCAAGGAATTGACACCGATCAAAGTATTAATGTTTTCTATGCGGCAGCAAACTATGGATTTATCGATAATCGTTTAAATCTAGGTTTGGAGTTTGCCAATGGTGAAAATAAACTCTCTAATAGTTCTGGTAGTGCAAAGATTAAATTTACAGAGATTACTCCAACTATTAAATGGAAACATAACAAAAACTTAACGGTTTCTAGCTATTATGCTTATCTAAAAACTGATCTTGATGACCCAAATACTGAAGATCAAAAAAGAGGTAGATTCCGCGTAGAAGCAAAATATAGCTTCTAATTCCTCTCCCCTTTGGGGATTCTTATTTTATTTACTTTATTTTTTCTTCTTAAGCATTATAGAGCTTTACTTTTAATCTTTAGTTTTTACTATTCTTTAGTTAATCTTTTTATTTTTTATTATTTTTATTTTCTTTAGTCTTTCTTTATTCTTTATTGCATTCTTTAAACTCTATTTACTATTTAAACT
>NZ_FZPJ01000035.1 GCF_900198605.1 Helicobacter mesocricetorum | reverse complement strand
TTGGTTGCATTGGGACTCCTTTTGTTGAATTTGTTGTTTGAAAATAAAGTTCATTGCTTGTTAGCAAGAAATGCTCCATTATACCCAAATATACCAAAAAATATTAAGTATTTTTTTAAGAATATTACGATAGGTGTTTTATAAGGAAACTTATTATACTATGCTTCATTATTTAAAGGCTTTATTTAAAGAGTGCTTATGTTGATTTTACTAGGATATGGATTAACCAATCAGGCTATTGCTAGGAAGTTTAGCCCTTGTTTTATCTTTGATGATAGCTTTAAAGAAGAATCTCAAGATTCTTTTGGTAATTTTTTGCTTCCTCCTTGTAGGCTTTTAGAAACATTAGAAAAATATCCTGATGCTAGGGTTGTAACCACTCCGGGTATCCCTCCAAAAAATCCACTCATTCTCTCTACTAATCCCATTAGTGAGTATGATTTTTTTAGCCATTGTATGCCCTTTAGTGTTTGGATTAGCGGAACTAATGGGAAAACAACCACAACAGAAATGCTAACTTTTTTGCTTCAGAGCAAAGGAGCTATTAGCGGGGGAAATATCGGCACCCCTCTAGCGGATTTGCCAACGAACGCTCCCATTTGGATACTAGAGACTAGCTCCTTTACCCTGCATTATACCAATAGGGCTAAACCTAATTTGTATTTGCTTCTGCCTCTTTCTCAAGATCATATTAGTTGGCATAGTAGCTATGAATCTTATGTTGAGGATAAGCTCAAGCCCCTTTTATCCTTAAGGGATAAAGAAATTGCCATTTTACCGCAAGTGTTTGAAAGCCATCCTTATGCAAAAAGCTCTCTTGCAAAACTCTTTTTTTATAGAGATTCTAAACATCTTGCAGAAATTTTTGGCATTAATACCCAAAGAATATTTTTTAAAGAGCCATTTTTGCTTGATAGTCTCCTTGCTTTGAGTGCTACTAAGATTCTCTTTAATACTTTAGATTATGATTTGCTTAATAGCTTTAAAATCGGGGCGCATAAGATTGAGGAGTTTTATGATAGTCTGCACCGCTTATGGGTAGATGATAGCAAGGGGACTAATGTGGATGCGACTTTAGAGGCAATTAAATGCTACGCACATAAGCCTCTTTATCTTATTTTAGGTGGCGATGATAAAGGTGCTGATTTAACCCCGCTTTTTGATAGGATGAAGAATCTCCAAATCACCCTCTACGCTATTGGTTCTAATGCGGAAAAAATTGTTGCTTTAGCACAAAGGTTTCAAAAACCTTGCGTCCTCTGCCATACCTTAGAAAATGCGATTGAGGCTATTAAAAAAAATCACGATTCACAAAGTGTGGCTATGCTCTCTCCTGCTGCTGCGAGTTTGGATCAGTTTAGCTCTTATAAGCAAAGAGGTGAGCTATTTAAGGCTTATGTGCTTAGTTGAAATCTAGGGGGTCAATATCTATCTCACAAGCAAAACCCTCCAAAGACTTTAAAACAAAATGCAAGGCTTTGGATTCAAGGCTTCGCAACAAAATAACGCATCTCCATTTGTTGGCTATTTTTTCGATAGGGGCATCGCCATAGCCTACGATTTCTACTTTTTTGTGTGGAGGGAGTGCCTTTAGTGTTTTTTGCATAAGTAAATGGGCTTTTTCTTTGTCTTTGTGAGATATTTTAATAAGGGCTAGGCGAACAAAGGGCGGATAGAGGTTTTTTCTCATCTTTAATTCATTCTTTAAAAACTCCTCATAATCTTGCAAATATCGTTGAAAAAAGTCTTTTTGCAGAGTTTGGACAATCACTTTACCATTTTCCTTTCTCCCGCTTCTTCCTGCTAATTGAACCATTAAAGCTAGTGTTTTTTCTCTAGCCCTATAATCACTTCCTTTGAGGAGATAGTCTAAGCCTAAGGCAATGCTTAAAGCGACATTATGATAATCGTGTCCTTTGGTGAGCATTTGTGTGCCGACTAAAATATCAATTTTGTGTTGGTTAAAGGATTCTAGGGTTTGGGTGAGTTGTTTTTGTGTGGTAATAGAGTCCCTATCAAAACAAGCAATTTTAGCATTGGGTAAATAAGTAGAGAGTTCTTTGGCAAATTCTTGCGTGCCAATTCTTAGGCTTTGTAAATCACCACCACAAGTAGGGCAGGTTGATAGGATAGGGCTAGTAAAATGGCAATAATGGCATTTAAGGCTAGAATCTTTTTTGTGTAAGCTCATAGAGACGCTACAATATGGGCATTGTATGGTTTCACCACAATGGCTACAAAGTAAATGCTTGAAGTTCGCCCTTGTGGGTAAAAAAACAATGGCTTGTTTGTTGTCTGCTAGATTTTTTGCAAGATTATCTATAATGAGGGGATGAAAATAATCGTGGCTTTCACAAAAGATAAATTCCTTTTGGGACTTATAAAAAGAGCCTTTGAGGCGGAAGATATTTTGCTTTTGTAAGGCTTTATAATAGATGTTTAATGAGGGGGTTGCACTTCCTAAAAGGATCTTTATATGGTTTTTTTGTGCTAGAAACAGCGCAATATCGCGCGTGTTTAAACGCGGGGAAGAAGATGATTTATAAGCATCATCGTGCTCTTCATCGACAATAATTAATCCAATCTTGCTAAGGGGCAAAAAGAAGCTTGAGCGAGAACCTGCTAGGATTCTAATCTCTCCTTGTTTAAGCTTTTGCAAAATAGCTTGTTTTTTACTTTTGGTAACTTTAGAATGCCAAAAGGCAATACACTCCCCAAAAACAGCTTTAAGACGCTTTTCCATTTGTGGGGTTAGGGCGATTTCTGGCATAAGAAAAATAGCATTTTTACCTTTTTGGAGGGTTTGATTAAGTAGGTGAATATAAATTTCTGTTTTGCCACTCCCTGTATCTCCAAACAAAAGAGAGCTTTGGCGGGAGTTTATAAAATTTAGTGCTTGGGTTTGCTCTTCATTAAGGGGCTTGACTTCAAAGCTAAGAGAGGGAAAATCTTGTATAGAGTCTTGCATAAAGGGCATAAAAATTCCAAAGCTTGAAGCATAGCTACTGCAATAATAACTTGCAATAAATTCTGCGAGTTGGAATTGGGAGGGTGAAAAATATTCTTTTAGAGGCTTTAGGGGTTTGCATTCAAAGTTAGGCTTTGGGATTGCTTTTAAGACAACACCCCTAAGGTTTCTCTTTAGCAAAGGAACTTCCACCACTTCGCCAATGTTTAAAGGGGCTATGCTCTCATAAGTTAGGGGGGGAGATTTTTGTTTAAAAAGCGCAATAAGATAATAAAACAATTTTAAGAAATATTAATGGTGTTTTTGGTTGTTTGTATTTTTGTATGGGCTTGAGTGATTGCACTTTGCAATGTATTGGATATTTCAGAAGCCTCTAAAAAAGCCTTTAGGAGATCTCTAGGATCAATAGAGCCATTTTCATTCATTAGCTCTTTGAGTGTTTCTAGTGTGGATTCTGAAATATCACTAGTGGGTATATCATAATAGCGACCAGTGATGCTAACGCGAAAGCTATTATCCATTGCTACCAAGAACATTTTGGATTTTGTTTAATAGAGATTCTAACTCTCGCTCTTTGGCACTAATTTCATCATAAAGCGAACTAATTTCAGAGTTCTTTGCTTCATTTTCTGCTTTTAGTAGCACAATTTGTTGACGTAATTGTTGGTTTTCATCACGAACTTTTTGTAACTCATTGAGTAAATCATCAATGCTTTGTAATAATTTGTTAGAAATGTTTTGTGTCTCTTCCATTTTGTATCCCTAAAAATAAATACTGCATTTTATTATTATTTGGTTAAGAATAGTTTAAATTATCATTTAGGATATTCAAAATTTCTCTTTAGTGGTTTTGTAAGTGAGAAATAAGTATTAAAATCTATAATTTGATGAAATTATTTCTTAGAAAAGTATGGAATGCAAAAGTTTATTCTTAATTCTTCTTATTCTCCAGCAGGGGATCAACCTCAAGCCATAGAAACTCTAAGCGGTTTTATAAAAGCAGGAAGTGTTTATCAAACGCTTATTGGCGTTACAGGGAGTGGTAAGACCTTTAGTATGGCTCATATCATCCAAAAGCTCCAAATGCCAACGCTTATTATGACGCATAACAAAACTTTAGCCGCACAGCTTTTTAGTGAGTTTAAAGGGTTTTTTCCAAAAAACCATGTCGAGTATTTTATCTCGCATTTTGATTATTACCAGCCAGAGGCTTATATTCCGCGTCAAGATTTATTTATCGAAAAAGATTCTAGCATTAATGAGGAACTAGAGCGATTGCGGCTTTCTGCAACCACTTCTCTTTTAGCCTATGATGATAGCATTGTTGTAGCCTCTGTTTCGGCAAATTATGGTTTAGGAAACCCCAAAGAATATTTAGAAATGATAGAGAAATTTGAGATTGGGAAGAGTTATTCGCAAAAATCTTTGCTTTTGCGTTTGGTGGATATGGGGTATAAACGCAATGATAATTTCTTTGATAGGGGGGATTTTCGCGTTAATGGTGAGGTTATTGACATTTATCCAGCTTATAGTGAGGATGAGATTGTAAGATTAGAGTTTTTTGGAGATGAATTAGAATCTATTGCCTTTTTAGATTCTATTGATAAGAAACTTTTAAAAAAAGTAGAATCTTTTGTGCTTTATGCGGCAAATCCCTTTATCGTAGGTGCAGATAGATTAAATATCGCGATAAAAAGTATTGAAGAAGAGTTAGCCTTGCGTTTGAAATTTTTTAAAAAAGAGGGGAGAATGGTTGAGTATGAGCGGTTAAAAAGTCGCACAGAGTTTGATTTAGAAATGATACAATCTACCGGGATTTGTAAGGGGATAGAAAATTACGCTAGGCATTTAACGGGCAAAAAACCCGGTGAGACCCCTTATTCTCTTTTAGATTATTTTGAACAAAAAAACAAACCCTATTTATTAATTATTGATGAATCCCATGTAAGTTTGCCACAATTTGGCGGTATGTATGCTGGAGATAGAAGTCGTAAAGAAGTGCTTGTAGAGTATGGTTTTAGATTGCCTAGTGCTTTGGATAATCGTCCGCTAAAATATGAGGAGTTTATCCACAAAGCCCCGCACTTTCTTTTTGTTTCTGCTACTCCTGCTTTAAGGGAGCTAGAATTAAGCAAAAACCACATTGCCGAACAGCTTATTCGACCAACAGGATTGTTAGATCCTGTTTATGAAGTTTTAGAATGCGATAGTCAAGTAGAGATTCTCTATGATGAGGCTAAAAAGGTTATTGCAAGGGGAGAACGTGTGCTTGTAACGGCTTTAACAAAGAAAATGGCAGAGGAGCTAACCAAGTATTATAGTGATTTGGGGCTAAAAGTGCGTTATATGCACTCTGATATTGATGCCATTGAGCGCAATCAAATCATTAGGGGCTTAAGGCTTGGAGAGTTTGATATTTTAGTGGGTATTAATCTGTTACGTGAGGGGCTGGATTTACCCGAAGTTTCTTTAGTAGCTATTTTAGATGCGGATAAAGAGGGGTTTTTAAGGAGCGAGACAAGCCTTATCCAAACAATGGGAAGAGCTGCTAGGAATGTCAATGGAAGGGTTTTACTCTTTGCTAATAAAATTACAGATTCTATGAAAAAAGCAATGGAAGTAACAGATTATCGAAGGAGTAAGCAAGAGGCATTTAACAAAGAGTATAATATCGTGCCTCAAAGTGTTTCAAGGAAGCTTGATGAGGATTTGAAAATGCAGGATTTAGGAATTCTCTATGAAAAATCCAAAAACAAAGAAAAAATGCCAAAAAGTGAGCGAGAAAAGATGATTAAAGAATTGAGTAAAAAAATGCAACAAGCGGCTAAGGCTTTGGAGTTTGAAGAGGCAGCTAGATTGCGTGATGAAATAGCAAAGTTAAGAAAAATTTAGTTAGGAATTATGGTTTAAATTTATGCTACAATTTCTGCATAAAGGGGTAAAAAGATATGAAAACATTAACACTTGCAAGTATTTATGAGATTCAAGGGTATCGAAATGAAGCAGCGGAAATTTATAAGATGCTTTTACAGGAAAATCCCGATAATGCAGAGGCAAAGATTGCTCTAAGGCGATTAATTAGTAATCGCAAAAGTTATGGAAAGGCAGATGTGGGGATGTTGGATTTATTTGTCCAAATGGATAGCAAAGTAGAATTTAACGAATTTGAAAGGTGGTTATTACAATTATGGAACTAAAAGAAGCAATCTTACAGACCTTAGCAGAAATTGATACCAATCCAAAAGAATCTTTAAAAGAACCGAGATTAGAACGAGATGAGTTACTTGATGTTTTACCAGCGCAAGAAGAGCCTTTAAAAGAGCCAGAAACATTAGAACCTTACCAAAGAAAGATAGAAAAGCTTGATTTTAAAGACATTGAAGCCTTAAAGGATATTCTTAAAAAGCATTATTTAGAAGAAGAGAGATTTCTTAATGCTCTTCAAGAGCGAATCTTGGTTTTATTTGAAGGATTGCAATCCCCAAACAACAGAGATATTGAAAACAAAGTTGATATGATTTTAAATTTTTTAGAATTTGCTTTGGCGATTATTGATGAAAAAAAGAATGCAAAATGAAAATTTTTTTATTTACTTTTTATTTACTTTCTTTTTTTATAATTTCGCTATCTCAATTGGATGAATTGAGATACAAACGAAAGTTTGTTTTTTCTTAGAAATAAGATTTTTTCATCCACTCCTCCTTTGTTTAAGGACACTTAGTGTGAGTAAGTTCTTTGAAAGTATTATCAGTTCTAGCGGGCATTTTCCTAAAATTTTAATGAACCCCCTAAATACCCAATCCTCCTTTTTGTAAGGAAAATGCCATGCTAGAAGTACTGATGATAGAAGATGATTTAGAATTAGCGACCATTCTTAGTGAATATCTCAAGGCTCATAATATTAATGTTACGAATTATGATGAACCCTATACGGGTATGAGTGCGATTAATACTCAACATTTTGACCTCCTTCTTTTAGATCTAACGCTCCCAAATTTAGATGGGCTTGAAGTTTGCAAGAGGGTCGCAAAAGAAAAAAATATTCCTATAATAATAACTTCTGCACGTTATGATATCAATGATAAAGTTTTAGGATTAGAATATGGTGCGGATGATTATCTCTCAAAGCCCTATGATCCTAAAGAAATGGTGGCTAGAATCCATAGTGTGCTTCGTCGTTATAATTTAGTTAAAAAGGCGGATGAATTAGAGCTTTCTATTTATCCATTTACGCTTAATAAGGGAAGTAGAGAAATTTATTTTTATAATGAATTATTAGATTTAACCAAGGCGGAGTATGAAATCTTAAGTTTTATGCTAGAGAATAAAAATCAAGCTCTAACAAGGGAAGCCATAGCCTCTCATTCTGATTCTATTAGTCCTGATTCTGGGAATAAGAGTATTGATGTTATTGTTGGGCGATTGCGCTCTAAAATAGAAAAAAATGGAAAGAAATATATTCTATCTGTGCGCGGGATTGGCTATAAACTCCAGCTAAAAGACAATGATTAATTCTATTTTTGTAAAAATTATTATCCTTTTTGTAATTGCCATTGTTGGGCTTGGGGCATTTTCTTATTATTTTGTTCATAAAGAAATTGAAAAAGAAATGCAGGTCAATCAATTAAAATACACACAATTTTTAGCAACCATTCATCAGCTTGTCCGTTTTGGTGGAGATGTGGATTTGATTGAAAAATATCTTGATGAGCTTGATTTAGAGATTATTAAAGATTCTAAAATTTTGGAAGATTTTCAAATGTATTTAACGCCCTATTTGGATAATGGAGTGCTTGCTAAGATTATTAAAAAGAAAAATAATGTTTATTTGCTTGTGCAAACTCCCGGAGAGTGGAAGCTCTATGGAGAATTTCATATGAATAAGCTATTTAATTATTATATTCTTATTTTTGTTGCTTTTTTTATTGTAGTCTTTTTGTTTGTGTTGGTTATTAGAAGTATCCTGCCGCTAAAGACTTTACGCAAAGAGATTAGAAAATTTGCTAATGGGCAGATGGATATATCGTGCAAAATTTATCAAAACAATGAAATAGGAGAGTTAGCTAGGGAGTTTGATAATGCGGTGCAAAAAATCAATGCACTTAATGAATCAAGGCATCTTTTTTTGCGCGCTATTATGCACGAGCTAAAAACTCCCATCACAAAGGGTAGAATCACCGCAGAAATGATTGATAATGCGATGTATAAAGAGCGGCTTTGTTCCGTGTTTGAACGTTTAAATTTACTCATTAATGAGTTTGCTAAAATTGAAGAATTAAGCTCACGCAATTATTGTTTAAATAAGCAAGATTATCAATTAAGTGAGATTTTAAATCAGGTTTTTACTATGCTTTTGTTGGATAAAGGGCAGGTAGAAGAGTTGTTTGTTTTGCCTAAGGGGGATTTTATTTTATATGTGGATTTAGAAATCATTGCTTTGGCGATAAAAAATCTTATTGATAATGCTTTAAAATACAAAAGCAAAGGAAAGGTTGAGGTTATAGTTGAGGGGAGGGATTTAATCATTAAAAACTATGCTCCCCCGCTACCTTATAGCTTAAAAGATCTCTCTAAGCCCTTTTTTAAAGATAAAGAATCAGATCAAAGGGGTGGTTTGGGGCTTGGAATTTATATTATCCAAAGTGTGTTAGATACGCAAGGATTGGAATTAGAATATTTCCATTGGAATAATAAGAATAATTTTATTATAAAAAGTGTAGTATCCCAAGAAATAGTCTTAAAAAGGAAATAGTGGCAAATGTTTAGACGATTAAGGAGGTTGAGGTTTAATCCTGCTATCCGCACTCTTGTATGCGAGAGTCATATTCAGACGCAAGATTTAATTTATCCTTTATTTATTACGCACGGAGAGAATATTAAAAACTCCATCGAAAGTATGCCCGATGTCTTTCAGCTTAGTCTTGATAATCTCTTAAGAGAATGCGAGGTTTTAGAATCTTTAGGAATAAATGCCATTATGCTCTTTGGGATTCCAAAGATAAAAGACAGCATAGGAAGTGAAGCTTTGAGCGAAGAGGGCATCGTCGCCCAAGCTGTGCGTAGCCTAAAGTCAAAGTTCCCCCATCTGCTTGTATGTGTTGATTTGTGCTTTTGCGAATATACCGACCACGGGCATTGTGGGATTTTAAATCCTAAACTACAAAGTGTCGATAATGATTTAACCTTAGAGATACTTAACCAACAAGCTTTAATCTTAGCGCAAAGCGGGGCAGATTTGATTGCGCCTAGTGGAATGATGGATGGAATGATTGAGAGTTTGCGGAAGGCTTTAGATTCTAATGGTTTTAATTATATACCGCTTATGAGTTATTCTACCAAATTTGCAAGTGCGTATTATGGACCTTTTAGGGATGTAGCGCAAAGCACGCCAAGCTTTGGCGATAGAAGAAGCTATCAGCAAAACCCTGCCAATCGTAGAGAGGCGATTTTAGAAAGCTTAGAAGATGAGAAGCAAGGGGCGGATATTTTAATGGTGAAACCCGCTTTAGCTTATTTGGATATTGTGCGGGATATTAGAGAGCGAACTTTGTTGCCTTTGGCGGTTTATAATGTTAGTGGCGAATATGCGATGTTAAAATTTGCACAAAAGGCAGGTATTATTGATTATGAACGCATTTTGCTTGAGACAATGACAAGCTTTAAGAGAGCAGGGGCGGATATTATTATTACCTATCACGCCAAAGAAATTGCAAATTTATTGAGGAGATAGTTATGATTAGAATAGTTTTAGGTTTTATTTCTCTTGTATTGTTGAGTGGTTGTCTAACAACGCAAATACAGAGCAAGGTAACTATGAGTCAAAGTATTTTTATTGATCCTGTTTCTAAAGATAAAAAAAGTATTTTTCTTTCTATGCACAATACCAGTGGGGAGAAGGTAGATTTAGAGGCTAAGATTATTAAAGAATTATTGGCAAAGGGTTATACTATCTCTGATGATCCCCAAATGGCTACCTATATTTTGCAACTTAATGTGCTTTATCTTGATGTTAAAAAAGAAAATAATGCAGCACCTGCTGGGGCAATTGGAGGGGTTGCTGGTGCTGGAGTTGGAGGATATAATCATAATTCTGCCACAGGAACTGTTGTTGGTGGATTATTAGGTGCTGCTGTTGGGGCATTAGCGGGAAAACTTACAGAAGATACGATTATCCAAATGCAAGTTGATATTAATATAAGACAAAAGATTCGAGGTGGAACAACACATACTAATGCAACACTTAATAAACAAGCACAAGTGAAAGATACTAGAATACAAGGACTTTTGAATAGTGTTAGCGGAGATGTAGCTCCTACTCAAGGTGGTGGGAAGCTTAATGATAACCAAACAAATTATAATGAACAAGTTTTTAAGTCTAACTATTCCCAAAAACAAGCTTCGATGTTTGCAGAAGCTACAAAGTTAAATTTGCAATTTAATGAAGTCGTGGAAATTTTAGAAGATAAAATCGCTACACAAATTGCAGGAATCTTCTAAGAGTATGGGCTTTATTTCAAAGTTTTGGAGACTTTTGAAGTGGTAGGATTTGCCTTTATGGGTAAATCTTAGGCTATAAGCGTGGAGCATTAATCGGACGCTGTGAAAATACTGCAATCTTTTTTGTGGGCTTAGAGGGGATGATTGGGATTGGCTAATAAACTCACTTTCTAAGTATTCTCTTGCGTGTTTATCCTCGCAACCATAAAGAGGGTCTCCTAGTATGGGGTATCCTATGCTTAAGAGATGGATTCGTATTTGATGGGTTCTTCCTGTAATGGGGGTAGCTTTAAGCAAGGTAGAATCTCCATAATATCCTAGAGTTTCAAAGGTGGTTTTTGCTACCTTAAAGGATAGTTTTTCTTTGTGTGGAATCTGCCCTAGATACACAGAGCGAACACTTAAATCTCCGCCCTTTTGTTGTGTGCTTATGGGGCAATTTATGCAAAAGGATTCATAAGGAATTTGTCCTTTTGCTAAGACTAAATATTCTTTTAAAACTTTTCTTTTGGCGAATAATTCTCCTAAGGCTTTAATGGCATTTTGGTGCTTACCAACAAGGATTAATCCGCTGGTTTCTTTGTCGATTCTGTGGATTGGTGTAGCTTCTTTGCCACAATGGAGCTTTATCTCATCAATAAGGCTGTAATGATTAAAGCTTCCTTTTGGGTGGATTAGCATTTGTGTGGGTTTATTAAAGAGTGCAAAATCTTCATTTTCAAAAAGTGGTTTTAAGCCTTTGGATATTGGCTTAAAAAGGATAATATCCACGCAATCTTCGAGGATTTTATTTTTTTCGTTATTGCTAAGAGGTTTGCCTTTATAGAGGACTCTCCCTTTGTTGATATGTGATTGAGCTTTGGGCATACTAAATCCTAGATTCTGCATTAGGAATTGGTAGGCTTTTATAGGGGTTTGTATGGGGAAGCTTTGTTTTATAAAGGGCATTTGGCAACTCTTAGGTGGGGTTATAGAAAGATTATTTTAACATAAGGGGGATTTGCAAATAATATAAAAAAGTCATTAGGATTTACAAATCCCTTTAGATAAGTTTTGTTAGAATCTTTTGCAAGAAGCTTCTAAAGCACATAAAAGCAAAGATTTGAGAAATGATTTAGAGAAATCCTAAAGGAGAAAAGGTGGTAGAACGATACGCAAGAGAGGAGATGAAAAAACTTTGGAGTGTAGAGGCAAAATATAATGCTTGGCTAGAAGTAGAAAAGGCATTAGTGAGGGGGTGGAATAAACTAGGATTAATCCCAGATAAAGATTGTGAAAAAATTTGTAAAAATGCCAAATTTGATATTGCAAGGATTGATGCAATAGAGGCTATCACTAAGCACGACCTTATTGCCTTTACTACAAGCGTTGCGGAATCTTTAGGTGAGGAATCGCGTTGGTTTCATTATGGTATTACTTCTAGTGATTGTATTGATACAGCTGTGGCATTACAAATGCGGGATTCGCTTAAGATTATCATTAAAGATGTGGAGGATTTGCAAGAGAAGATAAAAGCTCGTGCAATGGAGCATAAAGAAACACTTATGGTAGGACGCAGTCACGGAATCCACGGAGAACCTATTACCTTTGGGCTTGTTTGTGCGATATGGTATGATGAGATGAGGCGACATTTAGAAGCATTAAAATCTACACTTGAGGTTATTTCAGTAGGGCAGTTAAGTGGGGCAATGGGGAATCTTGCGCATACCCCTATGGAATTAGAAGAACTTGTATGTAAAGATTTGGGGCTTAAACCTGCTCCTGTGAGTAATCAAGTTATTCAAAGGGATAGATACGCACGATTAATGAGTGATTTAGCACTTTTGGCAAGTAGTTGTGAAAAAATCGCTGTGGAGATTAGGCATTTGCAGCGCACCGAAGTCTATGAGGCAGAAGAGTATTTTAGTCAGGGGCAAAAGGGTAGTAGTGCAATGCCTCATAAACGCAACCCTGTGTTAAGTGAAAATATCACTGGACTTTGTCGTATCATACGCTCTTACGCGCTTCCAGCAATGGAAAATGTTGCATTATGGCATCAAAGGGACATTAGTCATTCAAGTGTGGAGCGGTTTATTTTGCCTGATGGTTTTATTACGACTGATTTTATGTTGCACCGCTTGATTGGATTGATTGAAAAGCTGGTTGTGTATCCTAAAAATATGATGAAAAATCTCAATCTTACAGGCGGATTAGTGTTTTCGCAAAGAATCTTGCTAGAGCTTCCTAAAAAGGGTGTGAGTCGTGAAGATGCGTATAAAATCGTGCAACGCAACGCAATGAAAGTTTGGGAGGACCTGCAAGAGGGCAAACCAGCAGTGAATGAAAAAGGAGAATCCTTATATCTGCAGTATTTGCTTAGTGATTGTGAGCTTGTTGGGCTAATTGGGGAGGAAGCCATTAAAGAATGCTTTGAGTTTAGCTATTACACAAAAAATATTGATGCGATTTTTAAGAGAGTGTTTGGGGAGTAGCAAGGGCTTCTTTATGAGATTATGGGGAGTTGAATGACAACACATGTATTTATTGTAGATGCTATAACTTTTAAATATCACTTGGAATATATGTTCGTTGGTACGGGTATGAAAGATTCTGTTATCGATTTTAATAATAGTCCAACAACGCAGCTTGCGCCACAAACAGAGAATACTATTTTGGGTATGGTTGCAGATTTTTCAAGAGTTCAAATTGGAGATTTAATCATTTTTTATTTGCAACAAAATTTTCAATTTGGCATTGGGGAGGGAAAGTTTTTTGGTGTATTTAAAGTAAGAAATAAATTTTTCTTTGACAATAACGATGAACAACAATATCTTAAACAAGAACTTAACAAATCCCTTACTTTTAGATGTTTAATTGAGCCTGAAAAAGTTTATAGCAAGGGTGTTACAGAATGGGAAGCACTAGATGAAATTAAAACAATACAATCTCCTAATCAAATGTTGTGGAGTCTCATTTATAGAAAACTAAAGGGTAATCGTGATAATACAGTGATTACTATTTATGAGAGTGAAAGGCTTATTTCATTAATTAGAGATAAAAATTTAAAGCAAAATATTAGTGGAAATTATTTTAGCTTTAATTTGAAACAACAGGAGATTATCCCTATTTCTACTCATTATACTTACGAAGGCAGACAAGAGCAATTCAATATTTTACCTAGAATGATTTATAAATATTCACGAAATAATCAATTTGAAGCACATTTGCAAGCCTACATTTTACAATCTATTTATGAAACTAAACTATTTGGAATTTTGGAAAATCAGCCGATTGAATGGTTAGGCAATGAGGTAAGCTGTGGTGTTGGAATGCAACGCATCGATATTATGCTATCCCTTGCTGAAAATCCAAGAAAAATTATTCCTATAGAATTAAAATCTACATGTGTTTATACTGAAATTTTAGGGCAAATTCAACGATATATTGATTGGTTGGAGCAATATTATATTCCAAATCGTCCATCAGATATCCAACCAATGATAATTTGTAGAGAAACCACTAATAAAAATTCTACTTGTTATCAGGACTTTTATCAACAAGTGCGAATATTTAATGAGAAAAACAATATTTTACCCATAATGTATGTAGAATTTAAGATTCAAGATTGTTTTATAACATTTAATCAGGTATTTTGATGAACTACATCGGTTCTAAATTTAAACTCTCTCACTTTCTACAAACAAGCATAGAATCTACACTCCAAAAAGCCTATGCAAAACCTTTGAAAGATTCTATCTTTTGTGATATATTTGCAGGAACTTCAGCTGTGGGAAGATTATTTAAAACCCAAGTCAAACAAGTGATTAGCAACGACAAAGAATATTATAGCTTCGTCTTGAGCAAAAATTATATTGACAATCATCAAACTCTGCCTCGTGCGCAGGAATTATTGGAGATTCTAAATTGCACACAACAAACTCCACCCATTCAAAGCAAAATTTATACAAATTACGCATTAGGTGGGGGTAGTGGCAGACAATATTTTAGCAATGAAAATGCAATGAAAATTGATGCAGTGCGCACAAGGATTCAAGAATGGAAAGAATCTGGCTTTATCGATGAAAAAGAGTATTATTTCTTACTTGCCTCACTTTTAGAGTCTGCTGATAAAATCGCAAATACTGCTTCTGTCTATGGTGCATTTCTGAAAACTCTTAAAAAAAGTGCGATAAAACCTCTCGTATTAACTCCTGCTAATTTTGAATGTAATAAAAATGAACATTTGGTGTTTAATGAAGATGCAAATGCAATTATTGCTAGAATAAAGGGAGATATTCTTTATCTTGACCCACCTTATAACTCAAGAGAGTATGGTGCAAATTATCACCTTCTTAACACGATCGCTCTTTATGATGACTTTATCCCAAAAGGTAAAACAGGTTTAAGAGAATATCAAAAATCTAATTGGTGTAAAAAGGCAAAAGTTGCAAGCGAACTTGAAAGTTTAATCAAAAATGCAAATTTTGAATGGATATTCTTAAGCTACAATGATGAGGGTATTTTAAGCCTAGAGCAAATTCGTGCAATTTTTGAAAATTATGGTAGATATTCACTTAAAAGCCAAAAACATCAAAGATTTAAGGCAGATTCCAAACGAATCCAAAAACAAGATTCCACGCGAGAGTATTTGCATATTTTACAGAAGTATTAGTTTTGTTTATTGGGGAAGCAAGATGATAATTTGGGATTCTTTGGAAATATTGATTGGGTTTTGTTGGCATTGGGAATCTTAGGGCTTGGATTGCATTTTGCTAGTTCAATACTGCAAAAAATACTCAAACTTTTATAAATTTCGCTATGATAGCAACAAATAAAGGAGTTATTTATGAAAAGCCATATTTTAGAAGAAATAAACTCTCATATTATGGTGGCAAATGCTATGGCAAATCTAGTTCCTTCCATAGAGGTAGCCGCTAAGAATGCGATACAAACATTAAAAGAAGGTGGAAAGATACTTATTTGTGGAAATGGTGGCAGTGCGGCGGATTCTCAACACATTGCTGCGGAGCTTACAGGTAGGTATAAGAGGGAGCGAAAAGGCTTGGCAGCAATTGCTCTAACAACAGATACTAGCGCATTAAGTGCCATTGGCAATGACTATGGTTATGAGTTTGTATTTTCTCGACAATTTGAATCCTTAGCGAATAAGGGAGATTTGTTATGGGGTATTTCTACTAGTGGCAAGAGTGCTAATGTGGTTAATGCCTTAAGACTTGCTAAAGAGATGGAATGTAAGACTCTAGGGTTTAGTGGTAGAGATGGTGGGGTGATGAAAGAAATATGCGATATTTTGCTTATTTCCCCTAGTGATGATACAGCAAGGATTCAAGAGATGCACTTGCTTATGGCACATATTATTTGTGATTTAATTGAGCAGGCATTTGTTGGTTAAGGATACCTATAATGCAAGGCAAAACTATCTTGATATTAAGAGAGATTTGGATATTATGCTTTATTGAATTATAAGGAATTTAGATGCTACAAAAAGATAAGCTTTTAGAGATTTTTAATTTTCGTTATGCGTGTAAAAGATTTAGTGCTACTAAAAAAATTTCTCAAGAATATTTTGGGGTTATTTTAGAATCTGCTAGACTTAGCCCCTCATCATTTGGTTTTGAACCTTGGAAGTTTCTTGTGTTGAATGATAAGACATTAAGAAATGCCTTGAAGCCTGTATGTTGGGGTGGGGAAAATGCTTTAGAGAATGCTAGTGAGTTTGTCGTTATCCTTGCAAGGAAAAAGGTAGATTTAGTCGTAGATAGTGCTTATATTCAATATATGATAGAGGAAGTGCAGAAGATTCCTAGTGAGATTCAAAAAATTAAAAAAGATTTTTTTCATCGGTTTTTAGCAGAAGACTTTGGGTTATTAAAAGATGATAGGAAAATTTTTGATTGGGCTGGAAAGCAATGTTATATAGCATTGGCAAATATGCTAACAGCCGCCGCCGCTTTAGGGATTGATTCTTGTGCTATTGAAGGTTTTAATGAAGAGGCTGCTAATAAGATTTTAAGCGATGCTGGAATTATAGATACCGCACATTTTGGTGTTTGTGTTATGGTGGCATTTGGTTATAGGGATAATGATAAAAATGCCAATCGTCCAAAGACTAGACAGAGTTTAGAAAAAATTGTGCAGTATGTTTAACTAGATACTTTTGGAGTTTTTGTATTTTTAATTTTTCAAAAGTATTTAGAAAGGAGTATGGATGTTTGAGCGCATTGATAGTATTTTGCGGGAAATTGAAGAGGCACAGGCAGAAATTACTTTGCTCTTAGGTTTAGCAAAAATTTCTTTTGTAGATTATGTGATGATAAAAAGAGGCTCACAAGATATGCCAGAGAGTTTGGGAGCTTGGAATCTTCAGCAAATTGATAATGAAGTTTCAAGGCTTAAGGGGGCTATTGATAGCTTAAATAAGATTAAAAAAGAAGTTTTAACTTGGTGATTTTTGTAGGGATTCTAATTTTGCTTTAATTTCATTAATATGCCCTTTAACCTTGACATTTTTCCATAGAGCAACTATTTTTCCTTCTGGATTGATGATAAAAGTTGAACGTATCACCCCTTCATATTCCTTGCCATATAGCTTTTTAATTCCCCACGCATTATAAAGCTTTAGCACTTCTTTGTCGGTATCACTTAGAAGTGTGAAGTTTAAATTTTCTTTTTCTATGAATCCTTGATGAGATTTCACACTATCAGGACTAATGCCAAGCACAATGGCGTTGAGGTTTTCAAAGTTTGTTAAATTATCCCTAAAATCACAAGCTTCTGTCGTGCAACCGGGAGTTTTGTCTTTGGGATAGAAATAGACAATAACATAAGAGCCTCTAAAGTCTTTAAGAGAGATTTCGGCATTATCTTGATTGGGTAGCGTGAAAAGTGGGGCTTCTTGGTTAATTGTTAATTCCATTGTATTCCTTTGGGTATTGGATTTGCATAGAAACTTTGCAATCATTGAAAATTTCTAATTTTGTAATTTTAATGCAAAAAGAGGTAATTTGTGGGAATCTTTTGGGGATTTCTTCAAAAAAATACATTAAAACTTCTTCTAATAGACGGAAGTTTTGTTCAAAAGAATCTCGCAAGAAGTTTTTTAAAAGGCGATAATCTAAAAAGTCATTTTTGGAATGCGTATGATAAGTGAAGTAAGAATCAATTTGGATTTTTTGTTTATTTGTCCTTTCAAAGGGTAGAATCCCTAAAATTGCTTCAAAGCGGAAATTTTCTAAGGCAATTTCATAATGCATTATAATGCTTTAAAAAATTCATTAAATGCTACTATAATAGCCTTATTCATAGCTTCAATAATGGTCTCAAATCCTCCATTTTCAACAGCAATAGTTGCTCTTATGGGTAAAACATAGGGTATATTGTTTTTAAGTGTTTCGCCTTGGGCATTAAAGAAAATTTGGGAGTCTTCAAAATGCAAATCAAAGATTGAAATTTTTAAAGATTGTGGAATGTTTGGAGTTTGTAAAAGAGCAATACAATGATTCTTCGCTATTTTAGGAATGAGGGTATCTAGCATATCTGAAAGATTAGTAATCCATTGATTTTTAGAAAAATATTCTATTTTATTGGGGCTTTCTTTGTAGGCTATATTTTTGCTATTAATTTTATTGGCTACTTCAATCCCTAACCATTGATAATTTCGGTAGCTTTCACAAGCATTAGAAGAGTCTTTAACAAATAGTTCGTAATGATGTATGAGGGGTAATTCTCGACTTAAACAACCACTAAAAAATAATGCTAGTAAGGCAGCAAGAATGGGTTTTAGCATTTTTATTCCTTTGATAATGTGATTTTAGCGATTTGTGATTCTATTTTCAAGCCTTAATAAGCTTAATCACTTTAAATACTTATAATATCCCTCTCTATCTCTTTTATTTATGATAGGATATCTAACGCTTGTAATCATCAATTATATTTTCACACTGCTTCATATGCTCCGCGAAATTCTAAAAAATCATTAATAATATCTTGCAAATAGAATTAAAACAACCAATCATCACTTACCTTTTTACCTCTTTTCTTTTAATGATTTTCTCTCGTGTAGAGCTATTTTTCAAAATCTCTGTATGTTCATTTTTAATATCAAGTGGCCAATCTAAGCCTTGCTCTTGCACATTCCAATCAGGGAATTTGTTATTTTCAACACTCAAATAATATTCAATGCAGCACTGCTCAATAAGTTTATAGGAAATATAAGCATTTCGCACTTTTTTCAATCCAAAAAGCCCTTTAATGTCTTTGATAAAATTTTCTTGGTAAATCATATAAAATTCAATTTTTGCACCGCTTAAAATGGTGTGATAGAGGAAATACCATATCCCAAAACTTCTTATGCTTGGTCGTCCCTTTGTTCCTCCATCACGATAGATAGATAAGGTATTTTTAATGCCTCCCTCACTCTGACTGCCTCCAATCTTTTTAATCTCGCCATTAACAACTATTAAATAAACTCTTGCCACATTTTGAGTAAGAATTTTTTGGGATAGAGGATTGCCTTTTTCATCTTTCAAATCTTTAAGATAATTAAAATTTAATCTCGTGCTTCCCTTTATTATAAAAATAAAAGACTTTTTACTACTAATAAAGCGTATTATTCATATCCCTAATATATAAAATATATGCTAACTTTAGTATGTAGAATTATAGTATGTTTCTGAATAAAATTCAAATTATGAAAAAGAGTAAAATTAACATAAAAATCGGTAATAAAATTAGGGAAATACGACAAAGTAAAGGTTTATCTCAAGAGCAGTTAGCAGAAATTGCGGAAGTGCATAGAACCTATATCGGAATGATTGAGAGAGCGGAGAAAAATATTACTCTTGTAAGTTTGGAAAAAATTGCTAAAGCTTTAGGTGTTGAGACAAAAGACTTGCTATAAAATTGAGGCATAACTTATGGGAAAAGAAGAGCTAAAAAATAGAGAAAATTGGCAAAATCAAAGTGGTATGCAAGCCATAAATGCTGAAAATAGATTTTTTAATGTGTTTAATCAATATTTTTTCTATAATTTAAAACATTTTCAAATTATAGCCAAACCCAGAGAATTAGATAATATTTACAAAAATATCATTCTCCCAAAAGAAATTGAAGCTAAAATATATAACCCACCAAACGGCTACGGAAAACACGGAATTTCTCCAGATTATGCCATTAAAAACATTATTACCAACAAAACGCTTTATGTTGAAGTAAAAAGACAAGATGGTTGGGTTGAAAATAAAGAAATGAGCGCAGGAAGAGGCAATGCTCACGAAAGAGCTTGTAAATTATTTACACCGGGTCTCTTAAATATTTTAAGGGAAAATGGAAATATAAAAAATATACCGCTACCATTTTGGATTATATTTCAAGGAGATATTGCAAGAGACCCAAAAAGAACAAGAGAAATTTTTTGCTGGTTTAGTGGATATGAAAACCATTTCTCATTGTGGAGCAACCAAGATAGTGATGAATTGGTTATTAATCATTTCAAGCAATATTTTAAATATTTTCTTGATTAAAAGAATCTAATCCCCAAGATTCCCAACCCTGTTTTTTTTGCCGAGCGAATAATTCAATTTTAGATTGAGTGGGGAACATTTTTTCAATATTTTGCATAACTTCAATAGGCTTAACGCTATGCTTTGTTCTTTCTACTCTAATTAGCTGCTTAATGTTTCTAGCACCTCTAGGTTTGGGAATTTTACCTTTTTTAAAAACCAAACATAACTCACAATAAGATAGAGTATATTGACCGGGATTGTGCTTCATTTTATCCCAAACAAATGCTATTGTCTTATATTCAAAACCCCAAGAAATCCCCAATTCAATAGCTTGTTGCAAATGAGGGCTGGAGCTCCACATAAATAATAAACAATCCGGCTTTGAAATATTCTTTAGTGGTAATTTCATTAGTTCCGATGTTTTTAAAGTTGGATACTGAAAAGATGCGGAACTAATGAAAATTTCTTTTGATAAATCAATACTATATTTATCCTTGCTACTTTTGTCGAATTGCATTTTACCATTATAATGCCAAGGTGGGTCAGCATAAATAATATCGTATTTCTGTTTTGGTAGTGGAGGAAATAGGTTTTCTAAAGTATTCTGTTTTGTTTTTTCTTTGGCTTTAATCTTGTAGAGAGAATACCCAGTAGTAAAATTTTGATTTGTTTGTTGTGGATTATCGATACTATCAAATAAACTATTCACTAGATTACCTCCTATATATTTTGTAATTGTATCACACGAACTAATAAATATAGCTCTTTTGAGTAAGAATTTTTTGCGGTAGAGGATTTCCCTTTTCATCTTTTAAATTTTTAAGATAATTAAAATTAAGCCTCGTGCTTCCCTCTACAAATTCCACATCAGCGATTTTAAAGGCAGTTTTGACTTCGCTTATTTTCATTCTCACTCCTTTATAATTAATAGCTCGTGGCTTTGCTTGATATTGTCTTTGTCGCCTCGCTCTACTCTATTTTTGCCAATACGCGTTTCACCTTGCCCCATAGTGTATTGCCATTTAGGCTCTAAGATTCTAAAATCCTTATAAGCTTCTCGCACAAAGGTGCAATCATTATAGCTTAAGATAAACCCGCCATTATGCTTTTTGAGGCATTGTGCCAAAAGATTGTGATTAAAATTATTATGATGAATTGGGAAATTCCGCATAGGATAGATTCCTTTAAACATTTTAGAATCCCCTTCTAAAAAATAAGGCGGGTCGCAATAGAAAAAATCGTTTGGATGGCTTTCAAACACCTTTTCAAAACCTTGACATTCCACACTTAGATTTTGCAACCTAGAATCTTGCCCCAAGTCTTTTAATTTTTGCAAAGCATTTAAATAGCGATTTTTGTCCTCATAAATCTTACTCATCCAGCCGAGGAATCCGGGTCCATAGCTTAGATTAAAGTTAAAATAATAATCTCTTGCAAGTGTGAGAGAATCTAGCTTGATTTGAGCAGTATTTTGCGAATCTTTGTGTCGTTCATTCCAAAAGGCTTTCAGCTCATCTTTTATCTTTGCATAATTTTCTTTTGTAGGTTCGAGCTTAAGTAATTCATCATAAAGCTTTTGGGAATCTGCAATCAAAACTTGCCAAAAATTCACCAAAATATCAAAAATATCAAAGGCTTTGACTTCCAAACCTAGCTCAACAGCACTTGCGATTTCTACACTCCCTCCTCCCATAAAGGGTGAAACAAGACGCTTTATATCATTGGGAAAATGCTCTAGGATTAACCCAACTGCTAGAGTTTTGCCTCCACCATAACGTAAAGGGCTTTTGGTGTAACGTTTATAATGTAAGGAATTACCTTTGAGATTCTGTAAAAAATGATTTTTAGGAGTGCAATTTTGCTTTGTATATCTTAAATCTTGTTGCAAAGGATTGAAATCGAATAAAGACCGCTGTTGTATCAATGAAATCCCTTGAGTTATTTTGTCAAAATTATAACAACTTTAAGTTAAAAATCTAATTTTTATCATATTTGGCTCGTGCTTGATAAAAAATTTTAAAGTTGAGCAATCCTTAATTCTATTTTTGTGATTTTCGCCCAAGTTTTAGAATTTTATTTAGGGCTTTAATTGTTTTTAAAAGTATCAAGAATCACTTTTATTGTTTTGTCTTTCTCATGCTTTGTTGTGCTAGAAAATAAAGTAAAATCGACAAGTTTTTTAACCTCATTTCCTTATCTCTATTATCTGTTATAATTCTTCTTGATTTATTGTTGTCTTTATATCTCTGTATCTTAAAAGAAATAAAAACATTAATTTAAAATCTGTTAATTAATAAGGACTCCCTATGCCTAATCCTAACTCCTATTCCTCTAATCTTAACTTTAAAATCAAAAACCATTTAGCCTATAAACTAGGTTCTAAAATCTTAGATTTTAATCAACAAATAAAAGAATGCTTACAATCTAATAAGAATAAATCCTTATTCTCTAAACTCTATGGTTTTGTAAGAGTGGGGGGGGGGGTAATATCCTTATTAATAGCCCTCTATCAAATAAAACAAAAACATAAAGCACAGATAAGATTCTATAACCAAGCCCTTGAAGTATTCCCACAACTTAAAAATCCTCCTCTTTGCTCTTATCCTTCCTTAAATGTTATAAAGCTTAAAAATCATCTCTCTTATAAATTAGGAGAAGCTTTTATACAAGCTGATAAGACTTGGTATAAAGGAGGATATTTTAAGCTCTTCTGTGCCATTGAAAAAGCTAAAGAAGATTATAAAGCTTTTCAAGAACAAAAAGACTTTTTAGAAACTTATTCTTTTATACTTAATACCCTTTCTTTAAAAGAAGCAGAAAGCCTTATTAAAGATTTACAAGATAATCCACAAGATTGCATCTTACAAAGATTAAAGCTTATTAGTAGTAAAGCTAAAGCTATTGACTTTCAAATCCTATTTTCTAAACATTTAGACTTTATTTTAAAACACTCTAATATTATTAGAGAATGGCTAGAATCTAAACAATACCAAGAACAATATATAGATACTAATCATCCTTATCCTCCTTTATTAAATCCACAGAGATTAAATGTGAAAAAAGGGGATAATAAAGACAAAGAGGAAGAAGAGAGGGATGAGGATAAAACAAGAGGTGAGAGAATAGCAGGGAATGATTACAAAGGAAGTAAGGGGGAAGATGAAGATAAAGAAAATAATGAGAGGAATAAGGGAATAGGGATTAGAGTTAAAGAAGAAGTTAAACATCTTAAAGTTAAAGCATTTAGTCAATATATTAAAAGATTACATTCTATAGTCTTAGAAACTATTTTGCCAATAGATAAAGATAATAAAGATAATAAAGATAATAAAGATAATAAAGATAGTCCCAGTATTAGAAATAAGAGTGAGGAATTCCAAAGTATAGAATCACAGAGTATAGAATCTAAAAACAATCAAGAATTAGAAAGCAAAGGATTAGAAAATAATCAATCTTTAAATAATCAATCTTTAGACAATCAATCCTTAAACAATATAGAATTAAAACTACAACCACAACCACTACAACCTTATCCTATAAGTTATAAAGATATTCCTGCTGAATTAGCTTGGGAGATGAATTTGGGGTTGCCAAAAGATATACTAGTATTGCTATGTCGCCATAATCATGGGTTTGGCATTATTACTAGTTTGTTAATCCATTGTTTTAATTTTCACTATAGCTATGAGACTTACTTAGCTGGCTCTTTTAAAAACTCTTATTTGAAATTCTATAGAATCGCCTTTGAAAATCCTTATAGAAATAATATGTTAGTGCTTTTTTATAATTTAGGTAATCAAGAAAGTGATAAGTTTTTAGCCTTGTTGCAAACTAGAACCATTATAGCTATTACAAGAGATCCTTTTTCGGCTTTAAAAAGTGGTATTAATCATTGGGATAGTGTTTATGGTAAAAATGTTATTAGAACTTTGAACCTTACCTATGAGACAAAAAAATTATTTACTGTTACTTATAATGGAGTGAAACAAAGTAATGGTAAAAATATTGTTGTATCTAGTAAAAAGCCTGATTTAAAATATATTGATGTAGTATTACCGCATTATGAGCTATCTAATACCTTACAACAATTTATCCAAAAGAATTTTAGTATTTATTATTTAGATGTTTTAGAACTTTATCCTGATAAAATTATCCAAACTGCTCATACATTAGCCAAAGACTTTGGCTGGGATCTCAAGAAAGAAGCATTGCTAAGATTTACAAAACAAAATTTTCGTGGAAAGTTTTATCCTAACTTACCTAGATGCTTAATTGTTCATCCTGATGACTTGAAAAATCCTAATACCAATAATCCTCAGAGTTTCAATAAAGATGGTGGTATTAAAATTCATATAATGGATTCCCCAAATGCTAATATGAGTTTTTTTGATGTTACCAAAGATTTATTTCCTGGAGATTTTGAGGATTTTATTCAAGATGATATTAAGTTTTTAGCTGAAAATCAAAATGCTATTGAAGAATTAAAGGGTAATAGTAAATTATTGGAGCAAACAAGGATTTATTTAAAAGAATTTGTGCGGGATTTACAACTAACTACTGCTTGGCAAAGAGAGAATCTTATTAGTGAATATGAGGAGATTGCTTATATTTTTAATAATGTAGAATTAAGAAATTTATTCAAAGATACCATAGAACAACAATGGGGACATCTTAAAATTTGTCGTCCTGACATTATAAAATCTTGGAAATACTATCAAGAGTTTCTTAAGATTTGTGAACAATAGGGGGTAGGGTTGAAATTGTGATATAGTGGTTGGATTAGCGCATTATCACAACTTATTTTATTGCTATTGCTCAAATTAGAGATAAGTAGATTTTCTATTCTCTAGGTCCTAATTTCTCTTTTCTAACACCTAATAAAAAATCATTCGGGGATTTTTCTAAAGACTGCAAAGTTTCCTTGCTCTCTAAAAGTAATTGCTGGAGTGTTTTAGAGTTTTGCTCGATGCTAACTAGCAAGGGAGTAAATAAGGCTCTAAGGTTATAATCCCCTCTAAGGAGAGTTTGCTCGAATTTTTCTCTCGTTGTGCTGAATCCTTTTAGTTCGTATTCTATGGCATTTAATGTTACATTAAAGCTATTTGAAGCAAGAGCAAGATTCTTAAGAATTGTATTAAAGTTATGGATATTTTCATCATTTAAGAGGCTGTTAAATTTATCAAGACTAATGCCTAATTGTTCCATAGCAATTTGGGTTTTATCCCCAATTTTTTCTATCCAATTAGATTCTAGACTCAAAATTGCTTTTTCGTGATTTTTAAAGGGCATCCCCTCTCCTTGAGAGAGCGAAAAGAAGTTTCCACCTGTTAGTCCTTGCGTTTCTACGACGACTTTAGAGTCCTTGTGGATTGTGATGTCTTTTTTAATCCATAAAATAATTTCTACACTTTTGTCGATTATTTTATAGGATTTTACAAATCCTACGGGTATCCCTAAGTATCTAACGGGAGTTTCTATCCTTATGCCCTTTGGAAGTTCTTTAACATATAAATAATAGGGGTTGTATTTGTCAAGATTTTTGTCGTATTTACCAAACCAAAAAACAAAACCTATCAGTGCTATGAGTGAGAGGAAGAAAAATATACCTACCAAAATATAGTTTAATCGTGATTCCATTATTCCTCCTAAATTTGGTATAAAAACAAATCTATTGAATCTGTTTGTTGGCTTAATTCTTTTAAAGAGCCTTCAAAAAATATTTTTTTATCTTTTAAGATAATCATTCTATCGACTATTCCTTTCACGCTATCCATATCGTGGGTTATCATTACAACATTTAACTCTAATAAATCTCTTAGCTCCTTGATGAGATTATCAAATTCTCTAGCACCTTTTGGGTCTAATCCACTTGTTGGTTCGTCTAAAAACAAGATTTTAGGGCTTAGACTTAAGGCTCTAGCAAGTGCTACCCTTTTTATCATTCCTCCACTTAATTCATTGGGATAGAGGTTTGCAACCTCTTGATTTAAACCTACTTTATTAAGCCACATTAAGCTTATGTCTTTTATGACTTTTGAGGGGAATGTTGTATATTCTCTTAGGGCTAATGTGAGATTATCTAGGATATTTAGCGAGCTAAAGAGTGCCCCAAATTGGAACAATACTCCAAAATTTAGCCGCATATTTAGTGATTCTTGAGGGTTTAATGCTAGGATATTCTTGCCTAAAATTTTAACCATACCGCTAGTAGGCTGATTTAAGCCAATCATTGTGTTTAAAAGAGTGCTTTTTCCGCTGCCACTTCCCCCTAGAAGTGCAAAAATATCTTTTTTGAAAATTTCAAAGCTAATATTGTCGTGGATAACCCTCTCTCCAAACTTTGTCGTGAGATTTTTTACTTCTATTATCGTTTTCATTTAGAAGACCTCTGTTAAAATCATTGCACAGATGGCATCAAAGGCAATGACGCAAAAAATAGCTGCTACTACGCTTTTTGTCGTATGGATTCCAATGCTTCTTGTGTCTTTATCTACAATAAATCCGTGATAACAACCGATAAATGATATGATAAAACCAAAAAAAGGTGCTTTTAAAATCCCAACCCAAAAATGTTTGATATTCACCATTTCTAAGAATCTTTCGATAAACTGCCCATAATCGATACCAAGTTGTAATTGGCTAATCAATATGGCTCCTAAAAGCCCAAATATATCAGCGATAAAAACCACCAAAGGAAGAGCTATGCAAAGTGCTAGAATGCGAGGTAAAACCAAAAAAACCATAGGATTGAAGCCCATAGTTTTCATCGCATCAATTTCTTGAGTAGCACGCATCATACCAATTTCTGCGCTAAAGGCAGAGGCACTGCGTCCAGCAATGATAATTGCTGTAATAATAGGCGCCATTTCGCGCAAAGTTAGTATAGAACTCATCTCTACGATTAAAATACTAGCACCAAATTGTTCTAATTGGATAGAACCTTGATAGGCTATAACAATCCCGATTAAAAAACAAGCCAAACTTACAATGCCAATGGCTTTGATTAATGATTCTTGTATATGGTATAAAGTCGCCTTTAATCGGATGTTTTTAAAGTTTATTAAACCTAACGTATAAAGAATCTCTCCCATAAACCCTAAAACAAAGATTAGATTAGGCAATAGATTTGGCACATTCTTCATCCCATTTATTTTAGGAGGATTTTTAGATAAAGCATTGTTTTGGGGTTGATTGTCTTGGAGGATTGTAAGGATTTTTTTGCTTTTTGGATTCTCTAAAAGTTGGTTTTGAGTGATTTTTTGGTGTTTTTGTAGCCAAATATTAAGAATCTCTCCTCCGCAAAAATCTAAGTTAAAGTCTTCTTTTAAAAGAATGATGATGGGTTTATTTGTAGGGATTTTATCAAGTTTAGAGAGGATGGATTTGGGGATTTTATAATTCCAATCTCCCCCTAATGTTATGGATATACTCTCTTCTATCAAGACTTCTAAAGAAGTTGGAATATACATTATCTTTCTTCAAAGATAAAGGGGACTCCGCGGATTATTCCACTATCAAAGATTTTTTTAGTATTGGCTGTAATTTGTGAATAATCCGTTTTTAATTGCTGGTTGCTTAGTTCAAAATCTTGATAATACTTTCTTAGGATGCTGATTTTTGTTTGGGTGTTGGCATTAGGAAGTTTTGCAATTTCTTGCAACGCAAGTTGGGATTTAATAAAGGCTTTTTTGTCATGTACGGGAGCAAAAATTAGCTTCAGATTAGATTCTTCTAAGTCTTTTTCTATATTTTTTAAATGTTCTCTGCAATAGGGGCAATCAGGGTCTGTTACGACAAACTTTGTTGGTAGGTTTTCACCATTCCCTGCAAGATAGACAAAATCCTTTACCTTAAAGTCTTTAAAGAGTTTATTTAAGGCTAAAGTATCTTGCTCTTCTTTGACTAAGGTCGCTTTGTCGATTTCTTCTTTAATCATTATAGAATCTACTTGGTTTAGGTTTAAGACATTGCTTAAACCAATGAAGTAGTTTCCGTCTTTATTGACAATTACAGGGAAAATATCCCCCCCTTTGGTTTTGCCAATTACAAAAAACGATGAGGGGAAGCTTGTTAGCTCTTTTTTGAATTGCACTTGCACATCAATATTGGTTAAATCTTTAATGCTTTTCTTGAAATTACTTTCAAAATTAGCATTTGCCAGTGTAAGAATGAGGGTTAATAGGCTAATGGTCTTTTTCAATTTGGATCCTTTTTAAAATGAGAGATTGTAATATGTTTTTCTTCAAACATTATTTAAAGACAAGAGGATTTTTAGCATTAGAGGGGATAAAATCTTCTAAGAATTCTTCTTGGAGATGTGATTGTATTTCTAGCGTAAAATTTCCTAGAAAAGCCTCTTGCAAGACGATAATAGGGGAGGTAAAGAATCCATAGGGATAGAGTCTGTGTCGTAAATCGCTTTGTTTGTAAGTATCTAATCCTTCTTTTAGAAGTTGGTTAAAACTTTCTTTAGTAAGATAGTCTTTTAAAGGTTCAAATTCTAAAAACAAGATTCCTTCTTTATTGGCATAGCCAATCCCATTATTCCAAAACTCTATTTTTGCTTTTGTCTTTTTAGGGAGTATGGAGTAATTACAAATAAAACTAGGAATAACTTTAGAATCTCTAGTTAATAAACCTTGAATAAGTTGGTAATGCAATACTTTTCTTTTAATGCTTTGGTAGGATTTATTGGAATTTTCTAGCTCCTCTCGAGTTTGGAATATTTTTAAACGCAATGCAGGGAGGTTGCTTGAAAGCTTTGGAGTATTTAGGCTAGAGAGTAGTTCTAGGGGAATTTTATTCGCAGATTCTCTTTGTTTTTGGAGGGCAAAGATACAACCACAATAATTTTGGCGGTAAAGATTGGCTTCTTTGGCGAGTTGGTTTTGTATTTGTGTGCCTCCATTGCCCCTAACATCAATTGGGAGGAAATCTAAGTGATATTTTTGTGCTATGGATTGTCCTTGTGAAAATAGTTCATTTTGAGATTTCATAGGACTTGCAAGCAAGGTTGTAGTAAATTCTGTGCAATGGGTTTGCTGGGCGATTTTTGCACTTTTTTCTAGGCGATAATCAAAGCAGTAACTGCATCGCTCTCCTTTTTCTGGCTCATCTTCTAATCCTTTAGCACCATTTAGCCATTCTTGCAAATCATATTCTCCTTCAATGAGTGGGATTTCTAGCATATCACAGCTTCTTTGCACATCTTTTAGTCGCATAAGGTATTCTTCATAGGGGTGGATATTGGGATTATAAAAATATCCACAAAATGCTTTTTGGGGGTATTTTGCTTTGAGTTGGGTAAGGAAGTGATGGCTATCTACACTACAACAAATATGGACCAAAGTTGTATTTTGTTGGCTAAAATCATAAGGAATTTTTGACATTTATCAACCTTTTTTGCTGATATTATAAACCTTAAACTCTAAAAGGGAACTTTTTATCAGCTCAAAGCTTAAGTGAAAAACTTTAATAAAAGAGATTTTTAGGGAGGCATTAGCTTTAAAATTTCTAATTCATTGAACTTTTGATTATCAATAAGATTTATTAAAGTAGCAAGAGAGGATGCTCCACAAGATTCTTCATAAGTTTGTCTTACTACCCTTTGGTTTTTAATTTCTTGATAAGATTGCACGATAAATTCAGCATTTGTAAAATTTGCAAATAAGCAAACTATGAGGCAAATTTTATTGAAAGTTTTTATTGTATGCCTCCTTTTATCAGAGCTACAGCTCATTACCTTTTGTTATGCACTATAGCTTGTTTGATGCAAGAAACTTGTTGTTCTTTTGTGTAAATCTTGAGTATAGTTATGAATATCTTGTTGGCTAATAGTCCAATTATTATGCACTGCTTTGGTAAATTGCATCGTAAAATCAATTTGTTGGGTATGAGAATCTAAGCTAGAGCGATAATGTCTAAGCTGTGTAAAGGCATAAATATCCATCGTAACACCTCCAAAATTTGTAGCAATCTCATTAGGTGCAAAAATCTTAGATTTTCCTAAAAGTTCCATAGAATCTTGTAATTTAAACTTGATGAGTTCTTTTAGCTTCTCTGGGCTTTGTAAGGCTTGTTTTCTTAGGTTGATTTCTTCTGGGGATATTTTTCCATTATTTTCTCTAATATATTCAACCCTTTGCTGTTCTCTGTGGTTTTTTACATTCTCCCTAAATTGTGTTTTCCCTCCACCTAAAACCCTAGCATCTTGTGAGTTTAAAAAGCTTACAAACAAGGATTCTTGAGAGAAATTTGTATCTTTTTGTGGATAAAAGTTTAAATTTTCATCTCTTTTACAGAGAAATTAAGTTCATATATTCTTAGAGTAAGACCAATGCTTTGTAATTGAGAGCTTAAAACTTTAGCTTCCTTAAAAGTTTCTTGATTATAAATATTAGTAACTTTAAAGTCCTCTAAACTTTCCATAATGCTGAATGCTTTCATCATTTCAGTATCTTCTAACATAGATTCATTTGCCATATATCTTCTATCACTAAATCCTCTGGGTAGTTTTTCAATCTCCTCTGCAGAATAAGATTCTTTGATTTCTGGCATAATTTGTGTAAAGACATTATAGTATTGGTTAATGGTGTTGGCTATATCTATGTGTTTGAATACTTCTTCATTAGATATGGGTGCTTCATTGAATATATTATGCCATTCCCCATAATTTTCTTGCCCGTTTTTAATGATTTCCTAAGGTGCTTTTGTGTAGCTTAAATCCGCTTGGAAGTCCAGCAGCAATGTTAAAATCCTCTCCCATATAATCTTTTTCATCTATGTTATAGCCATAAAATTGATTTTGTGTGAGTTTCTCTTGTTTTTGATTTGTCTTGGCATTTCTTATGAATAATTCATCTTTTAATAGCTCTGCTACAAGATCTGTTTTTTTATTTTCTGTGGTAGTTAAATTATTGGGTGTATATTGGATGTCGAATATGGAATGCTTTATAGCAAGATTCTTAGTATCTATGGGGTATGAAGAATCTAAAACTTCTTGGGTATTAATATTTTGTTTGGGAGTCTTAGATTCTGTATTAGGAATCTTATATATAGCATTAGAATTGAAATTAGAATTTGAAACTTTCATTTTTTCCTCCTTTATCCTTAAATGATTAATATAGCCTCATTGTTTGAAAGTCTTTATTGTTGTTTTTTTGTTAAAAATTAAATCTAAAGAAAGGAATTCCACCTAGCCCACCTTTAATAAATTATTTAAAAAAGTCTGCATTTTTTCTTGTTTAGTCTTAGCCTCATAGGGTTTAGAATCTTTGGAATCTTGTTTGATTTGTGTATTTTGGTAAAACCCTCCTTTGTTTAACTCTTGAAGTTTTTGTGCGTTAAGAGAATGAGAATCTAAAATTTCTTGAAAGACTTTTAGAAATGCAGATAAATCATTAGAAAATTTATCTTTGTCTTCGCTCCAGTTAATCGTTCCATTATGGGTATAGCCTAAATCTATTAATTTTTGTAAATGGGATTGCACAGAAATTTTACCATTTAATAAATCCCAAAATCTTTGGTCTATATCATAATTAATCACATAGGTATTAGGAAACTCCTTTGTTTTTTGCATTTGAGCGTCAAGAATCTTTTCGTATTTTTCCGTTTCATAGAAAAATTCCGAACGTTCTCCAACGATCTCATCCCCAAATAAAGACATTATTAATAACCCACTCATTGAGATTTTATCTCCCTCAAAGTAACGTTCTTCTATGTAGAATCTAGGATCTTGTCTCTCTTGGAGTATCTTATCAATATCTATTAAGCTATTATGAATAGAGAATGGCACAGAAACACCGGTTTTTCCAATTTTATCCCACGATTCCATCAATTTTCTGCTTTCTTGTAGATTTAATTGCATAATGAGGTTTCTATTTTCTGCACTAGAGTCCCAAGTATAGATATGTCTATGAGGTAACGCCCTCACTTCATCAGGGCTAAGCATCGCATTGCTTTGACTTAAATCACCAACGAAATCTTGAAAAAATGCAAACGCATTCTTGACTGTTTTTGCCATATCGATTTCTTTATAGTAGGAATTCCAATGACTGGTTTTATCATAATAAAATTCGCCTAAATCTTTATAAACAATCTTATAATCTAGTGGAAGTCCAGCAGCAATGTTAAAGTCCTCTCCCATAAAGCCATTTTCATCTATGCTGTATTTCCCAAAGGCTTTACCTTGCAATAAATCAATCTGCATACTAAGCTGTGTAATCTCAAAATTCTGTCTAATTCCTTCTTTTATGCTTGTTTCTTCTGGAATTTTTCTTCTTCTATTTTCTCTTTTTAACGCTTCTAATTGCTTTTTAAGTTCGTCGATTTTTTCTTTATCAATTGCGTCTTCTTGTGTCTCATTTATAGTATCCTCATTGTTTTTAATCGGATTAAAAAGGGATAAAGTGGGATTTGAATCTCCTTTTAAGTAGAGATTTGAGCTTTTCTCTAGCATTTTTGCAAAGGAATCATTAGAATTGTCGCTTTGGACTGCATTGTTTGTCAAATAATTTAAATGGTTTGTCCTATTTTCTACACGCATAGGGTCTCTCCTAGTATCTTTTAGAATCTAAGGCGTGCTTAGCTCTGAATTATCAATGTTTAACTCATCACTTGCGAAGAAGTGGGTAGATATTGCTAAAAGCATAAGAAAATTTCTTTATTATTACTCCTTTGAAATGTTACAAATTATAAGCAAAGAATATTCCATATTAGCACTAAATAAGTCGAGAATTTCTGTTAGAATATAATACATTGGTGCTACAAGAGAGCTTTATTGGGATTAAAGAAGTTTTAAATTATATTAATTTTGGTATAAAACTATCTCAAGTCATCTAAAGATAGATTGAGGTTAGCGATATTCTAATGAGTGGTGTTAATTGTTTTAAAGAAAAAGACTTCAAGGCGACAAAACTTTTACTTAAGCTTTAAAGCATAGATTAAATGAGAGTAAAATTAGGATTAGACTAGAGTAAAGCTAGAGTTGAGCTAACAAAACTAGCTAAGATGTATTATCAGCTTATTATATGGTGATTTCTTTATAGTCATAGCAAGTTATTTTTTATAGGCATAATACAAAAATGCCCCCATTCCTATGATAAAGACAAGAGTTAGAAAAATAATTAAAATAATATCTAAACTACTCATATCCTCTCCTTCTCTCTAAGTTGCCCACAAGCAGCACTTATATCTAAGCCTTTGGATTCTCTAATAGTGCATAAAAGTCCCTTTTGGAGAAGATATTCCCTAAAAGCCTCCACTTTTTCTTTGCTGGGTCTTTTATAAGGGCTTCCTTGATGAGGATTGAAATAAATAAGATTGACTTTGGCTTTGATTTTATTAAGTAAGGCTACAAGTTTTTTAGCACTTTTTAAATCATCGTTGAGATTGTCAATCATTAGGTATTCAAACATTATTCGCTTTCTGCTATCAAGAGGGAAGTTTGAAATTTCTTGAATGATAGATTGGATATTATAGGCTTTATTAATTGGCATAAGTTCTGTCCGCAAATCATCATCAACAGCGTGTAAAGAGATTGCGAGTTGGATTCCTAGATTGAGAACTCCTAATTTTTTGATTTTTGGTGCGATTCCACTAGTAGAGATTGTTTGGCGACGAGGAGAGATGTTTAAGCCTTCAAACTCGGATAATATTTGGACGCATTTTGAAACATTTTCCAGATTATCTAAAGGTTCTCCCATACCCATATAGACGATGTTAATAGCTTTGTTTGGTGGAATATTTTGGTCTTTTTTGATAGCAAAAACCTGATAAACCATTTCTCCTGATTCTAGGTTGCGGACGAATCCTCCTTTGGCTGTGAGACAAAAACTGCAACCTACTTTGCAACCAATTTGGGAAGAAAGGCATAGTGTGAATTTATATTCTTTCATCTTTAGTAGCACCGATTCATAGCTATGATTGTCATAGGTTTTAAAGAGATATTTGATGCTGCCATCTTTACTTTCTTCTTTTTTGATTAAGGTTGTGAGAGTGCTTGTATATCTTTGCGCTAGAAACTCTCTTAAGTCTTTGGGTAGATTAACCATTTTATCAAAGCAGTTTTCATAATGCACATAAAGCCAATGAAAAATCTGTTTAGCTCTGAATTTTGGAAAATTCTTTTCAAGGGATTGGGCAAATTCCTCTAAAGTGTATCCAAAAATATAGGATTTATCCATTTTGCTTTGCTTTGATATAAGATTCTATTTTTCTCATCGCTATTTTGTGATTAGCTAGAAATTCTTTATGAGCGTCTTTGTGGATATGATTAGTGGAGCAAAATATCCCAAATGCAGGTAAATTAAAATATTTTGCCACCTGTAAGACGCTAAAAAATTCCATATTTTCATAAGCAATCCCAAGTTTTAATAGATTTTTTGTTAATTGAGTATCTGTGCTAATGTAATTGCTAGAGTTAATGATTTTATGAGGAGTTAATTTTGATAGCGTTTCATGTGAAACATTTTCTTCTAGGGTAATGAAATTATCCAAAGGTGTATAAGATTGTTGCTGTAAAAAGGATAATTCGATATTACTAGCACTTCTGGATTCAAAAATTTCTAAAATATTTTTTGAATCATCATAGCAACCACAAGTTCCAATAAAAATAATCTCATTAGGCTTGTCTCTGTAAATAGAATAAGTTAGCTGAATGCTGCTTTGTATTAATCCTACACCAATAGGCTTTGCAAACGTGAAAGTTTCTATGTCCCCTGCACAATAAAACACAATTACTCCTTAATTTGGTTTTTGAAGTTCTTTGTAATAAAGAGGAGATTCTTCTTTTTTGATGGTTTTTTGGGAGGGAATTTGTAAGACTTCAAAGAGTCTTGATTTTTCCAAATAAGTAATTTCAATAACATCTCCGATTTTCACATTGCGACTTGCTTTAACAGGGACTCCAGCGATTTTTATAACCTTATTCTCTATCATATCTTGAGCAATGGCGCGTCGTTTTGTTATATTGACTGCATTGAGAAATTTATCAATCCGCATTTGATTCCTTGTTTTTGCGTAATTGTAGCCAAAAGAATATTAATTTATCGTTCGTGATATAATTATAAAAATTTTTAAGGAGTGAAAATGAAGCAATCAATTAAAAAAGTAGTTTTAGCCTATAGCGGAGGACTTGATACAAGCGTAATACTCAAATGGCTACAAGATACTTATCAATGCGAGGTTATAACCTTTACTGCTGATATTGGTCAAGGCGAAGAAGTAGAACCTGCAAGAGCAAAAGCACAAAAATTAGGAATCAAGAATGAAAATATTTTTATTGAAGATTTAAAAGAGGAGTTTATTAGAGATTTTGTTTTTCCGATGTTTAGGGCAAATACTATTTATGAGGGTGAATATCTTTTAGGTACGAGCATTGCTCGTCCTTTGATAGCAAAGAAATTGGTAGAAATTGCACAAAAAGTGGGTGCAGATGCTATCTCACACGGAGCGACAGGCAAGGGTAATGATCAAGTTCGCTTTGAAATCGGCGCTTATGCCTTGAATCCGGATATTAAGATTATCGCTCCTTGGAGGGAATGGGATTTAAATAGTCGTGAGAAATTACTAGATTATGCGCAAAAAGCAAACATACCCATTGAAAAAAAGAAAAACCAATCTCCTTATTCGATGGATGCAAATTTATTGCATATTAGTTATGAAGGGCAGATTTTAGAAGACCCTAATGTAGCTCCTAATGAGGATATGTGGCGTTGGAGTGTTTCGCCAAAGGATGCTCCAGACACCCCAACTATTATTACGATTAGTTTTAAAAATGGGGATGGGGTGGCTATTAATGGAGAAACTTTAAGTCCAGCAAATTTTTGGGCTAAACTCAATGAGTTGGGTGGAAGTAATGGCATAGGCAGGTTAGATCTAGTAGAAAATCGTTATGTGGGGATGAAATCTAGGGGTTGTTATGAAACACCGGGTGGAACTATTTATCTTAAAGCCCATCGCGCTATCGAATCCCTTTGCCTTGATAGAGAAGAGGCGCATTTAAAAGATGAAATAATGCCAAAGTATGCGAGTTTGATTTATAATGGTTATTGGTTTAGTCCAGAGAGAGAAGCCTTGCAGGCTTTGATTAATAAAACACAAGAAAAAGTCGAGGGAGAAGTGCGATTAGAGCTTTATAAGGGAAATGTTACGATTCTTGGGAGAAATTCTGAAAAATCTCTTTTTAACGCAGCTTATAGCACTTTTGAAGAGGATTCTGTATATAACCAAAAGGATGCAGCAGGATTTATTAAACTAAACGCTTTGAGATTTATTATCGCTGGGAAAGCAAAGAAATAGAATCTAGCTTTTTAGAGTTTTATCGTGGAATTGGGAGTAAATATTTAGATTTGAAATAATCTAGGCAAGATTAAAGAATGGCATACCAATTTTAAGTTGCTCTCCATAATGTTTAATATTATGGATGAGTTTTGGCACAAGGGGAGGTTTATAGGTGAAAATTTTTGCTTTTGACATCGGCATTGCGAGCATTGGTTGGGCGTATGTGGAAAATGAGGAGCTTAAAAATTGTGGGGTACGTATTTTTACGAAGGCAGAGAATCCAAAAAAAGGTAAATCTCTTGCATTGCCACGCAGGGAAGCGCGCAGCGCAAGGCGGAGGCTAGCGCGTAGGAAGGCAAGGCTGGGTTCATTAAAGAGGCTCATTTGCAAAGAGTTTGGTTTGAATCTTGGTGATTACCTTGCACAAGATGGGGTTTTACCTAAGGCTTATGAGACAACCAAAGAGACTAAAAGTCCCTATGAGTTACGTGCTCTGGCTCTTGAAAAAAAGCTAGATTCCAAAGACTTAGCGCGTGTGATTTTGCATATCGCCAAACATCGGGGGTATGGGAACAAACACGCAAAAACAGGAAGCGATAAAGATTCTGGTAAGGTGCTAAGTGCGATTAAAACAAATATAAAAGCTATGGAAGATAAATCTTATCGTAGTGTTGGGGAGTATTTGTATCAAGAATTTTTCCAAAAAGAAAGAACGCAAAGTGAGAAAAAAGGTAGCATTCATACAAAAGAATTTAAAAATGTGCGGAATAAAGGCGAGAATTATGAGCATTGCGTCTCACAAGAGCAAGTAAAGCAAGAGTTGGAGCTTATTTTTGAAAAGCAAAAAGGCTTTGGTGCGAAGTTTAGCGAAGAGTTTGAAAAGAAAATTATCGAAATCGCCTTTTTTCAAAGAGATTTGAAAAGCTTTGAGGATAAAGTTGGCGAATGTATCTTTTTAAAAGGAGAGAAACGTGCTGCCAAAGATTCGCTAAGTGCTATGGAATTTGTTGCGCTTACGAGCATTATCAATTTACTTTTGAATCTTGCAAAACGCATTAATCCAAATTACAAAGACGATGATTTGAAAAACAATAATTTGATAGACAAAATCTTTGGCAAAGATAAAATTCAAGAGATTCTAAATCTTGTGCTGGATAAAGGCGAGATGAGCTATAAGAAACTGCGAGAGATTCTAAATCTTGATGAACGCATTTGGTTTGCAGATTCTAAGCTGGATTATGCAAAAGGGGTGCAAAAGGCTGAAGGGGCTAAAGGGGTAAAGTTTATTAAGTTTGAAAATCTTAAAGCTTTTAAAAAGGCAATGGGAGGAAGTTTTGAATCTTTTAATAGAAAAGAGCTAGATTTGATAGCCACAGATATTGCCCTCATTAAAAGCAAAGAAAACTTAGCAAAAAAACTAAAAGACTATCCCTCTCTTAGCGATGAGCAAAAAGAAGCTCTAAGTGAGCTTAATTTTGCAAAGCATATTGATTTAAGCTTTAAAGCTTTGGAGAAGATTTTGCCTTTTATGAATAAGGGATTGCGCTATGATGAAGCGGTGCAAAAGGCGGGATTGCAAGAGCATAGAAAACATACAAAAAAAGAGGATTTTTTAATGCCATTGAAAGACTATGAGCCTTATCTTGCAAACCCTGTTGTCGCAAGGGCTTTAAGTGAATACCGCAAGGTATTAAATGCGTTGCTTAAAAAATATGGTAAAGTGCATAAGATTCATTTAGAATTTACGCGTGAGGCGAAATTGAGCTCAAAAGAAAGAAAGGACTATGAAGGAGAGCAAAGAAAGCGTTTTGAGGCAAATCAAAATGCTCAAAAACAATGTGAGATTCTAGGATTACACCTTAATGGTGCAAATATTCTTAAAATAAAGCTTTGGATAGAGCAGGGCGAGCTCTGTGCTTATAGTGGGAAAAAAATTACATCGGAACATTTAAAAGATTCTACAATGCTACAAATTGATCATATCTATCCTTACTCTCGCAGTTTTGATGATAGCCAAAATAATAAAGTACTTGTTTTTACGAAAGAAAATCAAAATAAGTTAAATAAAACACCTTTTGAGGCTTTTGGTGAGGATAAGGAGAAATGGGAAAAAATCTTAAGTTGGCGTAACAAGCTTCCTAAATCGAAATATCGCAGAATCTCCAACACAAATTTTAAAGATAAAGAGGCGGGATTTCTTGCAAGAAATATTGTTGATACAGGCTATATCGCTAGACTTGCCAGTCAATGGACAAAGGATTGTTTGGAGTTTTTACCCTTAAGTGAAGATGAAGTAACGATTGAAGGAAAAAAGGATAGCAAGAAGCATGTGGAGGTAGTGAATGGGGGCTTAACCGCAATGCTTAGACATTATTGGGGACTTGGAAGCAAAAATCGAGATAATCACCTGCATCACGCAGTTGATGCGGTGAATATTGGTTTTACAAACGCAAGCATTATCAAAGCATTTTCAGATTTTAGAAAGCTTCAAGAACAGAATAAGGCGAAATTCTATGCCAAAGAGATTGCAGAATCGGATTATAAAACCAAAAGAGCATTTTTTGAGCCTTGCAAAAACTTTAGGCAAATGGTGCTAGACAAAGTGGATTCTATCTTTGTCTCCAAACCTCCGCGCAAAAGAGCAAGGGGAGCGTTGCACGAGGAGACATTTTATGCTTTTGATGATAAGAATCTTTTAAAAAGTTATGGTGGTGAAAAGGGGATACAAAAGGCGATAGAGCTTGGTAAAATCCGACAGATTGGCACAAAGATTGTAAGCAATGGCGCAATGGTTCGGGTGGATATTTTTAAAGATAAAAAAGGCAAATTCTATGGCGTACCTATTTACACAATGGACTTTGCGCTTGGAATCTTGCCTAACAAAGCAGTTGTTACTGGAAAAGACAAAGAGGTTATCAAGGATTGGCTAGAGATGGATGTAAATTATGAATTTTGCTTTAGCCTCTTTAAAGATGATTTGATTTTGGTGCAGAAAAAGGAAATGGAAAAAGCTGAGCTATGTTACTACACAGAATTTAAATCTAGCACAGCAGGAATAAATTTTGAAAAACACAATAATCTATATGTAAATTTAAGCGAAAATGAATGCAAGTTATTTACCAGCAAAGAACCTGTTAAGGGGGGAAAGAAAAATGCATGGAAAGATAAAACACCTGAAGAAATAGAACAGCTAGAAAAAAATAGAAAAATTATAGGTGGATTTGTAACTATAGAAGAATTGGTAGTTTTTGAAAAATACCAAGTCTCGCCACTTGGCGAGGTGCAAAAGGCAGAATTTACACCACGTCAACCCATTTCTTTGAAATCTAGCCCTAAAAATAAGAAGAAATAGTGTTTGATTCTGCCTTTAGAACGCTATTCTTGAGCACACCCGCGAAACTCAAGCTTGCAGATAAGCATCTTTGCATTCTTCAAGAAGACAAAGAAGCAGTAAAGATTCCGCTCTCTGATATTTTATGTGTGATTGCGGAATCTCATCAAATCACATTCACAAATGCGCTGCTTGATGCCTTTGCTTCGAGCAAGATTGTCCTTTATACATGCGATAGTTCCCATTTACCTAGCGGTGTGTTTATGCCATTTTTGGGACACTTTAAGAGTTTAAGTATTTTGCAAAATCAAATCAAACTCAAAAAACAAACCAAATCCATTCTTTGGCAACAAATCATAAAAGCAAAAATTAGCAATCAAGCCTCAATGCTAAAAATGCTTGGTAAAGAGGAGTTTTGCCATTTACAATCTCTAGCAAAGTCTGTCAATCTAGCAGATAGCACAAACAATGAAGCAAAAGCAGCCTCTATCTATTTTAAGGCTCTTTTTGGGAGTGGTTTTAGTCGCAAGATTGATTGCTTGAGGGATGAGAGAATTGGAACGATAAATGCTGCACTTAATTATGGTTATGCGATTGTGCGAGGAATTATTACAAGAAGTCTTTGTGCAAGTGGGCTTAATCCGACACTTGGAATCAATCATAAAAATCAATTTAATGCGTTTAATCTCGCTGATGATATGATAGAGCCTTATCGGATTTTTGTCGATTCTCTTGTAATGCGAATGTATGAAAATGGAGAATTGCAAGAATTTCTAAGCCTAGAAAATCGTGTCCAGTTGGTAGAAATCTTAAATGTGTCAGTGATGATAGAAAATAAACTTTATCCGCTAAGTCGTGCGGTTATAGTGAGTGTGCAAAGTTTGGTGCGTTGCTTTGAAATAGAGAATCTCAAGCTTAAAACACCTCTCTTTTGCGAGGAGAAATCCAATGGAAGAGAAATTTATGAGGGTGCTAGTGATGTTTGATATGCCAACTTTTAGTAAGGAAGATAGGAAGAATTGCACGAAATTCCGTAAATCTCTTATTAAAAATGGTTTTATGATGTTGCAATATAGTGTTTTTATATTTATATTTTTTCA
>NZ_FZPJ01000047.1 GCF_900198605.1 Helicobacter mesocricetorum | reverse complement strand
AGTGTGGTTTAAGATTATAATTTGTAAATTCTCTAATTTCTTTATCAATCTCTAAGAGTTCTTTAGGGGTGGAATATTGGGTTTTAGTAAAGTTTTTTAAAGATTTTGTAATGAGGACTTCTATCTCCCCAAAAGTGATTTTACCCTTTAAAAAGGCTTCCACTGCTATTTCATTAGCCGCATTGAAAACTACTCCTAATTTAGGGTTTTCTAATAATAAATCCTTAAAGCTCCATAAAGGGTAGCGATTTGTATCAATTGATTCTAAGCAATAAGTTTTTGAATCGATTTTTAAAGGTGTAATGATTGGTTGAGAGGAAAAATTGTTTAAGAAATCCTCTCCTAGTCCAAGCCCAAAACATAGGGCATAGGCAATAGGTAATTGCATATTGCAGTTTGCAAAATGTGCAACAATGCTTCCATCCCAGAACTCCACAAGTGCGTGAATATAGGAGTTTTTTTCGATAAAAGCATCAATATTTTTACTTTTAAAAAGCCAAAAGGCTTCCAATGTCTCAAAAAGCTTATTTGCCATTGTGCTAGAATCAATGGTGATTTTTTTTCCCATTTGCCAATTAGGGTGTTGAAGTGCTGATTGTGCGTTTTGTTTTTTAAGCAAATGCAAGGGGGTGTCTCTTAGCGCACCACCACTTGCAGTGATATAAAGCTTCTTAAAAGGGCGGATTTTGGGATTAAAATTCATAAGGTAGTTTAAGGCAAAATGCTCACTATCAATAGGGATAATCTTAGAGGTATCAATAAACTCCCCCCCTACTACCAAGCTTTCTTTATTCGCTAAAGCTACGATTTTGTTAGATTGTATGGCGTGTAAGGTGGGGAATAATCCTAAAAACCCAACAAGTGCATTAATAACAAGATTGCTTTTTGAATGACTAATGGCTTCTAAGATTCCTTCTTCACCGCAATAAATATTGCCTTTGAAAGCTTGTGTTATCTTAGGAATATCAGCTTGTGAAGCGATGATGATATTTTTGGGATTAAATTCTAAAATTTGTTGGTTAAGTCGCTCAATATTATACCCAATGCCCAAAGTCTCTACTTCTAAATTAAACCTTTTTGCTATTTCTAAGGCATTTACGCCAATAGAGCCACTAGAACCTAAAAGTATCATTAATCAAAATTCCATTTAGAGAGTTCTAGCATTACATATAAAACAATGCCCCCAAAAAAGTATCCATCTAATCTATCAAGCATTCCGCCGTGTCCGGGGAATAAACTTCCACTATCTTTGACTTTTGCTTGTCGCTTTAAAAAACTTTCATAAAGATCCCCAAATACGCTTGAGAGGCTAGTTGTTAAGGTTAAGAGCAAAGCCGTAAAAAAACTGCAAACACCAAGCCCTACTAAGGTGGAGATTATTACAGAAACGCTAACGCCTATTAAAACACCCTCTTTAGTCTTATTGGGTGAAGTAGGGCAAAAACAGCTATTGTTAAAAAGTTTCCCCCCAAATAATTTCCCCCCAAAATACGCAAAGCTATCGGTTAAGCTTACGATAAATAAGAGCCAAATTATGGCATTAATGGAATAATCTAAATATAAAAAATATAAAAACGCAAAAGGAATAGTTGGATAGATAAAAGGCATAGCACAGAGCATATTGCCCTTTTGTGTGTAGGCTTGATAGGAGGCAAGAATTATCAAAATTACAAAGATAATATGCAAGGTTTGCAACCAATAGAGGCTAATCCAAAATAAAATAAGCAATCCTGTAAAAATAGGGTTTGGTTTAGTCTTTATATAAAGTTGATAAGATTCATAAAAGCTTATAATACAAGCAATTCCTAAGATGAGCCATAGTAAAAAAGGACTATGAAAAATCACGATTAAAATTATGGCAATAAGCATAAAAGCAGCAGTGTATAAACGTTTTGATTCAATGTTTTTAAGCATTACTACTCCTTAAAAATTGCGTCATTATAACAAAAATACTTTGAAACTTATTTTTAGGAGATTGAGTGGAATTTAATAGCTTAAAAGTGTTTCTAGTCCTTTAAAAATTTGTTAAAATAGCCAAAGATTTTATCTCTATAAAGGCAAAGGCAAGGAATGTTTTTTTCTATCAAAAAGAGAGTTACAAGCCCTTTTAAAAATACTATTCGTGCGACAAGTTATGTAAAAGATAGATTGCAAGAGGGGTTGCATACTTTTATCCATCACGAATCTTTTGGGGGAGTTTTATTATTTTTCTGTATTGTTTTGGCAATGCTTATTGCAAACTCTAAATACAGCAATTGGTATTTTGAGTTTTTGGGCTTAGAATTTGGTGCTTTTATTCAAGGGTGGTCTTTTAGCATTAGTGTTTTGCATTTTACTAATGATGTGCTTATGGCTTTATTTTTCTTAATGGTTGGCTTAGAGATGAAGCGAGAAGTGCTTTATGGAGAGTTGGCGGGATTTAAAAAGATAAATTTTTCACTTTTGGGTGCTTTAGGGGGGATGATCATTCCTATCATCATTTATACCTATTTCAACTACAATACTGATTCTATTTATGGTTTTGGTGTGGCGATGAGTACAGATACTGCGTTTGCCTTAGGGCTTTTGTTGTTATTTGGTAAAAGAATCCCTTCTATATTAAAGATTTTTCTTGTAACACTAGCGGTTTTTGATGATTTAGGGGCTATTTTGGTGATTGCTATCCTTTATACCCATACTTTAGATTTGTTTTGGTTATATACCGCTATTGTTCTTACTTGTATTTTAATTGCTATTAATTATTATGATGTGAAATACACTTCTGCTTATATCTTTCTTGGTATTTTATTGTGGATTACCATTTATAATAGTGGAATACACGCCACAATTGCTGGAGTTATTGTAGCCTTTAGTATCCCGGGTCGTTCTAATATTCGTAGGAAATATTTTGTGCAGATTTTAGATATTTTAGAAGAATGGAATAAATTTATAAGTTCCAACAAAAGAAGCTCTCTTCCTATGCAGGAATCCCAAAAAGGTTTTTTAAAGACTTTTGCGAAAAACATTACTTCTTTTTTCGTTCCCAATAAAGAAAAAAGAATTGATATGAAAGAAGCCAATAGACGCGTGCAGATTCTTGATAAACTTGCAAAATATTCCCATTACGCCCAAAATCCATTAGTCAAAATAGAAACCTTTTTACAGCCTATTTGTGCTTACTTTATCGTGCCTTTATTTGCCTTTTTAAATGCAGGGGTTCAATTAGATTCTGGTATTAATTTTAATATTGATGGATTATTTATGGGGACTTTATTAGGGCTGATAGTGGGTAAGCCTTTAGGGGTTCTTATTTTTGCCTATTTGGGAGAAAGGCTACATATTGCCATTAAACCTGTCGGACTTCATTATGGGCATATTTTAGCCATAGGTATTATCGCAGGTATTGGATTTACGATTTCTATGTTTGTTGCTAATCTCGCTTATGCAACTAATGAGCAAATTGTATTGGCAAAAATTTCTATTTTGATAGCTTCCTTGATTGCTATTATTTTAGGGGCTATTGCTTTATTTTTTACGACAAAACCCAAAGAATCATAATGCCAAAAGCCTCCTTTTATCTCCTTATGATTATGGCTATGATATTTTGGGGAAGCTCTTGGCCTAGTAGTAAGATTATGGTCGAATATGCAAGTGCTGAAGTCATTACTTTTTGGAGATTTTTCTTTGCGTTTCTTGCGTCTATACCTCTTATTTTTTTATTAAAAATTTCTTTACGCATTAGTTATCAAGCCTTTAAGCTCCTATTTTTAACAGCATTATTAAATAGTATTTATTCTATTTTGTTTTTTGTTGGATTAGACTATGGAAGTGCAGGGAAGGGTGGTGTAATAGTTACCACACTCACGCCTATATTTGCTTATTTATTGGTTTATATGCTCTATAATGCAAACTCACAAAGAAGTATTAAAGCTAATGAGATTTTAGGCTTGGGGTTTGGGATTATTGCTGGAATATGTCTTTTAGATTTACAAAATTTCAAAGAATTACTTTTGAATGGATTTTTTATATTATGTGCGATAGATTGGGCGATTTTAACATTGGTTTGTCAAAGGATTAGAATCCACCCCTTAGCGATTAATTTTTATATGACTTTTTTAAGCGTCCTATTTTGGTCGCCTTTGCTTTTATTTAATGATGCAATGCTGAATGTTTTTAGTTTTGATAGTAGATTTTGGTTGATGATGTTTATGGTAGCAGTCCTTTCAACAGCCATTGGAACAAGTATTTATTATATTGGTATTTATTATATTGGTGCTACAAAGGCTGCTTCCTTTACCTTGCTTGTTCCAGCGATTGCTTTAGGAAGTAGCTATTGGCTTTTAGGAGAGATTCCTAGCTTTTTAACTCTGCTTGGGGGAAGTTTTGCTATTTTTGCTACCTATTTAATCAATTTTTATAAATCTTCCCATTTTATATTTAAAAGAAAGTTTTAGAGTTTTTTCTGTATCAAAGTATGCCCTCTATAAATCCCATAAACCTTATGTTGTCCATTTTTATACATTATTATGACAGGATAATCTTCTACTATATTGCCCTGTTCCATTCCCGGACTTCCTATTGGCATACCCGGCACAGAAATCCCTATCACATCTTTTGGTTTATTCTCTAAAAGCCACTTTATAGCGTCCTCTGGAACATGCCCTTCCACCACATATTCATCAATAATCCCTGTATGGCAACTTTCAAACTTTGGATGAATTTGATATTTTTGTTTAATCTCCCTAATATCCTCTGCATAACTGCTATGAATCTCATAGCCCTTTTTTGTCATATATTCTTCCCACATTTTGCAACAACCACAAAATGGAGTGTTGTAAAGCTCAATAGTGTTAGTTCCAAAAAGACTTAGGGGGAGCAATCCTAACCCTAAAAATCTGATAAATTTATTTTTCATTGTAGTATCCTTAAAATTTAGCAATATTGCAATCATAGCATTGCCTTATTAAAACAATGTTTATAATTTGGCTCTAATGATTTAGATGATAAGAGTAGGACAGAGAGATATTAGATATTTTTTAAACAATCCCTAAACAAAACAATAATAAATAAAAAAAGCACAATAACAATAAGCAACAATAATAAACTAAACATAGCAACAAATAATAAACCAACCAACCCCAACCCCCTCAACCTTAAAACCTTACAAAC
>NZ_FZPJ01000020.1 GCF_900198605.1 Helicobacter mesocricetorum | reverse complement strand
TAAGTATCATCTCCTTTATTATTTAAACTATCCTACCACAAATAATTAAATCAAGAATCTAACTAATCCAATCAACCTAAACTAACTAAACTAAGTATCCACCTAACCTAAAGATTCTAAAAAATAAAAAAACCAACCAACCCCCTCAACCTTAAAACCTTACAAACAAGAGTAGGAAACTTAAGCTTTGATATAGAATTAATCATTGCTATATAATAACTCTAATAGATAATAAACAAAGCTGTCCTAATTGCTTGTAAGGTTTTAAACTTAAGGGAGTAAAAGACTAAATAGAGTTTAAATAGTAAAGAAACTAAAGTTTCAATAGTAAAAAGAATCAAACAATTCTTTAAATTATTAAACGAGATTCCTTTAAGAAGTAAAGAATTTTTTTTCGTGGCGGTGAGAACCCTTAGTTTGCAAGCAAACTTTTCCCAAGCCACTCTCAAAACTCTTTACTTCTTAAAGCTTTACTTTTTCTTTATTGTCCTCTTTAAAGAAGAATCCAAAGAATAAAAGAAAACAAAAACAATAACCCAACCCCCTTAATCTTAAAACCTTACAAACAAGAGTAGGAAACCTAAGCTTTGATAACAACCTGTCCTTAGCAAAAAGGATTAAGATTCTTTTAGGATTAGGGCTGTATGGTGAAAAAATTCTAAGATAGACTCTCGCATTTGTGTAGGATTAGTTAAAGTATTGATTTTATTCCTAAACTCACCTGCTCCCTCTAATCCTTTAGAATATGCGTGGAGATTTTTGCGAAACATAATAGCTCCATAATCTCCTCTAAACTCTATACTTCTATCAAAATGCTCTAAAGTTACTTGCTTTCTTAGTGTGATAGATTCTTCTAAATTGTCTTTAATTTGTGTAAAAATCCAAGGCTTTTGTATAGCGGCTCTCCCTATCATCAATCCATCTGCACCTGTGAATTCTTTGACTTCTTGGGCTATTTTTGGAGAGTTTATCTCGCCATTGGCAATAAGGGGGCATTTTAGAATGCTTTTCATCGTTTTGATGGCTTGATAATCGATTTTTTCTTTTTTATAACCATCACTTTTAGTGCGTCCATGAACAACCACATAATCAATAGGGCAGTCATTGAGTGCATTAGCGATTTCAAGAGGTATTTTTTTATCAAATCCTAGTCGCACTTTGACGCTTAAATAGGGTATTTTGCTGATTTTTTTCAAGAATGTTAGGATAATAGTGAGCTTATTGAGATCCTTTAAAAGTGAGCTTCCGCTTCCGTGGCTTGAGACTTTTGGGGCTGGACAACCACAATTTAAATCAAGGATTTGTATAGAATCTAAAGTATTTAAAAACTCTATGGCTTTTTGGATAATATTTAAATCATTACCCGCAATTTGTAGTGCAAAAGGATTTTCTAGCGGAGACTTTTCTACCATTTTCATTGTTTTTTTATTTTTAAAGGCAAGGGCGTGTGCGCTAATCATTTCGCTAACGGTAATATCTGCGCCGAATTTTTTTACAACCTCCCTAAAGGGCAAATCTGTATATCCTGCAAGTGGTGCTAACATTAGAGTGTTTGGAGGTAGAATGGTGTTTTGCAAAAATAGCCTTTAGAGTTTTTGGAATCTTAACAAAAAACACACAATAAAGCGGTAAGATTTTTCAAAACAATGATAAGGAAAAACGATGAAAAAGATTTTTTTAGCTTTGGTTTTAATGAGTTTGGGAAGTATCCCTATGTTAGCTGATATTCACGGAGAAATTGTTTTTGTCAATGATATGGCTAAAACTATCACATTGTCAAGTCCTAATGGAAATATAGAAATACAAATTTATCCTCATACGAAGCTAAAAGGGGATGATTGTGGATTATTTGGTATGTGGGACACTTATGGGGGTTTTTCGTCATTGCAGCCGGGAATGTTTGTTGAGATAGATATTATCCCTCAAGCAGAGGGTGTTTTTGGCGCAAGAGAAGTAGAGTGGAAATGTGGAAGAAGAGCCTATTAAATTATCTTAAATGTATCATTAAGCAATTTTAGATAGCTTTGCCTTAGAGAGATTAGGGGGTTTTGTAGTTTTAAGTTTGTATCCAATGCTAGAGGTGCTTGATGAGAGATAAACATAGCAATAAAATGAAATTTGGTAGCCTTGCAAAGTGGATTTAATAACTATGACGCAAAAAAGTTTTTTATAAGCTTATAGGATTTGCAAAAGATAGCAAAGGGAATAATCCCTTTGGATTATTCTAAAGCAATAGGCTGGGTAAAAGGAGTGTGTGTGCCAACTCCAAGAACTTTATTCTTCTTCCATTCTTCTAAAAATTTTGTTCTTACTTTAGCCGCTTCTTCTTTGTCTATATCATAGGTTACACTAATGTGTGGTTGGATATTTTGCACATCAAAGGTATGGAGTAAATCTGCCCAAAATATGAGTTTGTCTTTACCCTTTTGAATGCTTAGGATATTATGTCCGGGTGTGTGTCCATAGGCTTTTATGGCTTTTATTTCTAAAGAGCTATCAAAGAGTTTATCGTTGTGATTAAAAAATTCTTTATTTTCTTGAAATTGTGTAAGAATCTCCTTTGCCTTGACTTCTTGATTTATCCAATAATTGTATTCCTTTTCGTCAATGAGTAGCTTTGCATTAGGAAAGGTTTTTTTGCCATTTTGGGTTAATCCTCCTATGTGGTCCATATGCCCGTGTGTAATGATGATATGTGTAATATCTTCAAAATTTACTCCAGCTTTTTTTAAGAACATTTGGAGTTTTTCTATGGTGTTTTCATATCCTGTATCCACTAAGGCTATGAATTTTGCGTCTTTAATAAGCATAATATTGTGTTCATTGGTTTTGTTTTTGCCCTCATACATCTCTTTGATTAACTCCTTTTCAGAATCTAAATGGGGTAAGAGTATAGAAGGGTTTATAGGGGAAGTCTTTAAAGAAAAGATATAAATATCACTATCTTTTAATTTAAGATGATATTCATTGCCAAATACAATATAGGGCAGTAGAAAAATTAGAACTAATATTTTATACATTGGGGTTTCTCCTTAAATAATATAACTAGCGAATTATAATCATCCCCTAAAAAAATAAGCTTAAATTAGGGTTGGAATGTATTTTTAAGTGATAATGCGGATTTATGGTTAATTGCAATTCCCACAAAGGGAATAATCTTTAAAAGAAGTTTTCGATTATAATTTTAAGCTCATTGGGAGAATATAGTTTTGATTTGGAGGAATGCTCCCTAATTGTTTCATTGATAAAACCATTAATCTCTTTTAAGGCATCAGTATTATCTGTCTTTTTTGTATTTTCTAAAATCTTTAAATACACTTCTCCTAGCTTATCAAGCATTTCTTTTTTAGCTATTCGGGTGTTTTTGGTTTTTTGTTAGAATCATTTGTTTCACTAGGGCTATAAGAGCTTGGCATTCCTTTTGAAAACTTGCCATATTCACTAAGTTTTGTATAAGGAGATTCTGCTTTTGCAAAAGTATCATAAGTGAGAGCATACATTAGCATAATACCCTCTCTTTGAAACTCTCCTTTTTTGTTTTTATAATCCCGCATTAAAGGGGTATTCAAAGGAAAATTAAAATTCCAAAGAGCATCATTTTTAAACATCTGTTGGATTTCATTTTCAGAATAAGATTCTTTAGAATTAAACTTTCCTTGTGTAAGATCTTGTAACTCTTCATAGGCATAAGAGATACCTGCGATGATGTCAATGCTATCATATATTGGATGAATATCATCCCTACTACCCTCTCTTGCGATAGGAATAGTCGATACATCATAGATTGCTTGCAAGGCATTTTTATGAATCTTATAATCACTAGGTAGATTAGTAGCTTTTAAAAACTCTTCTCCCATAAAGCCATATTCATCAGTAGCATAGCCTCCAAAGGTGTTTTTAGAATCATTATTATTTAGAGATACTTCATTCCTTTTAAAATTAGCCAGATTAGGAGTGTTTAAAAAATCTTGCATCTGACTTGTTGCCTTTGAGGCTAGGCTTTGTTCTTGTTCTAAAGTGTTTTGGAAGCTAAGGGGGTTGGTGTCTAATCTACTTTGCCTAATGCCTTTCCCTATGAAATTACCGCCTCCAAGATAATCAAAAGCATTGATGAAAGATTCAGGAGGGAGATACCATTCTGCATAGCCACCCCCTCCAGCTTTTTTTTAATTTTTCTTGTAAGGATTGTAGATAAATTTCTCTACGAGCATTAGAAACGGAATAATCACTTTGTATGTTTAAAGGTTTGTAAGAAGTGTTTGTTGTCATAATTTATCCTTTTTAGATAATTATGCGTCCTTGCAAAAGTTTTAATCCTTTATTGTTTAGTTAAAGTCTTTGTAACTCCCTCATTTGTGCTAGTGCTAGATTTTTCAAGCTTTCTTGATAATCATTAGGGTTGAGTTTATCTCCCAGAAGTGGCATTGGGCTTTTTAATTCTTCTGCATTTTCTGTTTTGGCTAACATATTGGCAAAGCTTGTAGAATTATCTGGAACGATAAAATCACTAGAGAGGGTAAATAGTGTATGGTTAAGTGGTGTGATGTTTGGTGTTTGCATAGTTGCTCCTAAATTTCTAAAGAAATTTCATTAAACTTAGCCTTAGTGGCAAGAGCAATAAAGTCTAACTCTTGAGCTAAGAGTGAGCTTATCAATCCTAAACTTATGCCTAAACTTAAGAATAACTTTTTCATAACTAACTCCTTCAATGTATAATTTAACAATTTTTATCCTAGCAAATTTTATTCCAATAAGAAAAGACTCTTTACTTCTTTAAAGAATGTTTTAATAAGAAGTTACAACAAGGTAGCATTAATAGATATTTTAGAATCTATTTAGTGTATTGGTTGCCTTGTAATACTTCTCCCACACTATTTTAGAATGTAGATTCTTATTTGCTTATTTTCTTTGATTTGGAGATTTTAGATGTTTTAAATATCATCATTGATAAAGTGAAATTTTATTCTTTATTGATAGGTATTTTTTGGATTATAGTGTGCTATGCAATGTTGTAAAGCTTTATTGCTAATTAAAATTTACAAATAAGGAACACAATGTTTAAAAGGACTTTACTCTCTATTTCTATTTATTTTCTATGAGCTTTGCCTCTGATCCTATTACCATAGATTCACTTTTTAAAAAGCAAATTGGTTTAAGGAGTATTACAAGTTTAAGTTATCTCAATAGTGGGAATGCTTATATTTATAATCTCTATCCGACACTTGTAGCACAACCTGATACGAGAACTTGGAAAGATACAAAGCAGGTTTCTATTAGCCAATCTTTTGTTTATACCCTTATCCCAAAATTTGATTTACTTGTTGCTGGAAATGGAAGTTATAAGCAAAATGAATATACGAGAAACCTTGGTAGAGAATATGCTTCTGAAAAGGAGTTTTGGCTTTGATTCTTTGTGGGTTGGTGGGATTTATACAGGAAGTAGCCTTTGGAGCATATTTGTCCCACAAGTTACTTTACAAAGTGGAATACTGCAAAGAGAGAAACATTTTGATGAAAGAAAAAGCTTTATTTTTAAATCTTTTTCTGCACAATTTGCGTTAAGAAATTATTCTGATCCTATTGTTTCATCAGTCTATATTGGAGGGGTTTATAATGCAGATAGAAAGTTTAATTATGGGAAGCTAAAATATGGAAATAATATTAACTTTGGGCTAGATATGTCTATAGTCCTAAGCCCAAAGGTTTCTTTAGATGTTGGATTGCAACAAAGATTCCAAACTGCTTCAGCATTTGAGGGAAGAAAAACTTCAAATTCTTATTCTATTCCCACATTTTCTTTGGGTGCAACTTATAGCTTGAATTCTGATACTGCAATTTCTGTATCTGGAACTGCTGGTGGAAGCTCCTCTGCTCCTGATAGTGTTTTTACAATAAGCTTTTGGAAGAAATTTTAAGTAATATTTAAGTGAGATTGTTTAATGAATAAAGCTATTTTTATTTTTCTATGTTCTTCTCATCTTTGCTTTAGCTTTCCTGTGAAATCTCTCCAAGAAATCCATAATCAAAATGTTATTAGGCAACATTTTGAGGAATCTTGTGGGGCTTCTTCATTGGCTACCTTAGTAAATCTATTCACTTTTAAACAATATACAGAGCAAGATATATTGGCACTTTTAAAACAAAAAACCGATATGTTAAGCTTTAAAGAATTACAACAACTTGCTATCACTTTAGGCTACGATATAAAAGGATTCCAGCTCTCCAGAGAGATATTAGAACAGACTTCTTATCCCTTGCTTGTAAAAATAGAAAATGATCCTAGGTATCCACATTTTGTAGTAATTGTGAATTATCAAGGCGATTTTATTAGGGTGCTTGATCCAAGTTTTGGGGAATATATTAGCACCAAGAAAGAATTTTATTCTATTTGGGATAAGGATGAAATAGGAGGTTATGCTTTAATTATAACCTCTAAGGATAACCTTAAGCCTGTCATAAAAGATTTAGAGTTTCCCAGTGAAAGGTTTTTTAAATAAGGTTTTAAACATCTAAGCATTAGGGATTCTAGCTTCTTTAGGAGTCTTAACTTCTTGAGTATCTCTAGCTTCTTTGCGTTCCTCTAAATCGACCATCACTGTATTTGCACTACGCGTATAAATGCAAAAATTCTTTACTATCCCCACCTTTATTAAGATAAGTCTCTTTTAAAATATCCTTCATCTGCGTTAATAATCTATCCTTTGTATCTTCAAACTCACTTTCTGTTGGTATAGGTAATGCCTTATAATAATCATTAAATTCTACATTGCTATTCGGAGATTCGCTACTATCAATGCCAGTGCCTATTATTTGAGGTCCATAGTTTCCCCTTGTATCAAAGCTTACTCCTTTATGTTGATAGAATGTAAAATTCTCAATAGAATCTAAAATCTTATCTATCTTGGATTGTTCTGATTCTTGTGTATTTAAGAGGGTTTTATCTATGCGAGAAATATCATCCTCAAGTATTTTATCAAAAAACCTTAGATTTGTATGGGAGATAAATTGATTTGAAATATTTGCCATACGATATTTTTACAAAAGTAGCAAAAACGAAGATTTGGTGGAGCTGTGGGGAATCAAACCCCAGTCCAAAAATTAGACCAACACCGCTGGATTACATGCTTTTTAGGGTTTTCATCTTTTTTGTGAAGCAAAACTTCCTAAAATCATTCACAAAGACAGCCAAAACTTCATCTTGCCTTGGCGGAGCAAGATTGCATCTAGCAGAAATGATATTTTTGGAAAATAGCTAGAATCTTTGCCAAAAATAGCTCCAAAAGCTTGATAAACTTACGCAGCTTTAGCGTAAGCTGGAGCGTAATTTGCGTTGTTTGCGTTTATATTTAGTGCGCGGGTTTTACAACTTCGTGCAAGTTGGCATGCAGCTAGAGCCATCTAAATCCTGTCGAAATTCAAATCAGCCCCGAATAGGGTATGGATTGTAGCATAAATAATGCTAAAATATAGTAAAATTTTCTTTTAAATGGAGGCTAGTAATGAGTATTCAAAGTTCTATAAAATCTACGACTATCACGCAAATTAAAAAAAAGAAAAACCAAGAAAAAATCACAATGATAACTGCTTATGATGCCCTCTTTGCTAAGATTTTTGATGGAGAGGTGGATATGATATTAGTGGGTGATAGTTTGCGTATGAGTTTTTTTGGGGCTTGTGATACTCTAAGCGCAGATTTTGAGAGTATGATTTATCACACACAAGCGGTTTGTAATGGGGTAAAGCAAAGCTTGGTAGTGTGTGATTTGCCTTTTGGGGCTTTAGCCAATGCTCAAGAAACCTTAGCTTGGTGTATTGAGATTTATAAAAAAACCAATGCACAAGCTATTAAGATTGAGGGGGGTATGGAGGCTAGTGATATGGTTAAGCTTTTAGTGGAGAATGGAATCTCTGTTATGGCTCATATTGGATTAAAACCTCATTTTGTGAGGTCTGAGGGTGGATATAAGATTCAAGGAAAAGATTCAAAGAGTGTGGAAGAATTATTAAAAACTGCTAAAGTTATGGAAGAATGTGGAGCCTTTAGTATCCTCATAGAGGGTGTTAAAGCAGAAGTCGCAGGACAAATTACAAAAAGCGTTGAGATTCCTGTTATTGGGATTGGGAGTGGTAGAGATGTCGATGGACAGGTTTTGGTATGGAGTGATGCTTTAGGGTTTTTTGAGGACTTTAAACCTAAATTTGTGCGTCAGTATTTAAAAGGGGCAGAACTTGTTAGGAAAGCTTTAAAAGAATATGTGCAAGATGTTAAAAATGGGGATTTTCCTAATGATGATGAGAGTTATTAGGAGTTATTAAGAGTGGAAAGAATTGTCGAAATAGAAAAGATGGCATTAGAAAGTGAGGAGGAGGTTAGGCTACGTCCCTCTACTTGGGATGATTATATTGGACAAGAAAAGTTAAAGAAAAATTTGCAAGTCTTTATTAATGCGGCTAAAAAGCGTAAAGAAGTTTTAGATCATATTTTATTATTTGGTCCCCCGGGGCTTGGAAAAACTACTTTAGCGCATATTATTAGTAGCGAAATGAATACTTCTATTAAAGTTACCGCAGCCCCTATGATTGAGAAAGCAGGAGATTTAGCCGCAATTTTAACCAATTTAAGTGAGGGTGAGATTTTATTTATTGATGAGATTCATAGGCTCTCTCCTGCGATTGAGGAAATTTTGTATCCGGCTATGGAGGATTTTAGGTTAGATATTATTATTGGGAGTGGTCCTGCCGCTCAAACGGTGAAAATTGATTTACCCCATTTTACCTTAATTGGCGCAACAACAAGGGCGGGAATGATTAGTAATCCTTTACGCGATAGATTTGGAATGCAGTTTCGTATGCAATTTTATGAACAAGAAGAATTAGCAAGGATTGTGGGTATTGCTTCTATTAAATTACAAAAGGAATGCTTGAAAGAGGGTGCTTTAGAAATCGCCAAACGTTCAAGAGGGACACCTAGAATAGCTTTAAGACTTTTAAAGAGGGTTAGAGATTTTGCGGAGGTAGCAGAAGAGGGGGTTATTACCAAAGAGCGCACTGAATATGCTTTAAATGAATTAGGGGTTAATGAATATGGCTTTGATGAGCTTGATTTGCGTTTTTTAAAGATTATTTGCGAGAGCAGGGGGCGCCCTATTGGGCTTAGCACCTTAGCAGCAGCAATGAGTGAAGATGAGGGGACAATCGAAGATGTGATTGAGCCTTATTTACTTATTAATGGGTTTTTAGAGCGCACAGCTAGAGGAAGAATTGCGACACAAAAAACTTATGAACTCTTTAGTTTTAGTAGAAGTGATAGTTTATTTTAAGGCATTGTTTTGCTTAAAAGTCATTTCATAAGTATAGCTATTATAAAGGCAAGGAATGCTAAAAATACCTATGATGCTTATTGCACATATTTTGTGTGAGAAATGTAAAGACAAAATATAGAGTTACATAGAGTTTGTCGTGATAGTTTCAATGGCTTTATTTGGGGTTATTATAAGCGTTTAGCATTAAAACGAAGTTTTGTTTGATGACTAATAATATTGGATAAAGATAATCTTGGATATTTCAATAAAGTAAGCCCAATTAGTTTATTTTGAAAATAAAAAAGCTAAAGAAACTAGATAAAATAAAGCAGTAAGATATGCACAATATAGCTATATTGCTTATCTTGGATTGGTTGCAGTTTTTACTATAATGATAATTATGTATTCTTTAAATATAAAGAATAGAATAATGAGTAAAGATTTAACAAAAGTGGTTTTTATCTACATAGAGCTATATTGCACCTATATTTACATTTTCTGATGTATTTAAATAATGGAGCAAACAAGGGGTGGTAGTTCTGGTAATCGTGAAATTAAAAATGCAAAAAGTGGGTAAGAGAATAATTGGTAAAAGAAAGGTTAGGGTGGAATGGATTTATTGGTTAAGTGTTGTGGGAAGAATCCTTATTTACTTAGGGACTTTTGGGTATCCTCTTTAAAAAAGTGAGAGTATGGAGATGTTGGGTATTTTAAAAATACTTTAAATGTAAATAAAGTGAAATAGGTGTTTATTCTTCAAAGTGGCTAACTAAAGCAACAGCCATAGCGGCGATTAAATCACTCTCATCAAATCTTTCTTGAGGTAGCAAGTCGTTGATTTTTGCCTCTAAATAAGAAGTATCAAAATTGCCTTTTCTAAAGTCCTTATCATTGCAGATATTGATAAGAAAAGGAATGGTAGTCTTTACTCCCCGTATTTTAAACTCATTTAAAGCCCTATGGAGCTTTTTGACGGCTAAATCGTAGCTTCCGGCTTTAACAATGAGCTTTGCAACCATTGAATCATAAAATGGAGGAATGGTAAAATCTTTGTAAATATAACTATCTACCCGCACAAAAGGACCAAGTGAGGGATAATAAGCAGTAATAGTTCCGGGATTTGGTATAAAATCATTATGAACATCCTCTGCATTAATTCTAGCTTCAATCGCATATCCTTGAGGGTGAATATCACTTTGTGTTAAATCTAAAATTTCACCATTTGCGATTCTAATTTGCCTAGCAATTAAATCCAAACCTGTAATCTCCTCTGTTACGCCGTGTTCTACTTGGATTCTTGTGTTCATTTCCATAAAATAAAAATCGTTACTATCATCTACTAAAAATTCCACAGTTCCTGCATTGGTGTATTTAGCTGCTTTTGCTGCTGCGACTGCGACAGTTCCCATTCTGCGACGCAAATCAGAACTAATTGTTGGACAAGGTGCAATTTCAATAAGTTTTTGGTGACGTCTTTGAATCGAACAATCCCTTTCTAAAAGGTGAATAACATTGCCATAATTATCGGCTAGAATTTGGAATTCAATATGACGCGGGTTTTGAATATACTTTTCCATAAAAACATCATCATTTTTAAAAAAGGTTAGAGCTTCCCTTTTACAAGCATTAAAAGATGCTTCTAATTCTTCTTCTTTCCAGACTACGCGTATCCCTCTACCACCTCCTCCGCTACTTGCTTTAAGAATAATGGGGTAGCCAATTTTGTTAGCAATTTTATAAATCTCATAGATGCTTAAAGCATTAAGTGGTTCAGTTCCAGGAACTACGGGGATTCCATTAGCTATCATTAAGTTTCTTGCTGCATTTTTATCCCCCATTTTAGCAATGACTTCACTATTTGGTCCAATCCATACAAGCCCTGCTTCTTTTACCTTTTTAGCAAAAAGTGCATTTTCACTCAAAAAGCCATATCCCGGATGGATAGCTTCAGCTTCAAGTGCTTTAGCGGCTTCGATGATTAAATCAGGATTTAAATAGCCTTTAATGGGATCTTCGCTGATTGCATAAGTATAAGTTGCCATTTTAACATGTAGGCTTTCTCTATCGGCGTGTGAATAAATCGCAATAGATTCAATGCTTAAATCATTACAGGCACGGATTATCCTTACAGCAATTTCACCACGATTAGCAATTAAGATTCTTTTAAACATAAGAACTCCCAAATTGAAGTTGATTGGTTATTTTATACTTTATTCTTTTATTCTATGCTTGAAAGTTTTGTAAAACTTTTTAAATGTGTTAGAATTCTCACATTTTTACACATTCAAAGGCAGAAAATGGATTTTATTAATGCTGCAATTTTAGGGATAGTAGAGGGATTAACAGAGTTTTTACCTATTTCATCAACCGGACATTTAATTCTAGTTTCAAAGTTATTGGGAATCCCTGAAAATCCTTTTCATAAGGTTTTTGAAGTTGTTATCCAATTGGGTTCTATTTTAGCGGTTATTTTTATTTTTTGGGAAAAGCTTTATAAGAATAGTTGGGATTTATGGATAAAGCTAATGATTGGTTTTTTACCTGCAGGGATTTTGGGATTTTTGTTTTATAGTGTTATTAAATCCCTTTTTAATCCTTTGATTGTGGCTATTATGTTGATTATAGGAGGAATTGTTTTTATCGTGGTGGAATTTTTCTATAAAGAAAAAACACATTTCATTCAAGAAGTTTCGCAAATTTCTTATAAACAGGCTTTATGGATTGGATGTTTTCAGGCTTTAGCATTGATACCCGGAACTTCAAGGAGTGGATCTACTATTATTGGTGGGTTGTTGTTAGGTTGCAATCGGAAGGTTGCTGCAGAATTTTCATTTTTATTAGCACTTCCTGCTATGGTGGTTGCAAGTGGTTATAGCCTCTATAAAAATTATAATCTCTTAAATGTGGATAATTTTTTATTGCTTCTTGTTGGATTTATTGTAGCCTTTTTTTCGGCTTTAATAGCTGTGAGATTTTTTTTAGGATTTATTGCTCGTTTTAATTTTATTCCTTTTGGAGTGTATAGGATTATCTTGGGTGTGATATGTTTATTTTATTTAGATGTGCTTTAATTGGTTTTGCTCTAAGTAATCTATCTCTTCTTGTGTGAATCCTGCCTTAAGACGCGCCTTAGTGTTTAATAGAGAATTTGCTTTAGGGAAAGAGAAATGATGTTTTTGCAAAATTTTAAAATATGTCTTAGAATGCTCTTTAAGAGGGATTTTTTCTAAATTACAGCAATAATGAAACCATATATCTCCTTTAGAAACATGGGAAATTTCCTCATTTAAAATAATATTTAAGACTTTTAATAATTCTTCTTTAATAGGGTGTTTGCTGGTGCTAACTTTTGCGCAAAGAAAAGGATTGACATCTAGCCCAACGGCTTCCATACCTCTAGGGATTACAGCTATCCTATCTAGTAGGATATTGCAATTTTGCATACAATCAAAGAGTGTGGTATGCACCCCAAAATCTCCATATTTATACCCTAAGTGATTTAAAAGATTATGTAATGCTAAAAAATGTTGCACCTCTTCTTTGGCAACTTCTATCCAGTCAAAATAGTATTGCAAGGGCAGGTTTCTAAAACGATAGGCACAATCAAGGGCTAAATCAATAGCACTAAATTCAATATGTGTAATAGAGTGTAAAAGATGCGCAAAATTCAAGTCTGTTTTTAAGACTTTTCCTTGTGGGACTTTGTGTTTTGGGAGGATAGTGCAGAAATTTGCAAAAGTAGGTCTTTCAAGCAAAAATATAGGTTCATCGACAAATTTTAGCGAATAAAAATGCGCATAAATATCTTGCACAAGGGTGCATTTTTCTTCTGCACTTGTTGCTTGAAGGGCTTGATAAAGGAGAGCAAAAAAACTCAATAATAAAACCTTGTTAATGAAAAATCCGTCTAAATTATATCCAAAAGTTAGGTATTTCAGTTATAATTCTTTGAGATGATTAAAGATTAGGAATTACTATGGAAATTCAATCAGAAGTTCAATCAAGAAGTTTTGTAAAAATTATTGGATTAGTGCTTGTTGTTTTCTTTTTAGGAGCAGGACTTTTTATGCTCTCTTCTGAGGGATTTGAGAGGAATAAGCCAGTGATTAAGACTTCTTTAGAGCCTAGCTGGAATCTCAATGGAGATTTTTTTATTTATTTAAGTGATGATACAGGCATTAAGGATTATAGAGTATCTTATGAAGGAGATTTAAAAGAATCTTTTTTACCAACCAAAATGGCTCCCTTTAGTGAATGCCCTTTTGTGGCTAAAGATGAGGAAAATGGCATTTGTCTTGCTATAGAAAAGCCAAATATCCCCACAAAAAATATTCAATCTTTAAATCTCATAGTGGAAGTAACAGATAAGAGCAAGTGGAATTTTTTTAGCGGTAATAAAACTTTAGAGAATATTGCTATTACAATAGATACCAAAAAGCCACAATTAGCAGTTGTATCCAATTCTTATAGGATTACACAAGGTGGAAGTGCTTTAGTGATTTTTAGAGTTGAAGATGAGAATTTAGAAAAGATTAGAATCTCCAATGGTGAAAACGAATTTATTCCTCAGCCTTTTTATAAAGAGGGTTATTATATTTCTTTGTTGGCTTGGCCTAAAAATAATCTAGCCTTTAATGCAAAGATTTATGCTAGTGATACAGCAGGTAATGTCAGTGTTGCTCCTATTAATTTCTTCGCGGTCAAAAAAGAGTATAGAAAATCTAACATTTCCCTGACAGATTCTTTTATTGATGGAAAAATTTCAAGTCTAGTAGAAGAGATAGGAGATAGGAGTTTAGAGAGTTTTGTTGATAAGCTTTCTATTTTTAAGTATATTAATGAAGATATAAGGCAATATAGCGAAAAACACATTATGCAAGCGGGTGCTACTTTTTCTTTAGAAACCATAGAGGATTTTCAAATCTCTGCTTTCTCTCCTCTTAAGAATGCTGCAGTAACGGCTAGTTTTGGGGATCATCGCACTTTTATTTATCAAGGGGAAGTGGTGGGTTATTCTAACCATATGGGCTTAGATTTAGCAAGTGTCAAACAAGCTCCTATTATTTTAAGCAATCCGGGTGAGGTTATAGTTGATGAATTTATCGGAATCGATGGAAATGCTTTAGTTATCCATCATGGTCTTGGGTTGTCTTCTCTTTATGCACATTTAACAAAATCCTTAGTGGATATTGGTGATAAGGTGGAGAGAGGAACTATAATAGGCAATACGGGCAATACAGGTTTATCATTGGGTGATCATTTGCATTTTGGGGTTTTAGTTCAAGGATATGAGGTATGGACTGCTGAATGGATGGATTCTAAATGGATTGAAAATAACATTACAAAAGTTATTGTTGAGGCTAAAGGAATTATTAATAGTTTATAGGAATGATGATGCTCCAAATAAGACAGAAGAATTTAAAAGTTTTTGTATGTTCGCAAGGAGAGGATAAAGAAATTATTGAGTATTTAAATAAAAATTCTATTTTTTTGCAGGGTTTTTTGCTAGTATTTACTTATATTTTGAGTGAAGAGTTAAGAAATTTTTTATGCTCTAAAGAAATTAATTTTTTTGAACAATCCTATAAAAAAGGTTTAATTTTAAGGGATTTAAAAAATAATAAAGATTTTTCTCCAATACAAAAAGTAGAAAAAAATTCTTTGCAAAAAGTAGTAAATACCCTTGTTATTCATCGCACTATTCGTAGCGGAGAGGAAGTTAAAAGTGAGGGAGATATTACTATTTTTGGACGCATTAATAGTGGTGCTTTGATACAATCTCAAGGGAATATCCAAATTTTTGGCGAAGTTAATGGTAATATTTCTTGCAATGGAGAATACCTTATTATTACATCACTCCAGCAAGGAAATATTGTCTTTGGCGGAGAGATTATCCAAAAGCAAAGATTAGGTGATGGGGCTAAAAGAATTTATAAGAAGAATAATGAAATTATAATAGAGGATTTATGATGAAAGAACAGACACTTAAAAAAGCCATTGAAGTTGTCGGAATTGGTTTGCACAAGGGTGTGCCTGTGAAGATGCGCTTAGAGCCACTTCCAGAAAATAGCGGAATCCATTTTTTTCGTAATGATGTGGGTGTTAATATTCCTTTAAAGCCAGAGAGTGTAGTTGATACAACAATGGCAACAGTTATTGCCAAAGATGGGTATAGGGTTTCTACCATTGAACATTTACTTTCTGCAGTGCATTCTTATGGGATTGATAATCTAAGAATTGTTTTGGATAATGAAGAAGTGCCTATTATGGATGGTAGTAGCATTGGTTATTGTATGCTTTTAGAGGAGGCGGGAATAGAGCAACAAAACTCTAATAAAAAGATTCTTAGGATTAAAAAACCTATTGAGGTTAAAGATGATGATAAATTTGTTCGTTTAGAACCTAATAAAGAATGTATTTTTGATTTTGCTATTCATTTCCCACATCCAGCCATTGGGACGCAAAAATATAAATTTCATTTTTCGACAAAAAATTATAAAGAAGAAATTGCAAGGGCTAGGACTTTTGGATTTTTAAAAGAGGTTCAGTATTTACGTTCTAAAGGTTTGGCTTTAGGCGGTTCGTTAGATAATGCTATTGTGCTTGATGAGAATGGGATATTAAATCAAGGCGGATTGCGCTATAAAGAAGAATTCGTTCGTCATAAGATTTTAGATGCTATTGGCGATATGTCTTTGCTTGGAATCCCTCTTTTGGGGGCTTATATCTCTTATGCAGGAAGCCACAAACTTAATCATCTCCTAACCAAAAAACTCCTTAGCGAGGATAAATCTTATGAAATTATGGAATTAGGAGATATTGAACAAACTTATGATTATGCTTATGAAAGAATATAATCTTTTAATTTTTTCTACCAGCAAACCTTTAAAAATAGGGGTTTATGATGGGCAGAGATTCTTAGAATCTTTTCAAATGGAGGGGCAATTAAGTGATTGTCTTTTGCCTTTGTTTGCTAAAGTATGCGATAAATACCCAAAAGTCCAAACACTTTTTTTTATTAATGGTCCGGGAAGTTTTATGGCATTAAAATTAGTTTATATTTTTGCTAAAACTTTAGCAATTACTAAAGGAATAGAGCTTTTAGCGACAAATGGATTTGAATTTAATGGAGATTCTCCTATTAGGGCTTATGGAAAGAGTTATTTTGTCCGCAAGAAGGGTCAAATTCTTTTGGAGAATTTTAAAGAATTAATACAAGAGGCAGAATATACCTTCCCGCCAATATTAAATAAGGATTGCTTTAGTCCAATGATTAAGCCCTTATACTTATTACCTGCACTTTAACCTTGCTTAAGGATAACTTGATGAAGCATTTACTGAATTTTATGCAAACTGAACCTATCACTAAAACTATATTATTTCCTTATTTGAAATGCTCCAAAGAAGAAGTAGAGATTTTGCGCTATATGTGCGCAGAGCTTTTAAAGGGCAATGATGAGATTTTATGTATTGATATGATTAATTTTCTTTTCGCACCTAAAAAGTATGAAATTCTTAAATATTTACCTTATTTTAAGAATCTTTTAGAATTAGGATGGATTAGTCAAAATAATTTTTTAAAAAATGCAGGAGCGGAGATTATTTTATTAGAACTTATCAATGTAAGCTTTTCTTTGAGTGCAAATTTTTTGAAAATTTTAGAGGGAGGTAGTATTAACCCAAAATTGCCCCAAAGTATCCCTTATGCTAATCATTTAGAATATTTAAAAGATCAATTTTTATTGATTCAAGTCTTATGGGGATTAATACCTTTAAAAAATGATAAACAGCCCTCGCCTTTGTTAAATAAAATGTTACAAAAGTCGCAATCTCTACAACAAAGGATAGAATTGAGGGTAAAAATTACTAAAGAAAAATTGCCCCTAGAAGAGCTTTTTAAAGAAAATGATTTTAATAAAGAAGAAAAAATATTATTTTTAGCACTCCTAAAAGAGGAATATTCAGGAAAAGAAACAGAAGTAAGGGATTTAAACTCTTTAATTAATCTAGTTAGCGTTAATGATTATGATAGGATAAAGAATCGTTCTTTATTGGACGATGGGAGTAAGTTAGTTCAAAAAGGTTTTATTGATTATGATGAGATTTTTAATCCATTTGGAGGAATATCTCGGACATTTTTTATCCCCGATGGAATTTTAAAAAAAATTACCCATATACAAGCTGATACCAAAAAACAAAGAATAAGTTTAGAATCTTTGGTAAAAGAGCAAGAGATTTTTGAGTATTTAAAACCTAAAATTTCTCTTAGTAAAGTAGTGTTAAATCAAGAAACAAGAGCTACTTTGGAAGTTTTATTAAAGCAAGTTAATAGTGAGGTTTTAAAGCTTTTAAAGCAGTGGGGGATTAAGGAAAAAAGTCGTGGCATTGAAGCAAAAATTATTTTTTATGGACCTGCAGGGACGGGGAAAACGCTTACGGCTTTAGCTCTAGCAAAATCTTTTAAAAAGCCTGTATTAAGCTTTGATTGCTCCAAAATTTTATCTATGTATGTAGGGGAGAGCGAAAAAAATGTCCGCAAGATTTTTGAGACTTATCAAGATATTTGCACAAAAAGTAAATTATCTCCTGTTTTATTGCTTAATGAAGCTGACCAGTTTTTAAGCACTAGAACAACTTCAAGTGGAGGTGGAGCGGAGAAAATGCATAACCAAATGCAAAATATTTTTTTAGAACAAATTGAGCATTTTGATGGGATTTTAATCGCCACTACTAATCTCTTAGAAACCATTGATACCGCATTTTCTAGGCGATTTAATTATAAGATTGCCTTTAAAAAGCCCAATTTTGAGGAAAGGGTATTGCTATGGGAAAGGCTTTTGCCTAAAAATGCACCTTTTGAAAAAACATTTAATTTAAAAAGATTGGCGGATTTTGCACTTACAGGAGGGCAGATTGCTTTAGTGGTTAAAAATACCGCTTATAATGTTGCAAGCTCGAAAATACCACTTTTTACCACAGAAGGTTTTATTGCAGAGATTAAAAGAGAGATGAATAGTAATTTTGATAGTCAAAGAGAAATGGGGTTTAGGTAGGTAGTTTCTAAAGTTCAAGAAATTTTAAAAATAAGAAGTTGTAAAGTTAGAATCTTAAAAGGTAGAATGTGAAATCTCTTTACTTCAAGAAAAATCAAGTATTTTAGGCTTATGCAAGAGTTTAGGTGGTATCTAGGAATTCTTATGATTTATGGAATGTCTTTTGCGATAAAGTTCTATACATCGTGATTTTTAAGGGTGATAGTTTGTAAGTATGTGGGTATAGCTTAATTAGAGTAAAAGGCGTTAGATTCCTACAATTTTTGATTTTCTACATCCCCAAAGCAGAGGTAGCCAAAGTAGGGGTTAGTCAAAGTAGAGGTAGAAAGCAGGGGCGTCAAAGTAGAAGTAAAAAGTAGGTGTAGGGCGTAGAGAGGGGTTTTAATTAAGGGTTTTAGTTTGCCCTAAAGTCTCAAGAACACAAAGGATTTATAGAAAGGTTTTTGAGTTATCTAAGATGAGTTTGGTGTTTTTGTAGTTATGTTTTTGTGTGGTTTAAGCAGAGGGTTATTCAACCTCTGCATCAATGATGTCATCATCCTTTTTTTGGTTTGCTTGTTGTGTGGAATCCTCTTTTTTATACATAGATTCTGCGAGTTTATGGCTAACTTCTGTGAGTTCTTTGACTTTTGATTCAATCTCCTCTTTTGTCGCATTATCATTTTTTAGGGTTTCTTGCAATGCGCTAATGGCATTTTGTATTTTTTCTGCTTCTGCAGTGTCGATTTTATCTTTCATCTCATTGAGGCTTTTTTGGGTTTGATAAACAAGGCTATCGGCTTGGTTTCTAATATCTATCACCTCTTTTTTTCTTTGGTCTTCCTCTTTGTTGAGTTCGGCATCTTTAACCATCTTTTCTATCTCACTATCTGACAATCCGCTAGAGCCTGTGATTTTAATTTCTTGGGCTTTTCCTGTTGCCTTATCTTTGGCAGATACGGTTAAGATTCCATTAGCGTCAATGTCAAAAGTTACTTCAATTTGTGGCACTCCTCTAGGTGCTGCTGGGATTCCGCTTAATTCAAAATTCCCTAACACTTTATTATCCCTTGCTAACTCCCTCTCTCCTTGTAAAACTTGAATGGTTACGGCGGGTTGGTTATCTTCCGCTGTTGAGAATACTTGATTTTTCTTAACCGGAATCGTCGTGCCTCGCTCAATGATTTTTGTCATTACACCCCCTAAGGTTTCAATCCCTAAACTAAGAGGCGTAACATCCAGTAAAAGCACATCTTTGACATCCCCTTTTAAAACCCCTCCTTGAATCGCCGCACCAATGGCTACAACTTCATCAGGATTAACAGACTTATTAAGCTCCTTGCCAATGAAGTCTTTTACCCTATCTTGCACTTTTGGGATTCTTGTAGAGCCTCCTACCATAACCACTTCGGCAATATCTGATTTGCTTAAATCCGCATCTTTGATCACATCTCCGATTTTGTTGATAGTTTGGTCAATGTATTTTTCAATAAGCGATTCAAACTTTGCACGACTAAGTTTTTTCACCAAATGCTTGGGTCCGCTAGAATCTGCTGTGATGAAAGGTAGATTAATCTCACTCTCTTGTGCGCTACTTAATTCTTTTTTGGCATTTTCAGCCGCTTCTTTTAGTCTTTGTAATGCCATAACATCGTTTTTGAGGTTGATTCCATTTTCGCTTTCAAACTCACTTGCCGCCCAATCAATGATGCAGTTATCAAAGTCATCTCCGCCTAAGAATGCATCTCCACCTGTTGCTAAGACTTCTACGACATTGTCTCCTGTTTCAAGAACGGTAACATCAAAAGTCCCTCCACCTAAGTCATAAACCACGATTTTTTCGGCTTGTTTTTTATCTAGTCCATAAGCAAGAGCCGCAGAAGTTGGTTCGTTAATAATTCTTAAAACATTTAAACCCGCAATCGTTCCAGCCTCTTTGGTGGCTTTTCTTTGAGCATCGTTGAAATACGCAGGGACGGTGATTACAGCTTCTGTTACTTCCTCACCTAAGTAAGATTCTGCATCGGCTTTTAGCTTCATCAAGATTTTTGCAGAAATCTCTTGGGGTGTATAAACTTTCCCAGCAATCTCAATCGCACACGCTCCATTTCTATCGACTACTTTATAAGGAAGTCGTTTTTTGGCTTCTTGGGCTTTGTCTTCATTACTCATAAGCCCCATAATTCTTTTGATAGAGTAAATAGTTTTTTCTGGGTTTGTGATAGCCTGTCTTTTGGCGGGGTCTCCTACTAAAATCTCTCCTTTATCGGTAAATGCTACTACCGATGGAGTGGTATTTTTTCCTTCTTTGTTGGCGATGATTTTTCCCTCATTGCCTTCAAAAACTGCCATTGCCGAATTAGTTGTTCCTAAATCTATTCCTAATACTTTTGCCATAATCTATCCTTTATTTATATTTTTTTAAGCTTTTGCGATGCTAACCATTGAAGGTCTTAGCACCCTTTCTTTATATTTATACCCTTTTTGCATTTCTGCGACAATTTCTCCTGCTTTGTGCGTATCGCTTTGCACTTGCATAATCGCATCGTGGAAATTGGGGTCAAATTCTCCTGTGGTATCAATGGGTTCAATCCCGTGTTTTGCAAGAGTTTTTAAAAGATTGTCTAAGGTTAATGCAATTCCCTCCTCAATTTTTTCTATAATCTCACCTTCTTGAAGGTTTTCTTTAGAATCTTTAATGCTTTTTAGGGCATTTTCTAAAGCATCAATGCTTGGCAGTAAATCCTTAGCAATTTTTTCATACGCATATTCTAGGGCTTGGTCTTTTTCGCGGATAAGCCGTTTTTTGGTATTTTCAAAATCTGCATAGGTGCGAAGATATTGGTCTTGCAATTCTTTGATTTTACTTTCTAAAGATTCTTTAGAATCATCTTCTTGGGTATTTTCTATTTCTTGGGATTCTTCTTGTTTTTGCGAAGAATCTATGGGCGAATTTTCATTTTCTTGCATTTCATTTCACTCCTTAAGCTTTAAGAATAATAACTTCAATGCGAATTTTAGCAATTATTCTTCTAAAATTCAAGCAAAATTATATAACTTTAGTCTTGTAATGTCAAGTTAAATTAATAAAATAAGCTAAACTTTCTTAATAAGAAAAATGTAATATTCCCAAAAATACCTTTTTGTTAAGCTTGTTGCTGAAACAATATTGTTTTGGAATTAATATTGTTTTGTAAGTAAAACTCTGATATTCTTCAGGCTTTTAATATTATTAAAGGTTGAGGAATTTATGCCAAGAATCCTTTGTGTTTTATTGTTGCCTTTATGGCTTTTAGCGCAGAATGAATATATTGTAGAAAATGGTAAAACTATTATTTTAGAAACTTTAGAAAATAATCCACAGCCTTTAAAGATTCTAAATAAAACTTATGTTTGGCTAACCCATCCTAGTAATCCTGCTAAAAAAATTTCTTTTATTGGTATTCCTTATCGCACTAAGCCTATTAATATATCTTTGGGTAATAGAGGAATTTTGAAGATACAAGAGGGGAATTATAAAAAAGAGCAAATTTATGTTTCGCCTGCTAAAGCAAAGCCTAATAAAAAAAATCAAGAGCGGATACGAAAGGAACGCAAAGAAACACAAGAGATTTATGCGATACACACTAAAGAGCGTTATTGGAGTGAGCCTTTTATTTATCCTGTGGAGAGTAAAATAACAAGTGCTTATGGCAATGCTAGAGTTTTTAATGGTGAAGTCAGTAGTTATCATAGTGGCACAGATTTTAGGGCAGCGGTTGGAACACCTATTTATGCGAGTAATAGCGGTAAGGTAGTGCTTGCAAAAGAGAGATTTTTAGCTGGTGGCTCTGTGATTATTGATCATGGTGAAGGGGTTTTTAGTATGTATTATCATTGTAATGTTTTAAAGGTTAAGGTGGGAGATAGGGTTAATAAAGGAGATTTGATTGCTCTAAGTGGAGATAGTGGAAGAGTAAGTGGTCCTCATTTGCATTTTGGATTTTTAGTGCAGGGAGTTCAAGTTGATCCCTTAGATTTTATCCATCAAATCAATCTTCTTTTTGAGGATTAAGAATAGCCAATGGATAAAAATACTTTACTCAATCTTCAAAAAGTTTCTTTGGCAATGTTTAGAAAGAATTTTTTTGGAATCTTTCAGGGTTCTATTTCTGCAAAACTTGAAGAAGGACATTTTTTAATCAACAAAAAAGAAGCAATTTTTGATGATTTGAATGAGGATTCTTTAATAACGCTTTATCACAAGAGGGATTATCGTTGGAGTGGTGCAAGTATGGATGCCTTTATCCATTCTTTGCTGTATCAAAACCTTCCCAATGCTAAATACATTGCCTATGGAATGCCTCCTTTTACGACTTCTTATACTCTAAGCTATGACAAAATTATCCCTAAAGATTATTTTGGGTCGAGAATTTTAGGTGTTCTTGATGTGTATAACCCCAAAGATTACGATAATTGGTATGAAAGGGCGGATGTGGAAATTAATCGTTATTTTAGGGAAAATGATAAAAAGATTATGGTTATAAAGGGCTATGGAGTGTATGCTTATGATAGAAATTTACAATCCCTTTCTAAAATGACTGCTTTATTAGAAAATACCTGTAAAATCCTCTATTTTAATTCTCTCTTAGAAGGTAGCCGACAAACTCAAAATTTATTTGAAATTTAATTTTTGGGTTTCGTATTTTTTTATATAACTTTAAATCTATGGACTTATTGCATAATAAAATCTCAAGCCTTAATTTAATGCAATTTTGGTGTTTAATGCCAAGAAGAAGCTATTACATAGGATTATCCTAATTTTTACAGCCCTTATTGCTTGCAATGCCTGTATGAGCATAGGTATCCTAATTGTTGGTTTATTTATTGTTAGATGTGTTTTTATTATTTGCGTTTTATACATTGGGAGATATTTTTACAGGGTGGTTTGATTAGTTTTAAGTTTTAATATTTTTTAATAAAACCTTTATAAATCTTATTATTTTTTGTATGGATAGATTTTATTTAAAATATTACAATGTTACTTTTTTATACTCCATTACTCCATTTTTAATTCCCTTTATCATTTTAAAATCATTTTAATATAGTTAAAAATAAAATGCCTTTATTAAAATTACATTTTAAGGAGTTCATTAATGAAAATATTTAGCAGTATTGTATTCTTTAGTCTTTTTTCTATCTTTACCTTTGCTCAAGATAGCTTTACGCAAGAGGAAATAGAATCGCTTTTTATAAAAGATTCTAAACCTTTAGAGCTAATAGCACTCTCTAATGAGGAGATGAGAACGACAGAGGGAGCGTGGTTGCCATTATTGGCGTTAAGGATTGGAATGAGTCTAACATTTACTAATCTAACCTATTTAAATGCCCCTAGACCACAAGATTATATTTATTATGGAAGACCTTGGTTATACACTAGATGGTAATTTCAATAGAGGGATTAACTTTTGCTGTGGGTTCAGTTTATTCTCTGCTGTGGCTTTATGTTTTATGCCATTTAGATAAGATTAGCTACAAGCGATTTATTAGTTTTTTTCTCTTAACAATCCTAGTAATGGCTGTTAGATTTCATAATGAAATCCTTAATCTAGCCTTTGTTGCATTGGTTTGTGTCGCATTGGTTTTAATAATTTTCTTTAAGAAACCCATTAATAAAACTTAATTTTTAATTATGATTAAGGCATATCTTATTATTTGGTAGGAAGCAGGGTTGGAATCAGTGGAGTTTTGGAGGAGCTGTGGCAGTAGGGGCTATAAGAAGTGTAGAGGGTGTATGGATAGCTAGGAAGTCAGTGGTTGCTATGCGAAATAAATTAGGAGCGCCAATAGTAATAATTGGTAATGTCTCTGCTGGACGATTTGTAAGAATGGAATGGTAGTTAATGGGGGTATAGACTTATGAAAATTACTAAAGAATCTATCCTTTTATATTTTTGTCTAGGTGTCTTTGTTATTATTGGGATTGTTGATTTGTTATTTTACCTTTATGGCGAGTTAAGTTTATTGCGTCTTATAATAACTCTTGCCACTTTGTCCTTAATGTTTGCTTGTCTCTATTGGCTTGATAAAAACAAAGTATCCTGTCATTTTTCTGTAGAATGGTTTTATAAAAATAATTTCTACTACCCTCCTAAAGCATTAGCCTGTATTATTATGAATTTATGCTTTTTTGGATTAACAATGTTATTGATGATGTTGCTTGATTAAGGTATATGTTACTTTTTTATACTCCATTACTCCATTTTTAATTCCCTTTATTATTTTAATATAGTAAAAATAAGATAGCTTTATTAAAATTACATTTTAAGGAGTTCATTAATGAAAATATTTAGCAGTATTGTATTGTTTAATCTTTTTTCTATCTTTACCTTTGCTCAAGATAGTTTCACGCAAGAGGAAATAGAATCGCTTTTTATAAAAGATTCTAAACCTTTAGAGTTAATTGCACTCTCTAATGAGGAGATGATAACGACAGAGGGGGCGTGGTTGCCATATATGGCAGTTAGAATGGGTTTTGGTGCATTTTATGGGGGTGTTCATAATGTTGCTTATCAAATTGGTAGAAATCAAGGCTGGAGCTGGAGAAGTTTTGGAATAGCTGTTGCGTTAGGAGCTACTAGGGGTTATTATTCGCCGAAGGCGTGGGGGATAAAGCAGATTCCTCTAAAGATGACATTGGCTCCCGCAACAATGGGTGCAAGAGTAGTTCATGGTAGGGTAATGACTAAATATGTGCAACCTCGTTGGGATTCTTTTAAATCTCGATATTTTAGAAGATAAAAATGCTAGTCAAAAAACGAATCATTCTCTCTACAAGAAGTGTGGTATGGGGTATCACACTTTTTAACTTTGGGCTTGTAGTTCTAGGGTTTATTGGTTATGTTTTTTATTATGAGACTTCTAGTATATATATAATATTTATGATTCCTACTTTCCTTATTTTTAGTATCCTTATGCTTTGTTATATTGAGCAGAGATGTCATAAATTCTTTGCCATTAGGATTTTTAGGATGAATGGTAAGGATACCCTTAATGAATTATTGTCTAAGATATTCTCTCTACCATCTTATTTCTATTAATAAAAGTTATTCTATGTGGTCGAGATTTAAAACGCTTTTAGAATCAAGAAAAGAATCTGATGCTTTTAAAGTATTTTTTTATTTTCACATTTTTATCGAAACTCTTTTTCTAATCATCTCTCTTATTTTCTTTGATACCAAATGGTGGCAATTTCTTGGAATGCTTGTTATTATGTTAGAGAGAGTCCTTATCTTTCTATGCTATCACTATAAAGCCCATACTAAGTTTTTTATCGTGCAAGGAAGTAGAAGTTATTTTTATAGATTTTATAGTTGGGTAGATATTTATTTTTTTGCTATATTTTGTTTCTTTTGCCCTATGTTTGTAGAGTAATTTAGCGAATTTATTGGTTGCTAATTTTTAAATTCATAAGAGTTTTTCAAAGGAGGTTTTATGCGCGTCTTATTATTCTTTGTTGTTTTTTATACATCTTTATCGGCAGATATGCCTTTGTTGGTAGAGGATTTAGTGAGTGGGAAGGGGAAGTTTAAGCTTGAAAGTTCTCTTAGCTATACCAACTCCAAAAGTCAGAATCTCTCCACAGGCGATCCCATTATCGTGCCTATTAGCAATACCGGTTTTGTCGCTATTCCCTCTAGCTTTGGGGAGAGTGAGCAAGAGAGGGATAATCTTATTGGGACTTTAGGGATTCATTATGGGATAAGTAATAAAACTGATATTTATATTCGCGGTAGCTATCTAGGGAGCTATAGGCAACAAAAAGATCCTAGTGTTTCTACGAATATCTTTGAGCATAAGCCGATAGATGGTTGGCTGGGTGTGAATTATGAGTTTTTGAAAGATGATTCTAGCATAGGTGTTTTGGGTTATGTAGAAACTGCACTTTATGAGAAAAACCTTAATAAATCCTCGTATTTGCACTCTTTGCAAGTAGGAGGTATTGTGTATAAGAGTATCGATCCTATTGTTTTAGTTTTAAACACCACCTATCGTTATAGTCATAAACGCAAAAGCAAAGATGGAGATTATAAGCCCGGAAATGTGCTTTTGCTTCATCCTAATGTTGGCTTTGCGGTTAATGAGTGGGTTACCTTAAGCTTAGGGTTTGAATGGCTTCACCAAAGGGCGAGTAGATTTAATAGCAGGAAAGAGGGGCTTCATCGTAGCTTCCTTCAGCCAACTTTTGGCTTGGGATATGGTTTTTCTGAAGGGAATATCCTAAACCTTAGCTTCAAGGCTGCTACGCAAAAAGATAGTAATAGTAGTGCCACTTTGCATTGGAATTATACTTTTTAAGAGGCTTTTAGGACAGAGGGCTTACTCCTTAGAATAACTTTAAAGGAATCGCACAATGATTTGGCAGATAATATCCTCTAAATTAAGGATTTTATTGTTTCTTTTTTGTATCTCTTTAGCCTATGCTAGAGATTATCATTTTCTTATAAATCCCTCCAATACTCTCTTTGTAGGTGTAAAAAGCTATAAGGAATTAAGGGATGAAAAAATCATCAAACAAGATTTGGATTATTCTTGTGGGGCTGCTTCCTTAGCGACCATACTTACTTTTTATTATGATAAAGAGATAAGTGAAGAAGAGATACTTAAGGCAATGGATAAAGGCGATAATAAATCAAGTTTTGAGGATATGGCAAAGGCGTTGGCAGGATTTGGGTTTAAGGCACAGGGTTTTGCTGCGAGTTTTGAGCAACTCTCTAGGCTTAAGATTCCTGTGGTGGTTTATCTTAAGCATAGAAAAAGCGATCATTTCTCGGTCATTAGGGGCATTAATGAAAGGATTGTATGGTTAGCCGACCCCTCACTTGGGAATAGGACTTTGAGTAAAGAGCAGTTTTTAGCGATGTATGATACAAGGGGAGAATTTGAAAATGGGGAGCTTTTTAGAGGAAAATTCCTTGCGATACTGCCCCTAATACCTCAAGAATCTAAGCAAGACTTTTTTAGCAATGCTTTGAAAAGGCAAACACTTCAAGCCAAAAAGCAAATGATTTTTAGGGGATTTTAATTATTTTCCTAAGCAAAAATCACTAAACATTTTATCTAGCATTTGGGAGTATTCATAGGGCTTAGTAATGGAGGCAATGGCTTGTAGTGCTTCATTGATGTGGAAGCTAAAGAGTTCTAATTCGCCATTTTGCAAAGGTTCTTTAGAGTTTTGAAGTGCATTGATGCAAGTTTGTATCGTAGCAAATTGGTATTGGGAGGTTAGGAGCAATGTGTCGTTATTGTCTGTGGAGCTTAAGATAGTTTTTAAATGCTCTTTGAGAGAGTGTAGGGAATCTTTGTCTTTTAAAGAAAGCAATAAGGGGTTAAAGGAAGCTAGATATTCTTGATTAAAACAGCTTTTTAAATCATTTTTATTGATAATTGCAACGATTTTTTTGGAATCTTTGTAGTTTTGCAAAAGATTAAGAATCTCCAAATCCTCCTCATCAAAGATTCTACTATTATCAAAAAGAGCAAGGAGTAAATCGCTATTTTCTGCTTTTTGTAAGCTTCTTTGGATACCTTCACTTTCGATAGTCTCTGCATTTTTTCTAATCCCTGCGGTATCAATTAGCCGCAATAAATGTCCCTCTAGCATAAAATTCTCTTCGATACTATCGCGCGTTGTGCCTGCAATATCGCTAACAATGGCACGATTATCCCCCAAAAGAGCGTTTAAAAGGGAGCTTTTGCCAACATTGGGTTTGCCGATAATGCAGATTCTATATCCCTCAAAGAGATTGCGTTTTTGTTTGGATTGCTCTAGTAGGTTTGAGAGGTTTTGCAAGATAGAATCAAGCTGTTCTTGGAGGCTTTGGAGTAAATCTGTGGGAAGGTCCTCCTCTGCATAGTCGATAAACACTTCGCTATGGGCTAGTATTTTTAGCAGAGATTCCCTTAAGTCTTCGCAAAACTCTTGCATTTCGCCCTTTAAATGCCGCATTAGCATTTTATGTGCTTGTGCATTGTTAGATTGGATAAGTTTAGCGATAGCTTGGGCTTGGCTTAAATCAATCCTGCCTCCTAAAAAGGCTCTTTTGGTAAATTCTCCGGGTTTAGCCAGAGTGGCTCCATATTTAAGGCATTCTTCCATAATGTTTTTTGCGATAAAGGTCCCCCCGTGGCATTGAAACTCTACTACATCTTCTGTGGTATAGCTATGGGGGGCTTTGAAGTAGAGGATAAGGCATTCATCTAAAAGTGTGTCCTGCCCTAGTTTATCTTGGAAATAGATTTTGGTGAGTTTTGCAAAGCGAGGAGGCAGGTTGCTTAGGTCTTTTCTTGCTAATTGAGAGGCTATTTTTAGACTATTTTCTCCACTTAGGCGAATGATATTGACAGAGGAGGTGCCATAAGTGGTTGCAGGGGCTACGATAGTGTCATTGATAGTGAAATTCATTGATGATAATGTATTTTTGCCCATCATTGGTTAAGCGAAAGGCAATGTATTTATTAGGAAACTGCTCCCTTAGCTGTGTAATGGCAATGTGTGCTAAAACCCCATCTAAAGGTTTGGTTTGGGCTTTACCTGTTGTTTTAATCGTATCAATAATAGGTAATAAATAATTGGCAATCATTTCTTCTTGATTTTTCAAAAATTCTGCAATTTCAAGTCGTATCATTAGCCCATATTTGTGATTTATCCAATTAAAGAGCAAATAAGAAATCGCCTTATAGCGATAGCCCTCTTTGCCAATAAGCAAGGCAGAATCTTCGCCATCAAGTTTAATATATAAGGTGTTTTCATCATAGGGTTCTACGAAGATTGTATTAATCTTATAAGGCAGTAAGCTTAGTAATTCTTCTAATTCTTTTTGGATAGCTTTTGCAATTATTGCTAGATTGTTTTCTTGTTGTGGGGGGACTTGATGTGCTAAATCTTTTGTATTTTCTTTGTTGGATTCTTCTTGGGATTTTATTTTAGGCTCTACACAAATAATAGAAGACTTTTTACCAAATCCTAAAAATCCTTTTGAGGGGTTTTGGATAATTTCATATTCTAAATCTACAACCGAGCAGTTAAATTCATTAGAGGCTTTTATGAGTGCATTTTCTAAATTATCAGCTTCTATTTTCTTCATCGGGAATCTTTTGAGTGTTTGTGTTCTGCAATTTCTTTGGATTTTTTATAAGCTAAAGATTTGTTAATAGCAAGTTGTTGGAGGATTGAAAAAACATTATTAACAAACCAATAAAGCACTAATCCTGAAGGAAAAGTAACAAAAAATATCGTGAAAATTAGTGGTAGGAATTTAAAGATTTTTTCTTGCATAGGGTCTGTGAAAGTAGTGGGCGTTAAATGCTGTTGTAAAAACATTGTAAGCCCCATTAAAATAGGTAATACAAAATAAGGGTCCATAACCGATAGATCCTTAATCCACAAAAGCCATTGCGCACCTTTTAGCTCAATAGCATTATACAAGACGCGATAGATTGCAAAGAATACAGGGAGTTGCAAAAGTAGGGGCAAACATCCTCCCATAGGGTTCGCTCCGTGTTTTTTATAGAGTTCCATCATATGGGCTTGTAGTTTTTGGGGTTCTCCTTTATACTTTGCTTGTATTTCTTTTAGTTTAGGGGCTAAATCTTTGAGCTTTTGCATAGAAACCATACCCTTATAAGTAAGTGGATAAAGCACGATTCTAACAATAAGTGTGAGTAAAATAATAGCCCAACCCCAATTGCCTGTTAGTTTATAGAGGGTATCTAAAAGTAGAAAAAGGGGCTTTGCAAAAAAGGTAATAATCCCATATTCTATAACATCTGTTAAAGTTGGATTGATATTTTCTAACATCCTATAATCTTTGGGTCCAATATAGCCTGATAGGGTGATGTTCCCATTGGCACTAATAAAGGGCATTGGATCTTTATTGGTATTGTTTAAAATAATAGAATCCATATTTCCATTTTGCTTAAAGAGCAGGGTTGTGTAGTATCTATCAACAGCAGCTAAGATAGTAGAGTTTTTGAAATTAATTTGTTCTTTAGCGTCCCCGTCTTCTATGGTGGTTATGGTGTTATCGGATTCTTTGATAATGACACCTTTGAAGATATAAGCATCACTTTCTACATTTGGGCGCATCCCCGGAGATATAAAGTAAGCATAGTTTTGCGGGATATTAATAGTTATTTCATAATACCCATTGGGATAAAAGGTAATATGTTTTTCAATGGTGATTTCTTGGAGTTTTTGTGTGAGTGTGAGAGTTTGTGGGTTATCTTCTATTTGGATAGTGGCAGTGTTGGTAAAGTAAGGGGTATTGAAAGCTTGTTGATTGATTAAAGGGTCGGAGAATCTTATTTCTAAAGGTTTTGGATTATCTTGATGAGAAAGATCTGTGGAGAAGAGTGCTAATTCTTGGGAGTCTTTTTGGTATCTTGCTTCTTTTAAAAAAGCTTGAGTGATTCTCCCTAATCTATCAATTTGGTATTCAAAATTTTTAGATTGGATGGTTGCTATAATTTCTTTTGCTGTATTATTGTTTGTGGAGAGATTTTGTTGTATTGGTTTGCTTTGTTCTTCAATGGTTTGTGGGATAGCAGATTGCGTTGTTTTGCTCTCTTCTTTTATGGCTTGGGTTTGTATGGTTTGAGTAGGTTTATAAAAATAACTATAAGGGACAAAAAACAAGAGTGCTAAAATAATAGCAATGAGGATTCTTGCTTGAGAGCTTAGATTGTCAATTTTGTTAAACACGAGAGTCCTTTGATAGATTTTTGATGATATAAACTTGTTGTTTTGTGAAGCTTCTTAGGCTAAAGAGTATAGGCTGTGTAGGGATAAGCCAAAAGTCAAAATATCTTGGTGAGGTAAAAACAGGTTGTATAAAAAGGGTTGCTTTTGGGTAATTAATCCCCCCTTGAAAAAATTGATTGCAACTTAAAATGCGTAAGAATGTTTTATAAAAAGCCACAAAAGGATTATGAAATTGGAAGATTTGTTTAGAGTATTCTGAACAACTAGGATAATAGCGACATTTTGCGCCCAATAAAGCAGAAATGTAACATTGATAAAAATTAATCATTGCAATACTGACTTTACCTATTTTTTTAAACATAAATTTATCCTGATTTTTCCATTAAATGAAGTCTTGAAAGTGCATAGTTATAATTGTTTTTTAAAGTTTGATAGGAAATTTTATCTGCGCCATTTTTAGCCAATAAAATCATATCGCCATTTTTTAGCTTTGGTATGGATTCTTTATAGATATTGCGAAATCGTCTTTTTATAGAGTTTCTACAAACTGCATTTCCTACCTTTTTAGACACGCAAAATCCTATTCTTTTTTGGGGGTGGATATTCTCTTTGAAAAAGAGGATAAAATAGGGGTTATGCCATCTTTTTTGGCTTTTATAAACATTTTCAAACTCTGTTCTTATCTTTAAAGTAATCAAAATAATTCCAATTTAGATAGCTAATTTTTTTCTTCCTTTAGCGCGTCTAGCATTGATAATTCTTCTTCCATTTTTTGTTTGCATTCTTACTCGAAAGCCGTGAGTTCTTTTTCTTGGGGTATTGTGTGGTTGATAGGTTCTTTTCATTAAAACTGCCTTAATTTGAAATGAATTTTTATTCTATAAAAAAATTACTTAAAACAAGTTTTCAATCCCATTCCCTATAAGAAATAAAATCTATTCGTGTCTTAGTGCATCAATAGGGTCGAGTTTTGAAGCTCTTCTAGCAGGGAGATAGCCAAATAAGATTCCAATAAAGGCAGAAAATAAAAAGGCAAATATAGCAATACTATAATCAAAGCTAAAGGGAATGTCCATTAAGTGGCTAATGCCTAAAGATGTAAAAAAAGCTAAAATAATTCCTAAAATTCCACCAAGAGAGCTTAAAGTTATTGCTTCAATGAGAAATTGCAATAAAACCTCACTTTGTAGCGCACCAATAGCCAAACGCGTTCCTATTTCTTTGGTGCGTTCGGTAACAGATACCAGCATAATATTCATAATCCCAATACCCCCTATAATCAAACTAACTCCCGCAATAGCACCTAAAAATAAGGTAAGATTATTGGTTGTATTTTTCATAATTTCAAGAATTTGTTTGGTATCCATAATTTCAAAATCATTTTTTTGCCCTTTTTTGATATTGCGTATTTGTTGTAATGCCCTAGAGATTTCATTAACAGCAGTGGCGGAATCTATATTATCTTTAAGCGAAACCATCAAGCGATTAATATTGTAAAGAGAATCTGATTTTAAAATACTCCTTTGGTAGGTTTTAAGCGGGAGTAAAATGACATCATCTTGATCATTTCCCCAAGCACCTTGTCCTTTGCTCGCTAAGACACCTATGCAATCACAAATAATATTCCCAAGTTTAATGCGAGAACCTAAAGCATCACTTAGATTGTTATTGAAAAGATTTTTTAAAACACTCCCACCAATCATACAAACATTGCTACCTGCTTTGTATTCTTCTTTGCTAAAGTTCCTTCCTTGCGCAATTTCCCAATTTGTAGCGATGAAATAATCTTCATCAATACCAAATATTTCTGTTTGGGTATTGTTCTGTCGGAATTGTGCTAGAAGGCTTGTAGAGGCTAAAGGAGCAATAGCGCGTGTTAAATACCCAACTTGAAGCTTTAGTACTTCTACATCTTTTAGCATAAATTGTTTTCTTCCACCTCTTCCTGGTGTTTGGTCTCTTGCAGGAAATATCAGCAAAATATTACTTCCTAAGCTACTCATTTGCTCTGTAATAGCTAATGTAGTGCCATTTCCTAAAGCAATCATAACAATCACAGCACCAACGCCAATAATAATCCCTAGCATTGTTAAAAAAGAGCGTAAAAAACTTCTTGTAATTTGTCGAAAAGCTAGAAAAAATGCGTTTAAAATCATTTATTACCTTTTAGAATCTTGTTGGATTAAACCATCTAAAAAGAGTATTTCTCTTGAGGCATATTGTGCCATATCAGGCTCGTGGGTTACCATCAAAATGGTGATTTTAAAATCACGATTTAGTCTTGAGAGAATCTCCATAATCTCTATACTTCTTTTGGTATCAAGATTTCCTGTTGGCTCATCGGCTAACAAAAAAAGCGGTTTTGAGGCAATAGCCCTTGCAATAGCCACCCTTTGTTGCTGTCCCCCGCTTAGTTCATTATTGCTATGGTTATACCATTTCTCTAGCCCTACCATTTCTAGTGCTTCCATAGAGATTCTTAAACGTTCTTTTTTGGGGATTTGGCGATAGATAAGGGGTAGTTCGACATTTTCTAAAGCTGTTGTTTTGGGTAAAAGGTTAAATCCTTGAAAAATAAAGCCAATATAATGCCTTCTTAAGAGGGCTTTTTCTTTGAGGCTTAAAGCACAGACATTAACGCCACAAAATTCATAGATTCCGCTTGTTGGACTATCAAGAGTGCCTAATATATTTGCCATTGTGGATTTTCCGCTACCACTTGGTCCCATTAGAGCGATAAATTCACTTTGCTCTATTTGAAGATTTACTCCTTTTAAGGCTTCAAAGTTATTAGGGGGTTTTCCATAACTTTTATGGATATTGCTTAATTGTATGAATTCCATTAGTTACCTTGTTGTCCAATGATAACTTGAGTTCCGGGTTGGATTAATTCACTAGAGATTTGTGTATATTCTCCATTGCTAATACCAACTTCCACTTCAATTTGCTTAGGAGAGTTATTTTCTAATACCCAAAGCGTTTTTCCTTGATTGGTTGTTGTTTTTTGGGAATTTGGTCTTTTTTTAATACCACTTAAGGGGTTGAAGGGATTCTTTTTTTGTGTTTGGGCAGTGCTTTTGGGGGTGAAATATAAGGCACTAGAGGGGACTAAAAGAACATTTTGTGCATTTGCTACTTCAATATCAGCTGTCGCACTCATTCCCGGACGCAAAAGCAAGTCTTTGTTATGGACATAAATTTTTACTTCATAGCTTACAACAGCATTGCTTGAAGTGCTAGAATTCGTAGAATTAGAGCCATAATTTACACGATTAATTTTTTCTTCAAAGGTTTTTGAGGGGTAGGAATCTACACTAAACTTTACTTTTTGTCCTACTTGCACTTTCCCAATATCAGCTTCTGAAACACTAGCATTAAGTTCCATTTCTTCTAGGCTTTCTGCTACGATGAAAAATTCAGGAGCTTGAAAGGAGGCTGCTACACTTTGTCCAACTTCAATGGAACGTTTTAAAATAATGCCATCAATAGGGCTGGTGATTTGAGAGTTTTTCAAATCCACTTGGGTAGAGCGGATAGAAGTTTCAATTTCTTTAATGGTTGCTTTTTTAATTTCTATATCACTAAGGGCTGCATTATAGGAGGTTTTTGCGCTTTGTAATTCTAAAACAGAGGGGGTTTTACCTTGTGTTTTTTCATAAAGATTTTGGAGTTGTTGGTATTGCCATTGTTTTTCTTCTAAAGCCACTTGAGAGCTTTTTAATTGAGCCTTTGCACTTTCTAGTTGGGCTTTAAACCGATAGAGATTTTGCTCAATGCTCTCTGAATCAATTTTTGCTAAAACCTCTCCTTTGCTTACCCTATCATTAACATCGACAAAAACCTCTAAAACAATGCCTGAAATGACGCTTCCTATGGAGACTTCATTGGTTGGGGAGAGAGTTCCATTAGCATTAATAGTGCTTGAAATATCGCCTATAAATACTTCTTTGGTTTGGTAAGTAATAATGGGTGCTTTATTGCTCCAATAGTAGATTCCTCCAATTAAAAAAAGAAGTATTAAAACGGCACTAATAGACAATAAAAAGAGTTTTTTGTAGCTTTTTTTGGGGTTTAAGTTTTGTAAAATATTTTGCGAAGAAATCATTGCATTCCTTTAGAGAGATAAAGATTGCCACCAAATGCTTTAAATAATGTAATGAGGGCTTGGAGTTTGGCATTTTTTGATGAATTAAAGCTTTTTTGCGAATTATTTAGAAGGGTTACATTGTTTAAATATTCCAAATCATCGATTAATCCTGTGATTCTACGATTATTAGAGAAATCATAGTATTCTTTGGCATTTTGTAGTCTGTGCGTATTATTTTCGAGTTGAGATTGTGTATTTTGGGTATTAAAAATGGCATTTTCTATTTCGATAAATGCGGTGTTTAGATTTTTTTGCAAAGTTAAATAGGATTCTTTTAAGAGTGCATCTTGTAAAAAGTAATTTTGTGTTAATTGGGTGCGATTAAGTAGGGGGGCGCTTAGTGAAGCAGCAAGCTGCCACGCAATATTTCCGCTGTTTTGTGTGGAAGAGTGCAGAATTTCATTGAGATTGGCATTAAAGGATAAAATAGGAAAAAGACTAGCTTTAGCATTAGCTTTATTATAGATTTGTGCATAGAGGCTTTGGATACTCGCTTGAATATCTGGGCGAGATAGTAGCACATCAGCTGGAATCATATGAGGATTTAGAGGTTGTGGATTATGAAAGCTAAAAGAATTGTGAATATCAAAGGGTAGGTTGTTTAAATCCAGCAAAAGCAAAAGCGCATTTTTAGTTTCTTCTAATTGCATTTTAAGTGATTGCAAGGTGTTTTGTTCATTGCTTAGTAAATCTTGTTTATTAAAAAGCTCTGTGCTATCTAAAAGACCATTTTCTACTTTAAGCCGTGTTAATTCCAAGATTTGTGTTAGGGCAGTGATGTTTTTTTCTGTAAGGAGAATATTAAGAGTAGTTTCTCTAAGCGTAAAGTAAAGACTTGTAATATTGGCTAAAAGACTAATTTCTGCATTTTTTAGATTTTCTAAACTCTGATAATATAAAGATTCCTTAGCATTTTTGTTGGCATTTAATCTCCCAAATAAATCAATCTCCCAAGAAAGTGTAGCTGCTATTTGTGTGGTTTGTGAAGAGCTTTTAGAAACAGGACTGGTATTGCTCCTGCTATGGTTATTAGCGGTATTGAGATTCCCATTAAGGGTTGGGAAAATTCCTCCCCAAGCACTTTTTAGCTGTGCGTTGGCTTGTTGTATCCTTGTTTGCATAATTTGTAAATCGGTATTACTTTGTAGCGCAATTTCATAAAGCTCACTTAAGGATTCATCAAGGAATAAGGTATTTAATTGTTCTTTGGGGGTTAAAGAGGCTGTGAGATTGGTATTGCTAGAGTGTATTAGGATTTCTTCATTGCTGAAGCTTTGCGGGATTTTGTGGGTTAGTTCTTGTGGGTTTGGAAGTTTGGCACAACCTAAACACAAGATTGCTAGAGAGATACTTAAAGCAAAATATATCAAGCTTTTTATCCTTAAAAACTAAAATTTTATCATTGTAACTAAGAAGTATAAAAATAATGGGGGTTAGGAATTTTTATCTTTTAGTTTTGTTTTGGGATAGAGGGAGGAATGCCATAAAGAAAATCCAATAAGTGCTATCCCTGCTCCGATGTGGATTTTCTTTGCTAAAGTATGCTTTAAAAACAAGGCACTTCCAGCAGTAAGGACTAAAGAAGCACTCATACCAATTTTTGCTATTTCTCTTTTTTGTTCTAAAGAATCTTTAGTGTTCATTATTATTCCTTTTGTATTTTTTATATTTATAATAGGTGTTTTTCAAGGTAGATGTTAGTATCACTCCACTAAGTGTTGTAGCAATCAGTAATAAAAGACGCATTATTTCTCTTTGATTTTTATTCTTTGTAAAGCATTAAGAAGGAGAGCTATGGTTGTTCCATTGTGCATAAAAGCAGTTTGGATAGCAGAGAGTTTTCCTAAAGAGGCAAGCCCTAAAATAAGGCTATTAACTACCACGGTGATTTTAAAGTTTCTTTGGACTTTATTTAAACACATAATGGCAATCTCTCTAGCTTCTGCAACAGCTTCTACATCATCTCGTAAAAGTACAACATCTGCACTTGCTTTGGCAATGTCTGCACCTTTGTGCATACCAATACCAGTATCTGCACGGATAAGAGCAGGGGCATCATTAATCCCATCTCCAACAAAGGCTACCTTTTTGCCCTCTTGCATAATTTGTTCTAAAATCTCTGCTTTTTGTGTGGGGAGTAATTCCGCATAATAGCGGTTAATTTCTAATGTATCTGCTATTTGTTTGGCTTTTTGCTTAGTATCTCCTGTGAGCATAATAATCTCTTTTATTCCACTTTTTCTTAGGCGATCTAATGCTTTTTTGGCATTTTCTCTTAAAGTATCTTTCAGCACAATCACGCCTAATAATTGTTTGTCATAGCCTATAAACAAAGGAGTTTCGCCACTTAAGAGGATTTTCTCTATCTTTTTATTATGGGCTTTAAAGGGAATTTGTTCGTCATTTTCTAGGAAATGGCGACTTCCTATTATTACACTTTTCCCATTAATTTCACTTTTAACTCCACGCGCTACTATGAAGGTTACTTCATCGTGGTGAAAATGCGTAAATTTTTTTTCTTTAGCGGCTTTTACAACAGCTTGTGCGACAGGGTGAAAATAATGTTCTTCAATACTTGCAGCAAGATTTAAGATGGTTTCTGGACTCCATTCTTTAGAAAAGGAATAAATATCTAAAACTTCTAATTCTCCTTTGGTTAAAGTTCCTGTTTTATCAAAAACAAAAACTTCACTAAGTTGTAGGGATTCTAGGCTTTTTGCTCCTTTTACAATAATACCTTCTTTTCCTGCGCTTGAAATAGCAGATTTGAAAGTAACAGGTGTGGTAAGCTTCAAAGCGCAAGAATAATCACCTTGTAAAACACTCGCAGCACGCATTAAATCACGCGTAAAAAGATAGGAGAGAATGGCTAAACCAAAGGTAATGGGGACAAGTGAATCTGCCATTTTAGAGGCGTTTAATTCTTGGGAGGATTTTTGGACTAGGGTTTCTTCAATATAGCTTTTAATTCTTGCAGTGGCTGTATCTTTGCCAATAGATTCTGCCCATACTTTGATTTTCCCCTCTTGAACGATTGTTCCTGATAATACTTTATCACCTCGTGTTTTTTGTGTCGGGGTGGCTTCCCCTGTCATAGAGATTTGATTAACAAGAGCTTCGCCTTGAATGATATGTCCATCAATTAAAATCGTATCTCCTGCACCAATAACGACAATATCGCCAATTTTTAGGGTATTGCTTGAAACCTTTTTGGTGATAGTTTTATTATTTTCTTTTATCTCAATCCATACTTCACCTGATGTTGGTTTGGCTAATTCTTTAATGAGGTCATCACTTTTATACATTGTAATTTCCTCTATATATTCGCCCAATGCTAACATAAAGTTTGTAGAATTTGCTGTTTTAAAATCTTTTAAATAAAGAGAAATAGCCACAGCTAAAGCTTCTAAAGTGCGTGAGTTAATGCCGTGTGCGAAAGTTTCTGTTACTCCGCTTAAGAGTAAGGGAACACAAGCTACAAGAGAAAATCCGGTCTGTATTGTGGGATTATTTAAAAAAGGAGAAAGCACAAGAGCAGTTCCAGCACGGGTTACTTCTGCAGAGCTTGGAATTTCGTCTCTTAGGGCAATATAACTTTCTTGTTTTTTTTGGTCTTTTTTTTGCATAATGTGCTTTAATAAAGCTTGATAGATTTTTGTTTGGATTACTTTTAAGTCCCCTTGGTAGTCAATGATAATGTTATTTAAAATAGCATTAATTCTAAGCGAGGAGATATTTTCTATATTATCAAGCTCTACGCGTAGATGTAAAGGGTTGATGGTTGAATCTTTTGAACAAGTATATTTAAACCTTGCTCGTCTTTTGGTTGAATGAATAAGGTCTAAAGTAAGCTGGTGTTGTGCTAACATAATGGTTTTGCTTATTCTTGAGAATTCACTTCAGCCTTAGCATCTTCATAACGTTCTTTTAGCTCTTCAATGCCTGCTTCAAAGATTCCACTTATTTTTGCAAAACCTTTAAAAATTGCTCTTTGTGCGTTTTCATTGGTTAAAATAAAAGTAGCTACTGCACCTACTAAGGCTCCTTTTAAGAAATCCTTTTGGGCATTAGAGTTATTTCCAAAAAGGCTATTTTTATTATTTTGTGTAGGGGTATTTTGATTATTTTTTGTATAAGGGTTGTTTGGATGGGGTTGGGTATTCATTATTTGTCCTTTTTTGAAACGAGTTTTGTATTAATTAATTGCGAAATCCCATAAGCACTAGCTAATCCTAAAGCAATACAGGCTGTGGCTTCTAGGCTGTTTTGTAAAGGGGTTTTAGAGGTATTCCCTAAAGCATTAGTAGCAGCAATTCCACTAGCGGTGATGATACCTCCTTCTAGTGTAGCTTTAAGTGTGTTTTTTAAAGCCTTGTCTTTAGAGGTATTCCCTTGTTTGTATTGTGAGGCTTCATAGATTCCACTTAGCATACAGCCAATGATAGCTCCACTAATGGCGTGTCCTACAATAGACCTTGGTGTTCCTGTATCTATAAGCATTATTTGTCCTTTTTTTGTATTCTTTTAGGGCTATTTGCTTTTTTTGCTGTTGCAGAGTTTTTATTATTAATAGCTTTTTCTAAATCACATTTTGCATTTTTAAAACTCTGTGAGAGTTTATCATAAGCCTTTAAAGAAATTTCTTTACCTTGATGAAGTTTTTGTTGGATATTTTTAGATTCTAAAACCTTTTTTAATGTTTTTCGCTTAGTAAATAACAACGCTGCTCCCGAACCTATAGCTAATCCTGCAATGAATGGTAATGGCATTTTTACTCCTTATCTTTATTTAAAAATTCATTTAAGATGATAGCACCAAACGCACCTAAAATTATTCCCCCGATTAAAGAATAATTGAGTTTGTTTAGAAAACTTTCTAACTCTCCTTGCGTGAGGTTGCCATTTTGTAGTTGTGTGATGATAGTTCCAGTCTCATCTAAAAGAGCTTTTCCTTGATGGATTTGTTCAAAAGGGTTTTGATTATTCTGCTCTATGGTATAAAGAGTATTTTGTAAAGTAGGGATATGGTGATTAAAAGAAGCTGCTTGTAGTAGGTAGAAAGTATCTAGTGCCTGTTTATCTGATTCTTGAGCAATTAGGGTGTTATAAAGGGCGACACTTGTATTTTCGTTGCTTATGGCATTTTCTAAAGTTTCCCTCAAAGTATTAGGTAAGATAGTGCTAATGTAAGGATTGGTTGGTATGGGGATGTTTAGGTTGGCTAGGTGTAAATTTAAAGCATTAATGTCTTGGAGCTTAGTGCTAAAAATTTGACTAAAAGGAAGCCCAAAAGCTTGAGAGGCATTAGCATAAAAGTTATAGGATTTATATTCATTATCTAAGGCTTGTAGTAAGTTTTCTTGTGTCGTCATTATAAGTCCTTTAGCATAGTATTAATAACTTGTGAAATTTCTTCTAGTTTTTCCCCTTTAAGGGAAGATTCCCAAAAGCTTGGCTGAAAAATATTATAATCATATTCAATCGTTAAAGAGCCAATGAGCTTATTGAACTTTATCTCTTTAATGGCTGGAATCTTTTGAAGATGTTCTAAGAATGATTGAGCATTAATAGAGCTTTCTTTTACGGCATTTTTGAGTTTTGAGCTTGCACGAAGTCTAATCCTTCCTTTGCTATGATGAATAATAGAAAAATAATCAGCAAGTATTTCTAAATCTTTAGGAGTGATTTGGTAATTTTTGAAAGATTCTAGATTTTGAGATTGACTAGGAGACATTTAAAACTTCTTTAAAATGAGCTAAAACTTTTAATTTGAGGGAATTATAGTATAATACCATTAAAAAAAACTTAAATAGTTATAAAATGAGAACAAAAAATAATCTTCAAATTACCTTATTTGTAGATATTTTTTGGGAGTAATATTCACAAACAAAAATAATAATAATTCTATTATTTTTTGTTTTCATAGCTATCGAACCCTTAAAAATTTAGTTTTTTGAAGCTTCAAAAGTTTTAGTGTTTATGCCCTTAAATTGCAAAATTTCATTCAAGAATCTCCTAGCAATTAACAAACTAATATTGCTACTTTATGGGAATACTTTAAAAAAAATATTGTTATAATTTCATAAAATAAGGCATTTTAAGGAGTAGATAGTGAAACAGGCTCTCAATAAACCAAAAGTTGATAAACAAGCTATAAAGAAATTTTTTGAAGAGTGCAAAGAAAATGAAGTAGAATTTATTGATTTTAGATTTACAGATATTAAAGGTATATGGCATCATTTATCTTTTAGTGCTAGTGCCATTGATGAGGGAAGTTTTGAGGGGATTGCCTTTGATGGGAGTTCTATTCCTGCTTGGCAACCTGTGAATAAGTCGGATATGATTTTAATCCCTGATCCTATACGGTATTTTATTGATCCTTTCACAGCTGATACGACAATGGTGGTGTTTTGCGATATATGGGATATTTATAAAAATGAGCCTTATGAGAAATGTCCGCGTAGTATTGTTAAAAAAGCAATGCAGCATTTAAAAGATTCTGGTATAGGGGATGTTGCTTATTATGGTCCTGAAAATGAATTTTTTGTCTTTGATTCTATTAAAATGCGGGATTCTGTGAATTGTCAATATTATGAGATTGATACAGAAGAGGGAGAGTGGAATCGCTCCAAAGAATATGATGGTGTTAATTTAGGGCATCGTCCGGGACTTAAAGGGGGCTATTTTCCAGTAGCCCCTGTGGATTCTATGGTGGATATAAGAGCAGAGATGGTAAAAGTGCTTAATCAAGTGGGATTGGAAACTTTTGTAGTTCATCACGAAGTAGCACAAGGACAAGGGGAGATAGGTGTGAAGTTTGGAGATATGCTCGAAGCTGCTGATAATGTGCAAAAGCTTAAATATGTTATTAAAATGGTAGCGCATCTTAATGGCAAAACAGCAACCTTTATGCCTAAGCCTCTCTATAATGACAATGGTAGTGGAATGCACACACATATAAGCATTTGGAAGAAAGGGAAGAATCTCTTTGCAGGAGAGGCTTATGAGGGAATGAGTGAGGAGGCATTGTATTTCTTAGGTGGAGTATTAAAACACGCTAGAGGATTAGCAGCTTTTACTAATGCTTCGACAAATTCTTATAAGCGATTAATACCCGGCTTTGAAGCTCCTTCTATTCTTACTTATTCTGCACAAAACAGAAGTGCGAGTATTCGGATTCCTTATAATAGTGGGGAGAAAGCTAAAAGAATGGAGTTTAGATTCCCTGATAGCTCTAGCAACCCTTACTTGGCTTTTGCTGCTTTATTAATGGCGGGATTAGATGGGATTAAAAATAAGATTCACCCAGGAGAGCCTATGGAAGTTAATCTCTTTGAGCTAACTTTAGATGAAGTTCGCGAAAAGGGTATTAAACAACTTCCTCATACCCTAAGACACGCTATTGAAGAAATGTTGGTCGATAAAGAATATTTAAAAGTCGATAATGTCTTTAGTGAAACCTTTATCCAAACCTACAAGGCGTATAAGTTTGAAACAGAAATTTGGCCTTGGGAGGGAAGACCCCATCCTTTTGAGTTTTTAACAACTTATAGTTGTTAATTTACCCCCACCCCTTTTTTAAAACTTAATGAATCTTATTTAGTGTCTTTGTAAAATTTCTTGAAAACTTACTATTAAAATTATGTAGCTTATCTTATTTTTCTGTTGTTTCCACGATTTGGGCGATTTATTCATTGGGATTATAAAATCAAGAGCATTTTTGTTTTTTATAAAGCAATAAGATAAAGAAAAGGTAAAGCTTTAAGAAGTAAAGAGTTTTGAGAGTGGCTTGGGAAAAGTTTGCTTGCAAACTAAGGGTTCTCACCGCCACGAAAAAAATTCTTTACTTCTTAGAGGAATCTCGTTTAATAGTTTAGTGTTTATATTATTGTTTGTTTAGAGTCTTTAGGTTGGTAAGACTCTATTTATTATTATTTTTTTACTTTAGATTGATTAAATTCTTGGTTTAGGTTGGTTGGTTGGATTAATTGGATTCTTAAGACTCTTTAGATTGTTTGGATTCTTCTTTAAAGAGGATAATAAAGATAAGATTAGCTTTGTATAAACTAAAGGGACATCTTATAGAGTTTTTTGCGCTCACTAGAACTTGCGATATTGAGTTGGGATCTGTATTTTGTGATAGTTCGACGCACCATTTTAATTTCAAATTTTTCTTCGATGAGTTTTAGGATTTTTGTATCGCTTAAAGGCTTTTGTTTGTTCTCATTTTTGACTAAATCCGCAACAAAATCTTTGATAGTAACATTGGCTATTTCCTCATCAATAGCCGTAGCAAAAAACACTTTAAGGGGAAAAATACCACGAGAGCATTCCAAGAATTTATTAGAAATCGCTCTTGAGATGGTGCTTGGGGCGTGTCCAAACTCTTGGGCTAAATCCTTAAGCTTCATAGGTTTTATCTCTCCTCCGATGAAAAACTCATATTGGTATTCTACAATCATAATCCCGATTTTATAGAGCGTTGCCTTTCGCATCTCTAGTGCATCTACCAAATCTTTAGCCTCTTTGGTTTTTATTTTGATGAATTCTTCTTTAACCTTAGAATTTTTTTCTTTATGGAAGTTTATTTCAATGCTTGGATAATATTTTTCATTAATCTGCACTTGAATATTGTGGGCTTCTTGGAGGATTAAAATATCTGGAATAATCGCTGCTTCCCTTTCATAAAAGTCTAGTGCAGGAGGGTTTTTGAAGCTTTGAATCACCCGCATAGCCTCTTTATAGTAGTATTCTTCTTTAAAGCGAATATGATGCTCCAAGTCTTTTAGGATTTTTGAGCAAAGTTCAAAGATTTCAGGCTTTATATCCATATTATCTAGCTGGAAATAAAAAGATTCTTTTAAGTTTTTTGCTCCAATTCCGGGCGGGTCAAGATAGGCAAAACGTTTGCGGATTTTTTCTATTTCTTCCGTGCTACAATAGCATTCTTTAGCGATATGTTCAATATCGCCTTCAAAATATCCTTCTTCATTGAGGTTTTCTATGATTTTTAGAGCAATATTTTGTGAAGTTTGTGTAGGGAAGAGGGGGGGAAGGATTTGTGCTAGTAAGCTCTCCTCTAAACTTTCTTCTTGAATGCAGAAGTTTTCAATACCATCACTTTGCCCTCCAGCTTGTCCAGCTTTAGCACCTTTTGGGCGGTCTCTATTACCTCTTTTATAAGAGGAGAAATCATTAGTGATTTGGGATTTTATCTCAAAATAGGGATTTTCTTTTGCAAACTCTCCTAAGGTTTCCTCTAAATCTTGCATACCGCTTTGTAAAATAGGTAACCAGCTTTTTAAGGTAGAAGAAAGCTTGGCTTTAAGTGTTGTAGAAGCTTGGGTTCTTAATTTCATATTTTGAAATTCTCTCCTAGATAATGCTTCCTAACAAGCTCATTGGTATGAATCTCTTCAGAATTACCACTTGCTAAAAGCTTCCCTTTATTGATAACATAAGCCCTATCGCAAACATTTAGTGTTTCGCGCACATTATGGTCAGTGATTAAAATCCCTATTTTAAAGCTTAAAAGTCTTTTGATGATATTTTGTATATCCAAAACCGCAATAGGATCTACTCCTGCAAAAGGCTCATCTAATAAAATAAATTTTGGTCTTTTAATAAGCGCTCTTGCAATCTCTACCCTTCTTCGTTCTCCACCGCTTAAACTAATTGCCTTGCGGTATCTTATGGGTTCAATGTTAAAGGTCTCTAAGAGTTCTTCTATCCGTTTTATTCTATCTTTTTCCTTTTGGATAGATATTTCCGCAGCAATTTTTAAGTTTTCTTCTACATTTAGGTCTTTAAAAACACTGCTTTCTTGCGGGAGATACCCTATGCCTAATTTAGCCCTTTGGTGCAAACTTAAATGAGTAATTTCTTGGTTATTTAAAAATACTCCTCCTTCATTAGGGGATAAAAGCCCACAAATGATATAGAAGCTTGTTGTTTTTCCTGCTCCATTTGGTCCTAGCAAACCCACAATTTCACCGCTTTTTACTTCTAAAGAAATATTAGAGATAATGTCTGTTTTTTTGATAGTTTTAGATAGTTGCCTTGCTTCTAGTTTATACATAAATTTGGTATTCCCTTTCGTTGTTTTGGGGTAGAATCTTAATGGTTGTGAAGCTTATTCCAACTTCTTGTAATATTTTAGCTAATTTTTTATCTCCCCATTCTATAAAATGCCAACCTGCTTTTTCAATCTCTTCTAAAAATCCTAACTCTAAAAGGTTTTGGAGGTCTTTTTGGTAAAAATCATAATGGTAGATTTGATGGTCATATTCTTGTCTAATCAAGAAAGTTGGGGAGGTAACAAGACTTGTGCTTCCTAGATATTGCGCAATTGCTTTTATCAAAGTGGTTTTACCGCTTGCTAAATCCCCCTCTAAGAGATAAACTCCTTGTTTGTCTTGAATCTTTAATGTTTGAGCAAGTTTTGTAAGTTCATTTTCTTTTAAAAGCAAGGAAGTTAGGAGCTGCATAGATTCTCTTCTTTGGGTCGAACCTTGATTTGTTTAATCCCTAATAACTCTTTTGCGCTTTTTAAAAGCGGGGTTTCTAGGGCTTGTGTAACTTCCATTTTGGGGTCATTAGATGGAGAATCTTCTAGCTTTTGCTGAGTATTTGTATGAGCGGAATCTGGAGTGATATTATGAGAAGTAGTATTTGGAATAGTGTTTGGGGTTTCTGGGGTTTTAGAAGATTCTTCTTTGCTTAGAGATTTGATTTGGGTTTGTAAGCCAAAAATCTCTAAAACAAGATTTTTAATAATAGAATAGCTATTTTTTAATCGCTCTTTGTCAGCATCTTTGGCTTTGCTCTCCCATATTAGAAGATTGTTATCAAAAGAGACAAAAGTAATGTTTTTCTCAAAGCATTCCCCTAAGTCATAGTTTCTCTCATAGATTTTTTGGAGGAGCAATTGGAATAAAGAGGGGCTTTCTTTGGCTAAAGTAGGCGTTTGTATGGGAGATGGAGAGGGGGTAGGTGCTTTTGGGATTGGTAGCTGTGGGCTTTGGTTTTTTAGGTTTTCTATGGCGGTATCAATTTCTTGAATCTGCAGTGCTTCTAGCATTTTAAGGAGGGTTAAAGTTAGCACAAAATTGTCATCAGAGCCTAAAAAAAGCAATTCTTTTGCTTGAGCAATAATACGAAAAAATCTATCAATAAGCACAACATTATAGGCATTATCGCCTTTTAAGAGCTTGTTTTTAAGAAAAATACTCATCTCATCTAAGAGCATTTCACTTTCATATTCTAAAAATCCCTCCATTGCTTTTAAGAGCTTTTCTCTATCATTATTGAGGATACATTCAAAGAGGGATTGCAGACTTTGAGGATTAATAAGCCCTAGCATACTCGCACAAGTATTGGTTGTGATATTGTAGTTAGAGTAGATAATAACTTGATCTAAGAGGGTTAAAGTATCTCTTAAAGAGCCACTTCCACTGCGAATTAGCATTTTTAAGGCTTCTTCTTCATAGGTAATGCCTTCTTTTTGGAGAATGTTTTTTAAATGTTCCAAGATACTTTTGTCCGAGATTCTTTTAAACCTAAAGTGTTGGGTTCGGCTTAAAATCGTAGCGGGTAATTTTAGAGGGTCTGTGGTTGCAAGGATAAACTTAACATAAGGAGGGGGTTCTTCTAGGGTTTTTAAGAGGGCATTAAAGGCTTCTTTGGTTAGCATATGCACTTCATCGATAATAAAGATTTTAAATCTTCCCATATTGGGGTGGTATTTGGTTTGCTCTATGAGGTCGCGAATATCATCAATCTTGCGGTTAGATGCACCATCAAGCTCTATAATATCAATATGCCTCATTTTATGAGGATTAGCAGCAATACAATTTGCACAGATTCCACAAGGCTTTGCCTTAGGTCCATTTTCGCATTCTAAAGCTCTAGCGAAGATTCTAGCACTTGAGGTTTTGCCACTTCCTCTTAAGCCAGAAAACAAATATGCGTGCGATAATCGTTTGGTATTTAAAGCCAAAGAGAGTGTTTTGCTAATAGATTCTTGCCCTACAAGTTCATCAAAATCCATAGGACGATATTTGAGTGCTAAAGCTTCATTATGTTCTTCCATTATCAAACCCATTTATAAGGAAATATTGGAGTGAATTTTACTAAAAAAACTCTAAAACTTCATTAAGAGATTGGAATAAAATATTCAATCAAAGAGGCTTTGCAAAGAAGAGTTTAGGAGATGGGAGGAGACCTCCCTTAATGAAAAACTTAAATAAAGTGTAATCTTGAATTAAAATTTATATTTAAGTTGGATATTTCCATTTAAATAAGTTTCATTGGTTGGAGACTTACCAGCTAGGATTTGCTTTAAGCCTCCCCCGATATTTAAAGATAGGTTTTGGTTAATATTCACATTCCCACCCAAAACAAGCTGTCCATAAGTTTTTGTCTTTTCGTTATTTGCGATTCTAAAGGCTGAAGTAGAGCCAGCAAACCTTGCGACATAATCACTTCCGGTATGGATAATGTATTGCTCAAGTTTTGGAGTGATAAAGAGATAGGAATTGCTACCGAAGTATTTTCTAAGCTCTGCTCCTAAATCCAAGCTTAAAGCATTATTGGTAGAAGAGCGAACATTTTTGGCTAAAGTAGTTCCGCTCTCTGTATAATTAGGTGTAAAGCCATAATAGTAATTCATACCAGCAAAGGGTTTGACGAAGAAGTCATTAGAGATTTGAAACACTTTTCCTAAGCTTCCATTAATGCCAAAGAATTTTTTTGTAAAATCTGCAGAATCTGTCCCTAAGATATTGGTGCTGTATTGATCAGTTGGGCTAAGTTGCGCATAAGCTTTTGTCCTTATTTCCCAATTTTCCCAATCTTGTGTGAGTTTAACCAAAGAATAAAGCCCAGCTTGGAAGTTATTTGTTTTTTGTTTGGTAGTTTTGCTTTTAAACGTAGAATCCGCATAAGTGAAGTATCCGCCAAGCAAGACATTCGAGCTAATATTTCTATCAACCCCTATGCTAAGACCATAAAGTCCCCCGGTATTTCCTCCAATGATATTAGCTCCCCCAAAGACATTTGCCCACACGCTTGAGACATATTCATCATAATAGCTATAAGCTACATCACTACTTAGCGCAGCAAATCTTTTGGTTTCTATATGAGGATTATTAAATCTTGCGATTCTATCTCCAATTGCTACATCATTAGCGATATTAATAGCACCTAATTGAGAGCTAGAGGTATCAGAGAGTTGCGAAATAGTTTGTGCTTGTTCTCTTGTATCTTTAAAGAAGTTTTGGTTAGTTATTACACTAAGAATAGTATCTGTATCAATAGCAGAAGTAGAGAGAGATTTTAAGATATTTAATCCATCTCTTGTATCTTCGCTTCTAGAAATTGATGTGGTTGTATTTTTTAGCACTTCTGTATCTAGTGTAGCATTGAAGAGTTTATTGTCTTTTTTGTCAATCAAGGTTACTAATACATCCTCTGCGGTTTTGGTATCAGCACCCTTTAGCAATGCACTAAGGTATTCTTGTGCTGTGGCATCAGTTTTGCTGTTAATATCCTGTGTAGATTTTAGGTTTGCGTCAATATCTTGTATGGCTAAGTCGATATTTTTGGTAATTGCCGCTTTATTGCTAGTGCTGATTTCGTTATATTTTGTTTTAGCGGTCTCAAGATTTTTCTTTGCAGTCTCAAGAGCGGTCTTTGTGCTTGTAGCAGTAGTTTTTAGTTGGGTTTTTAGGAACTCATCTTGGGCTTTTTGGAGTTCTTTTTCGTCTTTAATATTTTTAAGACTCGTAGTGTTTATTTTTGAGTTATCGACATTGACTTTTATAAAAAGATTGTTTTTCTTCTCATCTACACGAATTTCGTATGTAAGGTTCTCACTTTTTAAATCCTCTACTCTTGGAACTATGATTCCATTTAGCAAGGAAGGGTTAGAGAGATAGGAGGCTACTTCTCTGTCGTAAGTTACATTGAGTATTCCTCCTTCAGAGGGTTTCCAAGTTTTATCTCCTTGTTGGGTTAAAACAGAGGAATTTTGATTATTGGCAGTTTTTACAATATCTACTCCTCCTTGTGCAAAAAGTAGGGTTTTATCGCTAGTTAGAGGACTATTGCTTGTGTTGAAGTTAAGGCTACCTTGAGAGTTAATTGTGGCTTTCCCTGTGGTATTAATAAAGCCATTTTCGTGAAACTCAAAAGTCGTAGCTCCTTTTGTTTCAAAGTTTCCTTTAATGTTTAAAGTGGGGATTCCAGAGCTAATTCCTAGAGCATTAGCGGAACGAATAAGATCATTAAAGTCAATTTGAGATTCTGTATCCGTTGTATTGGTATTATCATCTCCAAATAATACTGACTCCTCGAATCTACGAATTGTATCGTTCATATTAGTAGTATCAGTAAGAGTAATTATGCTATTGTCCTCTGCACTAACATTGCCTATAATATCAAGTTTGCTTCCAACAATATTTAACCTAGAATTTGTTTTTAATGAGGTGTTTGCCTCAATTTTGGAATCTCTTAGAATGTCTATTGTCCCATTATTATCCACTCCTTCTTTAGCATTAATGTTAAAACTATAGGCTTTGGTTAGATCATTTTTATCGGTATAGCTACCAACTTCTACATTAGTGTCAATAGTTATTTTTTTATCTGTGCTTAGTGTGATGTTATTAAGAGGTTGTTCAAATTTCTCTAATTTTTTAAGAGTTACCCCTTCACTTTGAATTTTAGAATCTGCTTTTACACTCCAATTTCCGTTATTGTTTTGGAAGTTGTTCGTAAAATCTGTATTATTTGTAATATCTACTGCATAGGCTGCAATAGAACCCAAAACACTAAAGCCAATCAAGGCTCTTGATGCGATTAATGAAATTTTCATTGATACTCCTTAATTTTTAATGGAGTTGCTATTATGGTCCCCCCCCTCGTCCCTTTAATGTTTTATCTTCCTCCCACACCCCCTTTTTTCATCAATTCCTAGACCTTGTAACATTCTATAACTAGTATTATTATACACTTAGCTCGTCCACCGTA
>NZ_FZPJ01000052.1 GCF_900198605.1 Helicobacter mesocricetorum | reverse complement strand
TTAGCCACTAAAGACTTTGTGGATAAAAGAATAGCAGAAGTAGAAAAAGAAATTGCAAATGTAAAGCAAGAGTTGAAGCTAGAAATTGCAAAAGTAGAAAAAGAAATTGCAGGAGTAAAATCAGATTATTGCTCTCTTAGGCAAGAAATGAAATTCTATGCAATAGGTTTAGGAGTCTTAATAATTATCCTCCAACCTAAAGTCTTTGATTTTATCACTACTTTTCTTAAGTAGCTAACACTAAAATACTTACATACAGCCCTAAGTTGGGATACAAGTATCCCAACAGGGTAGGTGTATCCTTGTATACAGTTTGGATAATCCAAACTTTAAATTAAAGGAGAAAAAATGAATAATGAAAGAAAAATTTCCCCTAAAGAGTTTTCCGATAAGCGTAAATCTCAAGATGATGAAATTCTTAAAAAACAACTTGAATTAAGAGAGCGTGAAATTGCTCTTAAAGAGAAAGAGTTAGAATGTAGATTACAGGCTGTAGAAAACAATAAAAAAGCTAAGAAATCTTGGTTATCTTTCTTTCTTGAAATTATGAAATGGGTGGGAATTATGATTCTACTATTGGTGCTTATGATTCTCTACAACATATACACCAAATAAAGAGACAAAACAATAATGTTTCAAAAATGGAAAGATTCTATGTTTGATGAGTTAAACAAGTGTAGTTTTGATATTATTCCCTAACACAAGCCTATTGTGTTAGAACCTTTCACCCTTTGGGTGTTTAATCTTTTTTAAAGCTTATGTGGATAGGTTTTAAAAGTGATTAAATATATATTTTAGTATTTAAAATATCTCACTATGAGAACCTACATTAATACAAGTTAGCATAAGAATATCATCTTGCTTTTTATAGACTAAAAGCAAATCGGGTTTTATCAAACCTCAAGCAAGAAAACCCTTACTTCTTTAAACAAGAGATGAATTACCTGAGGGTGATAAAGTCTTTAAATGAAACATTCTGGGAAATATCGTTTAAAAACTCGTGTTATCTCAACCATTGTTTCTTCCCTATTATCTGAATTTTTAAAAAGAATATCTTGTAAATCTCCAACGGAATTTCCCAACAATAATCCTTGATATTGAACGCTCGTATATGAAATCTGTATAAGTCTACTTTTTCTCTCTTCTTTGCTTTGTATTTTATATGCAAAATCTATATCTTTATGTAAGCTTTCTAATTTCTCCAAAATTTTTTGTTTTTGATAGTCTTTTTTGGTCGCTTTATAATAATAACTAGTAATAACCCAACCCCCAATTACTCCTCCCAAGGAAGAGCCTAAATTCACTATGAATTCCATAAAGTTAGTCTCTTGCTAAAACTTCTTTGATGGTTTTTTGTAAATCCTTTTCATCTTCCGTTTTATTGTCTATTTTAATATATTTGTCAAACAACTCTCTATTTTGGCGGATTAATTTGCAGAAACTTGCATCAACAAAAGAATCGGAAAATGGTAATTCAAGATTACCAACCTTGATTAAAACTTCTTGTTTTTTATTAATCCATTTTGAAAGATAGTTTTTTTCAAAATCTTCACCATTTTTTTCTTTATCGTGCTCCGCATTTCTTGCATATGGAGTTGTTGTATATTCTTTCTCAAAATTAAATATTTCCATCTTGCACTCCTGTTAAAAATTCTCTTATAGGTAGCTCAAAACTTATTAATGTCCCTATTACTTCGTGGTCTTTTACCTTATTGCTATTTGAACTATATTTTGTCGTATTTTTGTCATCACAATATAGTTCGTAAAAATCTTGCTTGGATATAATTTGCATCTTCGCTCCTTTACATTTTCTTATATTTTCCTCTAACCTTTTTGTCCCATTACCTCTGCTGATATTTTCTCCAGAGTAATTCCTATGCCTTTTCATATTGGATTCAAATATGACTTTCACATAATTGCCATTATTGGGATTAAGCTTGTCAAAAAAATTATCCATAAAATCACTTCGCTTTTGAATAGAACCAGCAAAACCTATTCCTTTATCTAGAATAGCAAATTTTATCACATCTTGTTGAACTTCACCAGCCAAATATACTATCTTATCCGTATAGGCGTGAGATTTTACATTAAGTAAAAGTTCATCATGGAAGCTTTTAAAATGCACATTTTACCTTCTTGAATTTGAATAGGTTTATTACATAAAATCCCAAAAATTCCCGTTTGAATAAACATATTTCTTATATTCTTATCTTTGGGCATTAAATGTTTTTTGAAAGCAAAACGAACGATTTTTAAAAAATAAGGAAACACAATGAAAATGAAGTTATTATCGTTAATTTTAATCAATCCAATGTTGTTATTAGCAGCTGGTGGAATTGATAAAGTAAATACTTTTATGCAAAATTTAGGAACAGCTTTATATGCAATTGGTGCAATAGTTCTAACAATTGCTTTTATGTGGGCTGGTTTCAAAGTAATGTTTCAAGGACAGACTCTAAGAGAAGTAGCTCCTGTATTTATCGGTGGTGTTTTGGTTGGCTCTGCTTCAGCAATAGCTGGTTATATCATTTCATAACTACCAAGTAGGGTTAAATGCAGAAAAACCCACTTTTTAAAGGCTTAACACGCCCCCCTATGATCTTTGGTGTGCCAATCACTCCCTTCATTGTAGCAATGGGAGGCATTTTCTTACTCGCATTTTATAGTCAAAACATTTTCTTGCTTATTTTTGCCATCCCCACATTTTTAATTATGAAAGGGATGACAAAAAAAGATGATTTTATTTTTAGATTGATGTTTTTAAAGATGAGATTTTTCTCTAACCCTGCCTCTAAGAATCACTATAAAGTCAAAACTTATAGTGTAAGCTCCTATAGACAAATGCCACAAAACTCGGATTTACCTAAAATATCTGTTTTTGGGCTTCATACAGAACCTAATTTTGAAAAGCTCATCCCCTTTTCATCCCTCATTACCAATTCTGTAGTTATTACAAAAAACTATCTTTTAATATCAACTTGGGAAGTTAGTGGAATTAGTTTTGAAGTAGAAGAGGATAATGAACTAGATAATAAAAATGAACTTTTGAATATGCTATTTAAATCTTTTGCAAATGAGCCTGTAAGTTTCTATTTTCATAATTGTAGATACTCCATTGAAGATAAACTAACTTCAAAATTCAACAATACTTTTTTAGAGGAAATTGACAGAAAATATTATGAAAGTTTTAAACAAGGAACACTTAGAAAAAACTCTTTGTATCTAACTTTAATTTTCAATCCTTTAAAAATTAAGATTGAAAAAACAACTTTTATGAAAAGCTCTTTTGAAAACAAAAGAAAAATGATTAGCTCATTTTTAGTCAAATTCAGTGAATTTACTGATAGGTTAGAAACAAATATCAAAGATTTTAATCCAAAAAGATTAAAAACATATTCCAAAGATGATAAAACTTACTCACAACAATTAGAATTTTATAACTATCTACTTGGTGGCAAATTTAATCCTGTAAGAGTATTACCAAGTCCTATAGATCAATATCTAAATGGCAATCTACAAAATATACAATTTGGAAATGAAACCATTCAATTAAATAGCAATGATGGCACAAAAAGATTTGCTAGATGTATTGAAATTAAAGATTACACAAACGAAACCTTTGCTGGTATTTTAGATATTTTAATGTATTTAAATCTTGAATATATTATCACACAAAGCTTCTCTCCTATCCCTAGAATAGATGCAAAATCTGCAATAGTAAAGCAGAAAAAACAACTTATTGCAACTGAAGATGATGGATTTTCTCAAGTAGCACAAATTGATGAAGCTTTAGATCAACTCACAAATGGAGAAATATCCTTTGGTAAATACCATTTTTCTATTCTTGTATATGGAGATAGCATTCAAGAATGTAAAGATAATACGAACGAAGTTATTACAAGAATGAATGAATTAGGATTTAGCGTGGTATTAGCAACTATTGCTTTACCTGCCACATTTTTTGCACAACTACCCTCAAACTTTGCTATACGCCCACGCATTAATTTAATTTCATCAATAAACTTTTCATCTTTAATTGCTTTACATAATTTTTCTATAGGAAAAAGAGATAAAAATTGCTGGGGTGATGCTGTCAGCATTCTTAAAACACCAAACAAACAGCCTTATTATTTCAATTTTCATCAAAGCTCTGGTGCTAACAAAAATGATTTTGGGGAATTATTTTTAGCTAATACTTTGATTCTAGGACAAAGTGGTGGCGGTAAGACGGTATTTATGAATTTCATTGTAGATCAAATGCTTAAATATGCTAATAAAGATACTTTCCCTGATGATATACCACAAGAAAATAGAAAATTCACAGCAGTATATTTAGACAAAGATAAAGGTGCTTTAGGCAATATCCTGTGTGCTGGTGGTAGATATATTGCAATTGAAAATGGTAAGCCAACTGGTTTTAATCCATTTATGATTGAATCTACACAAGAGAATATAAGACAACTCCAATCATTAATAAAGCTCTTAGTAACTAGAAACAATGAGATTCTAACAACTAGAGAAGAAGAAATGCTTAATAATGCTATTAACTCTGTTATGAAAGGATTTGAAAAAGAGGAAAGAAAATATCCCATCTCCTTATTACTAGAAAACCTAACTGAAAATGTCGATGATGATAATTCTTTAAAATCAAGATTAGCACTTTTTAAAAAAGGCAAACCATTTGGGTGGGTATTTGACAATGAATTTGACAATTTAGATTTTCCTGATGATATTAATTTATTTGGTATTGATGGAACAGAATTTTTAGATGATAAAGATGTATCAGGAATCCTTAGTTATTACATACTATGGCGTGTAATGAGCTTAGCAGATGGTAGAAGACTTTGTATAGATATTGATGAAGCTTGGAAATGGTTAGAAAATGAAATCGTGCAAGAAGAAGTTAAAAATAAATTTAAAACAATTAGAAAGCAAAATGGTTTTTTAAGACTTGCTACTCAAAGCTTAGAAGATTTTTTAAAACTTAAAAACGCCAAAACACTTATTGAACAATCCGCAACAATGGTTTTTTTACCCAACCCAAAAGCCAAAGAGGAAGAATATGTAGATGGAGTAGGTCTAAGTTATGATGAATATAGGATTATTAAAGGATTTAATCCCGCAAAAAGACAATTTCTCATCAAGCGACAAGATGAAAAAGTTATTGCCACGCTTGATTTAAGCTCTTTAGGCAGTGAAAACTTAAAAATATTATCTACTGGAACAGCTTCTATAGACACTATAGAAAAAATCTTCGCACAAGATAAAAGCCTTGATCAAAAAGTGAAAGAACTTAAAGAGTTTTATAGAAATTCATAAGGGATAACAATGAACGATAAAGAACTCCAAAAAGAAATACTAGCCCTAGAAGGTGAAGTTAAACAGCTTGAAACAACTATCACTGCAATTAAACAAAGAATCCAAAATCTAAAAGATATTGCTTGGGATAGACAAAGTAAAAAAGAAAGTTCTCAAATGTATAAAGTATTAAAAGAAGAAAAAGAATCCACACAAGTAAAAAGCAATGTAGGAGATATAAGAGTAGATAAAGACTTTATGGAAAAAGAAATTCAAAAGCATTTAGATAATCCAGCCTTAAGAGGAATGGTAACTACACAAGAGATGCTCTCCTTCCCTAAAGTAGCTAAGAATGTGGAGGCGGAGTTTAATCCACAATATCAAGGTTACAATTGGAAAGTTAAGGCTAATGATGAAAATATCATAAATTATGGGGAAAGAGATTATGGCGAGGGACATAGATTATTAACTGCTCACTCAAGAACAGAGAGGGATGAGCGAGGTCAGCCTCACCGACAGATTAACGACCTCAATTTTCACAACTCTGCCAATAAAACTATACCACAATCCAACCAATCTTCAAAAGATTTTAAAGCAAAACT
>NZ_FZPJ01000048.1 GCF_900198605.1 Helicobacter mesocricetorum | reverse complement strand
TTTTTAACCCTTTATTTGAAAGTTAAAAAATTTTAGCATTCCATAAAATTTAGATTTGTTTAGTGGCATAGGCGGATTTGCATTGGGATTGCAAAAGGCAGATAAGGATTTTTATCAAACTATTAGCTTTTGTGAAATTAATGCGTATTATGCTGAAGTCTTAGAGAAAAACTTTAGTGGTATCCCTATTGAGATATTAAAACACTTAATACCAAAGGTATGGCGGTAGATTTAATCACTGCTGGGTTTCCTTGTCAAGATTTAAGTATTGCAGGCAAGAAAGCTGGTTTAAAAGGAGAAAGGAATGGTTTATTTTATGAAACAATTAAAGTCGCAAAGGATAGCAATGCAAAATTTATTCTTTTTGAAAATTCCATAACTTATCACAAATGAGGAATACCAAGAAAGTTTTATTAAAGAAATTCAAGAGGCAGGGTATGGTTTATGTTGGAGAATGTGTAGTGGTAGAGAGTTTGGATACCCACACCAAAGAAAAAGAGTTTATGCCCTCTGCTTCAATGCTTCTACTTACCCCGATAGCTTCGGATTCTTTTTGCTTGAAGCATTTCACCATAAGATATGGGGTTTAGCACTAAAGTAATCTTATTTGAAAAGGCAGAGTGAATGACTTTTGCAAACTTAAGTGGTGGGAGAGATTCTACTGCAATGGTAGTGAGATATTTAGAGCTAGGTGGTGAGATTGATTATATTCTCTTTTGTGATACGCATTATGAGTTCCCCCAAATGCTAGAATATATAGACAAGCTAGAATCTTATTTATTAGAAAAATTTAATCAAAAGATTACAAGATTAAGAAGTGAGGAGGATTTACTCTCTAAATGGGCTTTTGAATATCCTATCACAAAGGGAGAGCGTAAGGGCAAATTGCGTGGGCTTCCTAAAACTATTGGAATGGATTATTGCACCAGAGAATTAAAGGCAAACCCTAGTCGCAAGTTTATAAAAAGTAAAAGCGCAAATACTTTTAAAAATACAATTCTTATTGGTTATACCTATAATGAAGTAGAGAATGGGAGAACCTCTAGTTTAGATTATGGCATTGCTAAATATCCTTTGCACCAATGGCAATGGAATGAAACAGAGGTAGAAAATTATTTAAGGCAAAAAGGTATCGCTAATCCTCTTTATCAACACTTTGAGAGGACAGGTTGTTTTTGTTGTCCTAAGCAAAGCAAGAAGTCGTTATATACTCTTTACAGATTTTATCCTAAAGAATGGGAGAAATGTAAGCAAATGGAAGCAAAGGCTAAAGAGTTAGGTTGTTTAAATGCAACCTTTAAACCTAATCTATCCTGTATAGAATTAGAAGCGCAATTTAAAAGAAATCCCACAATGGATTTTACTTCAGCCTACACAGAGGATATGGTTTGTTTTTGCAGGTAAGATTATGGCAGAAATTATCATTAGTATTGAGGAATTAAAGATAAAATATAAAAGTTAAGTAAGGGCATTGGCATTGGAATATCTCATTAAACACCAAGAGGCTTTAGAGTTTTTAAAAACCTTAAAAGATAGTAGTGTCAATTTAGTGGTTACTGATCCTCCTTATATTTTAACTGATTGTGGATATGGGGGGATTTATGGTGAAAGCAGAGCATACCATAATCTTTATTCTAAAGAATTAAAAGCGAATTTAAGGGATGGTTTTGATTTTAAAATCTTAGATGAAATAAAGAGGGTAAATAATCCTCTAAATGCTTATTTCTTTTGCAACACTAAGCTTTTAGTTAAGCTTTTAGAATATTTTAAAAATGACAAAATCGATATTTTGGTATATCATAAGAAAAATCCTATCCCTAGTTTTAATAAAAAGTATTTAAGCGATTTAGAATATATCCTCTTTGTTTGCAATGAAAGAAATCTAATGCAAAATACTTTTAGCACTAGCTCTAAGCTTTTTTCTATGAATATCCCTATTAAAGAAACATTGCACCCAACAGAAAAACCTTTATGTATTTTAAAAACTCTTATACAAAACTCCTCCCAAAAAGGCGATGTAGTGCTAGATTGTTTTTTAGGAAGTGGAAGCACACTGAAAGCTAGTTTAGAGCTAGATAGGAAGTTTTTAGGCTGTGAGATAAAAAAGGAATATTTCAATATGGCTTTAAAGCGGATTAAAAATCTCCAAAAGAATTTATTATA
>NZ_FZPJ01000049.1 GCF_900198605.1 Helicobacter mesocricetorum | reverse complement strand
TGGGACTCCTTTTTGTGTTTTTATCTTTCTTGATTTATTCTTTTTGCCTAATCTCTATCCTAATAGTATTATTCATTTGGTTGGCTGGGTGATTAGGGATATTTTTAAGAAAATAATCTTTGTTACTTTATATCTAAATTTTTATAAATAATTCTTTAAAAGGGTTTATCTTTTAGGATAGTGAGGTAATGAGTATTCTTGATTTTAACCAATATTAAAAAAAATTATATTATGATTAGGATTTTAGTATGTTGTGGTAAGGAGTGTAAGTGGGATTTGCAGATTTTTTTAAAAATTTTAAGAAAGACGAAAGAGCCACCCCTCAAGAAGCACCTAGTCATTGGGTAAAATGCCCTAGTTGTAATGCGCTTACCTATTATAAAGAAGTGGTATTACAATTCCATACCTGCCCTAAGTGTAATTTCCATATGCGAATTAGTCTTGATGATAGAATTGCTTTACTTTGCGATGAAGGTAGTTTTGTCGAATATGATAAGGAATTATCCCCTAATGATCCTTTGAAGTTTGTTGATAAGAAAAGCTATAAAAAACGCGTTGAAGAATACCAAAAAAAATGCGGACGACCTAGCTCTATTGTTAGCGGTGAGTGCAAAATTGAAGGCATAGAGGTTGAATTGGTTTTATTTGACTTTAATTTTATGGGAGGTTCTTTAGCCTCTGTGGAGGGCGAGAAAATAGTACGTGCTATTAATCGTGCTATTGCTAAAAGACATCCTTTAATTATTATAAGTGCAAGTGGTGGGGCTAGAATGCAAGAATCTACCTATTCTTTAATGCAAATGGCAAAAACCTCTGCTGCACTTAATGCCTTAAGTGCGGAGAGATTACCCTTTATTTCTATATTGAGTGATCCTACAATGGGAGGCGTTAGTGCTTCTTTTGCCTTTTTGGGTGATATTATTATGGCAGAACCGGGAGCAATGATAGGATTTGCAGGTGCTAGAGTGATTAAGCAAACTATTGGAGAGGATTTACCAGAGAGATTTCAAACAGCAGAATTTCTCTTAGAACACGGATTGATTGATATGATAGTGCAACGCAAAGAGATGAAAAATGTTCTTGCACAGCTTTTAGAATACTTCAAAGTGAATCCTTGATTAAGGTAATAGTTTATTATATTGCAAAAGATACTTATGGGGTAAGTAGTCTTTGTGAGGAATATAAACCCTTAGTATCCCATTTTGGGGTGAAGATAGAATTTGTGAATATGCTTTGCAAGAATATTAAGGAGAGTCAAAAAAATAATGAAAGAGAGGCAAAGAGAGCTTATACACAAGCGTTTGCTAAGGTTTTTAAAAATGCCTCTTATAAGGTTGCACTCACTCCAGAGGGCAGAAGCTTGGATACTTTTGGGTTTGCCGAAATGTTAAAAGAAAAGTCAGAGATTGTATTTTTTATTGGAGGGGCTTATGGATTAGAGCAGGAGTTTTTACATAAGTGTGATTTATGTGTTTCTTTATCATCATTAACTTTTAGTCATAGTATAGCAAGAATTGTATTGAGTGAGCAGATTTATCGGGGTTTTTGTTTATTAAACAATCATCCTTATCATAAATAAAAAGGGGAGTTATGCATCAAGATAAATTAGAGAGTTTTAAAAAGGTTTTATTGGCTAAGAAAGATGCGATTTTGGAGCATAATGCTCAACATCAAAGCAATGTTGAACAAATGCGTAATACAAAAGGAGATGAAGCAGATTATGCAACAATGAGTGTAGAAAACACTTTGGAGGGGTCAATTTTTCAAAAACATCATCAAGAATTAGAATACATTGAGGTGGCTTTAGAAAAAATAGAAAATGGAGTTTATGGGGTTTGTGAAATGTGTGGCGAACCTATAGCACACGGGAGATTAAAAGCAAAACCCTATGCAAAATATTGTATAGTATGTCGAGAAATTGTTGAAAAAGATTTAAAGGATAAAGTATGAAATGGAAATATTATTTAGGGGCTTTGTTAGTCTTTGTCGTGTTTTTGGGGTTGTATGTTTATTCTTTAAGTGGAGAGCAATATACTTATCACATACCTTTTAGTATTTACACTATTACATTGCCTTTGGCGGTTTGGTTTGTTGTGCCTGTTTTATTGTTTTTTGTCATTATTGTGTGTTTGCGTCTTGGTGGTATGTATCGAATGTGGAGAAGGGAAAATAAATACAAAAATGATTATAAGCTCTTGCTAGAACAGATTGAAAACCAACTTTTGGATAAGAAAGTATCTCTTAAGCAACCGAGTATGGATTGCTATAAGAGGCTTTCTATATTGCTTGATAATCTTACTTTTGATATTAAAAAGGAAGCATTGGTAAAAAGTGGTGAGGGAAGATTAGATGAGCTTTTAGAGGTTTTAGGCGATTTGAAACAGGGCAAAGAGGTTAATCTTAAACGTTTTTCTCTGCCTAATGATTCTTCGCTTAAGCGACAAAATACTTTTAATCAGATTAGGAATGATGAAAAATTTGCTTTAGAGGTTTTGAGAAAATCCCATTTTGAAAATGAGTATAAGCAAGTAGCTCTTAAGAAGCTTCTTGATAGTGGTGTTACTAAGGATATTAAGCATTTCCTTAGTGGGGTAAAAATGGATAAAAGTTTAGCAGATACAATGCTTGGAATGTGCTATGCTAAAAAGATTCAGCTTAGTAATGAAGAGATTATTAAGCTTTGTAAGGAGATAGGATACACTAAAGAAGACTATTTGCATTTAGCGCAAAAAATGAAGAAATGTTATGAGCCGGGTCTATGGGTTGGTTTGTTTGAAAGCTTGGCGGATGAAGATGAAAAAGCGGAGATGGCGTATTTTTATGTTTTATTGGATTTAGAGATGTTAGATGAAGCCAGAGATAGACTGAATACTTATCCCAAAAATGAGTTTTTAAAGATTCGTGCCTACTTAGATTTAAAAAGTTTTGGCAAAAAATATCCTTTAGAATTATTTTTGCTTGATTAGGGGAGATTGTGAAACTTTGTGTTGCCCTTGATTTAGCAAGTAGAAAAGAGAATTTAGACTTATTAGAGACTCTAAAAGATAATGAGATTTGGGTTAAGGTTGGATTAAGAAGTTTTATACGCGATGGAAAAGAGTTTTTGCATTCTATTAAAGCTATTAATCCATCTTTTAAGATTTTTTTAGATTTGAAGCTTTATGATATTCCTAATACGATGGGTGATAGTATTGATGAGATTGTAAAGCTTGGTGTTGATATGGTTACTTTGCACGCTAGTAGTGGTAGAGAGGGTATGTGTGAAGTTATGGAGCATTTAAAAGCCATTGAAAATCCTCCTTTGGTTATGGCGGTAACAGCTTTGACGAGTTTTGATGAAAAGAGTTTTTTTGAAGTCTATCATAACGATATTTCCTCTCAAGTCCTAGAGTTTGCCAAGATGGCTTTTAGTGTTGGGGTAAATGGCATAGTCTGCTCTTGTTTGGAATCTTTGCAGATTAAAAAAGCCTTTGGGCAAGATTTTTTAACATTAACACCAGCTATACGACCTTTTGGCGAAGGGAGTGGAGATCAAAAGCGGGTAGCAAATTTGCAAGATGCTAAAGAAGCGATGAGTGATTTTATCGTTGTAGGGCGTCCTATTTATAAAGCGGAAAATCCACGAGCTATTGTTAGGAAAATTTTAGAATCTATGGAATTGCCTTGTTAGGGATTCTAACACAAGATTTAAGCTTTACACTTTTTAATCAACACTTTGGTGAGCATTATCATAATCTTCGTGATGGTGCTTTAAAAGAGACATTGCATAAGCATATTTATCCTAGCTTTGCTTATTCTTCTTATAAAGATTCTTTAAAGGTTTTGGATATTTGTTTTGGATTGGGGTATAACACGTTTGCTTTGATAAGTTATGCAAAGGAGAGAGGGTATAAAGGTGTTTTAGAGATTCACTCTCCAGAAATTGATAGAGGACTTCTTTTATCACTTGAATCTTATAAATATCCTAAGAGTTTGGATAAGCAGATTTTAAAGAAGCTTATCACACAGCAATATTATGAGGAAGAAAAACTCAAGGTTTTTTTACATTTAGGGGAAGCAAGGGAGATTTTAACGCATTTAAAAGGAGATTTTGATATTGTGTTCCAAGACGCCTTTAGCCCTAAAAAGAATAAAATGCTTTGGACTTATGAGTATTTTAAAAGACTTTTTGAGATGACTTCAGAGGATTGTATTATTACTACTTATTCGCAAAATTCTTCTATGCTTTATGGTGCATTTTTAGCGGGTTTTATACCTTATTTGTTAAGGCAAAAAGAAGTGCGGGATTCTATTGTTTTTACAAAGATTGTTAATCCTTGTATTGCTATTGCCAATGTTTTAGGTATTGTAGCGGTAGATATTCCTCATAAAATTTCTTTAAATAAGAACTTAAAAGCCTTGTATGATGAAGAAATAAATGAAAAATCTAAGCAATAAAGTGCGCATAAGGCTTTCTGATAAAGAGCATTAGTTTGTGGGCTTAGGATAGGGTGTATCCTATGCGTAAAAAGCGCACGATTTAGGAATTTTAAAACAAAAGAGTTCAAAAACTTATGGGGTTTTAGCAAGGTTTTTATGGTGGAGATGAATATAAAGCTGTAGAACTTCTAAACTAGCAGGTGTGATACCGCTAATTTCACTAGCTTCAAAAAGGCTTTTTGGGGTAAATTTTTTGAGCTTTTCTATAACTTCTAGGCTAAGACTTGGAATCTCATAGTTAAAACCCTCTGGAATTTGAATGCTTAACATCTTGTCCATATTATCAATGAGTGTTTGTTGCTTTTGGATATAATTGACGTATTTTGCTTCTATTAAAATTTGCTCTAAAGCACGGAGTGAAAAAGCCTTAAAAGGTGTTGGGATAAGTTCGGTAATTTTTAGGAGTTTAGGTAAATCAAAACTTCTACGACTAAAAATTGTTTGCCAATTTGTTTTATCGCTTATTTTTTCTTCTTGGAGGGATTGTAGGAGATTTAGAATCTCTAGTGTTGGGGTTATAGAGGTCTCTGTAAGCCATTTTAGTCCCTCTTGTATGGATTGCTTATCTTGAAGAAGGCTCTCATATTCTCTTGGTGGCATTAAGCCTAACTTATAGGCTAAGTCTCCAAGCCTAAAGATTGCATTATCTTCGCGCAATAAGAGTCGGTATTCTGCACGAGAGCTAAACATTCTATAAGGCTCTTTAGTGCCTTTGGTAACCAAATCATCAATCATTACGCCTAAATAGGCTTCATTGCGTTTAAGAATGATAGGTTCTTTATCTTGAACGCTTAAGGCTGCATTGATTCCTGCTAAGATTCCTTGAGCTGCTGCTTCTTCATAACCTGTTGTCCCATTAATTTGCCCTGCACAATAGAGGTTTTTTATTTTTTTTGTTTCTAATGTGTGCTTTAGCTCTGTGGGATTAATATAATCATATTCAATGGCATAGCCATAACGCACGATTTCTGCATTTTCTAAGCCTTTGATGCTATGAATGATTGCCTCTTGCACATCAAAGGGCAGGGAAGTTGTTAATCCATTGATATAATATTCATTAGCTTCTAGTGTTTGGGGTTCTAAGAAAAGCTGATGCCTCTCTTTATCGCTGAAGCGATAAACCTTGTCTTCAATGCTTGGACAATATCTTGGACCTACTCCTTCAATTTGTCCTGTAAAAAGGGGTGTGCGATGGAAATTATCGCGAATGATTTGGTGTGTTTTGGCATTGGTATAAGTTACATAGCAGGGTAGTTGGGTGGGAGAAAATTCTTGCCCTTCCAATTCCTTTGTGGTTTTTTGACTAAAATAAGGGGTTGGAGTGTCTCCATAATGTTTTTCTAAAGATTCAAAGTCAATACTGTTCCCTTTGATTCTCGCACAAGTCCCTGTTTTTAAACGCCCTATTTCAAGCCCTAAAGTCTCTAAGCATTTGCCAAGCTCCATAGCAGGAGGCTCTCCAGAGCGTCCATTGTTTGAAGTATTCTCCCCAATATGGATTTTCCCTCTTAAAAATGTCCCTGTGGTTAAAATCACTTTTTTTGCGTGATAGATTTTGCCAATATTGGTTTTTACTCCTCTGATTTCGCCATTTTGCAGGATAAGGGATTCTATAATTTGTTGAGATACCTCTAAATTTGGGGTTTGGTAGCATAAATCTCTTGCTAAGATTTTATATCTATCCATATCAATTTGCGCCCTTGTTCCGCGAACAGCGGGACCTTTTGAGGCATTGAGTGTGCGGAATTGAATCCCTGTTTTATCGGTGATATATCCCATAACTCCGCCAAGTGCATCGACTTCTTTGACAAGGTGTCCTTTGCCAAGTCCTCCAACAGCGGGATTGCAACTTGCAGCACCAATTTGTTCTACTAAGATGGTTAATAAAAGTGTTTTGCAACCCATTTTAGCTGCTATGATAGAGGCTTCAATACCTGCGTGACCACCACCAATAACTAAAACATCATAATCCATTTTTAACCTTAAGCAAAATTTATGGAATTATAGCTAATTTAATCAAAGCTTTAGGGGTTTTATGGCGAAGTTGTGTTATCTCAAAGTAATGCGCTATTTTAAACCTTAAAAGAGTGATTTGTAGAGTAGATGCTCTTATGCCAATAAACGCTTTTTTAAAAAAATAATAGTAGAATCTTATAAAATGAAATTTATTAAAGAAGGAATGATTATGAAGTTTAGCACAAAAGCCGTATCGGTTGCCGAAGAGCCTAATTTAAGCGGTAAAACCTCAAGTGATGTTGTAAGCCCTATTCATTTAGCAAGCACCTTTGCAAAACCAGATTTTGAAAACACTATTAAGGGATTTGGGTATTCTAGATTAACCAATCCTACAAGGGAGGTTGTAGAGAGTAAATTAGCGGCTTTAGAGAATGCAAAATATGCGATTTGCTATGCAAGTGGTCAAGCTGCTGAATGTGTGAGTTTGCTAAGTTTTTTAAAATCTGATGATGAGATTCTTTGTTTTGATGATATTTATGGGGGGACAAGGCGACTTTTAAGTAAGGTTTTTAATCATTTTAATGTCAAAGTGCAATATCTTGATATGACAAAGCTTGAAAATATCCAATCCGCCATTACAAGTAAAACCAAAATGATTTGGCTAGAATCCCCAACAAATCCCCTTTTGCAACTTTGTGATATAAAGGCTATTTGTGAGATGGCTAAGAGGCATAATATTTTAAGTGTAGTGGATAATACTTTTGCTACACCTTATTTGCAAAAACCTTTAGATTTGGGTGCTGATATTGTAGTGCATAGTATGACAAAATATATTAATGGGCATAGTGATAGTGTGGGAGGAGCGGTTGTTTTAAATGATGATTCTTTGTATGAGCAATTACGTTTTGTTTCTAATTCTACGGGAATGATTCTTGCTCCTTTTGATTCTTATTTACACGCTAGGGGGTTAAAAACTTTGCAATTAAGAATGGAGCGGCATTGTAGTAGTGCTTTAGAGATTGCACGATTTTTAGAATCGCATAAAAAAATAGAAAAAGTGATTTATCCCGGACTTCCCTCACATCCCCAACATCAACTTGCTAAGGAGCAAATGAATGGGCTATTTGGTGGTATAGTAAGTGTTTATTTAAAAGCCAACTACCAACAAATGCAGGTTTTTGCTAAAAACCTTAAACATTTCATCTTAGCAGAGAGTTTGGGTGGGGCAGAAAGCCTCTTTGGATGTCCTTATTATATGAGTCACGGAAGTGTTGATGAATCTATTAAAAAAGCCTTAAATATCACGCAAAATCTCCTCCGATTATCTATTGGCTTAGAGGATGTAGAGGATCTAAAAGAATCCTTAAGTAATGCTTTAGAGAAAGTATAAGGAAAAATTATGAAAAGAAAGAATTTTTTATTTTTAATATTTTTATTATCTTTATGGATTATAGGTTGCAGTAGCGAGAATACCAAAGAGGCGCAATTACAAAATGTTATTAAGGTTAAAGTAGGGAGTGAGGGGGCTTACAAACCTTTTAGTTATGTGGATAAAGAAGGCAAGATTACAGGGTATGATGTCGAGGTGTTAAGGGTGTTAGAAAAGATTGATCCTACTTTGTCGTTTGAGTTTAATTATGCTCCTTGGAGTACTTTGTTTTTGGGATTAGATTCTGCTAGATTTGATGTTTTGGCAAACCAAATTGTAAAAACCAAAGAGAGAGAAGAGCGGTATTTGTTTAATAACCAAAGTTATTTTGTCTCTACTTCGCAGTTTATCACTAGAGAAGATGAGGATTCTATTAATTCTACAAAGGACTTTAAGGGTAAAGTGGCTGGAGGCGTGGTTGGATCAGTGCATACCAAGACTTTGCAGGAGTGGAATAAGGCTAATGGAGGGATTTTAGAAATTCGTTATTACAAGGATTTAAGCCCTCTTTTACAGGATTTGGTGAATAAACGCATTGATGTGCATTTAAACGATCCTGCAAGCATTGCAGATATTATCAAAGAGCAGAATCTGAAGTTAAAAATCTTAGATTCTAGGATTGCAGAGAGTAATGTTTATTTTATTTTTAGGAATGAGGAAGGATCCAAAAATATCATAAAAAAAATCGATGCTGCCTTAGAGAAAGCCAAAGAGGGAGGAGAGCTTCGTGAGCTTTCTATTAAGTTTTTCGGTGTCAATCAAAGTGAATAATGCAACTCTTTGATTTTGAATATGCCCTAAGTGCAATCCCTGCTATTGCTAAGGGGGTTCCGCTCTCTCTTGTAATAGCATTGGTAGGATTTGTGATAGGTTCTATTTTGGGATTAGCATTGAGCCTTATTAGGATTTATAAAATCCCTTTTTTCTATCAAGCTGCCACGCTTTATATTTCGTTTTTTCGCGGGATTCCTGTGTTGGTGCAGATATTTTTGGCTTATTATGGGATTCCTCTTGTGTTGAGGTATTTTAATTACAAATATGGATTAAATATCGATATTTCTAATATTAGTGCCATTTATTTTATGTATCTTGTGTATTCTCTCTATTGCTCTGCTTATTTAAGTGAGATATTTCGCAGTGCGATTTTAAGTATCGATAAGGGGCAATTAGAAGCGAGTTATAGTGTGGGTTTGACGACATTTCAAGCCTTGTATTTGATTATTTTGCCCCAAAGCTTTTTGAGTGCTTTGCCAAATATTTTAAACTTTTTTATTTTGCTAATCAAAGAAACCTCTTTAGTCTTTGCCGCTTCTGTGCCAGAGATTATGGGTGTTGCTACGCTTGAAGCCGATAGGAGTTCGAAGTTTTTAGAGGTTTATATTATCGCTGCTTTGTTTTATTGGGGGATTAGTAGCGTTTTGGAGAAAGTTTTCACGATTTTAGAAAGAAGGGTAACAAGATATAAAAAGATTGTAGGTGCTAAATGATAGAGATTACGCATTTAAAGAAAAGCTTTCAAGGACAGAGGGTTTTAGAGGATATTTGCTTAAAGCTAGAAAAAAACAAAACCTATGCCCTACTTGGTCCAAGTGGAAGCGGTAAAAGCACTTTACTCCGGTGTATTAATTTGCTTGAAACGCCCGATAGTGGGATAATGAAAATGCAGGATTTGGTGATTGATTTTGCAAAGATTCCTAAAAGAGATTTGCAAAAGGTGCGTAAAAAGGTCGGAATGGTTTTTCAAAACTATAATTTATTTGCCAATAAAACCGCTTTAGAAAACATCACGCAATCCCTTATTAGTGTGCATAAGTATAGTAAGGCTGAGGCTGAAAAAATAGGTTTTGAATATTTGGATATGGTTGGGTTAAGAGAGAGGGCAGGGCATTATCCAAGTATGCTAAGTGGAGGGCAACAGCAGAGAATAGGAATCGCTAGAGCCTTAGCTTTTAATCCAGAGATATTACTTTTTGATGAACCTACTAGCTCCTTAGACCCAGAGCTTGTTGAGGAAGTTTTAAATGTGATAAAAATGATTAAAGATAAGACGATGATTCTTGTAACACACGAGCTAAATTTTGCTAGAAAGATTGCTAATGAAGTGCTATTTATGAGTGAGGGGAAAATACTAGAGCAATCCCCTCCAGAAACCTTTTTTAATGCTCCTAAAACCGATAGGGCAAAGTTATTTTTGGAGAAGTTTCATAGGGCTATTTAGTGTTAGTATTTAAATTCTTTGGAGAAAAACACACAAAGTCCAATAAGCAATCTTCAATCTATGTTTTTAAGGTAATGGATTTTGCTATTGCAGAAGAGGTAAAAACTATAATAAAATTTCTAGTCTTTTAAAGAAAGTATTGGGGTAACTATGGGTATTTATAACCATTTAGGATTAGCTGTAAAGCTTATAGAAAGCCATATTTTATAGCTTGGCATTTCTAAAGCATTTTCAATCTCATCTCGGATGGCATCAAGTTGGCGAATAGAAACCCTATCATCTAGATTTGTAAGTAGCAAATTTATTTCTATCATAAAAAATCTTCCACTTTTTGCCACATGAGTGTCATAATCAGAAAAACCATATTTTAGACTTAGAGATTCCATAATTTGCGTGATTTTATCATCAAGTTCTTTGGGTGCTACCATTATTAAATCTTTAAGGTTAGAAAACATAATTTTAAGAGGAGAGAGGCTTAAAAAAAGTGATAAGCAAACAAGTAGTATCGGGTCAATATAATGGCTTAGGGGATGCTTTTGTTCATAATCAAAGATAAAAACTATCCCAAAAGCAATGATTCCGCCTAAATACATAATAGAATCAATAAGCCATTCGACATTATCTGTAGCAATGAGTTCAGAATCTAGCTTTTTGGCATAAAGGCTTGTATAAATATACATACCTAAACATAAGATAAAAGCGCAACAGGTATAGGTGATTGCCCCTCCTAATGTAATAGGGTATCCACCATGATAAATATCTTTAATGCCTCCTAAACAAGCATAAATGCAAATAGCCATTAAAATTGAGCTTTTAAAGAAATTTACCATAGGTTCAAAACGGACATATCCATATTGAAAAATATCATCGTCTTTGCGGTAAATATAGCGCGAAGTAACTAGACTAAGTAATCCTAAACCTACGCTTACAATACAAACAATCCCATCAAAAATTATTGCATTGCTTTTATTGAGAACTCCAAATGAGATTCCAAATATCGCTAAAAGCACAGCACAAATTATAGAGGCTTTTAAAACAAGCTGTTCTTGTGTATTCCAATTCTCTATGGGTTGGAGTTGCTTTTGGCGAATTTTCTTTCCATAGTTTTGTGTAAGGATTCCTAATTGCATCTTAGTTCCTTTATTATAAATTACCATTTATCGTTGTGTTTATTAATAATATCTAAATGGATGTGTGGGCTTAGAGGTTTTGCAATTCTCCTTTGAATATCCCAACTAATGTGCGCACAATAAGCCATATAAATATCAGTGTAACAAGGATTAATAGGCTTATTGAAAAAAACGAAAATATCATTTCAATATTGAGTAATGTGGAAGCTGATAGGGCAAAAGAGTTTGGAAATTCTAAAATTTCTGTGTTGATTTTTATACTTGCTATGCACATTGCCGCTAAAGGAAAGCTAATTGCCCACCACGAGATTTTAAAAGGGCAACATCTTTTGATTTGGATAATTTGGGGCAATAAAGTGAAGAATAAAAACAAGCCAATAAAGAAGAGGATATAGGGTGTAGAATCCATTGCAAGGAAGCCTAAAGAATCTTCACCTAATGTAAGTGCTTGCATAGAGATAAATACCATATATGCCCCAACACCAGCACCAAAGGGTGCAAGAAAAATAACCAAAGTTGGCATTAGTTTATCAGGAAGTTTAGAAAAAAACACGATTCTCGCAAAGATAAGTGTGCAAAGCACGATTGTAAAAGTAAATCCCACTGCCAAGCAAAATAGCGATATTAAAAAGCCAACATCAGGTATTCTATAAAATTGTGAAAAAAGAGGCAAAGCAAGAGGTAAATCAAGTAATCCCACAACGGGAATAATCCACGCAGGAGTAACATCGGATAGTTCAAATTTGTGGCAAATCCAAAATTGGGTAATATGCACACTAAAGATAAGCATAGATACTGCACCAATTATCCACATTATAAGGCTTATTATTTCAGGGAATTCGAGTCTTTGGAGTGCAAAAGGCAAAAGCAATAAAGTAATACAAATAGTGGCAAAAAAGGGACGAGTTATAGGGGAGAGAAATTCTTGTTTGCAACTTTGAAAACTTGTAAAAAGCTTGAGGATATAAGCAGAGCTTAATGCAACAAAGGCAACAATGCTTAGGAGAGCGAAAATAAGTGAGAGTGCATCTGCAAGGGAAGGCTGAATAATAAAAGAGGATTGAGGGATATAGGTTAGATTATGTTGAGAATTTGTAGAATAAAGTAGGCTAAAGTTTGCCATTGTGTGCCACGCTGTATTCATTGCGCTTAATCCCATACACGCACCAAAAAGACTTACAGGCAGATAGCTTATTTTATTTGGAATTTCTTGCATTGGCTGTCCTTGTGGCATTGAGATTCCTTTGGTTGAATTTAGTATTATTGATTAGAGTTATATTATAAAATACAGATTATTAAGGGATAGTAAAAGCTAAGTTCTTTACTTTTAAGAGCATTAGTTGTATCTCTAAGGGCTAGGTGGAGGGAGGATTATGGGGTTAAGTTTAAAGAATGGAGCAAATAATAGCCTCCAAATATCCCAACAAGCATTAAAATAATATCACTCATAATCCCAATACTCTTTTGGTATCTGAAGAAAATAGCTTTTTGCGTTAGTGAGACATAACTAATAAGAATGCTAAAATCAAGGATAATCCATATAAAAACCAAAATACTTAAGCTTAGGATAATGGAATCTGTTATGTGAATAAATTGCGGAAAAAATGCGACCAAAAATATAATGTCCTTAGGGTTACCAATGGCAATCCCAAATCCTTCTAAAAAACTAGAAATAAGGGTTTTTTTAGTATTTTTCTTTTTGAATGATTGTGTGCGAGATTCCACAGGTAATTGGCTTTTATGGTGTTTAAAGGTGTGATATAAGGAGTTAGCCCCTAGATAAAATATAAATCCACAGCCTAAAATACTAAGTATAGATAATATCAAAGGGGAAATTTTCAATACACCTAAAATCACCGCAATAGCAATAGCTAGTAAAATTAGGGAGGCAAAGTTTGTGCCTATGCTTGTAAATAACCCTATTTTAAATCCATAAAGTGATGCGTTGCGTATAATAAGTGCAATGACAGGACCGGGGGTTGCGATTAATAAGAAAACTGCTAGGATATAAGTGAGTAAAACCTCAATCATTAAGATTCCTTGAGAGAAAGAGCATAAATTTGTTTGTCTTTTTATATTATTTTTGAGGCTTTTATTATATAGCAATTGGAGTTATTGTTGGCTAAAAGGTTTGTTTTGAATGAGATTTGGCATATCACTGATTTAAATTCTTATTCACGTCTCTAAAATATCTCCCTTTTATCCATATCTTGCAAAGCAATATACATTATTTGGTTGATAAGCATAATTTAAACTTTAGCTCATTGCCTTAAGCCCAATGACTGAAACGATAATGAGTGCGATAAAAAGAAGTTTCTTGGCATTTTTGCTTTCTTTATAAAACACAATACCCACAAGCACACCACCTCCTGCGCCTATGCCTGTACATATCGCATAAGCAGTTGCCATAGCAATTTCTTGCATTGCTAAAGAGAGCAGGGTAAAACTTAGCATAAACTGCAACAAGATAGCGAGTAAAAAGATTTTGCGTCCGCTCAAGGAATATTTTTTCATCGTAATGACACCCACAATCTCCATACACCCAGCAAGGAATAAATAAATCCAGCTCATTTTTGCTCCTTTTTTCCAATTTACTCCTTTTTTCCAAGCCCTAAGTTGCGCGAAGGCTCTTGAAAAGGTTTTATTCTTGTGCCTCTGTCTCTTTGTCTGCAGAAAGCTTTAAGCCAATGACGCCTAGAAGCAAGGTAGCGATAAAGAGGATTTTAAGCAGTGAGAAAGCCTCGCCAAAGACAAGGATTTCAGCTAGGGTAATACCCGCTGTGCCAATACCCACAAACACGCTATATGCAACGCCAATCTCTAGCACCCTAATGGCTAAAATCATACAGATAAAGGAGATGAAAATCCCCATTCCTGTGAGAGTATAAAGTAGCAAATTATCGCTATGCTTTAGCCCACTTGCCCAAAAGCATTCTACAATGCCACCAAAAATAACCAACGCCCACGCAAGATTTGGGGTAAGCTTTATGCTTTTCATAATCTTTCCTTTTGTTTTATCTTTAGAATTTTAGCTTCAAGCGACAAACCCTGTCTGTGCCTTATATTTTCTTGATTCTAGCCTTATATTTTCTTGTTTCTATTAGAGTGTTTTTGCCTTTGCGCTATATTGCTCTAGGATAATCTCATAGGCATTAAAATGTTTGCGCTCGGTATCCACAGACTTTTGCACAAATTTCATTTTATCGGGCATATATTTTTGACAAAGCAGCGCCATTGCCTTATTTTGGGCTTCTTCATCGTGAAGTGCAAAAATTTTGCCATAGGCAATGGTGCTTTCATATTCGGTGGTAAAAACATGGCTACCTAGCTTTTTAGGCTCATAAAGGGCGATTTGCTTTAGCTCTTCTGCGCTATATAAACTTGTATGCGCCCTACAAACACCAAACACACCAATGTGCCATCGCGAAAAAATCTCGTTTTGTGCCCTGAGTCATCATCTCAATTGCCCTGCTTGATTCTAATGCCCTATCTTTGCGCCGCATATTCTATTCCTTTGTGATTTTGGGGTATTGTAGCAAATTTCTAATGAGATTGTGGCTTTGCTTGAGTGGGGCAAGGTTAGAGCAGTAAATATTATGCTTTTATCCAAACAGCACAACATTTAGCGTCTCTTATGAAGCAGGAATTATCTCATCAACAGCACTTAGAGCATTAAGGCTTCTTGGATAGCCAATATAAGGGATTAGAGCGGTAATGGTTGCGATAAGCTTAGCTCTATCATTGCCAACTTTGAGATTTCCTGACACATGCGCTATTAGTTGGGGTTGTGCGCCCCCCATAGAGAGGATATAAACAAAGGTTAGTAGCTCTCTAAACTTCAAATCAATCCCCCCTCGCGTGTAATAATCCCCAAAGCAATTAGCTGATAAAAACTCGCGAATATGTTTCACATCAGCAGGAGCCGTTGAATTTCCTCTATCAATCGCATCGCCAAAAAGTTTGCGCTGGATAGATAGCCCTTTTTCTTTGCGATTTTCTTTAGTTGTCGTTCCTTGTGGTTGTAGGGGTAGGGCGATATTATTTGCCACAAATATCTCATTACTTGCGTGGATAAAGTCGATTACCTTGCCCATTCCCACATAAGGAGTGGCTTGATAAAGGATTTCTTTAATGGCTACGGGAGAGACCTTGCTATCTAGTGCTATTTGCACCAAAGATTTATACTCACTAAGTGCGGGAATAGCAATGAGTGAGGCAAGGATAATCATCAAATGTTCTCTCTCCTCCAAATTGCTTTTTACAGACACTTCCTCAAACGCAAAATGTGTATGATTGCTAAAAAATTCAGGATCTGTTTGCTTTAAAGATTCATAACTGCTATTTAAGGAATGTTTGGAATCTTGTGTTTTTTTGCTAATTCTAGCAGTCTCTTTTGCATAGATGAGATTTGTGCCTACCAACCCAAGCCCAACAAGAGAAAAGGAGGTTTTAAGGAGTTTTCGCCTTTTGTTATTGAGTTTTGCTTTCATTGCGCTTCCTTGATAAATTGTTCATACTCTGCATCGCTTAGTTTTTCAAGCCAAACTACATTTTTCCCGTCTTTTTCGTGGGTAAGGGCGATATGTGCGCCACTCTCATACAATCCTGCGCCGTGCCAATGCTCTACATCTGGAGGGCAAAGGATAGTATCCCCCTCTCTTGCAATTTGAACAATTCCTTCTTTAGTGCCTGTGTAAATCGTGCCTTTGGTAACTAGAAGTGTTTGTCCTGCAGGATGGGTATGCCAAGCACTCCTAGCCTTTGGCGCAAACTCCACGATAGCCCCGCTAAAGTTTTGCCATTGATTAGATAAAAAAAGCATTTTTACACTAACTTCACCATTAAAAATCTTAGAATCCCCGCTAAAGGCTTTAAAAGCGTCATTTTTGATAATGCTTTGTGAAAAAAGCGGAAGTGCTAAACCAACTGCGATAGTGATTGTTTTTAAAATTTTTTTCATTTTGTCTCTTTAAAGTGTGTGAAATTTTTTTGTAAATGGTTTTTGTATTCGGTCATATATTGAGTTATTTGTGGGTTTTTTATCACATCATTGCACATAAAAGTAGGCAAAACCTCCATCCCTAAAAACTCGTGAATCTTTCTTAGATGAAAATACACCATCTCAACGTCCAAGCCCTCAAAAAACCCTTGATGTTCATTAAAGGCTTCTAGTGGGGCATTCCAAGTTACGCTAAACATTGCCTTTTTGCCCTGACACAAACCCCCACTGCCATATTTTAAATTATCATCTTTACGACTGCGCCCATCATTTGCAAAAAGCGTCCCATAGCCTTCCGTATAGACTTCATCAATATACTTTTTAGCAATCCAAGGCTCACCCATCCACCAAGCGGGTAGCTGATAAATCAACACATCACTATGCAAAATCTTTTGCACCTCCTCTTGGATATTATAGCCCTCATCAATGATAGTTTGAATGACTTTAAAGCCCATAGATTCTAAGCTTTCCTTTGCTACTGCTTGCAAAGTAGCACTTAGCTTACCTTGTGAGCTACCAAACTTCTTCGCGCCATTAAGCAACAATACTTGCATATTTCTCCTTATTAATGATTTGAGATTCTTTAGCTGGGATTAAAGAGGGAAAACTTTAGAATGATAAAAACAACCACTTTTTAATAGGCTTTGAGTAATGTTAAAAGCCCCTAAAGCCCTATTGGCATTTACACCCTTTATAATCCTTGCTAGTTGGATTAAATCCATCTACGCCTTTGTTAATCATTTCATCATACACTCCTAATTTGTAATCTAGCTTTTTTAGCACCGCATCTAATTCTTGCATTTTAGCAATTACCATTTTTTTCTGCTCACTAAGCATTTCTCTCCTTTGTTTGGCAGTCCCCTCTCCTTTGGCAGCTAGAGTGATGTAATCTTTGATGGATTCTATGCTCATATGGCTTTTGCGAAACCACTCTATCCATCGCACCCATTCGACATCGGTGTTGCTAAAGTATTTTACGCCATTTTTGTCTTTTTCTACAAAAGGAAATAAGCCCTTTTTTGCCCAAAATCTAAGTGTATGCGAGGAGATTCCCGTTTCCTTTTCTACCTCTTTAATTGTGTATGCCATCTTAAACCTTTGAAACGATTTATAAAATTATAAAGGATAAGAGTAACTCTAAGTCAAGTTTTAATGCGATTTTATAAGAAATTCGCAGATTTAGAATGTTTGCGTCATTTTAAGTATTACAAAGAATTGATTTGATTGATGCTATTTACTAATAGACAAAGTCTCACTCTCTGATAGATTCTAGCTTATGGGTGTAGTAGGCTAGGATTTTTTGTAGGTGTTTTTGTTCTAGCTCTTTCATAAAGGATTCCATAAAGGCATAGTTGGGCTGCCCTTTGGAATCTAGGGGAAGTAAAATTTTTAGAGAATCTGCATTTGCACAACAATTTTTACCATATGAAAACTTAACCGATTGCTTATTGATGCATAAACAAATAAAAAGTAAAATGAAATAATTTACTTGTGTAAATTTTGCTTCTAAAGCCTTAACTCTTGTTCCTATATAAAAATCTATTTTTTGTGTAGCTGCAAAGAAATTGCCTCTATCTGCTAAACTAATAGTAGTTTTGTGGTTAAATTTTTTTCTATTAGGTATGGTTTGAGTATAAACACTCACTCCATTATCTATTGCACTATGGCTTACAATAGGAATCTCTCCTTCAATAATATTTGTTAGAATTAAGTCTCCGCCCGTATAAACCTCAAACAAATCACTAATTTTAAACTCGCCCCATTGAAGTTTGTAATCTTTACAAATATACGTAAGACTCATATAAGGAAAAGCTAAATCTTTATCATCATCAGCTTTTGTAGAGATTGAGTTATTTTGAGATATTTTGCTTAAAGGTTTAGTCTGGCAAGGGGTTAAAGTCTCTATAAACTCTAAATATTCTTGGTAATTAAAGGATATTGCCCCCCCCCCCGATAGTTCTAGCTTATGGGTGTAGTAGGCTAGGATTTTTTGTAGGTGTTTTTGTTCTAGTTCTTTCATAAAAGATTCCATAAATTTATAATTTGGCTCTCCTTTGGAATCTAGGGGAAGTAAAATTTTTAGAGAATCTGCATTATGTTGTCTAAATTGTTTTCCATAAGAAAATTTGCTTTTTTGTTTATTAATGCACGAGACAAAAAAGAGTTTTACATAAAATGACAATTTCTCATTAATAAAAAAATAAATATTATCATCTCCTGTGGCTTCGTATGAGTGATAAAAAGCATTGCCAAACATATCAATAGAAATAAAATCTTTATATTTTTGCATAGATTCATTGCCAATAAATGAGGCAACGCCATTATCTGCTTCACCCGCTGTAAGTAAAGGGGTTTTTCCTTGCTCTCTGTCTCTTTCAATAAGTCTTTTTCCATGATAGTTTTTAAAAAATAGAGAAAGTTTAAACTCGCCCCATTTTATGGATTCTAAGCCTAGTTCATTTTTTGCAATCTCCATTAGGCTACCCTCAAGGAAGGTTGCGAAATCATCGCTTTGAGGTTGATTGGGTAGGGATTCTTCGTGATGGGATTCTTCAGTCGTGCTTCGCAAGACTTCAGAATGACAAAGATTATTTTTGTCATGTTGAGCGTAGCGAAACATCTCATGGGATTCTTCAGTCGTGCTTCGCAAGACTTCAGAATGACAAGAGGATTTAAAATAATAAGAGCTAGCTTGAGAGCGACAAAGAGGAAGTCTGCCCCCCCCCCCCCGATAGATTCTAGCTTATGGGTGTAGTAGGCTAGGATTTTTTGTAGGTGTTTTTGTTCTAGCTTTCGCATAAAGGATTCCATAAATTTATAATTTGGCTCTCCTTTGGAATCTATGGGGAGCATAATAATTTGTTTCATTAATCTTTCAGAAAATGCTTTATATCCAAAAGCGTATTTTGAAGCATTGCTTTTTACAATTCTTGCTATAAAAAGTCCATTGTGTTTATTAAGCTTGTCATTACCAAAAATCGTAATTTCATCACTTGCTGTAAATTCTCCCTCTACATAATAACAATCGCAAAATGTGCTTATAATGAGTTTATTTTTTGCTATAAAAAGCGGATTGGCTATCATATCAGTTAAACCGTTACTCTCCTTACTTGCGGAATAATAGGGGATATTTCCTTTAACTCTATCTCTCTCAATGAGTCTTTTGCCACGCATTGCAAAATCAAAAATCTCCCCCACAACAAACTCACCCCACCGCATAGATTCTAAATTTTTATTCATTATCAAGCCTTTCATCAGTTTGCATCTGCGTCTTTTCCTCTTCTAAGCTAAAGAGATAGCCCCTGCCGTGCGTTATCATATTAAACTCAAAAGTGAGATAATCTGCCATTGTTTTATCAAAGTCTGCATATTGTGGAATCTCATCATTAAAATAATAAAAACTATGCAGCCACTCATCCTCGGCTTCTATGGTGGTTTTTACACAAAATTTAGATTCTGCTTCCATTTCATCACGCCAGACTTTCAGCAAATGTGCCTTTTTATCCTTTGCGTGGATTGTCTCTACCAAGCCCTTATGCTTTTGGACCTCAAAGCCATCGTTTTCGTAATTGATAAATTTACAAACCTTATCTTTAGGGTGGGGAATCCAAGCGGTAAAAATCGCTATGCAAGGATTTGTCCCTACGCCATAAAAGGTATTTTTATTTAAAGTAATGACGCCTTCCAAGGTGTGCTTTTTTAAGATATTTGCTTTGATTGCCTTTTCTTCTTTGCTCTTTCCTGTCATCGCTGATTGTGGGACGATGACTATTACCTTGCCACCTTTTAGGATAGAATCACATAAATGCTCGCTAAAGGCAATTTCGGTTAGATTTTTATCAATCTTGCCTTGAGAATAAGGCGGATTCATAAAGCCTATATCTGCTTTAAACTCCTCTTGTAATTTATGGGGGTTTTGCTTTAAGAAATCCTCATCATTTAAATTACTCTTGCCATCGCCTCGTAAAACCATATTTGCAGTAGCTACTGCAAACATAAAGGATTGAAGCTCAAAGCCAAAGAGCTGGTGTTGCTTAATGCTATCCTTTTGCGTTTCATTCTTTGCCATTTTTAGCATATAATCCATAGCACAAATCAAAAATCCAGCCGTCCCGCAACAAGGGTCAAAAACTCTATTTTCGGGCTTTAAATCTGCCAAATCGCAAAAAAGCTCGGTGATATGATTAGGCGTTAGCACGATGCCTAGATTCTGTCCATCGGCGTTTCCAAATCGCACAAATTCGCTATAAAACATACCCAAATAATCATAGGAATTTTTGATATTTTCCATAGTATCAAAGATTTCTTGTTTAATATAAGTCGCATAATGCTTGAGTGGAGTGCATTTTAAATGTGGGTGGATTTCATTAATCTTTGTCGAGGTTTTAATCACCGCAAATTCTGCTAAGACTTTATCAAGCTTGACTTGCGGGGAGAGCTGAGAGACTTTAAGCTGCTTTTCTATGAGGTCATAAATTTTCGCCCCATCGGTTTCTACATCCTTTGGCTCACCTGTGAGTGAGGAGAGGTCGATATTATTGCGTTTCATTCGCTCTAGGGCAAGGAGGATCCCAGCGACTATTAAAGGCTTGGTTTTGTTGTCTAACGCCCCATAGTTACGCAAGTCTTCGTGCAAAGTGGCGGCTATTTTTTCTATCTGTTCTTTGGTTTTTTCTTGGGGTGGTTGCTGCTTTAAAATCTCTCTTTTGTAAAAATTTTCGATATTTTTTTCGCTTAGTAGCAAAAAGCTCTCGATATCCTCTAATGGCTCTTTGATAAATGCTCCATCATCGACAAATAATGGCGTTATTCTGTGTCTTTTCTCATTGCCACTTACTGCGATGGCAAAAACTTTTTTATAGCGGTTTTGGTTTTTAATAATATGCTTTGCATACCATAAAGCCCCATTGAGTGCATAGTTTTTGATATGCTCTTGCTCCTGTGAGATGAGATTGTTAGAATCTAGCTTGCAATGATTACTCACATCTGCTTTATTCTCAACTACAATCACAAAATCTTTTACTACACCTATGAAATCGGGGACGCCGTGATTACCCGTGCCTCCTTTAGAAGCACTTTTTAGAGCATCAGTTAATACCTTATTTTGCCCCCCCCCCGCACACTCGCGCCTTGTGGTTCTAGGTCTAGCCCCGCATCTTTTGCTAGTTTATTCACCCAAAAATCTGTTTTAATCTCTTTTCCCATTGCTTCCCTTTAACACTACAATATAAAACGCAAAATTATAGCAAAGTTCCTTATTGCTGCGAAGAAGTGCTTGGCTGGGTGAAGAATCCCAAGATTTAGGATTTCTAGCTCAAGCAGTTTTTTATAAGCAAGTCTCTCATATCCCTCTCTTTGCAAAAGGAGCTATTTAGAAAAACTCTCTAATGAGTAATTGAACAGAGAGGGCGAAGCATACGCATATCACAATTGGGCGGATAATCCTTGCTCCGTGTTTTATGGCGAGTTTTGCTCCCAAAGTCGCACCGATGATTTGCCCCACACACATAATAATGCCTAAAATCCATAGCACATTGCCACCGATGACAAAAAATAAAGTAGAGGAAATATTGATACTAAAGACCACCCAACGCGAATGCGCTAAAGCCTTACTAAGCCCATATCCCCCGATGCTAACAAGCAAGGCTAGGACAAATGAACCAATGCCAATACCTACAAATCCGCCATATAATCCAGCCCCTACCATACTTGCAAACAAAAAGATTCTATGTGGATTTTTCGCCCTGTCTTCATCGCTAATGCTTGGAGAGAACAAAAAATATGCACCTACTGCTATCATCACAAAGGGTAGGATTTTTGAGAGCAAGGAGACTTCCATAAACTGCACTAAAATAGCCCCCACCGCCCCAAAAAGTGTCGCAATTATCATCAAAGAGCGACTTTCTTTTAAATCTACCAAACCTTGATGATAATAATGTGCTGCACTTGTAAAAGAGCCAACACAAGCTTGAAGTTTATTGGTTGCTAGGGCTTGGAGAGGGTTTAAGCCACTTACAAGAAGCAAGGGCATTGTTATCATTCCTGCGCCACCAGAGAGTGAGCCTACAAGCCCACCAACGATAGAAGCGACAAAAAAGAGGGTATAAAAATACACGGCAACACCCTCAAAGGTTTGTATCGTCAAAATCTCAAGCCAACCATTCATTCCCGCAACCGCTCAAATCAAGGATTAATCGTTTTTGCCTCCATTAAGGGAGGGAGGATAAGCATAAGCGTCTCTAAGCCAATATTTAGCGAACTATCCACGCTGCAAGGGCTAATCCCAATCCCTCTGCCTGCTGGCAATCGTGGATTAAAAAAGGTTGCGATACACTCGGTTTTGTCCAAAACAAAAGAGCGAATCTGCACCGCAGAGGTTGTTGTAGGGATAATTGTAAATAATGTTTCAAGTTTTTCTTCTCTTAAATCATCCTCGCAAGACTTCAAAGCAAAAAACCCACTCTCATCAATCCCCAAACACATTTTTGAATCTTCTGTATTCACAAACTGCACCGCCCCAAGATTAAACCCATCAAAGGGGTCGCTTTTGCGAATCTTGTCATTAAGTATCACTTGCTTAAGATTCCAATTTGGTTTTCTATAATCTGGAGCTAATAAATCCCCACTCATCGCACTTCTTAGAGAGAATGGAGCGGTGAAATCTGGCAAATCCTCTAAATTTTCTGCATACAAAACCCCAAAGCTAAACATCAAACACATTAAAATCTTTTTCATTGTATTCTCCTAAAATCGCCCAAAATGCACGGGTGAATGGTCAGATGAGAGGTGTGCGCGTATGTTTGCTGCTATCAGCAAGGCTGTAATTTGTGGCAATGCTATGGTCGAACGTGAGGGGCTTGATCTCCCAACTAGCGCATAATCAAGCGTCCTGTTTGCGCCTCTTGCCCCAAAATGTGTAGCAGAGTTTGGCGCAACGATTCTTATATGGTTGGCAATTCTTGTATCAAGCCCCGCTTGCAAAAGTGCTGGGTCGCGGTTGAAATCCCCTGCGATAAGCCAATTTATTTGTGGCATATTGATAAAGGCATTATGCACTGCTGTAACCAAAGCAGGTGCATCGCCTCCGCCACTTGCTAGGGCGTGGATATTAAAAAACACATCATTACCAATACGAATGCCTATTGCTGGACGCGAAGAATCTGTTGCAACGACATTTTGATGCACGACAAACACCTCATCAGCCCTCCTATCAGAGACTATGGCGAGATTTACTCTCCTTGCTCCAACATCAAGGGGGGCATAATAAATATAAACAGAATTGGGTCTGGAATAAGTCCCAAGCTCCCAAATAAACTCCTCCACAGGTGTGCCACCTGGCTGAACCATTCTGCCTGTTCTTCTTGCAGTTGCGGGAATAGCCCCAGCTTCTTGAATCATAAGGATATTGGCAGGATTATCCCCTGTGATAAGCTGCCTTACGCTTACATTCCATTTGCTTTCTGTGTTTGCCAAAGAGCCTTGCAGATTCCAAGTGCTTACTCTATAATCCTCAATATTAGCAAACATAACCCCAACACTTACCAAAAAACACCATAAAATCCTCATAAATCCCTCCTTAATCAATCACAAAAATAGGACTTGCCAAATCCAAAATAGGCGTAATATACCATTGCTGGTCAAGATTGGGCTTATTAGATGCACAATTTGTGAGATAAATACTATAATAAGTCGTTGTGCGAATAGTTGGCGTTTGTAAGCAGGTTTTTGTGCCTACATTTTGAATCTGTATGGCTTGGTTATCAAAAAAATTGAGATTCCAAAATTGTGAAGAATTTTTTTCATCGCATATTTGATGAATGACACCATTTTTATAAGCTTGAAGACAGGTTGATTTTTCTTCATTTTTAATCATTACCTGCCCGTTTGCAAAGCTTATAATGCGCCAAAATGGTGCTTTTCCAAAGCCATGACTATCAATAGGCGTATATCCCCACACCCAATTTCCCGGATTTAACGCCCAAAGCGTCAAAAGTCCTCCTGATGAAGACATAATAGAGAGCGCATTGGAAGCATTTTTAGCCAATGGTGGCTCATTGGAATTAGCAAGAAGAGGGCGAATCTTCGTTTTTTGTGCATTCATTAGCAACATTCTTGATTTTTCGCCCAATATTGGCTCATTTAAAGGAGGCGTTGGGCTTAAGCCTATACCCAAATCTTCTTCATTTGTAGCTAGAGGTTTGGGTTGTTGGGGTGCTGAAGAACACGTCACAAACAAAAGAGTTATGAAAAGGAGAAACAAATATCTCATAAAATAGCCTTTTTCTAAAATTGACACTATTTAATAAAGTAAGCATTATATAAAATATATCCATAAGAATCCAAGAAAGATATGCAAATTTATCAATAATTAAAAGCAAAATAAAAACTTATTTTCTATTCCCTCTATTTCTATCTATTTTCGCTTATCCACTTTATCTACTAGAGGAGTTATTGTATTGCATCACATAGCTATCTATCGTAAGTAAATCCACATTTATAAAATCTTTAAATCGTGAATTTTATTTTTCATTACCGCAAAATTTTTTTCTAACTCTATTTTTCTATTTATTGACATTTTTATAAATTCATTTTCTTTTTCTATACCAACGAACTTTCTATCTAAAAGATTAGCGGCTATTCCTGTGGTGGAGCTACCACTAAAAGGATCACAAATCATAGAATCCTTATCACTTGCCATTAAAAGCAATCGCACAAGTAGAGCTAAAGGCTTTTGCGTAGGATGCTTACCATTTGCCTTTTCCCAGGGAGCAATAGCGGGGAAGCTCCACACATCTCGCATTTGTTTGCCTCCATTAAGTTTTTTTAAAATTTCATAATTAAAAATATGCTTGTGTTTAAGGCTTTTTCTCGCCCAAATGATTTGCTCTGTTGAATGCGTGAGATAACGACAACTAAAATTTGGAGGAGGATTGGTTTTTTGCCAAGTGATGAGATTTAAAATCTTAAAATCAAGTTTTTGCAAAACTATTCCCAAAGAAAAGATATTATGATAAGTTCCACTAATTAAAATACTTCCTGTATTTTTTAAGGCTTTTTTTGCATTGCTTATCCACTCCATATTAAACCCATCAATATCATTGATACTTTCTCCTCTATCCCATTCTCCTTTATTGACACTCACAATTTTCCCGCTTTGTATGCTTAAGCCATCATTGGAAAGAAAATAAGGCGGATCGGCAAAAATTAGATCAAATTTATTTTCAAATTGAGGCAAAATTTCATTACAATTCCCTTGATAAAGCCTAAATAGAGAATCTTCACTTATAAAAATGGGGGATAAATCTTTATTGAGTGATGTCATTTTTCACCTTTTGGATAAAATTAGCAATATTGCTTAAATTATAAATTTTTACATATTTATAAGCTTCTTGGAGTTTATTTTTAGCACTTAGCCAACCTTTGCCATCAGTTATCCAAATAAACTCATAATTTGAAAACTTTTCAAATTTTAAAGCTAAATCTTGATAAGCTCTTGCTGTTTCATTAAGCTTGCTTCCACTACCTGTATAAAAGTTAGCTTCTATAAAATAGGTTGTTTTTGCACCCCAAATAACAAAATCAAATTTTTTAATATCCCCCCCCCAAAAAAACTTGATGCAAATCCTGCTGGGCGTTCTTTTCTATCCAAAAATCGAGATTTGTAATATTTATTAGGGGATTAGAATCTAAAGATAATTCGTTTTTAGATTCTATTTGACGCAAAAGCTTTTCTTTTTGCTGAATAAGATAAGAGGAATTTATATAAGTCATTCTAGCCTTTGCAATCATTATCGCCAAGGGATTTAAATCAAAACCTACAAAATACCGTATTCCATACCCTAAACCACTTACAAAACTACTTCCACTACCGCAATACGGGTCTAAAAGATTACTTTTCTTAGCTTTAAATTCCTTGAGTAATTCTAAGCCAATTTGAGGAAGCATTGTCGCAGGATATTTATGTAAATTGGGATATATTGACGCATAAGATTGCCCTAGAAAGTCGTATTTAGGATTATATATTGCCAAATAGTCTTGTTTTTTAGAATCTTTATCCATTTGTTTTTGCATAAAGTTTGAGTTAAAGTTGGGCTTTTCTAAAAGTATCATTAGAGATTCTCGCTTATATAATCAATAAGGGATCTTAATGGCTTGATAAAATCGCCTGTTTGTATATTCTTGCCAATAAATGCACAATCAAAAAATTTAAACATTCCTCTATGTTGGGGGTTATTAATTTCATTATAAAAATTCACAGTAGCAAAACATACAAGTGGCAAAATGGGAGGATTATAGGAAATATCATATTTTTCTTTAAGGCTAGATTCTGTGCTAGCAATTTCCATTAAGAGTTTCCATTTATAAGTTTGCCCCGCCCTTTCACGCAAAGAAGTCTTAAGGGATAATATCAAGCATTTATGTAATTTTGCATTAGAATCTAAACTATAAATCACCAAATCAACATCGGGCTTTTGCATCTCCTCTCCTACTTTAATATAAAACAAATCTTGCCATTGCGGGATAGAAGAAATTTTGGAAGTAATAAAGATATTGAAAACATCTTACGCACTATGCAATAAATTTTGTTTGCCAAACTTAAAATTACTAATTAAAAGCTCTTTGCCAACATTAGCCTTTTCTTGCTTGTAATTATTCATTCCATATTGCACAGAATATTCACATACATAGAAATCTTTATAAAGATTTTTTATATAAGGACTATCATCATAAGTGAGCAAAAATTTATGTTGTATGTTTTTGAGATACTCGCAAAATCTTTGATGGTCAAAGCCTGTGTGCAAATCTCCCTTTTTGCCATAGAGTCTAGATTTTGTAGCAGAATAATAGGGAGGGTCTAGGAAAATAAAAACCTCTTTGCCTTCTTTTTGCAAAAGATTCTCATAGCTCTGATTGCTAAAAATAAAATTTTGTAAGATTGTATCCATATTTTTGAGCCTCTCAATAGAGCTTTGGGTAAAGCGGGTTTCAAAAGCCTTTTGCGAATATCCACCACAATCAACGACACCACTAAAAGTAATGCGATTTAGAATAAAAAAATCCACAGCCCTTTGAAAGTCATTTAAACTTTCATTTCTACGACTTAAAATATTCTCATAAAGCACTCTTCCGTCTTTATGGGATTGTTTAATATTCTGGATTTCGCTAATTAACGCTTGGTTTTGTGTTTTTAGAATATTCCAAAAGCAATACACATCTTTATTAAAATCATTTAGGAAAAATCGAATCTGTTTTTGGTGTAAAAGTTTTTGAGCAAGATAGTTTCCTACACTTCCACCGCCAAAAAATGGTTCTCGATATTCACTAAAACTCTTTGGAAAATAATCTTTTAAAAATTTAATCGCTCTACTTTTGCCACCGGGATAACGAAGGGGAGATTTATAGAATTTGGCGTTCATTAATCTATCCAAATTTCAAAATGATTTTGTTTCGATTCTACATTAAGAGCCTCTAGGGTAGCAATTTGAGAGATTGAAAAAGCATTATTTTTCATAAAAGATTCTAAATCCTCATTTGGCAGAGTAACGCTATTTTGTAAAAGATTTGAGGTTAATCTCAAAACAATTTTAAAGCTATCATACCCATCAATTTTTGAGAGATTATTATAAAGCATAAGCTTTAACAACCCATCTTTTATATCGTCATTGCTCGGCAATAATGAATTTTTACTGTGTTTGCTTTCACATAGATATAATGTTCCATCTTTTAAAAGAATATCGTCAACGGTAAAAAAATATTGCCCACCTAAGTAGTTTTTGATAATAATTTTTGATTTTTGTCCTATGCCAATATATTCTTTAGGTTGCAAGGTCAAGCTTTCTCGATTTTGAGCTTGTTGTGCTTTTTGTCTCGAAAACTCCATAAAAGATTCTTTATATAAATTTATCTATATTTTGGGGATTATGAAGTTTAATATTTAAAATATTAGAGATATTTGCATAAGCATTTTTTGTAAGACTTGCAAGTTTTGGAAGTTTTTCAAGGCTCAACTGATTAAGATTCCAATGCAATGCAGATTGATGATAATTGACAAGTTGAGTGAGCTGTCCCAAAATATATTCATTATTAAAAGATTGATTTGTAATTTTTCCAATATTACTTGAGTGAGGCTGCGCTTTATCGTAAAAGCCTATAACTACATAGACATTCAAAAGACTCATAAATGAAAGTGTATCCCATTGCAAATAATCCATATCTCCATTGATGCCTTCATCTTTAATGAATGGAATTATTGTTACAGTCTTGTTTGCTCCACTATCAAAAGTGTCATACACCCTTGCGTAAGGATAAGAGCGAGTACGTTTGGGACTAACCCATTTACTTAAAGCCAAAGTTTTATCTTGAAAATTAATTAAGCATTTACTAGGTAAAGTATTAATATTTACAAAGGCGAAATTTTCTAAATTCTCTCGCCATTTTTTTATATAAGAAAAATTTTGTATTGTCGCTTGCAACATAGTATTCCCTATTTTATAACAAAATTACAATATTATATACTTCTCACTCCCACTCAATCGTTCCTGGGGGTTTGCTAGTAATATCATACACCACGCGGTTAATACCCTCAACCTCATTAATAATGCGGTTAGAGACAGATTCTAAAAAGCTATGGGGCAAAAAATAATTGTCTTTAAAATTCATCTTTAATGCTCTCATAATTCCTCTCTTTAAGAATTTCTGGCAATTCTTTGACGGAGGGAAATTCCTCTGTAATTTCTAAACAAAGTGTTTCAAGGAGCTTATCACCAAGTAAGTTAGCATATTTACCGCGCATTGCCTTTTCATACCAAGCAATCAAATCAGATTCTGTAATAATGCTTTGGATTCTGCTCTTCCAGCCAATTTGTGTAAGCAAGGATAGAATAACAGATTTTTCTGCTTCTTTACACACAATAATAATTCTATCGCTTTGAATATTAGACACAATGCTTTCTGCTAATTCACTATCAAGACTTAGATGCTTAATTTGTATTGCCACACCCCAATTTGCATACATATCAAGTCCTCTATCTGCTGCATTTGTTACACCAACCCTATAAATACGTGCTTGCTGTGTAGTAAAAAGATTGCTAGAATCCAAGCACATTACAGATTTTGTAAAATCTTCAAATTCTTTTAAAATATTAAGTTTGTCTTGATTGATTGAAAGGGTAATGTTTAATTCTAAAATTTGTGCTAATGTGTCAAAAAGCGAATGCGTGATAATCTCATAAACTTTATCTAAGCTGCGCTTTAATCCAGCCTCATACCAAAATAAATTAATAAAATGCGAAATCTCAAAACTTGCCTTATTTGTATTTAGGCAATATTGTAGCGCATTGTTAAGCTGTGTATATTTGCCGATAAATTTATTATAGATATAGCTTTCAACTGTTCCATTGTGTTCTCTATTAAATTTCCCTAATTCTGCTATGAGTTTAGGAGGAATTACATTGAATAAATCATCTTGGAATTTTGCCGAACTTGTAGAGATTCTGCCAAGTAGCGCAATGCAAACTTCATCTCTCCACGTTTTGCTTTTAGTTCTGTATGTTTCAAGGTTGTTTAAATCTATATCGCCAAAAATTCTATCACGGTAAAGAATCTCTGCGATTTGAATCGGTTTATAGAAGTGGATTCTTGATTTTGCAATGACTTTATCCAAAGCCTGTTTTGCTACTTTTAGCATACTTTTTCCTTACATTGTGTTGGAGCAAACTCACTCAATGCTTTGAGTATTTGTTTAGCGACTGCTTCTATGACAGGCACTGCTACACTATTACCTGTTTGTTGTTTGATTTGCGTATAGGAAACTACGATTTTATAGTCCTCAGGAAATCCTTGCAATCGCAACATTTCTCTTTCTGTTAATCGCCTCTCATTATTAACCAAAAGATAATTTGCTGAAGCTCCAGCCCTAAGAGCACAAGAAAAATGATGAGGCGTAATAGAACCACCTACATTCTCGTGGGTAATGTAAGGTTTTGCAATTTCTTTCTTCATTCTTTTCTGTCTAGATTCTTTAATATGATCCTTAACATAATATTTTTTCTCTACATTAGATTCTAAAATCTCTTTGAGTGTTTTTCTGCGATGGATTGAATATGGAAAAACAAAATCTACTTTTTCCCTAAAACCACAGATAATAATTCTCTCTCTTTTTTGTGGAAGCCCAAAATCAAGAGCGTTTAACACTTTACTATAAACACAATACCCTAAGAATTCTAAATGTGAAATAATCGTTTTAAACGTTTGTCCATTGTTGTGGGTAGTTAAGTTACGCACATTTTCTAACATAAAAGCCTTGGGTTGCTTATCTTTCAAAATGCGTTCAATCTCAAAAAATAATGTCCCTTGAGTCTCATGTTCAAACCCCTCTTTATTCCCTATAATACTAAAGGGCTGACAAGGAAAACCAGCTAACAAAATGTCAAAATTTGGGATAATTTTAGAATCTATTTTGGTAATATCGCCTTTTGGATATTCTCCAAAGTTTGCAAAATAGGTTTTAGCGGCTTCTTTATCCCATTCTGATGAAAACACGCAGATTCCACCTAGTTTTTCAAATCCTAGCCTTATCCCTCCAATTCCAGCAAATAGGTCAATGAAGGTAAAGTCTTTGAATGTGTATTCTTTTTCTTTTCTCTGCTCTAAAATCATCTTAGAAAACAAATTCATTCTCTACTCCCACTCAATCGTTCCTGGGGGTTTGCTAGTAATATCATACACCACGCGGTTAATACCCTCAACCTCATTAATAATGCGGTTAGAGACAGATTCTAAAAAGCTATGGGGTAAGTGCGAAAAAGTCGCCGTCATTCCATCGATTGCCTCAACCGCTCGGACGCAAATGGTGTTATCATAGGTGCGATTATCGCCCATTACGCCTACATTTTCAATACCAAAACAATAGTTTTTGCGGTAATAGGATGAAGTGTTCACTATTTCTTCCATACAATATGCCCATTGATATTATGCTTTTCATAAACCTTTAGCACATCTTCTAGGAAGTCTATCAATTCTTTTTCATTGGTATCTTTTGCGCTCTCTAGCATCCTTAAAAACATTTTCTTTCCTGTTTCGGTTTGTTTTAAATTTTTCTTTAAGAAATTATGCTTACTACAAAGCGTTTGCCCATTTTCTAAGGTAGCTTTACCACCTAAATCTTTGGGCTTAATATGGTCAATATGCAATTCCACACCCTCCTTTTTCCCCATTCCACAGATAACACATTGATAATTATCTCGCTCTAAAATTTGCTTTTTAAGTGTGGGGATAAAATCCTCTAAATCCTCTCGCAAAACAACAAAATCAGGATCATAGCGATAAATTCCTTTTGCAATTTTTTGCAAATAACCCTTTTGATGCAAGCTCCTAATCCCTCTATCTGGGTCCCTAAAAACTTTTCCTGTGCGACTCTGCCATTCTTTCACAACCCAATCCACAACTTCGGGGTGTGAAATATCCCTTTTGGGATTTGCTTTAAAAAATTCCATTATTAAATCAAGTTGACTACCTGCTTTATTATTCATTCAAACAATCCTTCCTCTTTTTTAATTATTTCTAAGAAACGATTTTTTGAAAGTTTGCAATAGTTAGAATCTAGCTCAATGCCTACAAACTGACGCTTATTGAGATAAGATTCTATCATCGTTGTGCCGCTTCCACTAAAAGGATCGCATACCACATCGCCCATATAAGAAAAAAGCTTAATACATCGTTTGGGTAATTCTCTAGGGAAAGGAGCGGGGTGTCCAATGCGTTTTTTAGATTCTCCATTAAAAGTCCATAGCCCATTTGTCCAAGTCATAAACTCTTCTTTGCTTATATTGCTTTGCCCTTTATGTTTTTTCTTCCACTCGCCTTTATAAAGCACGAGGATTAGTTCCACAGGAGCAATCACATAAGGAGCAGAAGCAGAGAGCCAACTTCCCCACGCAGTGCGCCTTGAAATGTTTCCCTCATTCCATATTATCGTACTGTGGTATTTCCAGCCTACTTTTTTGACAAGAGTTGTGATGTCTGCTCCTATACTTTGCTGCCCACCTTTGTTTTTATCAAGCGGAATATTAAGGCAAAATCTTGCTCCATCTTTTGCCCAAAAATAGCAGTTTTCTATCCATTGCCTACTAAATTTCAAATATTCTTTATAATCCTTAGAATCCGCATTAGAATTATATTCTATGCCTACATTATAGGGAGGAGAAGTAATAATTAAATCAAGACTTTGAGATTGCAACAATTGTCTGTTGAGCACAGAATCATTGTGTAGCATTATATTTTTATAGTTGAATATAGTATTGTTTTTCTTTAAATTATTATGTATATCATGTGCTATTGTCATTTGCATTTCTTGAATATCATATATTTTTGAGTTTTTGATTTTTTCTATTAGCATTTATATGCCTTCATTAAACTTTGCGTCATTCCCTACTCCCACTCAATCGTTCCTGGGGGTTTGCTAGTAATATCATACACCACGCGGTTAATGCCCTCAACCTCATTAATAATGCGGTTAGAGACAGATTCTAAAAAGCTATGGGGCAAATGTGCAAAAGTCGCCGTCATTCCATCGATTGCCTCAACCGCTCGGACGCAAATGGTGTTATCATAGGTGCGATTATCGCCCATTACCCCCAAACTTCGGACATTGAGCAACACGCAAAACGCCTGCCACACTTTGTCATAATACGCAAAATCTACCATGCTATAACATTTTCAACTTTTCTTGATTTATTATTCAAACTTTCTCCTTTTTTTCGTTGCAATTCTCCATATTCACATTGAATGAGATTTTGTTGATTATATTCCTCCATCCATTTTTGGTTAATTTTTATGGCTTCCTTGCTTTCATCTATTCCTATGAATTTACGTTCTAGCAAAAATGCTTCCTTAAGAAAACCTCCACTTCCACAAAAACAATCCATGACAAGAGAATCTACATGGGAAGACATTTGGATAATGCGTTTTAGCATGACATTATTTTTTTGCGTAGGATAAATGGGATTCTGTGTGTCTTTAAATTCCCAAATATCTTGTATTTTTTTACCTCGAGAATCTTTCGCATACACCTTTTTTCTAGGCACTCCATTTTTGCTCCATTCAATCAGCCCCTCATTATTTAATCTATCAAGATCCTTAAGACTACAACGCCAATGTCGTCCTTGCGGAGGTTTTAAGCCATTCCATGCTTGCCCACTCTCGCCATTTTGTGTCACTCCTGGTGCATGAAGTGGGATAGTTGTGTAAAAGCCTTTGTCGTCTTGTTTTGTGAATCGTTTGCCTAAATCATCAAAGGAAATGTCCTCATGAATCTCATTCCAAATGTATTGACGACTTTTTGCATAGAATAGAATCATATCCTTAATATTTCCATATCCTTTTTTAGAGAAGTTTTTAGGATTACATTTGATACGCGTAATATCATTGATGAAATTCTCTCTTCCAAAAATTTCATCACATAGAATTTTGACATAATGTCCCATTTTTGTATCAATATGGATATAGAAACTCGCTCTCTCGCTCATTAATTCTTTGATTAGAATTAATCGGTAGTAGAGGAACTCTAAGTAAGATTCTAAATTAAACTTATCTTGATAGGCAACTCTTGAATCCAAGCTCGCACTCATTGTGCTACCCATTCTAAAAATATTATTTGTTCCAAAAGGAGGGTCAATATAGACTAAATCGATAGCGTTTTTAAAAGTTTTCCCCTGATTAAAGGCTTTATTCTGCAAGAGATTCTGCATTGCATTGAGATTGTCATCAAAAATAAGCAAGTTTTCTTTTGCAAAATTCCCTTGCAATTCTTTGCTAAATGAAACCTGTAAAAACTCTTTTTGAGATTGAAAATGATTAAATAAATTAAGCATTGTTACACCTGATAAAGAAAGTCTCTTAAAAGTAAAGCAGATAGAATGTTGTAATCCTTATATGTTTGCGTTAGGATTTCAAACATTTTGTTTCTGCCATGAATATAGCATACTCCATCTAAGATTGCAATTTTAATAATATCTGTATTTAAAGTCACATTGAGCAAACTCATTGCATCTTCGAGTTGAGCATTTTGATGTCCTCCAAAATCGCTCAAAAACTTTGCTTCACCAATAATTATTTTTCCATTGAATCGTGCAATAAAATCCAAGCCCTTTGAGCGTGTATAGCCTAAATTTTCCCTTGCAAATTTTTGCATAGCCAAATCGGAAGCATTCAAAATAGCATTTCCATTAGTATTTTTGAATACCTCTAGGCTAACAGGTTGGATTCCTAAAATGCCACTATTCACCCATCGCTTGAATAGCGGTCCGATTTGTCGGTTGGTTTCTTTGGGCTGTGAGATATTCTCATAAATTTTCTTGAGCCCCATTTCTTTTAATCTGCCACAGATTCTCGCTATTGTCGCTGGATTGCGTTTGATAGCAGTTCTGTCACGCCTTAAATAGGCAATATATGAATCTTTAATTGGAAACAAATCAAAATCAAGCAGAGATTCTATAATTTTTTCTTGCTGATTACAATTAAATGCTTCTTCAAAACTATTCCATTTTGTAGAGTCTATATCCCTGATATTATCGGGACTCATGGGATAGACTCTAAAAAGCTGGTCTAAATAATCTCTCTGGTTGGCTAATTCTATGCTTTGATTAAGAAAATAATTCATTCTCTACTCCCACTCAATCGTTCCTGGGGGTTTGCTAGTAATATCATACACCACGCGGTTAATGCCCTCAACCTCATTAATAATGCGGTTAGAGACAGATTCTAAAAAGCTATGGGGCAAATGTGCAAAAGTCGCCGTCATTCCATCGATTGCCTCAACCGCTCGGACGCAAATGGTGTTATCATAGGTGCGATTATCGCCCATTACCCCAACACTCCGCACATTCAGCAACACGCAAAACGCCTGCCACACTTTGTCATAATACCCCTGTTTTTGCAACTCCTCTATAAAAATACAATCCGCCTCACGCAACAAATCCAAATCCCTCTTATTCACCTCTCCCATAATGCGAATGGCAAGTCCGGGTCCGGGGAAAGGGTGTCGCATTAGCATCGACTCTGGCATTCCTAGCTCCCTGCCTAACGCCCTCACTTCGTCTTTAAAAAGCTCCCGCAATGGCTCAATCAGCTCAAATTTCATCCACTCGGGCAAACCCCCGACATTATGATGGCTTTTAATCGTCTTGCTAGGTCCTTTTACGCTAACAGATTCAATCACATCAGGATAAAGCGTGCCTTGAGCTAGGAATTTTATCTCACCCTTTTGATTATGCTTTTTTGCCTCTTTTTCAAAGACTTCAATAAAAGTCTCGCCAATGATTTTACGCTTAAGCTCGGGGTCTAGCACACCTTTAAGGCGACTTAGAAATAGCTTGCTTGCATCTGCGGTAATGAGCGGGACTTTTAAGTTTTCTCTAAACATTTTCTCTACCGCCTCTCTCTCGCCCTTGCGTAAAAGCCCTGTATCGACAAACACAGGGATAAGATTCTCCCCAATGGCACGATAGAGCAAGGCGGCGACAACGCTAGAATCTACCCCGCCACTAACGGCACACAGCACTTTGCTCGGCGTCTCTTTGTTACTTTTTGTGGAGTCTGCACTCTCAACTTCGGTCATTAGCGATGAGCTAACTCCCTTGTTTAGAGCTTGACAACCACAAAAATTGTCTAAAGATACTTCCGAGCTAGATTCTAAATGATTTTGCTCACTCACATTTTGTCTCTTTATGTTTTGCTTTTCGTCTAGTATTCTAAGATTTTGCAAGTGTGGGTTTGTGGCTTTGCCACTGCACGCGGTAGTGTTTTCGTGGTCTTTTATGGATTTTGTGTGTGAGGCTAGACTAATGGTCTGCGAACCTGCAAAATCCACAAAATCTGCGGAATGATTGCCCGAAGCTGAATGCCTCCTAAAGCACGAATCAAGGTGGTCATTCACCATTCCCACACTTTGCATAAACGCATACATCATTGTGCTACCTACAAACTTAAAGCCTCTTTTTTGCAAATCTTTGCTAATCTTGTCTGAAAGCGGGGTTTTTGTCGGTATCTCACTCATAGACGCAAAATGATTGATGATTGGCTTACTATCTACAAAGCCCCAAATATACCTATCAAAACTCCCAAACTCGCTTTGAATCTCCAAAAACAATTTCGCATTATGGATTGCGGATTCAATTTTTGCACGATTGCGGATAATGCCCTCATTACTCATCAACTCTTGAATCTTTGCTTCATCATAGTGTGCGATAATTTTTGGGTCAAAGCCATCAAATGCTGCCCGAAATGCCTCGCGTTTTTTGAGAATGCTAATCCAGCTAAGCCCTGCTTGAAAGCCCTCTAAAACAAGCTGTTCAAAGAGTTTTTTGTCATCGTGTAGCGGCACCCCCCATTCTTTATCGTGATAATCCTCATAGAGCTTTCTTGCCACTTCGTCTTTATCTCTCGCCCAAGCGCAACGCTCTCTCTCCTCTTTTTGCCCTAAAGATTGTTGCAAATCCTTACGCATAATGCTTAAAGGAATTAGTCGGATTTTCCCAGAAGCCCCTGCATAAAAGGGATTTCCACTTTCTTGAAAGCCTAATTTTTTATAAAATCCTAAAGCCCATTCACGACTTTTGAGGATAATCACATCAAACCCTCCTAAATATCGCTTTAATGCCTCTTTTATCAAGGCTTTGCCAAGCCCTCTACTAAAGGATTGAGAATCTACAAACAATAAAGTGATTTCATTGTCTTTTGTAGCGATAAACCCTAGCCATTGTTCCTTTTTGGCAATGATTAGAATCTGATGTGCTTTTTTAATGTAATCCTCTTTGATTTCTGCTCTCCTGTGTGCGATAATCTCCTCACTTAGCTTTTGGGTAAGACGCACAGAATCCTCCCAGATTTTAAGAAGCCTTTCTATCACTTGAGATTTTTTCATACTCTCACACGTTTCTTTAAAGGTTAAAAAGGCAATGGGGTTAGATTCTATCTTTTGGATTCCATAGACGATTTGTTGTAATTTTATAATCTCATTTTCGGCAAAGTTTCGCATATTCCAGCTTGTATCACTCCTGCAAATATCCACTGCAAAATTTTGCAAAATCTGCCCCCCACACTCGCTATGCACGACCTCGGGGTGGAATTGCAGGGCATAAATATCTCGCGAAAAATCCGCAATCGCACAATAATGCGTATTGCCCGACTTTGCAAGCTCCACAAAGCCTTGCGGGATAGATTCTACCTTATCAGCGTGGCTCATCCACACAATAGAATCTTGCTTGATGTTTTTAAAAAGTTTGTTTTTCCCCTCTTTTATCTCTAACACCGCCTTGCCAAACTCCTGTGCCTCTGCCTTTATCACTTTGCCACCAAAATGTTGGGCGATAAGCTGCATACCATAGCAGATTCCAAGAATAGGAATCCCAAGTGCAAAAATCGCATTATCAGGCTTGTAAGCGTCCTTTTCATACACACTCGCAGGTCCTCCGCTTAAGATTATGCCTTTAGGGTTTTTTGCCTTGATAGAATCTAGCTTTTCAAAGTAGGGCACAATCTCGGTATAAACTCCAGCTTCACGCAATCTCCTTGCGATAAGCTGTGTGTATTGACTGCCAAAGTCTAGGACTAAAATTTGTAAATTATTCATAAAAATCCCTAATGAAAATTTGCAGAGAATCTTATTTAAGATTAACTTATAACTTAAGAAAATAAGAAAACTATGGAGAAATCAGGAATATTTTATCGCATATAATGCGCCCCAATAGAATGGGAACGTTTTAGTGCCGATTCAACAATATTTTTAGCTGTTAATAGACGCAGTTTTAAAAGTCTCCCAACTCCGCTTTGTAGCATAACTTCAATACCTCCTAAAGCTTCATTAAGATCACTTTTTTTGCGGATGATACCAACTTTATTCCACATAAGATTGCGTAAAATAGTCTTTAGATTTTCATCTTGTTCTTTATAGAGGGTTTGTGTATGGAGTGGAAATTCTCTTTTATTGAGTGTGGTTTCTTTTCCTAAAATATCTAATGTAGCACGACGCGCAAATACAAGGGCTTCTAAGAGAGAGTTTGAAGCAAGGCGATTAGCACCATGCACTCCTGTGCAAGCACATTCTCCTATGGCATAGAGATTATCAATATTTAAAACCTTGCCTTTCTCATCGCATTTAATGCCTCCCATACAATAGTGAAAAGCAGGGGAGATGGGGATTTTATCTTTGGGTAAATCAAATCCAAAGGCATTAAGATTGCGAGCAATATTGGGGAATCTTGTTTGAAAAAAATCTTTAGAGAAAGCACTTAAATCTAAATAAACTTCGGATTCTTGAGAATTAGTAGGGTATTTTTGTGATAGTTGTAATTTGTAATCATAAATAGAACGCGCTACCTTATCCCTTGAGGCAAGTTCTCCTCTATCATCATAATCAAATAAGAATCGCTTTCCCCAAAAATCTATAATATATGCTCCTTCACCTCTTAGGGCTTCGCTAAGAAGCATTTTTCTGGCATAAGGCGTTTTGACAAACACTGTGGGATGGAATTGTAGCATTTCCATATCTTGGAGTTTTAAACCATTTTCTAAAATCATACCGTGTAATTCACTAGAGATTGTATAAGCGTTGGTGTGGTATTCAAACAAAGCCCCTATGCCTCCACTGGCTAAAATAATATTCTTTGCATAAAGATTATAATTTCCTCTTTTGGTTAAGACACTTACGCCATAGCAATGATTGTTATCAATAAGGAGTTCTGTAACTGTGGCATTTTTCCACAAAGTATGGGAGATTTGTGAGATAAGATGACTATGTATTACTCTACCTGTGCAATCTCCTCCAGCGTGTATAATCCTAGAGGTGCTATGAGCAGCTTCTTTGGTAAAGAGCAGGTTTCCCTCTTTGTCCCTATCAAATGGAATCTCTTTATGGATTAAATCTTCTAATACCTCTAAACTTTCCTCGCTAAGGAGTTTGACGATTTTTTTATCACACATACCAGCACCTGCTTTTAGGGTGTCATTGATATGCAAGGGAATGTCTTTTTTATCCTTTGCAACAGCAATTCCACCTTGTGCGTAAAAGGTATTACATTCCCAAGGTTGGTCTTTACAAAGAATAAGGACTTTAAGATTTTTAGGTAAGTTTAAAGAGGCATAAAGCCCTGCAATTCCAGCACCAACAATAATTACATCATAATGCATTATAGAGATTCTTTAGAACTGGTAAGTGGTGTTAGTATCCCTAAAAGGATCATCTTTAAAGCCACAACCATTAAAGAGTATAATCTGTGCTATAATCAAAATATGAAAAAGGTATCGCAAATTTTGTCTCATCTCTTTAATACTCCTTCTTATCAAAAACTTCATCAAACGCAACAAATCAAGGCTTTCTTGTGGGCTTTACCCAAAAGTCTTCGTGATGGTGTTTGTTTTTGTTATATCAAAAACCAAGTTTTATTCTTTGTCTTAAAACATCCTTGTTATAAACAGGAGTTTGATTATAAACTAACAATAATAAAGCAGTTATTAAAACAATACCAGCAAAGCAAAGAGGAATTATTAGGGGTTAAAGATATTAAAGCCTTTGTCGGTAATAATGCTTACCAAAAATCCCAAACACAACAAATAGAGAATTTAGAAGTGTATGGAGAGATAGCTAAGGGAGATTTTGAAAATTTGGCTAAAGATAAAGAGATTAGAGAAATTTTTGAATCTATTAGAAAAGCTATTTTATGCAATCATTAGAGCCTCTTAACGAAAATCTTTTAAATGATTTAAAAAAGCTTCCACCTTTAAGTGGTGTATATCATTATTTTGATAGTGAGGGGAGATTGCTTTATGTCGGGAAAGCTAGAAACTTAAAAAATCGCATTAAAAGCTATTTTCGATTTACCCCTAAACTTAGTGTTGCACCCAATTTAAGCCCACGAATTACGCAAATGGTTTCACAAGTGGCTACATTGCGCTACATCCTTTTAGAAAACGAAAATGATGCCCTCATTTTGGAAAATTCTCTTATTAAACAATTAAAGCCTAAGTATAATATCCTCTTACGTGATGATAAAACTTATCCTTATTTGTATGTGGATAAAGGTCAGCCTTATGCGCGTATAGTTTTAACGCGTAAAGTGATGAAAAAGACACAAAATATTCGTTATTTTGGTCCTTATTCAAGCGGGGGAAGGGATTTGCTGGATTGTCTTTATGAATTTTTTCCGCTTGTGCAAAAGGAGAGTTGTATCCGAGGCAAAAAAGCTTGTTTGTTTTATCAAATTAAACGTTGTTTAGCACCTTGTGAAGGGAGGGTTAGCCAAGAAGAATACGCAAAGATTTTAGAAAAAGCTTTAGAATGTATAGAAAATCCCAAAAAGATTCTTGTAAAGTTAGAGGAAAAAATGGAGTTTTTATCCCAAAATTTGCGTTTTGAAGAAGCGATGATTTTACGCGATAGGATGTTAAAAATCCAGCAGATTAATCCCCTCTCTAGTGTGGATTTTGCTAGATTAGAAGATTTGGATATTTTTGCACTTGTTTTAGAGGAGAAAAGAGGGGTTTTGGTGAAGTTTTTTATGCGCAATGGCAGAATCGTCTCTAGTGCTTTACAAAATATTAAAAGTGAGTATGGTTTTGATGTGGTGGAGATTTATAAACAAGCCTTGATTGATTATTACCATAAGGATTTACCCTTAATCCCCAAACAGATATTAATTCCTTATGATTTAGGGGAGGTAAAAGTAGAGCTAGAAAATTTCTTGTTTTTGCAGTTGCGAAAAAAAATTTCTATCCATTTTCCAAAAAATGGAGAAAAGAAAAAGCTTTGCAACCTTGCTTTAGAAAACGCTAAAGAAGCTTTGAGATTAAGTAGTAGCCAAGAAGAATATATTCTAAGGGATTTAAAAGCATTATTGGGATTGCAAAATATTCCTTATCGGATTGAAGTGTTTGATACTTCGCATCATCGTGGCAGTCAAAGTGTAGGAGCTATGATTGTTTATGAAGAAGGGTTTATTAAAAAATCCTATCGGCATTATACTTTAAGCGGAAGTGATGAATACTCCCAAATGCGTGAAATGCTTATGCGACGCATTGAATCGTTTTCTTTAGAATTTCCTCCAGATTTATGGCTTTTAGATGGAGGAGCCGGGCAGATAAATTTAGCTAAAGAATTATTGCAAAGTGTGGGGGTAAATATTGAAGTGATAGGTATTGCCAAAGAAAAAATTGATTTTAAAGCCCATCGTGCTAAGGGTGGGGCTAGAGATGTATTAAGGGATGATCTTTTAAGAGAATATCGGCTTAAAGTTAGCGATAAACGTTTGCAATTTTTACAAAAATTGCGCGATGAAGCACATCGTTTTGCTATTACCTTTCACCAAAAACAAAAACAAAAAACAATGCATAAAAGCAAGATTTTAGAGCTAAAGGGTATTGGTCCAAGCACACAAAAGAAGCTTTTAGCTTATTTTGGAGATTTTCAATCTATTTATCAAGCAAGTTTAGAGGAGTTACAAAAAGTAGTGGATTCCAAAAAAGCTTTAGAAATTTATAATCTCTTAAAACAATAAAACCTCCGCTTCCAAATTTCTTTTATGTAATTTATGGTTTTTATTAATGGGTAGTTTTTATTAATAAGAGTCTTTTGCTTGTTAGAGTTTTCTATTTTCATAACGAGATTTAGCACTTTTGAAAATACTTTATTCCTATCACTTGTAAGGAATCAATCTTTTGTGTAAAAGTGTATAGGAGTTGTAAGCTAACAAATTACTAATGATAGGGAATTGATGCCAACAATATCTATGAGACTAAAATCGATTCTCTCTCCACTCTCTTACTATCCTCTTAGATTCTATTAAATAAAACCATAGTATGCCCCCTCCCCATTATAATTAGTATTATTTGCTATAAAGGGAAGAGGAAATTTAAAGAAGTTTTGTTTATAAGCCTTTATTAATGCTTCTCCTAACTTATAAGAAAGAGTTGTTTTTATTTTTAAAGATTCTTTATAATCAGAATAAGATTCTAAAGGAGGAAGTTTTAATTTAGGATTCTTTTTTATTTTTTCTTGGTATTGTTTTTGTTCTTTATTGTGTTTATCTTTAATATAAGATAACACATAAGGCATTCTTATATATCCTAAAAGACTTTTAGAATTATCTATCATTGCCTCTCCTAGTTTATAAGCTAGGTGAGATTTAAGGCGGGAGGAGGCAGAGAGTAGAGGGGTTTGATAGAGAGAGTTAATATAAAAGTTGTCATTAGATAAGTTGAGGGGCTTTAGGGATTGAATTTTTTGCTTTATTTCAAAAAGTGAGGGATAAGAAGGGGTAATGCAGATAAAATTAAAATTATTAAAGATATTTTGATAAACATATCCTGTCCAGCTATGAAAAAATAAGGTTTTCAAAAACTATTCTCTTCTTGTATTTAAAATATTTTGGAGGTAAAAATCCGCTTCTTGAAATTCATTATTTTGCAGAAGTAATACTAGGAAATAGATTCTGTATTTATCATTATCTGGATCTAAATCCAAAGCAGATAAAAGATAACTCCTAAGAATGCTTACACTTTCTTGAGTTTTAGAACCTAGTAAGAATAATTGAAAAAGGGAATATGCTCTTTGCATTGGAGAGAATATGATTTGTCCGTAAAAAAATTTAAAATTTTCATAGCATTCTTTAGGAGTAAAAACATTATTGCTTAAAACATAATGAGAATTGCCAAGTAAATATGCTATTTTTGTTAAAGCAGAACCTGTTGTATAAATCATTTTTGCTTGTGAGAGAAAAATCGTATCATATAAAAAAAGTTGAAATTCTTTGTGATAGCCATAGGCATCATTTTCTCTTAATTGATTGGTGGAAATAATATTGGGTTTGTTGTAAAAATTTATTATTTTTTGTATGGAATCTAAATCATCCCCAATAAGAACAATAGTTTGATCTTTGTTTTTTGAAAGTTCTTTTTGTATTAAAGATAAAATAAGCTCACAACAGCTCGCAAGATTTATAGCAAGTAAATTATGTTTTCTTATGGGAGAATAGTCATAAATGACATCCCCACTTCTGAAGTGAATAGCTATAAAACTGCCTATTTTATTTGTATCTTCATAGGCTTTTGAAATAGCATAGTCAAATTCATAGAGAAAATCTAATTTTTGCTATAAGCATAAAGTCATTGCTCTATATTCATTGAGATTAATATCTTGAAGATACCAAGCTAAACTTCCTATTGGGGTAATAAAGTAATCATATTGATTGCTAAAAAAAGCAATTTTTAGGGATTGTAGATTTTTAAAGTTTGTTATATCAATGAATGTGGCATTATTTTTTGCCTGTTCTTGTATGCAGTAGTTGTCGATGAAGTTTTGAGAAAATATTTTATCTACTTTGTCTAAAGAAGCACCTATGATATGATTTTTATTAGCACCAGTATTGTCTCTTGTGCCACCTATCCATAAAAGTTTTGCATAAGATAAGTCTCCTAAATATTGTGCAATATATAAAGCATTTAAAAAGGCATTTAGTCTTGAACCGCTTCCATCTGTCCTATTAGCTAAAATGAACCCCATATTTTTCCTTTTAGTGTTTTAGATTTTATTTTATCTTAATCCGTCTTAATTATAGAATTTATCAAAAATTAAAATTTATTATTCAGAGCCTTTAATCTCCATCTTGGTTATCAAAATCCTCTATCTTTAAAGCTTGAATCTTTCTTTAAAGTAGAGACAAATCCAACTGCTATAAAAGTAATAATTCGCCACAAAAGCAATTCTCTTTAGCTTTTTAATCCTAATCCAAACTCTCCCTTAAAGATTCTCTACCATTTCTTTAATGCCTAAGCTCTTAAACAATCCCCTAACAAAACAACAGATGAAACACAACAAAACCCAATCTAAAGTATCCATCTAACCTAACTAACTAATCTTAAGATTCTTGGAACCTAAAGACTCTAAACCCAACCAACCCCAACCCCCTTAATCTTAAAACCTTACAAACAAGAGTAGGA
>NZ_FZPJ01000050.1 GCF_900198605.1 Helicobacter mesocricetorum | reverse complement strand
AGGCAAACTCAATATGACAAAAGGGAAATTCGATATGACAAGAGGTAAGGTTAGAGATATTTCGGGATAAATCCCTCAATATGACAAAAGATAGAGACACTTAGGTTTTGCCCCAATATGACAATGGAATCCACAAACAATAAATATGAGACTAGGCATAACAACGGAAGAATTGCAATATAACAAAAAAGCCTAAAAGGCATATCGATTAAAAAATCTAAATACGTTAAAATTCTATCAAAACACATACAATTTAAACACACCCAAAGGAGCCATCATCAAAACCTTACCCCTTAACCAAATCTTGCAAGGCAATAGCTTAAAGCTACTACAAACAATCCCTGATTATAGTATTGATTTAATCTTTGCTGACCCGCCTTATTTTATGCGTGTTGAAGGTAGCTTACAAAGACCAGAGGGGAGTGATTTTAGCGGTTGCGATGATATTTGGGATAGCTTTAGAGACAATGCAGATTATGTAAAATTTAGCAAAAAGTGGCTTAGAGAGTGTAAGAGAATCCTAAAGCCTAATGGAAGTCTATGGGTGATTGGCTCAATGCAGTGCATTTATAGCCTTGGTGGGGTTATGCAAGAGCTTGGCTTTTGGTTTATTAATGATGTGATTTGGCATAAAAGCAACCCTACGCCAAACTTTCGTGGCACGAGGCTGAATAACTCGCACGAAACTCTCCTTTGGGCGACAAAGGACAAAAAGGCGAAATATACTTTTAATTATAAAACGGCAAAAGAGCTAAATTGCGAGATTGTAGGCTTTGAAAATGGAGGGCGTAAGCAGCTAGGCAGTGTGTGGAAAATCCCTGTTTGTAGTGGCAAAGAAAGGCTTAAAGATATAAATGGAGATAAACTCCATAATACTCAAAAGCCAGAATCACTTCTCTATCGCATAATCGCCATTAGCTCTAAACTAGGCGATATTGTGCTAGACCCCTTTGGCGGGACGATGACCACAGTAGCAGTGGCAAAGAGGCTTGGCAGGAATTACATAAGCTTTGAGCAAAACCCTAAGTATATTGAGTATGGCAGGAAGCGACTAGATTCTATTGCTTTTGAGGATTGCCCCATTACAAGGGCGGAGTTTGACAAAAAGCCCTTGAAAGTAAGCCTAAAAGAGATGATTGAATCAGGGTTTTTGCATATTGGGGAGAAGCTCTCCCTTAAAAGCACCGCATTTGAGGCGACACTTGCAGATGAGGGGAAGCTTGAGTTTGAAGGAGGGATTTATGATATTCACTCTCTTGCTGCTTATCTTAAAAAGGCAAAAGCAAAAAGACTGAATGGCTTTGTTTATTGGGAAGTAAAAAGGGGGGATTCCTATGTTTTGCTAGATAGTGTTCGCAAGGAATATCGCAACAGGGCGCAAAAAGCGAGGAAGAGTTAAAAGGAAAAGCTTAATAATGGATAGTAAGAGTTACGAGAAATTTTTAGAACATTCCTTAAAAGCAATAAAAAAGCGCATAAAAATAATTATCTAAGTATTTGCTAAAGAAATGCAGGAGATATGTTAAACTATTCCTTATTATTGTGTGATAGGAAGCAATAATAATAGGATAGACTATGCAGGTGGGATTGATAAAAAGCTTAAATTTTAGCGTTAGGGGGATTTGATACTGCAAATTAAAAATAAAAGAAAATAAGGATTTATAATGTTTTCAATTGTTATGCCACTTAAAAGCCTTGATATAGAAGGATTAGAACAAAGAATAGAGTATATTTTAAAGTTTTTAGAGCCTCAAAACATTATCATTATCACACACAAAGAAAATTTCTTGACCAAATTCGCAACAAGATTCCAAGACAAAATAATCTTTGAAGATGAAAATAGGCTTATACCAACACTAAACCTTAATGCCGTGAAAAATTACATTTCTAAAAAAGCAAAAAACTCCAAACATTATGAAAAATGTCTCTTGCGATCGGGTTGGTATTTTCAGCAGTTTTTAAAAATGGGCTATGCTAGAGTAACTAAGATGTTCAATAAAGAGATAGCAAATAAAGAGGATTGTAGGTGGGTGGGGGGGGGGTATATTGTATGGGATAGTGA
>NZ_FZPJ01000051.1 GCF_900198605.1 Helicobacter mesocricetorum | reverse complement strand
CGCAAATGATTTTTTGTATTCATGTGCGACACAGCTCCGTATCTACACTTGATTCTTCATCGTCATGCTCCAATATGTATAAGAGACAGGTATAGGAGAGTTTATTATTCATACTATCCATAGTATAAGAATTACTAGGGTTTAATGTAGAAATGTTTTTAGAAGTTTTATTGTGAGATTGCATATTCTCTCCTTTTTGCCCCCCCCCCCTAATATTTATTACATTGTTAGTTGGTTGCATTGGGACTCCTTTTTGTGTAAATGTAAATTTGTTGTTTTAAGAAAAAGTGTGGCTATTATAGTAGATTTAGGTAAAATTTTCAAGAAGCCCTATAATAATTAGCCCTAATAATCCCGCGAAGAATCCAGCGAGTAAATCATCCCCCATTACTCCTAAACCTCCTTTGATGGTTTTATCTACTTTACCTATGATGGAGGGTTTCCATATATCAAAAATCCTAAAAAAAATAAAGGATAAAATAATGCCAAATGTGGTATTGCCAACCATAGCGATACTTACCCAAACACCTGCAAGCTCATCAATGACAATTTCTTTGCTATCGTGCTTTAATCCCTCCTTTTCATAATGGTCGATGATTTTAATGCCAAGTGCTGAAACTAAAAGTGCTAAGAGAAAAAGTGTGGTGTGTGAGAAAGAAGCGATGAAATATGCAAATGGTATTGCGACTAAAGTCCCAATGGTTCCGGGTGCTTTTGGGGATAGACCACTAAAGAAGAGTGTGAGATATATCTTTGCTAATAAATCTTTTAAGCTACTAAAGGTAAGAAAAAAACTTTTATTTTGCATAAGATTCCTGATTAGAGATGTGTTTGGTAGAGTTCGATGAGTTTTAAATAAAAATCCTCTTCGCTTTGCTCTTGTAAGATGCCATTTTTTGAAAACATTGTTTGGTATTGTTTAATAATGTGCTGGAAACGTTTGGGGAAGAGGCGACTAAGGATTTTAGCCGATATTTCTTTTCGCACTAAAATAGTAGGGGGGATTAATCCTGCTTTTAAAATGCTTTGGATGAAATTAGAGGAATAATTAATATGGTGGTGTTTTCCGTGCGGACAGGTTTTTGCGCTTACAATAGCGTTGCACTGGTCGCAATAGACAAATTCACTAAGGAGTTTTACTTTTATTTTAATGTTTTTGGTAGTGTCAAAAATGGAATGGATTTTTTGGTGGTCATAGTAAAGCGCTAAGTTTGGATAGTTTTCCCCAATAACCATTCTCTCACAGCCTAGATTTTGAGAGAGAATAGCGTCTAAGATTATTCCGTGTGCGCCTGCAAAAAGGTAAATATTATCTAAGGGAAAAATTATAATTTTGCCCTTTGGCAAAAAGTTTTCAATCACATATTCTAAGCATTCTTTGCGAATTTGAAAGTCTAGTAAATCTTCGTTTTGCTTACGCAAGAGCAGTAGGATTAATAATTGGTTTTTATCTACAATAAGTCGGAATATATGTTCGTGAATCCTCGTAATAGGGGAGGTGTCTAATATCATTGAAGTAATATTTTGTGCTTTGGTTGTTTTTTTAATTTGTAGGATTTTATCTTTTGAGATTCTATTTTCAAAGAGATTGTTTGTGAGCGAGGTTGTAATGCTGTATTCCCCACAAATTGCATAATTACCTAATCGACGATAAATATCTTGTGCCTTTTGCGAATAAACATCCCCACTCATAATCTTCAAAAGTCTTTCTTGCTTGTTGATAGAAAAGCTTGAATCAACCTTGAGTGTGCCATAGACTTGATGGTTATAGATTAAGTCTAATATCTCCCCTTTAGTAGCGGTTTTAATAATTTCTTCATTGCGCTTTCCTGCAGGTGCTAGGACAAAGGAGAAGGGAAAGCTTTGGTTGTTGTAAAGACCGCTTTTATCAACTTCTAGCATTTTTGCTTCATCCATTAAATGCGTTACGGGATAGAGCAATCCTTCTTGGCATAAAAGCAAGGCAAAAATAGCTTCTTTGTCAATGAATAGTGATTTATTTTTTCTTTGCGATTCCATATTTCTTTCTTTTCTCCCATAGGCTTTTTCTGGACATTCCAAGCTTTTTACTAAGCTCTGTATCTGGGTATTTATCTTCAAATTTTAGAATGGTTGTTTTGACATATTCATCGACACTTAAAATATCTTCTTCAAAACTTTGGGGAATGTTTTTGATGTTTATTTGATGAACATTGCTTAGGCTTTCTATCTCTTCACCTAAGCAAGAAAGTATTATGGGTGCATTTTTTAATTTTTTTAAAAATTCCTCTCTTTTGTCTTTGGTAAGTGTTTCAAATCCGATGATATAGTTAAGCTGTTGTTTGGAGATACTTTTTAGATAATCTTGGAATTTGGGGGTTTTATAAAGAGAATGGAAGTTGATGGATAGTTTTTTTACAAAAGCGTAATTGATAACATAGGTATCAATAGTCTTTTGTGAAACACTTTTGATAATCAGAGGAAAAGAGATTTTTGTATTAATGGCATAGTTTGGGTTGATTAGAGAATTACAAAAATAATCTTTATAAAAAGAAATTTCTTTTTGTAGTCGTTTGTAGCTTGTAAAGTGCTTGATTTTTCTAATGAGTTCATCAATCATAAAGGGCTTTACAATATAATCACTAGCCCCAGCTTGTAGGGGGAATGTAACGGTATCATCATTGACATAAGGAATCATTAAAATAATGATAGCGTTTTGGAATTTTTCGATTAATGGATAAAAGTCTTCTCCTGCGATGTTTGTGGATAATAAAATAATATCTACTAGTTGGATATTAAGAGCTTCCTTGACGCTGGATATATTTTCACAATCAAACCCTAAATGGTTTAGTTTTGTCGCAATACTCTGTGCTAAGTAAATTTCATTTTCTACGATTAAAATTTTCATCATTCTTCCTTGATTAGTTATTGTGCCATTGAAAATATGCTAAAACGACATTGGAATGGACTAAAATCCCTTCTTCTCTGCCGATGAAACCAAGTTTTTCTGTCGTCGTGGCTTTTACATTTACGCAAAATAAGGGAATGTCTAAGAGTTGGGCGATATTTTTTTCTATGGCTTGTTTGTAAGGAGAGATTTTTGGTTTTTGCGCAAATATCGTGATATCTACTTGCTCAATAGTGTAGCCAACATTGAGTGCAAAATTAGTGATTTGCTGTAAGAGCTTTGCAGAATCTGCATTTTTGTAAGTTTCATCATTATCAGGAAACCATTCTCCAATATCTCCTGCTCCAATTCCTCCCAAGATAGCATCACTTAGGGCGTGTAAGCATACATCGCCATCACTATGTGCAATAAGTTTAAATTCACAAGGAATAGGGATACCACCTAAGAGGATTCCCTCTCCTTTGTCTAAGATGTGAATATCGCTACCGCAACCAATAATGGTTTTGGGGCTTGGTGGAGGCAGTGAAAAGCTTGATAGGTCTTCTGGAGAAGTTAATTTTTTGGATTGTGGTGAGCCTAAAACGAATCCTATTTTTCCACCATTTGCATAAATGGCACTGCTTTCATCTGTGTAAGAAAGATTTTGTAGGGCATTTTTGAGAATTTTTGTTTTGCTTAGTTGAGGGGTTTGAATGATTTTTATTTGCTCCCTTTGGAGATATTCTAAATTTTTATTGTCATAGGCAATGGTATCATTAATAGGGATATAAGGGACAATGCAATCATAGTTATTAGCCTCTAAGATGATTGCATTAAATACATCTCTAGGAATGCTACAACGCGCAACATCACTCACTAAAACTAGCTCTTCATCTACTTGTGATATGGCGTTGTTAAGGGATTCTTGTCGTGTTTCTCCACCTGTTGTAAGGAGAAAGTCTAGTCCAAAGGAATCAAGGTATTTTTGCATATATTTTTTTTCATCTTCTTTTGCGCTGATAATGACTTTGCTAAAAAGATAATAGCTATTTATCTCTTGGGCTACTTTTAGCCATAGGGGAAGTTCCCCTATACGCAACCATTGTTTTTTGGGAATCTTTTTTGTTTGAAATCGACTGCTATCTCCAGCACTTAATAAAATGAATGCAATTTTATGCAAATACTGCCCTTTGCTTTTCTTTATTGGGATTATAATACAAATAAGCTTTGATACTTCTTGAATGGCTCATAGGCTAAAGTGGTGAGATTTGTTGGTTTTTATCGCATTGGCGATTAATTCCAAAGGATGTTTAAAGGGAATATCGACATTTTCTTGATAGAGCGCATTACTTAGCTGCATTCTACAAGCACTGCATTCTGCGCTTACATACATTGCTTGGGTTTTATCTATCATTTTTGCTTTTTTGCTTCCTACTTTACTAGCGAGTTTAAAATGTTCGGTTTGCATAGTAACTCCCCCAAAACCGCAACACATATTAGAATCTTCCATTTCTATTAAAGTGTAATTTTGTGCTAAGAGTTCTCTTGGTTCTCTCCATACTCCCAATACCTTTCTAGCGTGGCAGGGGTCGTGATAGGTTAAAGTGGGTTTAGGGGCTGTTTGGATATGGCTTAGGTATTCTTTAAGATTGGTGGCATTGGCTAAGTATTGTGTCGCCATATGAATCTTGGGTAAAATCTTTTGGATTCTTTGTTTAAATTCTGGATTATTTTTCATAAATCTTTCCCAATCTTCTATCACCATTGCTGCACAAGTTGCCTCTGGGATTAAAATAGCATCTACTTCATCAATAAAGGTTTCAAAATATTCTACATTGTGTTTAATAAGCTTATCTACACTTTCAAAATCCCCTGTGAAATATGCGGGCGCTCCACAGCATTGCTGTGCTTTTGGAATCATTGCATTAATCCCTAATTTTTCTAAAATATAAAGCAGTGATTCGCCAATTTCTTTGTAGTTATAGTTCCCCAAACAACCAATAAAAATCGCTACTTTTTTATCACTCTTTGAATCAAAGGTTAGGTATTCTTTGTGGGTGTTTAAAAAGCTTTTTTTATGGGTTTTAGCAAAGATTCTATTATTAATAAGAGGAAGTTTAAAGCGAGGGATTATAGAGCTTTTATCTTGACTTTGCTTAAAGAGTAAGGGCGTAAAAAATGCAATAATCTTAAAGCTAAAATCCATAATTTTGCGGTGCTTTAGGAGATAGAAAAAGACTTTTTTAAACCAGCTAATTCCGTATTTTTGTGCTAGTTCATAGCGGATATTTTCGATAAGTGTATCTGTGGGTAGGGAGTTTGGGCATACACTCACACAAGTGGTGCATAAAAAGCATTTTTCAAAAATTTCTTTTGCGTGTTTATCCAAAGGGATTTCTTGCCTCTGATAAGCACCTAATAGGTCAATAAAGCCTCTAGGAGAAGTCGCTTCATCACCATTAATGGCAAAAATCGTGCAATCTGGAAGGCATTTTCCACATTTCACACAAGCATCACTTGTTGCTAGATAGTTATAATTTTCAAAATGTGCCATCTTTTGTCCTAAATTGTTTTGCTAAAAACTTTCTGCCCTTGTGAGATTTTTTTTAAATAAATATCAAAAACCATTGCGATATTGCGGATTAGTAAGGCTCCTGTTTGGCTAACTAGAATTTTATTGTCTTTAAGGGTGATTAATCCTGTTTCATTAAAGGATTTGAGATTTTCTAATTCCTCATTAAAGTAATCTTTGAAATTAATAGAAAAATCTTTTTGGATTTGCGTAAAATCAAGTTGGAAATTACTCATTAATTGCATAATAACACTTTTTCTAATTTTATCGTCTTGATTGAGTTTAATGCCTCTACAAAAGGGTAGCTGTCCCTTTTGCAAAGATTCTTGATAAAGGGGCATTTCTTTGTAGTTTTGGGCATAATAACTCTCCCCCTCACCAATAGAGGTTAGCCCAATTCCTATGGTTTGTGTTCCGCCTTTTGTGCTGTATCCTTGAAAGTTCCTTCTTAGCTCTCCTTTTTGTATGGATTGAAAAAGCTCATCATTTTCCTTTGCAAAATGATCCATTCCAATCGTTTTATATCCTGCTTCTTGTAGGTAAGTAATGGTATATTCTAGAATCTTTAGCTTTTCTTCAGGGGTTGGTAGGGTAGTTTCATCAATTTTTCGCATAGTTTTTTTAAGCCACGGCACATGGGCGTAATTAAAAATAGCGAAACGTTCAGGGTCTAAACCTAGACAAGATTTGAGAGTTTGTTTAAAGGTTTCTAGGCTTTGGAGAGGTAGTCCATAGATTAAATCCAAATTGATTGAGGGGATGTTGAAACTTCTTGCAATTTCGATAGCTTCTTTTACTTGTGTAAAAGGCTGGTGTCTATGAATGGCTTGTTGCACTTCTTTGTTAAAGTCTTGTATCCCAAAACTTAAGCGATTAAATCCTCCATTTTTAAGCACTTGCATTTGCTCTGTGTTGAAATATCTTGGGTCAATCTCACAAGCAATCTCTGCTTCCTTGTCGAAGTTTGGAAAAGTGGTTTTTAAGAGATTGATAATAGTTTCTAACTCTTTTGCATTAAAAAAGGTTGGTGTCCCCCCTCCAAAATGAAGCTGATAAACGATTTTTGTGGTATCCATAGAATGTTTTAAGATTTCTAATTCTTTTTTGAGGTTTTGTATGTAATGTTGTTTGTTTTCTTCTTTGCTTGTATAAATAACATTGCAACCACAAAAATAACAAGCGGTGCGACAAAAAGGGAGGTGAATATATAAAGAGAGGGGGTTTTTGTCTTCTCTTAGGTCTTTCAGATAAGAATCTAAAGTATAAGATTCGCCAAATTCTATGGCGGTTGGGTAACTTGTGTAGCGAGGACCGGGCTTAGAATAGGTGGCAAACTTTTTAAAATCTATCGTAGATTGCATAGGTTATATTCTTATGTTATTCATAGTGTTATTCATATCAAAATTAATAAACAAATAGGGATAACGTTTTTTGATGTTTTGGATAATCTTTTTAGGGTCTTTTTTGTAGTTTTTGATTTCTTTTAAGGCGATACACCAAACATCATCAAAATCAATAGGCATACTTTTGTAAATCTCTTGCTCTAGCTTAAAGAGGTATTTATCTTCTTCTAGCTTTTTAGCAGATTCCATAAGGGCTTTGACGATTTTTGCAGAGAGCAGATAGTATTCTTCATTGTTGCTGTCTTTGAGGCAATATGCTAATGAATCTTTAGGGAAATTTTGAAGGGATTCTGGTAAATCAGAAATATGTTTGTGGGTTTGCATAATTGCTTGTTTAAGCTTTTGGTAACAATTTGTTTCTTTGTGCTGTATTAACGATTTTGATGTAGCCAAACCATAACTCCTTTTTGTGTATGTAAGCGATTTTCTGCTTCTAAAAAAACCTTGCTTTGTGTGCCTTCTAAAACTTCTTGTGTAACTTCTTCTCCCCGATAAGCTGGTAAGCAGTGTAGAAAGATAGAATCTGGTTTTGCTAGAGACAAAAGTGATTTATTGACACAATAATCTTTAAATTCTTTTTTTCGTTGTTTTTTGTCTTTTTCTTGCCCCATAGATGCCCAAGTGTCTGTGGTAACAACATCTGCATTTAAAACGGCTTCTTTGGGGTCTTCCATAATTAATAATTTTGAGCCAGAGATTTTAGCAAATTCTTGGGCTTTTTGAAGAATCTCTGGTAAAACTTGATAATTTTTAGGGGAGGCGATTCTTAATTCAAATCCAAGTTTTGCAGCAAGCATTAACCAAGAATGCGCCATATTGTTGCCATCGCCGATATAAGCTACTATGGGATTTTGGTCTTTGTTGCATTCTTGCATTGTGAAAAAGTCTGCAAGTAATTGCATAGGGTGGAAGTCATCGGTTAAACCATTTATTACAGGAACACTAGAGTATTTTGCAAATTCCTCTAAACTTGAATGTTTAAAGGTTCGCATCATTATCATATCCACCATAGATGATAATACCCTGGCGGTATCTTTAATGGGTTCTCCACGGCTAAGCTGTATATCGTTGCTTGATAAGAAAATCCCCTTACCTCCTAGTTGATGAATACCCACTTCAAAGCTTACACGAGTCCTTGTGGAGCTTTTTTCAAAAATCATTCCTAGAGTTTTGTTTTCTAAAAGATTGCTATATTGACCTTCTTTTAGCTCTTTTTTGAGTTTTTTGGAGATTTGTAGAATCTCTAAAATTTCTTCTTTGCTAAAATCTGCTAAAGTCAAAAAATGTCTCATTTGCTACCTTGCAAAAATTAAAATCAATGTTTTTAAGATTAAAGAAAAGATTTTACAATATGATAACTAAAAATATTTTAATTTGTAAAAATATCAGGAAAAAGTATGCACGAATTTTCAGTGGTTTCTTCGTTGCTTGAGAATTGTGAGCGGATTGCAAAAGAAAATCAAGCTAGTAAGGTTTTGGCTATCCATTTAGAGATTGGAGAGAGGAGCGGAGTGAATCCGGATTTACTAAAAAAGGCGTTTTTGGATTTTAAAGTTGGCAGTATTTGCGAAGATGCAGAATTATTTATTGTGTTTGTTAAAGTGAATCTTTTTTGTGAGGATTGTAAGCAAAGCAGTGAAGTTGTGGGGATAAATTATACGCAATGCCCATTGTGTGGCTCTCCATCAGTTAAGATGATAAAAGGCAATGAAATGCTTTTGTTGCGCTTAGAGATGGAATAAATCGCGTTGTCTAATTCCCTCATAAAGCACAATTCCTACGCTAGTGGCGAGATTTAAACTTCTTGCATTATTTTGCATAGGGATTGTTAGTGTTTGTTTGGGGTATTGTGTAAGTAAAGAAGGGTTTAATCCCCCATCTTCCCTTCCAAAATGTAAATATGCGCCGTTTTTTAAGTTTGCTTTATAATAGGCTAATGTGCTTTTAGTGGTGAGGTAAAAATGCTCTAAGGAAATAGCAGAGCCTAGAAAAGACTCAAAATCATCCCATTCATAAAATTCTAAATTCTTCCAATAATCCATTCCAGCTCTTTTAAGCTCCTTTGCCGAGATTTTGAAGCCTAAGGGGTGAATAAGGTGTAAAATGGAATTGCTTGCAAAACAGAGTCTTCCTATATTTCCGGTATTTTGAGGTATTCTTGGTTGATGAAGAACAATGTGAAATTTCATAGAACTTTTATCCTTCGATATTGAGAGGAGATTTTGTGGGAGTTGTGCTTAAGGGTTTAGAATCCGCTTGTGGGTTTAGGGGTTTTGATAATTGGTTATTTGTTTGTGGGGTTGTTGGGGATTCTTTTATAGGCTTTAATAAGGTATCCTTGGGATAAAGCTTTTCACCTTTAATGATAGCCTTAAAGAGTAGGGCAATAGCCTTGGAATTTTTTTTAAAGAGGCGATTAAGATGATTGGCAATTAATGTATTTTGGATATTTGTTGTATTTTTTTGTTGATTTGGCATATGATTTGGCATAATTCCTCCAACGGGAGAAATTGTAGCATAAAATTATGCTTTTTTATTGGCTAATTCCATTCTTATTTCTTTGCGTTTAATAGCATTTTGATGTCGTCTTTTTTCTTCATCAGTTTGTGGGATGAATTCCGGAACTTTAGCGGGTTTGCCATTTTCATCGACACATACCATTGTAAAATAGGCACTATTAGTATGAGTGTTGGAATGATTATACACATCTTCAGCAATAACTTTAATGCCTATTTCTAAAGAGCTAGTGCCTGTATAATTTACCGAAGCATTAAATGTTACAAGATTACCTACCGCTATGGGTTGTTTAAAGGTAATGCTATCAACAGATAATGTAACAGCGTATTTACTACAATATCTCGCCGCACAAGCGTAAGCAACTTGATCCATAAGTTTCATAATGTCTCCACCATGCACTCTCCCGCGAAAGTTTGCCATACTAGGTGTCATTAAGATAGACATTGATAGAGATTTCTTATCAAGATTAACTTCTTCCATATTTAAACCCTCATTCATTAATTTATTAAGCAGATTTTACAATTTTTTTTAATAATTTTTGTAAAAAAGTATTATTTTATTTAAACTTTTATTATAGAGATTGCCTATTCTACACATTAAGAAAATTCTATAATCTTAAAGCATTCTTGTGTTAGAATTTTGGATAAAGTTTTAGAGGGATTTAATGAAAGTTGTTATTACAGGTGGCGGGACAGGAGGTCATTTAAGTGTTGCAAAAGCTTTTTTAGAAGAGTCTTCTAAAAAGGGTTTAGAATGTATTTTTATAGGAAGTGATAAAGGGCAGGATAGAATCTATTTTGAAAATAATCCTAATTTTACTCAAAAATATTTTTTGCAAACTTGTGGAGTTGTTAATCAAAAAGGAATTAATAAGATAAAGTCTCTTTGGCATCAGCTTAGGGCTTTTTATGAAGCCTTAGGTATATTAAAGAAAGAAAAAATCGCTTTTGTCTTTTCTGTGGGGGGATATTCGGCAGCACCTGCAGCATTTGCTGCTATTTTTTTGAAGATTCCTTTGATGATTCACGAACAAAATGCAAAAATTGGACGATTAAATATTCTCTTGAAGCCTTATGCAAAACTTTTTTTCTCTTCTTATTTGGATACTTCTCCTACTAAATTCTATCCTATTAATCAAGCATTTTTTCAAACCGCCAGGATAAGGGATAGGATTCTAAATATTTTGTTTATGGGGGGGTCGCAGGGTGCTAGGGCAATTAATAATTTTGCCTTAAGTGTGGCAGAGGATGTAAAAGATAGAGGAATAAAAATCTATCATCAATGTGGTGAAAGAGATTTTGAGCGAGTGTATAAGGAATACCAGTTACTTCAATTAAAGTTGATGGTTTTTGAAGATGGGGATAATTTGGAGGGCGATTTTGATGTATGCTTGTTTAGATTTAGCCAACAAATGCCAGAGATTTTTAGAATCTGTGATTTTGCGGTATCACGAGCGGGTGCTAGCTCATTGTGGGAGCTATGTGCTAATGGGTTGCCCTCACTTTTTATCCCCTATCCTTATGCAGCTAATAATCATCAATATTTTAATGCAAAATTTTTAGAAAATCAGAATCTAGGCTTTTTATGTGAAGAAAAAGATTTGTTTGATAAGGTGTTATGGGATATTTTAGGGTATTTAGAGGATAATAGAATAAGCCAAATAAGTAAAGAATTGCAACAACAATGCTCTAGTAATGCCACAGAAAATATTTTACAAATAATTTTAAAGAATATTATGAGAGATGAAAGATAAACTTAAAACCTGTTATCATCATTTTTACTCCCATTGCCATAATAAAAATTAGCACAATTCTTGAAGAGACTTGCAAGATGAGTTTGCCAATAATATGTTCAATGGTGGTAGCGTAATGAAATAAAGTGAGCATAAAAAGAAAAGCTCCTATTATGGCAAAAATTGTGATGGCTAAACCACTTTCTTCGGAAATTACTGTGATAGTAGAGAGTGTTCCGGGTCCAACTAACATAGGGAAAGCCATAGGGACAACGCTTCGATTAAGTAATTCATTTTTACTTAAATTTTGATAATGGGCGAAATCTCCTTCTTTTTTGGAAATAAGAAGACTTTTAAGGCTAATGATAATTAATAATAAGCCACCAGCAATTCGTAAGTGATTAATATCGACTTTAAAAAGATAATTCATAATAAAAGAGCCAGAAAATAAAAAAACCATAACAATGGCAAAAGCGGTATAGAGTATTTTTCTAAAAAGATCTTTTCTAGTATTGAGTGCTAATCCTTCTGTCATATCAAGGAATTGTGGAAGATTTCCAAAAGGATTTAAAACCGCAATAATGGCTATTGCAGCAAGGAGTATAAAGTAAAGTTCTGATTGAATCTCAGCTAACATATTTATTCTTCCTTAAGGGTTAAAGCGTAATTGTAGCATTTTTGTTAAAAATTTTTATCACGAATTCTTAAAAAAATGGGGAATCTTGGCAGATTATTTGCTGTTAATCCAAAATATTTGTAAGTAATGATGGAATGGAGTGGAGGGGGAGATTTTCGTTCTTTATCACTAAAACCCGAGCCAATTTTGAAAGTCTTATCAACACCATTAATAGATGCTTGACAAAGGATAGCACCCAATTGTCCTTCAAACTTGCCTTTGCCTTGAGTGTAACCTACAACTTCACATTCGCTATCTTCGTAAGCTTTGTATTTATAGGCAATATTGGGCTTGATATTATCTCGTAAGATTAATCCCTCACCATTTCTTGCTAGAACTTCTTGAAAATAAGATTGCAAATGTTCTTGATTTTGGATAGGAATTTGTGGGATTATTTTTATTTGTGGAGCAAAATGAAATTTTAAATATTCTTCTAAAATTTCTAAACGTTCTTTTAAATGACACTTCTCACAAATATTAGGCACATCAAAGACATAGTAAGTAATTTGTCTCCATTCCTCTAAGGTGGATTTAGAATTGCGAATAATGCTTGAAGTTTCTTCAAAGCGGTTATAAGATAGCCATAATTCTCCATCTAGGCTAAATGGTGGAAAGTTTTCTAACCATTCTTTAGGGGGGTTTATTGGATAGTTATTTTTGCTAAGGAGGGATTTTCCATTCCAAATTCCACGAATCCCATCAAGTTTTTCACTCATAAGGGAGGATGAGGTTATTGTAAAAGAGTCTTTGGAATAAGTTTTGAAGGTTAAAGATTCCCCATATAGGGAATCTAAGTTTAAAAATATTAATAATGCAAAGAAAGTTTTATACAAGACCTTGCTCAATCATCGCGTTAGCGACTTTTCTAAAGCCTGCAATGTTAGCTCCTAATACTAAATTAGTAGGATCTTTAAATTCTTTTGCAGCCTCACTTGCACTTGCGTAGATATGTTTCATAATATTATGTAGTCTTTTATCGACTTCTTCAAAGCTCCAAGCAGTCATAGAAGCATTTTGACTCATTTCTAAACCACTTGTTGCCACTCCACCTGCATTAGCGGCTTTGCCCGGACCATAACAGATTTTTGCATCAATGAATTTATGCACAGCTTCAATGGTTGATGGCATATTTGCACCCTCACTAACACATTTGCATCCATTTTTGAGAAGAATTTCGGCATCTTTTGCATTAAGTTCATTTTGTGTGGCACTTGGGAATGCAGCAAATGCTGGAATGCTCCAAAGGGGATTATGATCTTTTGGATAATCTTTTATACCTGTCCATTTTGCACCTTTTTTTGCCTTTGCATAGGCTTCAAGACTATCTCGTTTAACCTCTTTAATTTCTTTAAGAAGTGCTAGATCGATTCCATTTGCATCGTAAATCATACCTTTTGAGTCACTAATAGTTACAGGTTTTGCTCCGAGTTGTTGGAGTTTTTCGATAGTGTAGATGGCTACATTTCCGCTTCCAGAGACTAAGCAAGTTTTTCCCTCTAAAGTTCCAAATTTACTATGTTTTAACATTTCTTCTGCAAAATAAACACTTCCATAGCCCGTAGCTTCTGTTCTTACCAAGCTTCCTCCCCAGAGTAAAGACTTACCTGTTAAGACACCATCATAACGATTAGTAAGTTTTTTGTATTGCCCAAAAAGATAACCAATTTCTCTTCCGCCAACTCCAATGTCTCCTGCTGGAACATCCGTATGCGCCCCAATATGGCGGTAGAGTTCATTCATAAAAGCTTGACAAAATCGCATAACCTCTCTATCGCTTTTTCCTTTGGGATCAAAATCACTTCCGCCTTTTCCTCCTCCCATTGCCAAACCTGTTAGGGAGTTTTTGAAAATTTGTTCAAATCCTAAAAATTTAATAATCCCTTCTGTAACACTAGGATGAAATCTTAAACCCCCTTTGTAAGGTCCTAAAAGTGAGCTAAATTCTATTCGATATCCTCTATTAACTTGAATCTCTCCCTTATCATCTTCCCAAGTTACTCTAAAATTTAGCTGTCTCTCTGGAATAACTATTCTTTCTAAGACTTTGAATTTTTCGTATCTTTTATCTTTTTTTAAAGCAGGTTCTATGGATTCTAACACTTCTCTGACTGCTTGATGGAATTCTATTTGGTCAGGATAGAGTTTTTGAACTTTTTGAATGATACTTTGAACATAAGACATAATTGCTCCTTGTGTAAGTTAAAATTTTGTAACCAAAATTCTATTGAAACTTTATTTAATATAATCTTATAAAACTAATTTTTTTTTTAAGTTATATTTTATAATTGGTATTTTTGTTTAGGAATTAGCGAAATTATGGATAGCATTTTTATGTTAATTTTTAGAAGTTTTGATGATAAATCTTTTAAGGGTTAAAGTATTTTAAAGTAAAGTGTAGGAATATGTTATTATTTTACCCATTAAATAAAGTGCTTAGGAAGTGGATTAAACAATGAAAATTATAGAATTTTTACAAAATAGTCGCTGTGAAGAGATTGAAGTTTTTTGTCAGAATCGGTTTAGGGATAATTTAATCTTTTTTCAGCAAGCAAATTTTACTATTTTTGAAGCTTTGCAAAAGCCCTCTAGGGAATATCAGCTTTATATTGGCAAAGAGGGGATAAATGTGATTAATCTTCAAAATAATACTTTGCTTTATCCTTTAGAAAATGGGCGATCTACTATGCTTACAATTCACGAAAATTTAGCCTTTGATCCTCCTATTAATGATAAATGGAATCGTGTTTGTGGCAATAAAATGTCGATGATGAATGAAAATTTTCCTTATAGTTCCCTTTGGGTAAATGAGATTTTAAATTTTACTCTTAATAGTGGAGGTGTTGAGCATTATCATCTACCAAGTAATTTTTTGCCTAATCTTAGCCTTTTTGGGTTAGGCGGTGGAATCTTTTTGCAAATTTTGATAGAAAAGTATCAAACAATTAATAATTTTTTCATTTTTGAAGAGTCTTTGGATTTATTTCGTATTGCTTGTTTTTTTGTCGATTTTGCTTCACTATTTAGCAAAGTAGAACGCAAGGGGGGATATATTTTTATAGAAAGTATTATGCAAAGAAATTATGCTTTGAATTTTTTTGCTTCGCGTAGAATTAGCACTGCTATTATAAGGTTTGAGCTTGTAATGTATCAAACTCCAATCACACAAAGCGCTCGTGCTTTAGTTTATGAATTGCATTCCCAATCACTTAGGGGTTGGGGAACTTATGAGGATGAGATTAGGGGGATTTGTAATAAGAGAAGTTTTTCTCTTAATCCTATGCTTATAGAACCCAAAAGAGTGAATGCTCCTATTTGTGTTGTTGCTACAGGTCCAAGCCTTGACTTTTTATTACCTTTTATTAAAAAGAATCAGGAAAAAATGATTATTTTTAGTTGTGGGACAGCTTTGAAGCCTTTATTAAAAGCAGGTATTAAGCCTGATTTTCAAATAGAAATAGAAAGACATAATTATTTAGATGGAGTTTTAAGAGAAGCTCCTTTAGGTGATATACCTTTGCTTTGTGCTTCTGTGCTTGATAAAAAGGCTAAAGAATTAGCAAAAGAGATTTATATGTTTGAACGTGATGGTTCTAGCGCAGCAAACCTTAATGCACCAAAGTTTAAAGTCAAATTTACTGCCCCTTTAGTTGGTAATGCAGGTGCTGCTTTGGCGAGTTATTTGGGGAGTGATGTGATATTGTGTGGGCTTGATTGTGGGTATAAAAAAGGTGTAAAGAAACACGCTGCTAATTCTTATTATGGAGAAGAGGACAAAAAGATACCCGAGGATGCTTATAGGGTTGATGGGAATTTTAGTAATGATATTTATTCAGATGCACTTTATTCACTCTCCAGAACTTCTTTAGAGGAGACTTTTAAGGTATTGAAACCCTTCACTATTTTGAATTTAAATGATGGGGCATACATTAAAGGTGCTATTCCTACTCATTTTGAAGATTTTGAATTAAAGTCTATTGATAAAAAAGAGGCTATTTTGCAGTTAAAATCACTTTTTAAAGATCCTCAAAAAGAGCAATTTTATACAAAAGATACGCAAAAATATCTCTTTGAAGTAATGGTTTTTAAAAACAAGATTTCTGACTTATTTAAAATGGAAGTTCATTCTAAAATTGATTTATTTTCTAAAGTGGATGCTATTTATGATGAAATATCCGCTACTGAAGCAAAAAATGCGTTTATTGGAATCTTATTTGGAGGTTCTTTAAGTCATTTTCTTTATGCTCTAGCTTTAGCTAGTATTCATTTACCCTATGATGATATGCAAAACTTTTGGCAAAAAGCAGGAGAGCTTTATAGAGAGGGGATGGAAAAAATGGTGGAAAATTTAAGAGAAATACTTTTAAAATGAAATTGGAACACTAATTGCTTTTTACGATAATACATCTTAAATCAAAAGGATTAGAATGACGACAAGAAAAACGATTTCATTAGTTTTAGCGGGAATGCTCTTTGGTTCAAATTTGGCAGTTGCTCAGACTACTGCTTTAGCGGATGGCTCACAAATAGCTTCTATGACAAGTTATGGGACAAGTTATACAACAGCAAGTCCGGTAGGTAATACAAACTTTCAAGGGAACAATAGAAACTCAAATACACCTGCTGTGCCTTTACAAGGTATTGAAGCGGGAGGCGATGATATAGTTATTCCTAATGCTCCTATGATTACTCCATCAAGCATTATTGAAATTAGTGCTATTGGAATGGGTGTTGCGCCAGAATCTACATTGTCTCCAGCACAAGCTTTGGCTCTGGCTAAAAGAGCAGCGATTGTAGATGCTTATAGACAAATTGGGGAAAAAATGTATGGAATTAGAGTGAATGCTCAAGATACCGTGAGAGATATGGTGTTGAAAAACTCTACTGTTAAAACAAAAGTGATGGCAATTATTAGGAATGCCGAAATTGTGGAAACCGTCTATAAAGATGGTTTATGTCAAGTGAGTATGGAATTAAAGCTTGATGGAAAAAGATGGTATCGTACTTTAACAGGCGAAGAGTTTTAGTTGCTCTTTTGCTTTCTTTTGCTTTTTTGATAGTTTTGGGCTGTGCAAAATATAGTCCAAAACTACAACAAACTACTCCTAAAATTATATTCTTTGCTACTAAAGATTTTCGATTCTATGATACAGGTTTTATTAAAGTATCACCCAATCAGACAGCTTTAGAAATTTTCAATACTGGACATTTATTGTTATCTTTTTTGAGTTTTAAAAATACAATTTGTTTGAATCAGCAATGTTATGCAAAAGATACCGTAATAAGGAGATATTTTGGTGATGATTCTCTGAAAGAATTGGACTTCCAACTTCTTTTGCAAGGTAAAGAGATTTTTTTAGGAGAAAACAAGATGCCTTTAGAGGATGGTTTTTATCAAATGATAAAAAGAGGAAATCTTGAAATTCATTATAAGGTATCAAAAGAAGGAATATTCTTTGAAGAAAAAAAGAATAAATTTGTTTTACGAATAGAAGGTTTTAAATAAATTTCTTTTGGAGAGTTAAAATCTCCCAAAATATCGGATAGCCCCGATTTTTTTATCAATAGTTTTTAATAGTTGTAGGTTTTCTGCACTTAAATTAGAGGTTTCTAATATATTCTTTGTTTGTTGGGGATCTAAAGTTGGGTTATATTTTTGTAAAATATCAAATCCCATTTTTTCTTCTTTATTGATGATTCCATTTTTATACATTGCTTCTCCTAATTCTGATAGAGCTTGATTGAAAGTAGAAGCAAAATTTTGTATTTTAGTTATCGTATCACTTTTTTCAAAGGAATCTTGAATAGCATTTGAGGTATAGAGACTAGTTTTATTGTCAAAAAGATTAAATAAAGATTCTGTTTTTGTTGCCTCTTGTGTTTTGAAAAGAGAATTATTATTTGATAAATCATTAGAAATATTATTGTTATTTGTCTTTTGGTTTTGGTAAGCTTTATCTAGTAAGCCCCACATAGAGTTATTTTTGTTATTAATATCCATAAGATTATCCTTGAATTCAATAAATTTTTCATTGAGCAAGCAAGAATTATTCCACTAATATGGAGAAAAAGAAGTATCCCTTGATGTATTCTCATTTATTATAACCCCCTCAACTATTTTTTTAATCCCTTTAATCTAACCAACTCTAACTTAACATTTATCCAACAACCAATAATTAT
>NZ_FZPJ01000053.1 GCF_900198605.1 Helicobacter mesocricetorum | reverse complement strand
TTAATTATCTTGTTGATAATCGTATTCCAAAAGATCCTATGGTAAATACAAATAAGGAGAAATAATGAAAGAAAACAAATTTAATACAAATCTTGCTTTAGATTATGAAGCAAGTTTTAGATATTTAATAGAAAAAAGCAACCAAAGAGCTTGGATAATTGCTTTTATTAGTATTTTTATCGCTATTCTTTCTATTATTGCTGTTATCTTACTTACTCCTTTAAAAACTATAGAACCTTATGTTATCCGTGTAGATAATACCACAGGTATGGTAGATATTTTAACCATACTTGATGAAAAAGAAATCACAAAAAATGAAGCCTTAGATAAATATTTTATTAGCACCTATGTTAAAGCTAGGGAAGGTTATTACTATGAGCTTTTAAATCAAGATTATCTCCTTACCCAATTAATGAGTTCTGAAAAAGTTGCCAATGAATATAGGGCTTGGTATGAAGGTGAAAATGCAAGGGATCAAATCTTAAAAAATTCTAATGAAGTAAGTGTGCAAATTTTAAGTATTGTTTTAGGAGAGAGCAATGGCGTTAAAACTTCAACCATAAGAGCAATGATTATCACAAAAAATCTAAATACTAAAGCAACATCACAAACCACAAAAGTAATCACTCTAAGCTATGACTATATTTTAGCAAGAGCAAGTGAAGAAAATAGAATGCTAAATCCATTAGGATTCAAAGTGCTAACTTATAGAGTTGATGAAGAGGTGGTAAGATGAAAAAAATAATCTTAATTGCTTTATTTTTAAGCAATATTGTTTGGGCATTAAACATTCCAAAACCTTCTCCATTTGACAAAAGAATTACTTATGCAATTTATAATGCCAATGATGTCTTTTTAGTTAATGCAAAGAATGGTTATGTAAGTGTATTGGAATTTGGCATTAATGAGAGAATTATTAATACAGCCACAGGCTTTAGCGATGGTTGGGATTTGATAGAGAGAGACAATCTCCTTTTTATAAAACCCAAAGCCTATAAAACACAATTAATTCAAGATAATAATATGGGGGAAAGTCAATCTTCACAAGAGTTTATCGTAGATCCTAATCCAAATGACTGGAAAACTAACTTAATTGTAATTACAAACTTAAATACCTATATCTTTGATTTGAGGCTAGTTCAAAACAATAATGCTACTTATAAACTTAGCTTCTCTTATCCTCAAAAAGATTTAGAAATGGCTAGAGAATTTTTAGAAGCACAAGAACAAGAAAATATCCGCACAGATTTAAATAAGAATACTATTCCTAGAAATTGGGATTTTACTATGAAAATCAATAAGGGGAGTGAGGATATAAGTCCAAATTTTGCTTATGATGATGGAGTCTTCACTTATTTAGGATTTGATAATACCAAAACATTCCCTGTAGCTTTTATGTATGAGAATGGTAAAGAAAGTATTTTAAACACACATATCAAAAAAGATGGCAATTATGAAGTTTTAGTCATTCAAAAAATCGCTAAACAAATCCTATTAAGAAGTGGAGATAAGGTTGTTGGAATCTTTAATAATGGATATGCAAAAAATCCTTTAAGAAAAACAAGGGAAACCTCTAATGAGAATATTCAAAGAGAAATCAATAAAAAGGATGAAAAATGAGAAAGATAAAAACTACCACAAGGGTGGTAAGTCCTTATGGTAGAGTTTTACAGAAGGCAGTTATTTACTTTTTAAGTTTCAATAAGATTTCTCTTATTTCCTCCCTAAAGAGTGTAATTAATACTGCAATAACTGCAATGAATAGGTTAAGAGAATCCATTATGGTCTCCTTAATGTATGGTATCCACCCACACACCCAACTAAATATCCAAAAAAAAAGCCCAGCCCTCAAAAAGAGAACTGAGCTTAACCATACATCAAGGCTCTGTAAAACCTTTTTAATCCATCTACCAAATGGATTAAAAAATTATAGCATAAAAACAACAAGGAATAAGTGTGCAAAATAAAGAGCAAAGCGATTTAAATTTTGAAAATCATATCAGCGAATTAGGTAATCAAAAGAATCATCTTAAAAAAATACAAGCTTATGTAATTTTTGCTATTGGTGGTTTATTGCTTATTCTATTAATCATCTATTTTTTACAATCATTTTTAGGCAATGAATCCATTGAAGAAACACCAAAAGAGGAAAATAAAGATTTAGCACAAAGCGTTAAGATAAAGGAGTTTATTCCACCTGTTCCACAAATTCCACAACAAACCTTTAACGAACTCATTGCTGAATCATCTAAACAAATAGAAGCACCACTTTTTGAAACAAATCTCCCAAAACCTAGAATCGTTAAAGGGATTGGAGCAACTCTTATTACCTCCTCTGATAATGGAAACTTTATGGGGGATTCTAATGATAAAGACTTTGGAGAGTCTCCAAATACAGTATTTGAATTTGGACAAAATGGTGCAGGTGCTTTACAAAACTCTAATAACTTGCAAGGTGGAGATTTTGTAGGAGAAGTTTTTACTCCCACTTTTGCAAAAGTAAGTGAATTTGATCAAAATTTGCTTTTACCTAAAGGCACTTATATAGGATGTGCTTTAAAAACAAGACTTGTAAGCTCTATAAAAGGAGGTATTGCTTGTATTGTTTCTAATGATGTTTATTCTGCTAATGGAAACATACTTTTAATAGAAAAAGGTAGCACTATTACAGGGACATTCAATGCTGGACAAATCAATGATGGTATGGATAGACTTTTTGTAATCTGGCAAGAGATTAAAACACCTAATAACATTATCATCCCTGTATATTCTGGAGCTACTGATGAATTAGGTGCTAGTGGTTTGCAAGGTTGGGTAGATCATCATTATCTCAAACGATTTGGATCTGCAATTTTGCTCTCAATGATTGATGATAGTATGGCTATCTTAGCAAATCAATTAAGCAAGAATAATACCAATGGCAACAATTACTATAACTACACACAAAATAGTAGAGAAAATTTTAGCAATATTGCTGATACCGCATTAAAAAAAATGATTGACATAAAACCTACACTCTATAAAAATCAAGGGGATATTGTAGGTGTTTATGTCAATAAAGATATTGATTTTTCAAAAGTTTATAAACTCACAAGGAAGAGAAATGTCAATTACACTCGATAAATTTGCAAAGCAACATTTTGGTGAATTTTTAAAAGATGATTCTATTAATGAAATCTGTTACAACGGCGATGATAAAATTTGGGTGCAAAACTCCAAAGGATTATGGGAATACAAAGATACTAAATTAGATTTTGAAATAGCAGGACACTTTGCAACCTCTGCTGCTGCTTTTAAAAAAGATAAAATCGATGTATCGCGTCCTATTCTTAGTTGTATTTTAGTAGGTGGTGAAAGAATGCAAATTGTTATTCCTCCTGCTACAAAAGATGAACACATTTCAATCACGATTAGAAAACCTAGTAAGAATCGATTTAAAATGGAAGATCATATCAAAAGCGGACTTTTTGAAGATTTAAATCCTAATGATAAGGATAAGATCAAACCAAGCGATGAAGAATTAATCAAACTCTATCAAGCAAGAGACTATCAAAGCTTTATCGCTAAAGCTGTTGGCTATGGTAAAAATATTATTATTGCTGGTGAAACAGGAAGTGGTAAAACTACTTTTATGAAAACTCTCATTGATTTTATTCCTACCAAAGAGAGGATTATAACGATTGAGGATGTGGAAGAGATTAAATTTTATGAACATAAAAATTATGTGCAGTTATTTTATCCAAGTGAGGCAAAAAGCACAGATTTTTTAAATTCTGCAACACTTCTAAAATCTTGTTTAAGAATGAAGCCTGATAGGATTTTATTAGCTGAGCTTAGAGGTGCTGAAACTTATGATTTTATTAATGTTTTATCTAGTGGTCATGGTGGAAGCATTACAAGTTGCCACGCAGGAAGCCCTAAAGAAACATTTACACGACTTGCTTTAATGACTTTACAAAACCCACAAGGTCAATGTGTGCCTTTTGAAATTATCCAACAAACCCTTAAAGACTTAATAGATATTGTTGTTCATATCCACGCTCATCATGGAAAAAGACGAATTAGTGGAATCTATTTTAAAGAAATAGAAAAGATAAAGGAATCCTAATGCAAAAAGAAAAACGAGGCATTTATAATGTAACTTTTAATGAGAAAAAATCTACTCCTCTTAATACAGATTTAGAAGCCATAGAAAATGCCATTATAGATTATGTGGTGCATTATGTGAAAGGTTGGCATAACATAAGACGAGATAAAGGTCTTGGATCAGAACATATAAAATTACATTTAGAGCCAAATAGTCAAGGACAAATTACATTAGAGGAACTTTTAAATCTTGGTAATTCTATAAGGGAGTATTTGAAAGTGTTTAAAGAACCATTTGACGATGACAAAAGTGGAAAAGTCTATGAGTGGGAAAATAACGAGGGTGTGCGTTTTAGGGTAGCAACCGATAAAATCAAAGGGGAGGGTCTCCTGACTGCGCCACTATCCCCCTCTGATGAGATAATTATAACCTTTTATTCTGATAGAAATCTTAGTCAAAGAATGGAATTTAAGAATCCAAAGGTTACAGAATACTATGCCAATCAAACACCACAAAAAGATAAATCATTTTTTGAAAAGAAAATGCAAGATTTCACTATAAATAAATCTATTAAAAATAAAAGTTTGGAGAGATAAATGCAAAATAGAAAATTTCAGATAATTTTTCTTGTTATAGCAAGTTTTATTCTTACCTATTTACTAACGCCCTTTGTTTTTTTCTTTTTAAATAAAATAAAAATCCTAAGAGCTCTGGAGATTTATAACATCCATTTCACCTTGCAAGCAATCATCAATAACTATCCTAAAATTTGGCTTTCTTTAGGCATTTCTTTTGCATTTGTTTTTTTGCTTTTTATCCTTTTGGTGTTATCTTTAAAATCCAAAAAATCACAATTTGGGGAAGCTAGATTTGCCAATCCTGCTGAAATTAAAAAAATGAATTTATTAAGCAATAAAGGCATTATTATTGGAAAGTATAAAGGAAAATTCTTAAGGTTTAGCGGTCAGCAATTTGTAGCTTTAGGAGCTCCTACAAGAAGCGGTAAAGGTGTAGGTATAGTCATACCTAATTTGCTAGAATGGCAAGAAAGTGCTGTAGTGCAAGATATTAAACAAGAATGCTTTGATTATACTAGTAAATACAGGAAAGAGATTTTAGAGCAAGAAGTTTATTTATTTAACCCCTTTTCAAGACAAACACATCGCTATAATCCCTTAACTTATATTGATATGAGTGATAAGGAACACTGCGATAGTCAATTAATGGATTTAGCTAATATACTTTATCCCCTTGATGGAGATTCCACCTCAAAATTTTTTAATGGATTAGCACAAAACCTATTTGTTGGACTATGCTATATGTGGCGTGATTTAGAATTAAATGATGCTGGAAAAGAATTTCAAAGAGCTTTTAACCTAGAGGTAGGAGAATTTAATTTCTATAACATTTTACAGCTTTCCAAAGGATTTTCTATCCAAAATGAAAATAACACTATACAAGGATTTGATGATACCTATAACTTTCTAGTGCATTGCGAAGTTTTAGATGGAGCTACCAAAAGACGCTTAGAAACTTATTTTAATATTAGTTCAGACGCTACTAAATCTGGTGTAATGAGTTCTTTTAATGCACCCCTTGTTCCTTTTGAAAGTGAAACATTAAAATTAAGCACAGAAACAAGCGATTTTGATTTAAGGGATTTGCGTAAAAAGAAAATGACAATTTATATTGGCATAACGCCCGATCAATTAGCTAATGCTCAATTTATTTTGAATATCTTTTGGTCGCAACTCATTTTACTAAATACCAAAGAGCTACCCCAAAAAAATAAGGATTTGAAATATTCTTGCCTACTTTTAATGGACGAATTTACTGCACCAGGAAGAATCCAAATTTTACAAACTTCTGTTAGCTTTATAGCAGGTTATAATTTAAGATTACTTACCATTTATCAATCTCTATCACAACTTGAAACACCACCACCTTTAGGCTATGGCAAAGAAGGAGCAAAAACACTTCTAACAAACCACGCTTGTCAAATATTCTATGCACCAAGAGAACAAGAAGATGCAGAGGCTATCTCTAGGATTTTAGGGAATACTACTTTTAAAACAAGCTCAAAAAGCATTAATTCAGGTGGTAATGGTGGTGGTTCAAGAAGCATTAGTGAAGCAAGTAGAGCTTTAATGCTACCACAAGAGCTTAGAGAAATGCCTTTTGAAAATGAGTTAATCACCATTGATAGTGGAAAACCTATTTTATGCAATAAAGCATTCTACTATTTGGATTCTTATTTTATGGATAAATTCAAAGCTATTTCAAAAAGCCTTTCAAACATAAAGAAAATTCCAACTAGAGAACAATTAGAAAATGCAATCTTACAAGGAGAATGCAAAGTTAAAATTCAAATTATAGGAGAAAACAATGAAAACCATATTGCTTAGTGCCCTAGTAGCTTTATTAATTATAGGGTGTTCTGCACCAAAACCAAAACGATTAGACAAAGGTTCTGCAATATCGATTAATAATGCCCTCTTAGAGCAACAATATAACTTTGTTCCAAAAGATAGTTTTTTAAGCTCTCAAAATTGGACTTATCAAATTGTAGTTGAAAAAAACTCTACAGAAGATGACTTCATTAAAAATGAGCTTGTAACAAAAACTTTTCTTTTAGCTCACAACGCTACTAAGATGATTTTAATAGGTAGAGAAGATTTAATCAAAGATTACAAAGAATATTTCCTTAACAATCAAGTCATCATTCCTATTGAACTCCAACCCATTAATCCCTATGAGGAAGAGATAAATAGAGTGAGTATCTTGTTTTTTAACAATATTACAGGAGAGGAACAATGAAAAAAGCTTTTATAGTTACTTTAATTTTTGGAGTTATTTCTGCTGAAGCAATCGAATTAGAATTACTATCAGGAGATACAAGGAGTGCTTGCGAAGCAATTCTTTGTTTGGCTTCACCAGTAAAACCACCAGAGTGTGCAAGTGCTATAGCAAGATATTTTTCTATTCAATTTAAGAAACCTTGGAAAACTTTGCAAGCTAGAAAAAATTTTTTAAACCTTTGTCCTGTCGATTCATCCAATGATCCTGAAATGTATAAATACAAAAATGATATTTTAGTGCATTTAGATGGAGAATGTTCTGTTTCCTCTTTAAATAACAGAGTTGAAAGAAAAGTTATTAGGATAGATAGAATATGCACAAATAATGGTGATGAAACCATTTGTAACGATGTTAATGTATATGGTTTTAGAATAAACCCTGAACCAACAAACTCTTGCCGATTATTATCCTCATCAGCCTATACAGATTTTAATTTAAAATATACTTGTAATAGTAAATTTTATGAAAAAGAAGAATGGGAGAGAGGATATGAATTAAAAGAAGTATCGCAAGAAATCTACAATGCTTTACCTCTATCACAAAAAGAACAGAAAGAAAAATTAATAAAAATTAGTAGCTATGAGTATTCTAAGTTACCTAAAAACCAAAGAAAACGAACAAACTTTCAATATTATAGAATTGGTATTGCCTATTACCAAAAAATATTTATTAAAAAAGATTGCTGGATAAATGAGAAATAATTATGAATGAAACCAATCCTAGTGAAAATCTTTTTGAGATTATTGATAATACAGATAACCATCAAGAAATAGCTATGACTAATTTCAATGAGTTATTAGAAAAATTTGACAATACTATGAAAGCAATTAATGCCAAGATCCACATTGGCAAACAAAACTCACAAAATAATACTGAAGATGGTATTTTTAAAGATTTAGAAGATAACTTTATAGAGCTAGATAATACTTATTTGGCTCTTATCTCTTATTTTAAAAATCCTCCCACCAATGAAGAGAAAGAACTCATCAGTAAAACAATCTCCATTAAAAAGACAATGGAAGATTTTGCCAAATTTGCAAATGAAATTCAAAAAATCTCCCTAGATGAAAAATTAAAAAACTATAACGAGCAAATCAATCAATTTTGCGAAATAGTAGAATACAAACTCTCCTACAATGCACAAAATTATAATAATTTTCTTGATGATTTTGTTGCCGATGGAAAACAAAAACTTCATACTTTTTCAGAAATTTTTATAAAGATGACAAAAAATGCCAAATGGTTTTTTATGATTTTTAGTTTTGCATCTCTTGGATTAGGAGTAATTATTGGGGCTTTAGTATTCCTTTCTTATATAAAACATTTAGAGTATGAAAAATTGAAAGAAAGGGTAACTACAATCACTCAAGGTTTAGCCACTATCTCTGTTGATAAAGAGGGTAAAAGCCTCACCTTGAGTTTTGCAAAAAACAATAAAACTATTTTTATAGAGAATAAAAATAGTATTCAAATCACACTACAAGGAGGTGAATGAACAAAAGAATTATATACCAATAATGCAAAAAACAATAAACAAATTTTATAGAAAGGATAAACAATGGCATTTGGAAGATTGGTTAATGATAAAATTGTTATTGATACTAACAATGCACTAAACTATAAAAACAAGGAAGGTGAAATTCAGCAAAGAAAAGTCGATACCGCTTTAATTGATGTTATTAAAGAAGCTGGAGCTGTTGCAGCAATGGAACATGGTTCTGTTCTGTTCTCTGCAAAAGTTAATGATGAGTGGAAAAACTTTTTTGTCAATAGAGATGAGAAAACTCATAATATTGTATTAAAGCCTACAAACTCAAAGAATAGAGATGATTTCGTCTATATAAACTCTAACACAAATGAGCAAGGCTACTTTTACTATACCATTAATCAAAAGCGGGAATCCGCAAAAGAATTAATTGAAGGTGTAGGTATTACAGAACACCAAAACCAAGATGGCTCTAAAAGCCATTATTTAGAAACCAATGTAAGGCTATACAACGAAGAACTAAAAAAAGAGTTGCAAGAAAGAGGCGGTGAGTTTGTAGCTATCATTTCTAATGCTGGGATTAAAGTTGTAAATGAATCTGAAATGAAAGCACAAAAACAAGAACAGCAAAGGCAACAAACTCAAGAAATTAAAGAGCCTGAAAAAACCCAAGACAAAGGGATTGAAAGATAAAATATACACCCATAAGGTGTATATTTATAGTTATTATTATTTAATAATATTAAATATTTATATCTATTATTTATTTATATTAAATAATAGTAACTATAAATTACTAAAAAACTAAAAAGGTGGGAATATGAGATTATTTATAGCGGAAAAACCTGAACTTGGTAGAGCAATTGCAGAAGGACTAGATGGCAATTATAAAAGTGGAGAAGGATTCATACACAAAGGCAATGATATTGTTACTTGGGCTTTTGGACACATATTAGAACTTGCCAAACCTGAAGAATATAATGAGAAATATAAATTATGGAAACTCGAAGACTTGCCATTACCTATTAACGAGTTTAAATATCTCCCCAAGAAAGAAAGTAAAAAGCAGCTTAAAATCATTTGCGACTTAATCAATGATGACAAAATTACTTCCATTGTAAATTGCGGAGATGCAGACGATGAGGGGCAGATTCTTATTGATGAAATTGTTCTGTATTCTAAAACCTCTAAACCTGTATTTAGAGTTTTAATTAATGACTTAACGCCAAAAGCAGTGAAAGAAGAAATAGCCAAAATTAAACCAAATACAGATTTTAAAGGAATGAGCGAAAGGGGTTTTGCAAGAAGTCAAGCAGATTGGATTGTAGGAATCAACCTCACAAGAGCTTATACAATTATAGCAAAGCAAAATCATTTTGATGGGGTGTTAAGTGTAGGTAGAGTGCAAACTCCTATTTTGGGGCTTGTAGTTGCTAGAGATAAAGAATTTGAAAACTTTAAAAGCATCAATTATTATTCTTTGATTGGAGATTTTGAAAATAATAATAATATTTTCAAAGCACGATTAAAAACAGAAGAAAAAATTTTAGATGAAAATATTGCCAAAGAAATCAAAAACACTTGCGAAAATCAAAATGCAAAAATAAATTTAAAAACAGAGGATAAAAAAGAATATCCACCATTACCCTATAACTTACTCATTTTACAAGCAGAATGTGCAAAGATTTTTGGGTTTGCCCCTGATAAAACTTTGCAAATAACACAATCTCTAAGAGAAAAACATAAAGCTATTACATATAACAGGTCTGATTGTCAATATCTTCCTGAAACAATGTTTGAAGAATCCCCAAAAATTTTAGAATCCATAAAAGAGAATTTAAACAATGATGAAATTAAAGCTCTCATTGCTGGTAGTGATATAAAAATAAAAAGCAAAGCTTTTAATGATGCTAATATTTCAGCACACTATGGAATCATCCCTACTCAAAATAAAATTTCATCGCAACTAACTCAAGATGAATTAGTCGTTTATGATTTAATCGCTAAAAGATTTATTATCCAATTCTTCCACCCTAGAGAATATCAAACTACTACTATTAACCTAGAAATTAATCAAAGAGTTTTTACTGCCACACAAAATAAAACAATCAAAAATGGTTTTAGAAGTTTATGGCAAAATATAGATGGCGATAAAGAAGAAGAGCAAGATAATGATAAGAATGAATATGACTTATCTAATCTAAAAGATAATGATATTGCCAAATGCTATTCAATACAAATTGAAAAGAAACAAACAAAACCACGTCCTTATTACACTATGACTACATTGCTAAAAGATTTAAATAGTGTCGCAAAATATGTAACAGATGAAAAAATTAAAAAGCTACTTATGGAGAAAGATAAGGACAAAAAAGGAGAAAGCGGAGGCATAGGAACACCTGCAACAAGATCTAATCATATTAAGACCTTAATTGAAAGAGGATATATAGAGGTAAGCAACGATAAAAAACAAATTGTTAAATCCACAAAAAAAGGCAAAGACTTAATTTCACTCTCTCCAAAATCTCTTACAACTCCTGATATGACAGCTTTATGGTTTGAGCAACAAAAAATGATAGAAACATTAGAGCTACAAAGAAAACAATTCCTAGAAGAAGTAACAAAGGAAGTCATTAACGAAATACAAAGAATCAATAACAATCAAGATTTTAAAATATTAGAAGATGAAAGCAAACCAAAAATTCAATGCCCACAATGCAACAAAGGTTTCTTACAAAAACGCAAAGGAAAATATGGAGAATTTTGGGGTTGTAGTGAATATAAAGAAGGCTGTAAAGCTATTTATCCAGATAATAAAGGCAAACCAAACTTTGAAACAAAACAAACAACTAATGATACATCATATAAATGCCCACAATGCAATAAGGGCTTCTTACAAAGAATAAAAAGTAAAAATGGTAAAGGTTGGTGGTGGGGTTGCAGTGAGTTTAAGCAAGGTTGTAAAGCAATGTATTATGATGATAATGGGAAACCAAAAATTCAAAGTAGCTAATATTAAATTATTAGGTGCAACCATCTCTACTTGTTTATAATGAAATCATATTTATTAATATTATATTTAATTAAATTTTAATAATAAATAATATACTATTAATAATTAATGTTATACATTAATAACTAAAATATTACAAAAAGGATACTTTATGAAAAATGTAATCAAATTAAGTCTATTAGGTGTAGCTGTTGCTGTTGTATTCTCTGCTTGTTCAGAGCCAAAAAGTGTGCAATACTATGAAGATCCAAAAAATGCTAAAGAATTAGAAGCAAAACTCAAAGAATGCAGTAAAAATGCTAATTCAGCAGAAACTGACACAGAGTGTGCAAATGCTTACCACGCAGAGTATTCTAAATCCTTTAAAAAAGAGCGTGGAAGTGCTGCAGAATTTTTTAAGAATGCAGGGCAAAATAAACAATGAATGATTTATTCCAAACACTAGGTGAAAGCATACAGCAAATCATTGATGCGATAAGACAAGTAGGCACAAGTGATATTGAAAATTATTTATAGTTATTAATATATTATTTTATTAAATATTAATTATTTATATACTATTATTAATAATTAATGTTATACATTAATAACTAAAAAATTACAAAAGAATGAGAAATATTATGAAAATATCTGTCATAAATAAAAAAGGTGGTGTTGGTAAAACCCCCTTTGCTTTTTCAATCGCTAAAGATTTAGGATACTTCTTACAAAGCAATGATAATTCTATCATTGAGAAAATTTATCCCCAAAAAGCAAAAATTTTGCCAACTCCAAAAATAATAGATGATTGCGTCTATGATTTTGGTGGCTTTGTAGAGAAAGGAATATTAGATATTATCAAAGCAAGTAATACTATTATTATCCCTTGCACGAGCAATTACAACTCTTTACTTAGGACATTAGAAACTTTAAATGAAATAGGCAATAATAGCAGAGTTTGTATTCTAGTTACAGATTATAGGGACGAGAAAGAAAAAAATCAAATTTGTGAGACTCTTGAGAGTAATTTCACAGATTTAAATCTATTCTTCTTTAAATTTTCAAAAATTATTGAAAATTCAATGAGCAGTGGAGCTTCCTTTACAGAGCTTTATAACGAAAATAATCTTTCAAGATTGAGCTATACAAATTTTTTTAATGAATACCAAAGACTCTTAAGTTTTATTAAAAAGGATAAATAAGTATGGAAAAGAAACCTTTTACAATTGCTGAAGCTCTAAATTCGGAATCCACTTCCCAAAAGACTTATGGCAAAGCTGACAAAAAATCTTCTGGAAGAAAAACTATTGATAAAGAATTAAGGAGAGAACATCTAGTAACTTGCAGACTTAACCAAAAAGAATATGAAACTTTACATCGATTAATAGAAATAGAATTAAGCAGTGATGCTAGTGCTTATATAAGAAAACTAATTCTAAAGGAAGCTAGGGCTTTGAATATTCAATAAATGATTAATGTTAAAATATCCTTGCAAAAAACAAAACTACAAGGATATAAATGCGTAAAACTAAAAGGCAAATCGAAAATGAGAAGTATGGCAATAAGAGTCTATTTGACTTTATAGAATTAGAGTTTCAAGGAGAGGAAAATGAGCAACAAAATAGAGAATTATCCCAACATAGAGAAGTTACAGGAAATACTGAACGAATTAGCCTTTCATCAAATACAACAAAAATGGATAGACAAGGAGATTCCACAATACAGCTTGATAATACTAGAGAGATGGGCGGAAATTTATCCAAACACAATCAAGAATCTAGGAATGTCAGATCTAATGACACTAGCACTTCCACAAACAGAAATGGAACTAGAAATTTTAGAGAGCAAGGAAGCAGAGCAGAAGAGAATAGAAGGGCTAACAGATATGGAGATACTAGCAGAAGAACAAGTCAATCTCTATCAGTTTATAGCAATAGAGCCCAAAATTTATTCTCCTTTGTTTCAGGAAATGATGATGAAAGACAAGAAACAAGCACAGGAGGAAACAATCAACGATCAATATTGGAACTTGCAACAAGAGATAATGGGATTCAAAGAGGAAATTTCAAATCTGGGCAAAAGTTAGATTTTGTAAGCAATGATGAAGTCTATCTTGGTTCTTTAAAAGACAGATTTCAAAAAAATATCCAAGCAATTAAACTTTTAAAAATTATAGAAGAAGAAAATCGCTTTGCTACAAGAGAAGAACAAGAAATTCTTAATAGATTTTCAGGATGGGGCGGAATCCCGCAGGTTTTTGATCGCCAAAACAAAGAATGGGAAAAAGAATTTAAAGAGCTTTTCATCACTCTTAACTATGCAGAATATGAAAATGCAAAAACATCCACTCTGGATGCTTTTTATACTCCAAAAATCGTTATTGATGCCATCTATCAAGGTCTTAATCAACTAGGATTTAATAATGATGATTATACTAAAGAAATATTTGAGCCAAGTGCTGGTGTAGGTTCTTTTTTATCTTATGCCAAAAATCATAGTGATAAATACCATTTTACTTGCATAGAGCTTGATACTATAAGTGTAAATATATTAAAACACTTACACCCAAACCAAACAATATATAACAAAGCATTTCAACACCATTTATTTGATAAGCCATACGATGCTTTTATAGGCAATCCACCTTTTGGTCAAAAACAGATTTTAGATCCCAATGATTCCACATTAAACAAATCAAGTGTGCATAATTATTTTATTGGCAATGCCATTAAAAATTTAAAAGAAGATGGAATTGCTGCTTTTGTAGTATCAAGCTATTTTCTAGATTCTAAAGATAGCACAATAAGAAGTTATATAGCCGAACAAGCAACATTCTTAGGTGCTGTAAGATTACCAAACAATGCTTTTAAAAAACGAGCTAATACAGAAGTTACTACTGATATTATCTTTTTTAAAAAGGGTAAAGATTTAAGTATTGATAATGAATGGCTAGAAAGTGTAGAATACTATGACAATCGTTTTGATGAAGCTACAAAAAGAGGTATGAATCCTGATATTTTTAATTATTTTAGAATAAATAAGTATTTCAAAAATAATCCTCAAAACATTCTAGGGGAAATGGATATTAAAAGCTCTCAATATGGCAAAGATTTAGAATGTTTAGAGGATGGCAGAAATTTAAAAATCGCTTTAGAAAACTTCATCCAAACTTTACCTAAGAATATTTACAAATACCAAGAAACTAAAATTAAACTATTTTATTATAGGATTGATAAAGAATCTCCTGAATATGAAAAATATAGTGAAGTTATAAGTAGATTAAAAGATGGTAACTACTTTGAATATAACAATGAAGTCTATATAAAAATTGGAAGTGATGATAATGAAATAATATTTTCAAAACCTGCTTTAAACGAACACGACAAAAGAAGAATTAAAAAGCTTATCGCCATTAGAGATCATTTTAATACTCTTATTGAATACGAGAAAAAAGAGCTTAACGATACTTTAGTAGAAAACCAAAGAAAGCATTTAAATAAGCTTTATGATGAATTTGTTGCTCAAGAAGGGTATCTAAATAGAGATGCAAACAAAAAAGCTTTTAGGGAGGATGTAGAAGCAAATAAAATTTTATCCCTAGAGAAAAATTATAATGCTGGTATCTCAAAAAATGTAGCATTAAAAGAGGGTGTAGATCCCATTACACCAAGTGCAACAAAAGCAGATATTTTCTTTAAAAGAACTATAAACGCAAAAAAAGAAATTAAAATCTCAACCCCACAAGAAGCATTAATCGCTAGTATCAATGAGCATGGAAGAATTGATTTACAATTTTTACAATCTCATTTGGATCAACCTTTAAATGAAACACTTAAGACTTTAGAGCGGGAAAGATTAATTTTTAGAGATCATAATAATCCTACTAATTTTGTATTAGCTAAAAAATATCTTTCAGGCAATGTAAAGGCAAAATATAAAGAAGTTAAAAAATTAGTAGAAGAGGGTTATGATTTTATTAATAATTTAGAAAGTTTGGAGCAAGTTTTACCTAAAGATTTAAAAGCGGTTGATATTTCAATAAGCTTAGGAACAACTTGGATACCCATAAAGTATTATAAAGAATTTATAGAAGAAACTTTACAAATTACTCCTAAAGATTATGATTTATTCTTAATGGAAAAAACGGGTGAATGGAATTTTAAAGGCTCTGGTTATTCTTTAAGTTCTTACACCAGATCACAATATGCTACCGAGAGAATAGGTTGTTTTGATTTGTTTGAACACGGATTATTAAGGAAACCTATTCGTATTTACGATAAAAAAGTAGATCCATCTGGCAAAGAATATAGAGAATTAAATCCTAAAGAAACCGCAATCGCTAATTCTAAATTAGAAAATTTAAAAAATGAATTTATAGAGTGGATTTATAAGGATTATGATAGACGCACAGATTTAGAGAATATTTACAATGAAAGGTTCAATACAAATATAGAGCCACAATACAATGGGGAACATTTGGAACTTCCAAATTTCAATGCTAATATCAAACTCAAAAAACACCAAAAAAATGCGATATATAGAGCCATTCAAGAAAATAGTATCATTTTTGATCATCAAGTAGGTGCTGGAAAAACTTTAGTGGCAATTTGTTCTGTAATGGAACAAAAAAGAATGGGACTTTTAAATAAACCTTTAATTGTTGTACCAAATCATTTAGCAAGACAATGGAATGATGAGTTTTATCACGCCTATGCAAATGCAAATATTTTAGTCGCCACAAATGATGATTTAAAAAAAGATAATAGAGAAAGGTTTTTTTCAAAAATTGCAACAAATAATTATGATGCTATTGTTATGACACATTCTCAATTTAAATTAATCCCTGCTCCTTATAAGACTATTAAAAGACAATTTGAAGAAGATATTGATATCTTGGAACAAACACTAGAGAGAAAAAAAGACGATGAAAATGTTATGCGATATTCTGTTAAAGACTTAGAAAAACGCATTGAAAATTTTAAAGTGAAGCTTCAAGATTTACAAACAGCACATAAAAAATCTAAAGCTATTGATTTTTCAGAATTAGGAATTGACGCTTTAATAATTGATGAAGCTCACGAATTTAAAAATTTACTTATCACAACTTCAATGGGAGATATAAGCGGTCTTGGTAACTTAAAAGGTTCACAAAAAGCCTATGATCTTTATTGTAAAACACAATATATTCACGAACAAAATAAAAAGATTTACTTCTTAACAGGAACGCCGATAAGCAACTCAATTACAGAACTTTTTACATTACAAAGATACATACAACCAAATGTATTAAAAGAAAAAGGGATAGAAAGTTTTGATTCTTGGGCTTCCACTTTTGGAGAAGTTACAAACGCTTGTGAGCTTGATAGTTCTGGAATTAACTATAAAATTGTTGCAAGATTTAATAAATTTAAAAATGTCCCTGAACTTTCTACTATGTATAAAAGTGTAGCTGATATTGTAACAAATAATGATATTATGAAATATCAAAAAGATTTTGTTCCAAAACTTTATAATGATAAGCCTATTAATATCGTTGCTCCTAGAAGCGAAGAAATAGCAGAATTTATAGGCATTCAAGATGAAAATGGTAATTGGAATGAGGGCTCTATCGTTTGGAGAATGGAACATCAAAGCGAAGATATAACAAGAAATAATTTACTTGCTTGCACCACAGATGCTAGAAAAGCTGGACTTGACTTTAGACTAATTAATCCATATTGCGATGATTATGAAGATTCTAAAATTAATAAGCTTATTGAAAATGTTTATAATGAATATAATATTTGGAATGATGACAAAGGCACACAACTAATATTTTGCGACTTATCCACCCCAAAACAAAACTCACAAAAAATTACTTTAAATGGTAATAATATAACACCAAAACCAAACGAGGAAGAATTTATTAACATCAATGAAACCATAGAACAAACAGAAGAAGAGAGCAAAAGCCTTGATGAGCTTTTGGCAGAACAATCTAAATTTGATGTTTATACTGATATTTTAAAAAAGCTTGTTTCTAAAGGTATTCCACAAAATGAAATTCGTTTTATTCACGATGCAAAGACTGATTTACAAAAAGCACAGCTTTTTGCGGATATGAATTCAGGAAAAGCTAGAATTTTAATCGGCTCTACACAAAAAATGGGTGCTGGAACAAATGTGCAAAAAAGAATTATAGCCTTACACCATTTAGATTGCCCTTGGCGTCCTAGCGACTTAGAACAAAGAAGTGGTAGAGTTATTAGACAAGGCAACGAGCTCTTTATGAGAGATCCACAAAATTTTAGAGTAAAGGAATTTAGATATGCCACTGAAAGAACCTATGATGCTAGAATGTGGCAAGTAATTGAAAACAAGGCAAGATCCATAGAGCAATTTAGAAAAGCTGGTGCTAATGTAAGAACCTTAGAAGATATTACAAGTGGTGCAGCTGATGCTGCTGAAATGAAAGCAGAAGCTACAGGCAATCCACTTATCTTATTACAGGTGCAACTAAATAGCGATCTACGACAAGAAGAAATGCTTTATAGTGGATATAAAAGACAAATCCACAACAATGAAGAAAGTCTTAAAAACAATATTTCTAAAATTACCTACCTGCAAAAGAACATAGCAACGCATAAAACTTTAAAGAGCATTGTAGATTCAAATACTAATGAACATTTTCAAGGAAAATATTATGAAATTCAAGATGATGATAAAACCATCGCCAAAGATTTTATCATCCTCAAAGAGGATAATAGTGATAACAATAAAAAGAAACAAAAGGAAATAGAATTAATTTTTAATAAAAATATTGAGATTATTTCTAAAGACTATCACAAGGAATACAAGATTCTTGAATACAAAGGTTTATTAATTAGCGGCGAAAGAACATCGCTTGATACACTTAGTTTTTATATTGCAACTTTGGATGGAAAAACATTTATAGAACCTGAAAATTTAGTATATAGGCAGGATAATCAACTTTTATCTTTAACAAATCAAATAAGCTTTAGAGGCTTTATCACAAAAGTCAATAATTTCTATAACAACTTAGAAAAATTTATATCCCTAGAAAATTCCCAAATTCAAAAATTAGAAATAGAAATTACAGAATTAAAAAGTATTACAGGAAATAATACTCCCACCTATGAAAGAAAAGATTATTTGGAGGCATTAAGAGAGGATAATCGTATGGTTATGAGTGAGATAGAAAAAACAAGTAAGCAAAAAGATTATAAAAGTAATTTTATACCCAAATCTGCAAAGATTTTAGAATCCATAAAAAATAAATCTATTCATCAAGATTTGGAAAGATAGTTAGCATTATGCTTTTTTGTAAAATATAAGTTATTAATGTTATATATTAATTACTAATATAAAATAAAAAATAATTTTAAGATATTAATATTATTTGAATCATTTTGCGGGAGCAATCACTTACCCATCTCTTGCAACCTTATTATTCCTAGAATTTGTCCATCGCACGATATTATTGGTTCTTCCTCGATCTCCTTGCTGTAACTGATTGAGTGCATTGATGTGCAAAAGCATTTGAGTTCGTTTTGTGTCATAAACCATAGGCTGTTTGGACAATACTCGCATAGAGTCTCTCTCTTTGGTAACATCTCCTCTCCTAATTGATTTATTACCGAGCTCTTGTAGGACTCTCTGTCTATATTGTTCTGTATAATCCCTCTCATTATTCATTCCTTTATCTTGTATAATCTTATATTTTCTTGTGGTTTTGGTTCTGCTTATCTGCTTTAACTCCTTTTCTCTACCAATAACAGAAACATTCCAGATAGGTTTTTTAAGTGTCTTAGAAATTTCTTGCCATTTATTGTTAATTTTAACTTTTCTGCGGATTTCATAATCTTCTTGCCCCACTATTTTAAATCTTGCATATTCACCCCTCAAAACTTTATTTTCTTTCACAACTCTTTCTAAATCTTGTCCCCAAATTGTTGTAATTCCTTTTTTGGTTTTATAACTCACATAATAACTTTTTTTCGCATTTTTATCAGTGCTAAATTGATAATTTGCCTCTCCAAAATCCATAACTTGATAATAATGCATTTTATTTTTTAGTGCTTGATTTTGAGGGGAAGGAGATGAAATATTTCTACTTGATTCAACTAAATATTCTTGGTCTATTTTTACTTCTTTTTGTTTATTCGTAGCTTTGGCTTCAATACCTAACTCATTTAATGCTTTTGCAAATTCTGTTCTTAAATTTGCCAGATCTGCTTTTCTTGGATTAATTCTCTTACCATTTTTATCTGCAACCTTTAAACAAACATGGCAATGTGGATTATCTGTATCATTATGAAAAGCAACGACAAAAAAATTGTTTGGATACATTCTTTTTAAAGCTGTAATTGTAGCTTGTTGTAACTTTTCTTTTGGTGTAGTAGAATGTTCTTTCATAGAAAAAACCATATTAATAGTATGTCTTTTTTCTTTAATACCCTCTTTGTATAATGGTATAGGAGCTCCCTCATTTTTAAAAATTCTTTTTACTTCTAAAATTTCATCTTCACCCATATATCTATCAAAATCATTAGAAATTAATTCTACATTCCCTTCACGGGAGATATAATTAATATGTCTTGAAAGTGCTTGTAAATTTTTAGAACCTGAAGTAATTTTTACAACAACTTCAGTATTTTTTCTAAACATATTTTTACTAACAAGCTTACCTGTTTTTGTATCTTTAACATAAACATCTTTATTTTTATTGATATAGTTTAGAGGAAGTTTAGAAGCATTCTCTATTTTTGTAAAAACTTTTCTAGCGATAATTTCATCATCAAATATTTTAAAGCGGGACATCTTTTAAATTCTTTGATTATTAACTTCAATAATTTTACCAAGAATATCAGACAACACATCTATTTTATCCTTAATATCATTAATCGTATTTTTAAGATTATTATCATTAATTTTAACTAGATTTTTACCTCTAATAACTTTCAATAGCTGATAGATATTCTTACCTATAGTATTAATTTCAGTTCTAACTTTAATAAATTCAACTAACTCTACATTTGTGAAAAATTTATTCTTATTTAAAGAATTTATCAAAGTAAATTTTGCTTGTTTTGAAGCAGATCTAAAAGCATTAGATAGAGAAATCTCTTTTAATAGATTAAATTCATCATCAGTTAATTTTATTCTTATCTCTTTCATCTTTTTATTTTCATTTATAGGGTTACTAATCAATTCAAAATTTTTTTTAATATTATTATTCTGGGCATAAACTTTAATAATATAATTTATAATTTTATTAATGGATGATTTAGTCTCTAACTTAATTTTATTCAAATATTCAAGATTATTTGTTTCAATAGTTAATAAATATTTTTTCATAAAATATCCTTAATTTTAATAATTTAATGAGCCTCGCAGAGATACTTTTGGCAAAATAAAATAAAAAATTA
>NZ_FZPJ01000055.1 GCF_900198605.1 Helicobacter mesocricetorum | reverse complement strand
TTAGCCACTAAAGACTTTGTTAGAGCTGAGATTGCTGAAGCAAAGCAAGAGTTGAAGCTAGAAATTGCAAATGTAAAGCAAGAGTTGAAGCTAGAAATTGCAAATGCAAAAGTGCAAGGCATTTATTGGCTTTTAGGTGTTGGAGTGGTTACTGCTATAACCATTATATCAAGCACTTGGGTTATGATGAACTTTATGCTAGAGAGTTTGAAATAAATCATAATCTTAAATATTCTAAATAAACTACTTAACAAAGTAGAAAGTTAAAATTTCTACTTCCCCTAAGCCCTAAGTTGGGATATAAGCTATCCCACTTTGGGATACTTCTATCCTTGTTAATTATGTTAATAAGGAGAAAAAATGAATAATACATTAAATACTAATGAAGAAAAAGATTTTATGGCTTTAGTTACAGAAAGCAGTGATGGAAAATCTGTTTTTAGGTTGGATTGCATTGATGTTTTTGTTGATAACAATGAAGATGTGCTTTATGCAGAGCTTTTTGGAAAAACACAAATCATCAAAGCAGTTACCAATAGGGTTTTTAATAAATCATTTACTTCTGTGTTGTCTGATAAAAGATTATCAGTAGGATATTCTAATGCCAAACACATAAACTTCAGAAGCAAAATGCGTTATAAAAGAGAAATTGCACCTTTAGAGCGTGGCTATTCCTTAGTAATTATTTATACAGAGGAGTTATTAAGTAAAAAATACTTAATTACTAAAAAGCCACTTTTTGGTTTCATTGAAGTTAATGAGAAAACATTAAAAGATTTTTCTAATTGGCTTGATAAGTTAGGTATTCCTGTTCCAAAGGATAAAAACTTTAGAAAAAAGGTTTTTGAATTGATAAAAAGTAAATCACTAACACCTATTATAAGCTACACTGCTTTACATTCTCTTGGAGATAAAGCAAAAGATACCGAACTTCTTACTCTTTTTGATATGAGCTTTCTTGTTGATAATGAGTATAAGGAGCTATGCAAAATAATTGAGTTAGTGTATCACTCTATGATAAGAAAAAAAGAAATTAAAGCAAAAAGCTACAAAAGTGATTTAGAAGTGGCTTAAATATTTATGAATTAAAGAATTAAAGGAGAAAAAATGGCAAGATTAAATTGCGAAGAAAAATTAGCTTATTATCCTACTGATATTAATGCAGTTAAAGCATTCATCAAGGAGATTTCTAAAGATAAAACATTTAGTAACTTTAGAATCTGCGACCCTTGTTGCGGAAAAGGCATTATTTTGGAGTTATGGAAAAAAAGCTTTAAGAATATAAAAACATTTGGTGTTGAATTAGATGAGAATAGAGGCAAAGAAGCACAAGAAAGAGTGGATTTATTTGCCTCTGCAGATGCCATATATGGTATGCGAAAGAGTAAAGATGTTTTTGATTTTCTTTTTTTAAATCCTCCTTATGGGGAATTAAAAACACAAGAAGCAAACAATCGTTTAGAAATCGAGTTTGTAAAAACTTGGGTAGGAACAATTAGTGAGCAAGGCTATATGCTTTTAATCATTAATCCATCTTGTATCAATGAAAGAATGATTAGCTATTTACAAAAAGCCAAAATGCAATTTGTTGCAAATTTTTTCTTTGATAATGATGACCATTTAAAGTTTAAACAATACTTTTTGCTCTTTAAAAAGGATAAGAATGCAGAAAGTCAATCTGACTTATTAGCATTAATCTCTAAGAGCAATTCTAAGCCATTTGCTGAAGTAGATTTTTCAAATGTAGAGATACCAAAATCAAACTTTAAAGAGAGGATTCTTTTTGAAACCTTTCAAGAGCTTAAAATTTGGCAAAAAGAAAAGCTTTTAGCCAATACAAATGCTCCTAAAGAATTTTGGAATAAATTACTAAATCCTATAAAAAATAATTTTATCTCTAGCATTCAAACACCCAATGATGGGCAATCAGCTTTATTATTAAGTGCGGGATTGTGCGAGAAAGATATTGGAGGATTTTTAATTAAAGGTTACTTTGAAAAAGTAGAAATACTTGAGGAAGAAAAAGAGGATGGTAAAGTAAAAGTTAAAGAGCAATTTATCTCTCAAACTTTTGCTTTTGATATGAGAAATGGCGAATATTTAAAACTTATTTAAACTTGTAGCCAAAAACTACTCTAATCTTACCCTTTGTTGGGATACAAGTATCCCAAAGAGGGTGGGATTATACTGCTTGTATCCTTGTTAATTTTTATTTTACAAGGAGATATTATGAATTTTTATGAAAATGATTTTAGGGAATTTTTTAACAAACACGATGTAGATACAGAAGCTTTTGTTGCAAAGATAGAAGAGCTTTTTCCACTTTTTAAAAGCATGGCAGAGCAAATGGGATTTGATATTAGTATCAATGATGATTTAGAAGAAGTATTATGTCACTTAAGGGATGTTTATTCTTATGGAATAAGAGTGATTTTATTGAGCTTAAAGAGTGTGCAGAAAATTGTAACAACAAGGAAATTATTGAGGCAATCAATAATAGCGGTCTTATAGAGTAGTAAAAGGAGTAAAAATGAAATATGATTTAGATAGGCTAAAACAGATTCCTATTAATGAAGTGTTAGCTTCCATAGGGGCTGATTATGCTATCCAAAGCAATGGTAAAGTTATGCACTGCTTTAATATTCAAGCCCATAAAAACCAAGATAAAAAACCTTCTTTAGCAGTCTATGCTAAGAGCAATTCTTGTCATTGTTTTGCTTGTGGATTAAGTGGTGGTCCTATTGAAATGGCTAAGATGGCATTTAATGGAGATTTTAAAAAGGCTTGTGAGTGGTTGCATAGTGCTTGGAATATTCCATTCCTTGATGCAAGTAGCTATCAAGCTATTCAACCAAAAGTGGCAAAAAGAATGCCAACTTTGAAAGAAAAAGTTAAAGTCTTTGAGCCACAAAAAGAATTTAAAAATATTGTGTTAAGAGAAATCTTTGGAGATTATAAAAATTTATCTAGGAATATGCAATTAAAAATGGTTTATACCTTCATATATCGTTATTCCCTTTTAACACAACAAGATAAAAAAGAAGCTTATTATAAGAATCGTGGGATTACTTGTGATGTTAAAACAATAGGCTTTTTAGGCTGGAGTGATATTGCAAGATTAGAGCAAGAATTAACTAAATACTTTCCCTTAGAGGATTTACAAGACTTTAAAGTCTTTAGTAAAAAGAAGTATGGCTGGAATTACTCTAAGAATGTTTGTGTTGTTCCTTGTTTTGATTTATATACAGATTTAATTTGTGGATTTTCCTTAAGAACTATTAGTGGAGATTCTACAATTAAAGAGTTAAATGTTAATTGCTCTGAACTTGAGATTCCACTTCCTTTTAACCTAACTTACTCTACACTTAAAAATAAAGAGTGGATATGGATTACTGAGGGGCATATTGATGCTCTTAGTGGAGTTACCCAAAATAAAAAAGAGAATAGTGATTTTTGTTCTTTTGCTGGTGTTTGGGCTTATAAGGAAGAAGTGCTAGGATTATTTAAAGATAAAAAAGTGATTGTTGCTTTTGATAAAGATAATGCAGGTCGTAATAGTGAAGCAACTTTAGTGGCTAAACTCTTATATTTAGGAATTGACACTTATATTGCAAATTGGAATGAAGAGGTTAATGATTTAAATGATTTGTTAAATCTTAATGCTTTAAACACAATCACTCTCCATAGACAAAAGAGGATTTCTTAAATTTGGGATATAAGCTATCCCACTTTGGGAT
>NZ_FZPJ01000070.1 GCF_900198605.1 Helicobacter mesocricetorum | reverse complement strand
TCAATTTTATCTAGTAGCTTTGTCTTTGCCCCTGTGTAGCGGCGAGAGGGGAGAGAGAACATTCTATTCCTTAGCCTAAAATTCAAGCGTATTATACACTACCAAGCGTAAAGATATTTGGATTATCCCAACCCTCTTGCAACGCCCATACGCTAAAGATAAACCGCAAAGGGGTTTGAAAAGAAAGAATCTTTTCTTTTTCCTCTAAAATCATTTTTATATCGTTTGCTTCGATGTTTTCTTTGTTGCTTTCTTTTTTCTTGGTTAGCTTTAGGCTATCGCCACTAAAATAGCCCTGATGCACGCGTAAAACATTGTCTTTGTCAAAGTCTTGGTCTAAATATTCCCTATACTCTTGGGGGAGATTCTGCCTTAAAACCTCCTCTCGCTTTTGCTTATAGATTCTCTCAAATTCCTTTTTGATAAAAGGCTCTTCGCCCCTAAAGTCCTCAATGCTAGGGATAAAAAACAAGCTTAAAGCTTTAATGCCCTTTTGGAATAGGGCTATTTCTTTTTTGAAATGCAAGTCAATGGCTTTTTGTAACAATAAACTAATCTCACTTTCTTGCAAAACATAGCTTTTTTTGGTTTGGATTATCTCTCCATTGTCTAAATAGACTTTGTCTTTGGTGATTTTTATAAGGCAACTCCCCCGAAATTTAGGGTCTAGCTCTCCCAAGTCTTGGTTTAGGGTTATTCTTTTTTGTTTTTCGATTCCATTGACAAAATAAGAAAAAGTTGCATTTGCCTTATTATCGGCTTTGATGAGATAGGGGCTAGTATTGTCTTGAATGATAGTGTGTGTGCGTATTTGTTTTACAAGATAATGATTAAAAGCATTCATAGAATCAAGGCAATAAACAATATTGCTTAGTGCGTATTCCTTTTCTTTAGGGAAGGTCGCCCCAAAGCGAAAATACAAAGAATCAATCTGTGAAAAATATTTATTAAATGCCTCGCCTTTTAGCAAATGGGGTTCATCGATAATGCTAATTGGCTTTAGATTAGCAATATTTGTAAAGATACTCTCTACATTAAAAAGCCCTTCATTGCTTCTATTTAAAATATTATCCTTTTTGTCAATGGAGCTATTGGTAAGGATTAACACAGAGAGTTCATTGGTATTTTTAATGTAATGATTGATGATGTTGGATTGGCTCTTTGTATCGCTATAAACATAGGCTTTGAGGTGTTTATTGTATTGGGTGTAGAAATAATCTTTAGTGAGTTTGATGTTTTGTTTAACAGATTCTAAAATCGCTTTTCGTGGGACAAAAATAATAAATTTGTTTTGATTGAAATTGCGGTGTAATTCAAAGATGAGGTTTAGATAGGTAAAAGTCTTGCCCGTGCCTGTCTCCATAAGAATATCAAGATTGAGTTTATTGCTTAAATTCTTTAAGGGCATAGTATGTGTGCTGTAGAATCTATCTAAACAAGTTTTAAGATTTTCTGCATTATGTGTGTCAAAGTCAAAGCCTTGTAATACAGAAATAACATTGCCTATGCATTCTTGCTGATAAACTTGTCTCTCAAAAATCATCTCTACCCTTTCTAATCGCCTAAAATAAGGGAACTATAACAAAAGAGTGCTTGTATATTCTTTATT
>NZ_FZPJ01000056.1:2581-11733 GCF_900198605.1 Helicobacter mesocricetorum | reverse complement strand
TAAAATAAAGATTTTCATAGGGATTCCTTTGGGATAATGTCCTTAGGATGGAATTTAAAAATTTTGAATTTTCCGATACTTTTAAGATAGGTTAATTGTATATTCTCCAAAGAGGGAATTAAAGCCTCTTCATCATAAAACTTCAATAAATTGGTATAAAGAATCAATATGCCTCTTTGGCATAATTTCATCTCCTTTAAGAGATATTGTGGAGAGATTCGATGATAATCCCCTTGATAATAATTCCCCAAAAAATCCTCTCTATCTTTATAAAACTTGCAATAATTTGGCATATGTGGCTCATAAGCAGTAATATAAAAATGCCTTGCAATCTCGTGATCATTGCTTAATAAATGGCGATACTCTTCATTAAAATGGCTTTGCAAATCACGCATTAATTCTTCACGAATCTTAATATGCTCTGGTAATTGGCGATGAAATTGAGAGTTTTTGATATACCATAAAAGCACCCAAACATTACCCACAATCAAAAGCACATTGACCCACAAAGGAAATAAAAGCACACACAAAAGAGTGGCAAAGGGGATTCCAAACTCAATATACCGCTGTGGCTCTCCCAAAAATCGTGCAATCCTCAAAGAAGTAACCAAAAAGGCAAAAAAGCTTGAAGAGAGCAAAACATACAGATTCCAAACCTCCACTTCTGAAGAATCCGCAACCCACCAATAACCCACCAATGCCACACAAGCAGCAAAAGCCCCAATAAGCACTTCAAAAACAGGGTTATTAAGTAAATAATTCTTATCCCTTTTTATCCAAAAATCATAAACAAAATCCCTCCAGATACTAAAACGGGCTTTAAAATGACAATCTTTTATCATAAATTTTGCGTAATTTCTTTTATGATGAAATTGCGTCGTAAAAAAACCTAACGCATAAGAATAATTTAATACAAACAACAAAACAACGCTCAAAGGGATAAGCCATAATATCTCATAATGCGAGGATACAACAGCGATAAAAACGCTAGAGAATAGGACGAATTGATACGCAAATTGACTCCCTAAAAGACAAAAAAACACAAATAATAAAACTATCAAAAACAACTCCACCCCGCCAAAGAGTAGATAAAAATACAAGCCAAAGAGATACCAATACACCAACAAAAGCCCAAAAGCCCTAGCAGAAAGTCCCATAAACTTCGCATTCCATATCACATAAATAATCGGCAGGGTAACCAAGAGCAAATTCGCTAACGCAATCTCTAAAAGATTAAACTCCAGCCCCAAATAAAGCATACAAAGATAAATAAAGCCATTAAAAGAAGCTATCATTAACCCCATTAATACATAGCCAATCCAATTTGCCTTACGCAACAAAAAGCAATCGCTAAAAAATGAGCAAATCCAATGATAGAGTTGCGGACAGACGGCAATATGCTGATTGAAGCTATCAAACTTAGAGACCAGCCAATGTTTATTGTTCTTGATAAACTTTATGAGTTTGAAGTGATAAGCGTGATCGCTTCCACCATAGGGATAATCCATTTTTCTAACAATCCCCAAAAAAATACAAAAGCTCCCTATGCACATCATTAGCAAAATAGCGATTATTTCCACATTTTACCTTTTCCTTTATTTTCATCTCTTTTTTGCAAGGATTTCATAAACTCCACATTCCCCGAAATACTCTCCTAGAAAAAACCCTTTCAAGCTCTTATCTACACTATATCGACCTTTTTCATAAATACAACAGCCCTCGCCACCAAAAGCCAATATCTCCGCCCCACAAGTTTGCAAAAACTCCAAAACCCTCTCTAAGGGCATAACCCTATCCCCAGCAAAATGCTCATTTTGTGCATAGCGATATTCATTAATAAAGGCATTAATGCCTAACTCGCGTGGATTATAATCAGGGGTTTTATTAGGCTCATTAATGATTAAATTATAATACCATCCTTTATCATTACTACATAAATATATTACCCCCCCCCCCCGCAGGACTCTAAAAATCTCCCTTAAAGCCCTCTTCCAATCCATCATATAAATCACAGAATAACAAAAGACAAAGTCAAAAGTATTGTCTCCAAAGGGCAAATTTTCGGCATTTGCTACTTGGAAGCTCACATTATCCACACCAAATTCTTTGCTGAATTTTTGTGCGATTTGGATTCTGCGCTCTTGAATATCTATCCCATAGACAAATTTATTTTGTTTGGCTAGGGCTAAACTCCATTGACCATAGCCACAACCACAATCAAGCACCTTAGTATCCCCTCCCTCTAGTGCGATTTTCTTTAGCCTCTTGCTATACTTTTCTAAGCCCTCACCATAGCACCGCTGTATAAACCCTCTCTCATTAGGAAGTAGCCCCTCTAAATAATCCTTTAGCATAAGCCACCCCCTACACCAATCTATCTCTAATAGAGTGCAAGAGACAAGAGGCTTTTAGGATTTCTCCTTCATATTCCACCTCTTTAATCCTTATTTTCCCACTACCGCAAATAACCACCACGCCCAAATCATCCCACAAGCACACTTGCCCGCTTTGTGCCAAATAATTTTCGCTATCTAAATAAAGTTCTGCATCCCAAATAATGAGCTTCTTTTCTTTATAAAAGCAAAATGCCCCTGCATAAGGATGATTAGAGGCATTAATTAAACGCAAAACCGATTCATTACTAGCATTCCAATCAATTCTGCCATCTTCTGGCTTCCGTGGATAACACCTCAAAATATCCTTAGGATTAGTCGATTGCTTTTGTAAAACATAATCTTTATCTTGCTCCAAAAGCCTTAAAGCCTCCAAAAACATATAAGGCGCTCTTTGCTCTATCCACTCCCAACATTGCGTTACTTTTGTATGAATATCTATGGGCAGATATTCCCTAACAATAATATCCCCACTATCTAAACTACCCCCTTGCATCTTATGCACGCATAGACCAATTTTACTCTCTGCATTAATAATCGCCCAAGCTTGACAAGCATTTCCTCTATATCTTGGTAAATCCCCTCCGTGGATGTTTAGCACCCCATAAGGAAATAAATCAATAATGCAATCCTCAACGATTGAAGTATGATTAACACTAATGGCAATATCCATACTTTTTAAGCTCTTGATAAAATCTACATTCTCTGGGGTAGAGATTCTTGGAGCATAGAGGTAGGGAATGTTTAATGCTTGGGCTAGTTTTTCAAAATCTTTTGCGGTTTTTGTGTATTCTGGAGCCTCTTTTGAGGTGCTAATTAGACCTATTTGGTGGTTATTGGCTCTTAAAACCTCCACCAAGTCATACATAATCTCCGTTCTTCCTATGAGTGCTACTCTCATGCACACTCCTTATGTGCATACTCACAAGAAGCAACTAAAACTAATCTATAAGAGCAAAAGCCCCCCCCCCCCCCGAACAACTCTACAAACGCTTCTTTAGCGTTGATACGACCATAATTTAACGCACTATATTGCATAAATAATTCCTCTGTTTTTTTGGTTTGATAAGCTTGAATCCAAGATTCCAAGCGGACATCTTGCAATGCCTTCCAAGAATCTAAACTTAAAAATTCCGCTTCTGGCAATATCTCGTGGAGATATTTTAATTCCTCTAATGTAAGGGAATCACCTTTATTGCTAATTTGTTGTTTAACTACTCCTTTACTAAGATATTCAATCGTGCTTAAAGAACTTCCATTTGCCAAAAGCTCATTATAATAACCTTTTTTATCCATCTCTACCGCCTCACTTTCTAAAACACTATCATAGGCGATATTTAAATACTTTGCGACTTTTTGCATTTCTTTGGGGCGAGTTTGTTTATTTTTAAGCATAGAAAAAATAATGCAATGCTTTTTTTCTCGCTCATAACTTGCCACCCACCAAGAAAACACAGCCCTTAAAGCTTCATTGCTTAAAGCTTGTTTTTTTAATAAAAAGTGATGCGGGTTTTTTTGCCCATAGACATACATCACGAGCATATTTTTCTTAGAAGCTATCATATCAATAGGATTCCTAAGAGTGCTTAAAATCTTGCAATCATATTGCAAAAATGCCTCACTCCCAAGCATATAAGAATGATCATCGTGCAGGCAATAATAAGTCTGTTTTGTCGGGAACTCCAAGTCTAAAATATGATGAATGGTTTTAATCGCGCTCTCTAAAGGATTATCACCCAAAATAAGATTCTTAACATCTAACTTGTGGGGAAATAACTTTGCTAAAGTCTCTGTGGTAATATCTGGCCAAGAACCCTTTTTATCGATAATGGTTGTTTTGTGCATTAAGGTATTAAAGAAGGTCTCTTTATCCACTCTTGTGGCATTTAAAGGGAATCCAAAAGGCTTAGAGCAGACAAATTGGATTCTAAAAGGGGCAAAATAAATCTCCTTATGCCCAAAAAGCAACTGATAGAGCAAAGAAGTCCCTGTGCGAGACATAGAATCAATAAAAAGGTATTTCATTTTAGTAATCTCTTTAAAATATTTTTAGCACCATTAGGGGAATCTCCGCACTTTTGTTTTAGTTTTTGAACATCATTCATAAAAGGTTTTGCATTTTCATACTGCTCTAAAGATGCCGTATTTAAAAAAATATGAATAGGGTGGAATCCAAACATAAAATAGCTATCCCTCTTGATACTACCAATATCAATTTTCTCTTCATACATACAAGCCACATCATCTGCCCAATGATAAGGACACCGAATCAGCTTATCCCAATTCACAAAAGGCTCAATTAATCCCCCCCCCCCGCTAATATAGGGATACAAAGGTTGCATTCATGGGTTATTCCCATAGCCTTTGCTTCCATTAAGATTCTACTAGAGATACCCAAAGAATGGCTACGCATAACCCTAGCTTCTGGAACAATATTTAAATAATATTCCAACACCCTAGCATAATGATTTCCATAACAAAAATTTCCTTCTAATAGTGGATTAAAGTTAGGGTGTATGCCAAGCTCAAAATAGGGATTTTCTCTTATTCTATCCAGCAAGGGGGTTTTATGGGTAGCAAACCAAGTTACCCTAGCATTAGCTTGTTCTAAAATATCAATGCAATATTCTAAGACGACATCACTTGCCCAATCTATATCAAAAGTTAAAAAAGGTCTCAAGAAAGAATGAGGCATAGAAGGATTAATCTCACTTACCAATCCAAAATCCATAACCATTCTTTCCTTTTGAAGTATTTTAGCCAAGCATTATATCAAGAATTTTTTAATAAAAATATCAACCCTCAAGATTAAATTTCCCAAAAGATCTTTTAAAAAGCTTGAGAAATATAATCAAACTTTAAGATTCCTAACAAATAGTCTTAATCCTTTAATCCCCTAAGCTTCCTTATAGGAACTCCCACATAAACACTATAAGGCTCTGTATTTTTATTAACCAATGCACCAGCTCCTATGATACTACCCTCTGCAATCCTAACACCGCCTAAAATAATAACATTTGCACCAATCCACACATCAGATTCTAAAACTACCGGCTTAGAAAAGATACAATCCTCCACGCTTTTTAAATCCTTTAAGCGACTATTATTAGGATTTGAATCAGCAATTATTGTTACATTTGTTGCAAGCGCACATCTATCGCCTATAACAACTAAAGGCTCATAATTATCACTAATTACTAATCCTCTATTAATAACTGCCCCCCCCCCCACAGAGACATTACTTAGCCTAAAGAAAAGTTTTCTTATTCTATTATCAGGATGCTCACAACCCAAATAACGCAATAATTTCAAAGGCAACCCCTCTACCATAGTTTTTATCTCCTCTATGGGATAAACTTCCCAATTAAACATAATTTCTTGTATAAGTGCAACTCTATTCATTGTTTTCCTTTTAATAATTTGTAATCCAAAGCATTAAAAAATTTCACGCTCTTATAATCCAAAGTCAAAGAGGGCATAAAGCCCAAAGAGGATTCCTCATTAAAGTCCTCTAAAACCCTAATCCCCTCTCCTAAAGATACTTTTAAAACAAAATCTAAATACAAAAGTGCTTGATGCACAAACAACCTATGCGTATAATCCCTCAAATTACTATCACATCTTTTTAAAACACATCTTGCGACAATTCCACCCTTATCTACTTCTTTGGTTACATAATGAATCGTCGCCCCATACAGCCTATCATCGCCCACAAAAGATCTTTTTACAGAATCCAAGCCGACATATCTAGGCAGCAATGAGGGGTGGCAATTAAACATCTGCTTCTTCTCCTCTCCAAAATGCTCTAATAAGTCATATCTTAAAATCTTATTGCAAGATAAAAAAACAAAATCCACCGCATTAGCCAATAGCCACTTTAGAACCAAACTCTCAAACTCTCTAAAATCCGCTGCATAAAATATCTTAGCATTTGGATAATCCCTAAAATCAGACATCACTCCACATTCTTTATCAGAAAACAGCAAGATATTTTCTACTTTTTCTAATAGATTCCTATTTTGGTAAATAAATCTAAAAAACGAACCATTTCCCGTGCAAAAAAACGCAATATTCATAAAATTCCTATTTCAAAACTAAGATTGTCCATTCAAATAAAGGATAATCGTGCAACAAAACTACATTTTTAGAAAAATATTTCCTACAAACCTCAAAATAATAACAAGGATTGGCATAATACAAATTTTTATCCCTAAAATCCACCCTATCTGTAAGCATATTAAAACTAAAACCTTTGTAGGATTTTTCATTCATATTATGAAGCACTGCTAAAATATAATCTCTCCATTGCGATTCTTGTTCATCAAAAATAGTATTAAAGATTCCAGAAGCCACAGAATAATCCGCACAATGCGTAATAAGATTGCTATTTTCCAAAAAGATTTGCTCTTTTCCCTCATCATTGTGTATAAATTCATTAGCCGCATTTATCATCACTTCAGATATATCATAGCCAAAATATTTATTCAAACACATATTTTTCATCTTTATAAACTCATACAAAGCACCATATCCACAACCTAAATCATTAATAGATACCCCCCCCCCCGCACTCTAAAGATACAACCTCCAAAAGCTTTGAAAAACGCAAATTTTGCGATTCTCTATCCTTCCAACCCACACTTTTACTATCAATACCATATATTTTAAGTGCATTGTCATACCAATTCTTAACTTTATTTAATTCCATACTTTTCTCCTAAATATTTAAAAGGTAAAACATAAAAATAAGGGTATTCCACCAGCAATTCCTCTTTAGTAGAATCCAAAATATTTTTATTATTAAGCAATGTGTAATAGTGATAAATCCTATCACAGGCACCAAACTTGGATTTAAACCTATAAACCCCATCTTGTAATGCCCAAGTTCCACCAAAATTCCACCATTTATAGCCATTATTATACGCCTCATTCATTGCCTTAAAAATAATAAGTGGCAATGCTTGGAATGTTCGATACTCACTAAGTAAGGCGGGTGTATAATACTCCACCACATCCCCATAATACAAACACAAAAGCCCAGCAATAGCCCTGCCCTGAAATTCCGCTACATAAAGCTTATATTCTTTATTATGACAACACTTTAAAAGGCTTTTAAAAAATTCTTTTGGTTTAGGGATTCCCTTCATACTTGTTATATTTTCAAAATGCGTCTGATAAAGAAACTCAAAATCTTGACTTGACTTTACGCTAACTCCATTCCTAATGGCTTTAGCAATATTTCTCCTAGCACTTGGAACAAAGCTTTTTAAAAGCACCTCCTCATTTGCCAAAGGAGTTATCTGCCCAATCCTACTATCCATAAATTCATAGGGCAAAGTTTCTTTTACAATAGCAAAATCCTCCAAAAAAGGATTAGTGATGTAAGTAGAACTTGCAAACTCTTTGCAATGCTTCTTATAAGCTTCCAAAAGTTGGTTTTTGGCTTCTATATTATTTGCTAAAATCCCTCCATTGCTCCCAAAAAATGGTAGAGAATTCAAAACCTCTCCATACTTCCCATCTCTTAACATCAAGGGTAAAATCCCATAAACTTTATCTTTATTAACCGCTATTAAATAATGAGATTTACATTGTAAAACATCCTCTAACAATGCTTTAAAAGATAAGGAATAATACATCATCGCACAATCACAGGTATTCAAAAACGCATTATATTTTGAAGTAAAAGTAGAATCTAAGAGGCTAATTTGCATATTAGCCCCCTATTTTGACAAACTAATAGAGTGTTATTTACACCTCTATTTGCCCCCCCCCCCGCAGAGGTAGAAATTGGACTTAGCCAATCACTCACATCAAAATCCACAAGATTTGCTAGAAGTTTAATGTCCTCACTAAAGACTTCTTGGAGTAACTCCACACAATCTTGCGGGATACTCTCTTTAATTTCTTTGATATTATTTTTAAGTTGCAAGAATCTTTGTCTTTGCTCTTTGTTTTCGCTCATCGCCTCTTCTTTGCGGACAGAATTGATAAACTGCATAAAGCTTTTATCACCAAAATAAGCTCTAAGCTCTTTTTGTAATTTCACATCAACTACACTTAAGCTCGTATGATTAGGAGCATAAGAGGGGATAAAGTCCTGCGTCTTTAACCCCAAAAACTCATAGATTTTAGGCAAAAGAGAAAGATTAGCATTGGTAAGGGATTCGGATTTAATACATAAAATCTGCTCTTTGGGAAAAAATTCTAAAAACTCCGTGAGTTGCTTGGCATAAAATCCCCTTCCTGTATAATCATAAGGAGCAATCTCTCTCCAAATCCCTTGAGTATCCTCGATTCTTTGCTTTTCGTTAAGAATCGCCTCTTTAAAGCTCACAGATTCTAACCCCTGCAAAGCCGTAAAGCGATAATTCGCCCACGCCCTTTGTATAGGGTTTCTTAACATAAAAATAAATTTCATCTTAGGAAAATCTTTAGAGATTCTCCTTGCCACTTCTCTACCGCCATAAAGATAAGAAGAGGAACGTTCACCTATTGCGATTTTATCATCTGTCGCCTCACTAAAATAATGGTTTAAATACCATTTTATCCCCTTAGCATATTCCCAACTCTTATAATAATAATGAGGTTCTGGAATCCTCTGCTTTGGCAAATAAATTTCACGATGTTGGATAAGAAGCTCATAGAGGAAACTCGTCCCACTTGCTGAAGAACCACCGATAATAAAATTAGGCACACGCATAAAGTCCCCCTAAGCCACAAGAGGGGAACGAATAAAAGCTAGTTTGCCCCCCCCCC
>NZ_FZPJ01000056.1:1746-2552 GCF_900198605.1 Helicobacter mesocricetorum | reverse complement strand
TCTATCACCAATCTCTTGCCATCACTTGTTTTAATGAAAGCTCCGGGATAAGGAGAGCTTTGGGCGCGGATGAAATTATAAAGTGTTAGACTATCCCAACTAAGATCGATTTCTCCATCATCAGGGCTACGTTGTGGATAGTAGGTTTGCATACCCTTTTGGGGAGTAAAAGTAATATCAAAATCTGTGCTAAAAAGCTTAATGCTCATAGCAACCGCACATTGTGTAGCTTTATGCAACACTTCAGCAATGGAATCACTAAAGGCAATCTCAAAAGATTCTTGTAAGATAATCTCTCCACCATCCATTTTTTCATTCATTCTAAAAAGCGTAACGCCACTTTCTCTCTCGCCCTTTATCATCGCCCACACCAATGGCGCACCACCGGCATACTTTGGCAAAAGTGAATTATGAAAACCAAATGCCCCCATTTTGCTTAAAGAATAAATTTGATGAGGGATTTTATAATACCAACCCGCAACAAGCATAAAACTTGCTTGCATATCTTTGATTTGCTCTTTGTAGCTAATAAGAGGTTGATTCGGGCTTTGCACCCAATACAATGGGATTTTATATTCCTCTGCTATTTTTGAAAAATCAAAGAAATTTGTATTTTTAACTTTATCTTTAGTATAAGAGATACAAAAGGTCTCAGGGATGGAAAAAATCGCTTTAGGGATATATCCACGCTCAATCAAATTTTCTAAAATTTCGCGACCAAAATGCGTAGCCCCTAAAAAAATATAAGAGAGTGATTTATTTTTCACGCTACCCTCCTATGCAGCAAGAGGGTATTTACAAAAGGC
>NZ_FZPJ01000056.1:0-1723 GCF_900198605.1 Helicobacter mesocricetorum | reverse complement strand
CCCCCCCCCCCGCTAAACTCTTCTTGTAGTTTTTTGTAGTCCATATTTTTAGATTCTCCTATCTTTTTTGCTGGAATTCCTGCAACTTTTGTAAAAGAAGGAACATCACAATTCACAAAACTGCACGCTCCAACAACCGCTCCTTTAGAGATTTTAACGCCTTGAGTAATCACGGCATTAGGTCCGATATAGCAATCATCCTCAATGATAACAGGGGCATATTCATAAGATTCTTTTCCTCCGCTAAAAGCCCATTTCACACTATTATGCGTATAAATATGCACTCCAGCAGAAATAGAACAAGAGCTTCCAATCTCTAGCCCTCCACTCCCATCAAGCACACAAAAAGGACCCACAAAGGTATGCCTCCCTACTCTAACATCTCCAAAGATATAAACATTGTCATAACAACTGCTTCCCTCTCCCCAGCCTAACTTTTTAGCCTTCTTTACTCTATCATTAAAATACTCGCTCAAAGGCAAAACACGATTATAGGCAACCTTTTTTTGATATTGCAAAAAAGAAAAGATTCTTAAAAAAGCCTTTTTTAACCTAAGCTTTCGCAAATCTTGCTCCAAAACAAGCCTCCTCTTCGTGAAAATAGACTAACTGCAAGTGATTGTCAATTCCCATTTGGCGAAATTCACTTTGCGTATAACGTTTGGCATTACTTGGAGAATACCAATCAAAGTTTGTTATTACAGAAGTATCCCAACCCAACGATTCATTATAAAAGCATTTCAAAAAGTTCCAATAAATAAACCGCTGAATGTCATATTTCCCGCCTTTAATGCCAAGCAAGGGAATCTCTGGAGATTCAAACTCCACCTTCAAGTCTTGTAGCCTCTTGCCAAGCTCACTTAACTGCTCACTCATCGCCTTTAATTCCTCAAAACTCAATTCTTTGCATTTAACCCTAAAATAATCATCCACTAACTCACGCGGCAAGGCTTTTTTGGCATACACATAACAAGCAAAATGCCCCCCCCCCCCGCAGAGTATTAGAGTCTTTTAAGATTCTTGAAAGCTCACAAAAAGTCGCCTCTGGGTTTTGCGTGTGCATAATCACAGCGTGGCAACTTACATAATCTATCACCCCACTTTTAAAAGGAGTGTTTGCGATATCTCCTTTGATAAAATAAATATTTGGAATATTTTGATACTTCTTTGCCGCCACACAAACCGCATCAGAAATATCCATTCCAACAATCAAAGTCTTTGGTGCTAAAGACGCAAACCATTCACAAAGATAGCCCAACCCACAACCCGCATCAAAAACTATGGATTGTTGTTGCAAAAAAGACGCTAAATCTTGCTCATCTTTAAAACCATAAAGCTTGAGATACCATTGCTTTTGAAAATCCCATAAAGCTTGTTGTTCCTTTTCTTTAACATTTTTATCATAAGAGACCCACTTTTGACTAAACACATCCGCTGTTTGGGATTGATTCTCCTCTTTTATGCTTTTTAGGGTATTAGCAAAGTTCCCCTCAAAAACAATCTTTTCTTTAAAAATATCTCCAAGCATTTCTACTCCTTTTTACTCTAACAAGGCTTTAATATAATTTGCGCATTTTACCACAACTTTATTATGTTGAGGGCTTTCCCAAAGCTTCTTTTAAGATTCTTTACTCGCAATTATCACCCTTCTTTTGTCATTATAAAAGCTTTAGTTAAAATCCAAATCATTCCTTTGCTATTTTAAAAAATGCAAAACACGACT
>NZ_FZPJ01000057.1 GCF_900198605.1 Helicobacter mesocricetorum | reverse complement strand
AATCCAAATATCTTTACGCTTGGTAGTGTATAATACGCTTGAATTTTAGGCTAAGGAATAGAATGTTCTCTCTCCCCTCTCGCCGCTACACAGGGGCAAAGACAAAGCTACTAGATAAAATTGATTCCGCCCTTTTGCAAAACTTTGATTATAGAGATAAACACAATCTTAGCTTCTTTGATGTCTTTGCAGGCACAGGTGTAGTGAGTGAATATTTTCTACAAAAGCCACAATTTGGATGTTTTATTCTCAATGATTTTTTGCATTCCAATGCTGTGATTTATCAAGGATTCTTTAACCAAGATTCTTTTGATTTCAAAAAGCTAGAATCTTTCAAGCAAGATTTTGCGCATTTGCAAGCTAAGGATATAAAAGAGAATTATTATTCTAAGGCTTTTGGCGGTAAGTTTTTTAGCAAGAATGATTCTAAAATCATAGGTTATGTGCGTGATAGGCTAGATTGTCTTTTAGAACAAAAGCAAGTTAATGAAAAAGAATTTTGCATACTCTTAAGCTCTTTGCTTTATAGTGCAGATAGAATCGCAAACACCGTAGGGCATTATGATGCGTATCGTAAGAATATTGCTTTGCAAGATAGATTTGTATATGAGTTGATAGAGCCTATTGTAAGCAATGCAGAGATAGAAATATATAGGCAAGATTCTAATCTTTTGGTTAAAAATTTATGTAAGCAAAATAGACAAATAGACATAGCCTTTATTGACCCACCCTATAATTCAAGGCAATATTCCAGATTCTATCATTTGCTAGAGACACTCACCAAAAATAACAAACCACAATTATATGGCATTGCCTTAAAGCCAGAGCCAGAGAACCTAAGCAAATATTGCAAGGTAGAAGCAAAAGAGACTTTTAAGGATTTGGTAGAGAATCTTGCAAAGATATGCAAGGTTTTGGTGGTGAGTTATAATAATACTTATGCTTCTAAGTCAAGTTCAAGTAGGAATAAGATAGGATTGCAAGAGATTCAAAAAACCCTCCAATCTGTAAGCAAAACAAGTTTTTATGAGTTTGATTTCAAAGCTTTTAGTAGCGGGAAAACAAATTTAGATGGGCATAAGGAAATCATTTTTGTAGGTGAAATCCAATGACAATACAAACCACATTTATACAACAAAAAACAGATAAGATTCTACGCTCTCCACTCTTTTATGTTGGCGATAAATATAAGCTTATGCCCCAGCTTAAAAAGCTTTTTCCAAAGCCTATAAAAACTTACATTGAACCTTTTATGGGTGGAGGAAGCTCATTTTTGAATACTCAAGCTCAAAATTATATACTTAACGATATAGATTCCTATATTATTTCTTTGCATGAATTTCTATCAAGTGGTGCAAAAAATCCTTTTTTCTTGCAACAAATATTCACTCTTATAGAATCTTATCATCTTTCCTGCTCTCTTAAAAATATCATTCCCCCAAAAGATTTAAGAGAAGCCTATAAAAAAACCTATTTTGCAAGGTTTAATAAGGAATCTTATTTGAGATTGCGTGATGAATTTAATGCAAATAAAACCGATATGTTAAAGCTCTATATATTGCTTATTTATGGATTTAATCGCATGCTTAGATTTAATAGCAAAGGAGATTTTAATTTGCCTGTTGGAAATGTAGATTTTAATCGCAATGTCTTAAAAGCCCTAAATGATTACTTTTATTTTATCAAAGACAAAAATATCACTTTCTCTAATGCTGATTATAGGGATTTTCTTTTGTCTATTCCTCTAAAAAAAGGCGATTTTATTTACCTTGACCCGCCTTATCTTATTAGCGGAAGTGAATATAATAAATTATGGAATGAAAATTTGGAATCTTGCCTCTATGAACTTTTAGAAAAATTGGATTCTAAAGGTATTGCATGGGGGCTTAGTAATCTTTTAACGCATAAAGGTAAAACAAATATGCTTTTGAAAGATTTTACTAAGAAATACTTGACATATAATATTCAAAGTAACTATATCAGCTTTAATGATAATTCAACCAAAAAAGATTCTGTGGAGGTTTATGTAACCAATGTCAAACAGACAAGCACAATACAAGATTCTCTCTTTTAGCACCACGATGCGCAATCCGCAGAGAATTGCTGATTTCCTTAAAGTTTTATTGCCATACGAGGAGCGAATCTTAACACATGAAATTATTATGGAAATAATCGCCAATTGGATTCAAAATAAGTTCTATATTCCAAATTATGCAAAACTAAATTTCAAAGATATTTTAGAATCTGATGAAGCTTTCACCGATTCCCAAATACAAGAAATCATAAAAAATTCACCACAAAACCATCAAGAGGCTGGGTTTAGTAGAGGTTGGGATTCACGCTTTGATACTTTTTATAAACTTCCAATGGAGTTTGGATTTTGCTTTTATGCAATGAATGAACCTTTGATTATCTCACATACAGGGCATTTGCTCATAGATGCTACCAATGAGATTCCAAGCAATGAGACAAAAATTGCTAATATTTTTTTAAATTGTATGATGAAATATCAAAGCAACAATCCCTTTAGAAATATTCTTAACAATAATGTGCCTTTAGTTTTGCTTCTTAATGTTTTACGAAAATTACAAGAAATATCACATGATTCTAAAATTTCTGTTTTAGAGATTCCATTTTTGCTTTGTTGGAGAGATAGGGATTATAACGCATTGACAAATTATATTTTAGATTTTAGGAGAGAGTATCCTAGCTTTGCTTATGCACGTGAAATTGTCTATGAAAAATGCTTAGAACTTTTAGAAACTGATAATACAAAACGATTTAAAATTTCCCAAATCTGTAATGAAGCTGTCGATGAATATATAAGAAAAATGCGTATTACGGGGATTATTTCACTTCGTGGCAATGGGAGATTTATTGATTTCAACACCTTTGAAATGCCAAAAATTAATTATGTGCTAGAAAATTATTCACAATTTAAAAATTTTAGCGATAAAAAATCTTATTTTGAGTATATGGGCGAGATTGATTCGCATATTTTAGATATCCAGCAATCCAGCGTAATAGATGAAGAATCGCTTAAATTACGCACTTTACAAAATTTTGCTACACGATATACAAAAGAACAAATTTATAAAGAACTTAGTATTTTAGCTTCCAAAAAAACAAAAAGCAAAGATAAAGTGTTAAAGTTTATCCCAGAGCCTACAAGGTTTGAATTCTTAACCGCCATTGCCCTAAAACAGCATTTTAAAACATTACAGATTTTGCCAAATTATAGCATTGATGATGAGGGGTTGCCCAAATGCCACGCTAGCGGGAATCAGCCTGATATTTTTTGTAGAGATAATTTAAGTCAAAGCATTATTGAGGTGAGTTTGATTTGCGGTAGAGGACAAGTTAATAATGAGCTTTTGCCAATCACTAGACATTTAAAATCTTTAATAGAATCAACCCAAGATTTAACAAATATATCATATTTTGCAATTTTCATTGCACCAAAAATTTTTGAGGATTCCAAAGTTTATGTAGAGTTTATTAAGTTTAAAGATGATTTAGATATTAGAAATTTTGATATTTTAGAGTTTATAGAAAGGCTAAAGATAATTTCTATGGAATCCAATTCCATAAATGACACTTTCAATCTTAAAATTTAGATTCTACAATTTCAAAAACTCCTCACGACTAATGAAACTTGGGGTAGCAAATGGTATCAAACCTATATTCAAACAATGCTAAAAAATTTAGAATCTTAAAATTATCCCCCCGAGAGAGCTTAAGTCAAATGGACGAATTTCATAAACTACAAGATCCAGAACTTATCCTAG
>NZ_FZPJ01000058.1 GCF_900198605.1 Helicobacter mesocricetorum | reverse complement strand
TGCGCTCCAAAATTATGGATATTAATACCCTCTTGACTTTTAGTATAGCAGTTTCCGCCAATGTGATTGCGTTTTTCTATAACCAAACATTTTTTATCCCTTTTAGAGGCTTCATAGGCAAAAATACTTCCAAATAATCCACTACCTACAATGCAATAATCAAACACTAAGATTCTCCTCCCCTATACTCACTATTGAAAATTTACATTTTCAATAGTGAGTATAGGGGAGGAGAATCTTAGTGTTTGATTATTGCATTGTAGGTAGTGGATTATTTGGAAGTATTTTTGCCTATGAAGCCTCTAAAAGGGATAAAAAATGTTTGGTTATAGAAAAACGCAATCACATTGGCGGAAACTGCTATACTAAAAGTCAAGAGGGTATTAATATCCATAATTTTGGAGCGCATATTTTTCGCACAGACTCTCAAAGCATTTGGGATTATATGCAGCAATTTTGCACCTTTAATCACTTCATAAACTCACCCTTAGCTAACTACAAAGGTGAGATTTATAATCTCCCTTTTAATATGAATACCTTTTCTAAACTTTGGGGAATCTCCACACCCAAAGAAGCACAAGAGATTATAGAATCACAAAAAAACTCTGCCTTAGAATCCCTAAAAGGTGAGCCACAAAACCTAGAGGAACAAGCTATTTCACTTGTAGGGGTTGATGTGTATGAAAAATTCATCAAAGGCTATACGCAAAAGCAATGGGGGAGAGATTGCAAGGATTTGCCAAAGTCTATCATTCGCAGGATTCCTGTGCGATTTACTTATGATAACAATTACTTCAACGACCCCTATCAAGGAATCCCAAAGGGTGGCTATACTCCTATCTTTGAAAAATTATTAAAAAATTGCGAAGTGTGGCTAAATACAGATTTTTTAAAGCATAGAGAGGAATTACAAGCAAAGGCTAAAAAGATTCTCTTTACAGGAGCCATAGATTCTTACTTTGATTACCAGCTTGGCACACTTGAGTATAGAAGCCTACATTTTGAACACGAGACTTTAGGGATTCCAAACTATCAAGGAGTAGCCGTCGTGAATTACACCGATGAGGAAACTCCTTATACGAGGATTATCGAGCATAAACACTTTGAGTTTGGCACACAAGAAAAAACGATTATCTCTAAAGAATACCCTCAAACTTGGGACAAAGACAAAGAGCCTTATTACCCTATTAATGATGAAAAAAATCAGGCTCTTTATGAAAAATATAAAAATCTAGCCAAAAATGAAAAGTCTTTAATCTTTGGTGGGAGGCTTGGCGAATATCGTTACTATGATATGCAAGATGTGATTAAGAGTGCTTTAGAGCTGGTTAAAAAGGAGTTAGCACAATGAATCCTAAAGTCTCTATCGTCATTCCCTCTTTAAACTCTATTGCTTACATACAAGAATGCCTAGAGAGTGTGCTAAATCAGAGCCTAAAAGACATTGAGATTTTGTGTGTAGATGCCAACTCCACCGATGGGACTTTGGAATACCTAAAAGAGCTAGAATCTAAAGACAAAAGGCTAAAAGTCATTGTTTCAGACAAAAAGTCCTATGGCTATCAAATGAATCTAGGAATCAAAGCTGCCAAAGGAGAATATTTAGGCATCGTAGAGAGTGATGATTATATCAAGCCTAATATGTATGAAGAGCTTTATAAAGTCGCAAAAGAGAAAAATGTAGAAGTAGTCAAAGGAGATATGCTAGAGTTTATAGATAAAAATGGAGAAAGAATATTTACACATACGCGTTTGCTAAATTGGACTAAATGTCTCTATGGAAAGGTTTTAAATGCGAAAGATTTGAGGGTTTTTACCCAAAGTGGCATTATGAACCCAAGTGGAATTTTCAAACTCTCCTTTCTCAAAGAAAATCAAATTTATCATCACGAAAGCTTAGGTGCAGCTTATCAAGATACAGGATTTTGGTTTTTTACCCATTTGTTTGCACCAAAAATGTTTTTTGTTAATGAGACGTTTTATTGCTATAGGCAAGATAATGAAAATTCATCAGTGAATCATATTTCTTTGCAAAAAGCCTTAGATTTAAGCAAAGAATATGATTTCATTCGCAAAAAACTTGATGACAATCCCAACTTAAAAAATCTTATTCCTCTCCTAAGTTATTTGAGATTTGGTGGATATAATTGGATTTTAGGACGCATTGTAGATAATAATCAATTACCTTTTCTCCAAATAATCCAAAGTGAATTTTTAGAGCTTGAAGCCAAAGGTGAGTTGGATTGGAGTTATTTTGATAAATTTCAAAGAGCAAAACTAGAGCGAATCTTAAAAGACCCAAAAGAATTTTACGAGAATATCTCGTTAAAGCCAAAAGGTGCAGTAGAAAGAGTAAAAAGCCAACTCTCCTATAAACTTGGAAA
>NZ_FZPJ01000060.1 GCF_900198605.1 Helicobacter mesocricetorum | reverse complement strand
CTTTAAGGTAGATGAAGAGTTTGTAGAATCTATTCTTAGGGTAGGTGGGTTTATAATAAATAGTCGGATGATTTTTCACACAAGCAAATCCACGCTTTTCCCAAATTTCTAGGACTTCATCATTTAAAATAGGTTCATAAGGAAGTCCTCCTAACCAATCAATAATATCGGTTATCTTATACATTCCACGATTTTTATCATACATATTAAGCCCTCTACCTTTGCGAATATCCTCAAAAGTCAAAAAGAAAGTATAGGATACCACCATTAAAAACTTCATTAGGGGATTAGTCTTGTTGTAATATTCTTTCACTCTAAGCCACCAAGCACTCGCTTCTGTTTGATTGTAGAGGGCAATATAGGCATAATTCCCCCCCCCCCCGCTAACTAAAGTCATTACATTATTCATAGCTTTTTGTAAAGCCCCTGTATGGTGTAACACACCCCAGCTATAAACAATAATCTTTTTATCGCCTATTTTTTGCTTTAAAGTTTCTAATGAGGAATCCTCTAAAATATTTCCTTGAAATATCTCCCAATTCTCACTAGCTTGTGGTGCAAATTTCTCTCTTGCTAGAAGTGTGGCTTCTATGGATTGCTTATCAATATCCACACTTAGCACTTTAGAGCATCCAAGCCTTAAAGCAGCGATAGAAAATATCCCACTCCCACAACCAATATCTACAAAGACTTTATCCCTAAACTCAAAATCCTCTCCTAAAAACCTGACTAAAGAATTTTGTGCATTTAGTAAAATCTCCTCATTTGCCACATATTCTATAAACCGCTTCCAATTCCTGCCAAAAGAAAAAGTAATCAAGTAAAACTCCTTATAAATGCTTGCTCTTTTTGATTGTTTTTAAAAATATTTTCAATAAAACTCTCTATCTTGTTTTTATAGTCCTTGCATTCTTGGCATTCTTGTTTTTCAAAAAGTTTTTCAAACCCTTGCGTGTTGTCAAAAAACACTACATTATCACACAAAGGATAGACTTGATAAAAGTTTTGCAAAGACAAATAAAAACGTCTTTCAATGATTTGGGGTTTAATATTATGCCCACCCTTGCTTACGCGTAGTTTTACCCTGTCTTTGGCAATTTGTGGAGAAGCAACACTAATATAATAAAGAGAGATACAATATCCACTCTGCTTTAAGTCTCTAACAAGTCTTAAAATACTATTTCCACACAAGGTGGTCTCTTGATTAAAATCCTGCCTACTTTTAATCATCGCATTTCTTATTTTTAAAGCGATTTTTGAAGCCCTTATTTGATCTTTGGGATTCTTCCAATCCCCAAAAGAACTCACAATCTCATCAATATTAATCCGATAGCCAAAAGTATTGCCTTTTTCTAATTCATCATAATACATAGTGGTTTTCCCACAACCATTCACCCCTGCAAAAAAGGTAACAATAGGCTTTTTCATCATTGACACCTAAGAGAAATCACTATGAGGACTACTATCCTCTACTCTTGCATTAATCCATTTTTCACTACAACTTTGGCACACTTTATCAAACATTTTAAACCTATGCTTAAGTGTCTCCTCTCTAAGCTGCGTGATTAACTCACCCTTACACCAAAACTCTGATAAGTTTTCAGAAACTTTCCCGATATTTACAGGGTCAAACAAAGCACTTCCATTCATCGTGCAACACACTGTTGCATCTCCATAGGGATTTACCATTAGATTACTCCAAGGGAATTGGCACATTAACTTTGCAGTAGGAGGTAATTGTGTGTTAATCTCTTTGCCATTTTCATCAAACTTCTGTAAGTTAATAAAATAGATTCGACTTATCACATCCCTGCAATCACT
>NZ_FZPJ01000062.1 GCF_900198605.1 Helicobacter mesocricetorum | reverse complement strand
GCTTAATGGAAGATGAAATAAAAACATAGTGGATAAGTGAGAAAGCTATAAAGAACATTATTATTGCTATAAGAATATCTATTACTTTAGCCATTTTAATAAGAATTCCACTTAATCTCAATGCACCATACCCTAAACCAAAAAACCATAAAAACGATGCAACTAATGCCCCACAAATAAAGATTATTTTTTCATCAAAGCTAAACATTAATGCAGCAGCACCTATCACAAACACCGTATCTAAATAAACGTGAGGATTTAAGAGTGTTACAGCTAGTGTTAATAAAATCGTTTTTTGAAGCGATAGTTTATTTTCTTTAGAAACTTCAAAGCTTGATTGAGGCAAAAAGGCAGATTTTAAAGAAAGAATCCCATAATAAAGAACAAATAAAATCCCAAGTATTGCAATAGTTAGATTAATAACGGGATTCTTTGCTAAAAACTCCCCCACTCCAAAAACCCCAAAACCCATTAAAATAACATCACAGATAAAACAAATTCCACTGACTATAAAAATATGATTTCGACTTATACCTTGTTTGATAATAAAAGCATTCTGCGCACCAATAGCAGCAATTAAAGAGAGGGAGAGTAAGAAACCTTTAAAGAAAAGCAGCATCAATTCTCTAATCCTTTAATTAAACTTAATACCTGTGTAATCTTTTATGCAACAAATAAAAATCAAGCTCAAATTCATCATAAAAAGAAGCAATCTTAGACTTTAAAGCAATAAAATCCACTCCCATATCTTTATAATCAAATATGAAAATAGGCACTTTAATATTCATTTTAAGTGTCCCTCATTTATAAAAACACTAACTAATCTAGTTTTATGGAATATCTTAGAGGTTTTTACTATTTTAAATTTATTAAAAAACGATGATATATTTATATTGAAATGATGGTGGAGAATAGCGGGATCGAACCGCTGACCTCCTGCGTGCAAAGCAGGCGCTCTCCCAGCTGAGCTAATTCCCCTTAAGGTAATTAAGAGATAAAAATTAGTTATTTTTTAATTATTTTGGAAGTTGTTGAAAAGTTTTTGAAGGGAGTTACCTTAAAGGCAATAACCAAAAAACTTTGAAAACTCTTTCAAAAGAATAAAAAAGAACAATTTTTGGTGGGCTTAAGAGGACTTGAACCTCTGACCTCACCCTTATCAGGGGTGCGCTCTAACCACCTGAGCTATAAGCCCCTACTTTTAAAGCCAAACAATCTCTGACAACTAAG
>NZ_FZPJ01000066.1 GCF_900198605.1 Helicobacter mesocricetorum | reverse complement strand
TTTATATTTATATTTTTTCAAATCTTGTAGTTCCCTTTTTTAGGGGGGTGAAAAAATGCAATTTTTAACTTTTTGACACGAAATTGACACAAAAAATTAACAAATTATTCAGGCAAAATTATAATCATATTATTTGCTAAAAGTCAAGTATCTAGGATTTTAGGCGTTTCTTAACAAAAAAAAGCCTTTTTCGTCCTTGCTTTACAAAAAGACACAAAATTTCGCACTTTCGCAAACTTTTTTAAAAATAACAATCGGGGTGCAGTTTTGTAACAAAATAATCAAATTAAATCTTTTTAAATAGATTTTTAAACTTTTAAATTACTTAAGTTATGTTTAAGAAAAAAATTTTGCGGATTCGTGTGGGGCGGGGCAAAACAAATCACAAAATACAATACAAAAGAGGTGGCATAGTGTGCCATTGATTTATGTTATAATGCATCATTTAGATAGAGTTTCAAGTCAAAAGTAAAGGCAATCAGTGTTTATAATGTTTAAAAAACTATTTTTACTCCTCTTATTAGTGGAGGGGGGGCATTTACAAGCAGAATTTAATAATATAGATATGTCAAAATACCACACTACTACTCCACCAACTCAAAAACCCCAAAAATTAATTCCAATGTATGAAAATATTTTTATTAAATTAGAATTGTGCGTAGAGCTTAATGCTCAAGAGAAAATGGTAGCGAATACTTTGCGAATTAAATGGAAAGAGATATATCAAGATTGCTTAAGACATCAGCGAGAAATTGAATAATTAATTAGCAAAATTAAAGATAGCATTCATACTTTAGAGAGCATTTCAAAACTTATTTCGATGGGTGAAATATCTGATCGTTTTTCAAACAAGCTAAATAGATGGTTGTATAGGAATTTTGGAATCTTGAATTTAAATGAACACAACAGGAGGTTTTGCTCTGAAAATGACATCACTACACAAATGATAATCAAAGAATTGAATTTTTTAGATGACGAGGAAACCGCAAATACAAAGGGCAAAGTTAGGGGTGTATTATAAAATAATACTTTATCGACTAGAATTAGATATTAAACAGGTTAAAGCACGAGGGGCAACCCAACAACAAATTGACGATATATTAAATCGTGTTGTTCCCTATTTTGATGGGCTAGAATACCTTAAGCAAGATATTAGGAGCAATGCCACTTTTGATTATAATAAATGGTCTGAAATGACTTGGTGTAGAGAGAATTGTAAAAAGAGAGAACAGGAATCTACAATAGCCCCATAAACCCTCTTTCAAAATATGGATTAAAATAAGCTATTTAACAAATACGATTTCATGTTTGCTGTTTGCTTGTTTTGTTGGTCGGCTTATGCCAACAATATTAATATACTTTTCATAATCTATTGGTTGGTCTGCTTGTAAAACCCCATCCAAATATTCATAACCTTTAATAAATTTATCTAATTGTTTTCTATAGTCTGAAATCACTTCCTCTTTAGCTCCTTTGTTTTTTAAAGCCCTTAAAATCTCTTCACTATCTTCGATAGCCATTTTATCAACTCCTTGAAGAGATGAAATTTGCATTTTTGGAGATTTATTTCGTGATAAAGCACTTTCTGCGTCTTTCTCGGGGTTTTTGCTCGAGTTCCCTCTCCTTACCATCAGATTAATAAGCCATCTTTTTACTATCTCTTCTTTTTGTATAAACTCGGAACTTTTAGGATTAATATCGTATAAACCACCAGTTGCTTGAAATCCCCACCTAACCAGATTATTAATAACACCAGCTAGCTCCTTCCCATCTGCCTTTAGTCCTGCTGTTGCTTCTAACAAACTTAAATTATTTTTTAACTCTTGCATATTTTTACTCATTTCTGTAGTTTTCACGTTGAAGTCCTTATCATTATATTTCACCCCCATAAGATTTGCGACATATTTATCTTGTGCGCTAAGTGGCATATCATTATCGAGTTTAATAAGCACCGCTTGATAGGTAGGGATTAAAAACTCTTGGGTGTTTATCTGTTGGGGTTTAGCCTTTGAGGCAGGAATAAAATATTTTGCTAGGTCATCTTTTGGCATTTGTGCTGCCAAACTTACTGCATTTGTAGAATCTTTTTGCGGCATTTGTGATTGCATATATTTTGTATAAAATCCTCCCACCTTTGCTGCTTGTGTTAGCTTATCTTGTCCTAACGCCGCTGTTAAAACATCTTTGCCTGTAATATTTAACCCACCATTAGAGGTAGAATCTTTTTGCGGCATTTGTGATTGCATATATTTTGTATAAAATCCTCCTGCAATGGGTGCAGTATTCGCAGCAGCACCAAATCCCGCAGTATTTGCCCCCGCAACACTTCTCCCTACTATCCCAAAATTCACTTCTGCATTTCTGGCACTCCCACCACTTCTCCCTGTCACCCCAAAGTCTTGAGTTGTCGGCACTTGCAATAAAGGATCTGTGGATAACCTTGTTAAAGAATCTAGTTGGTGTTGTTGCAATCCTATACTAGGTTTATCCCTCTCTTTTTGGTAAGCTAGCTGCCTATTAGCTAAATCAAACTGCAAATTTGCTACTCTTGCACTCTCTTGCATTTTTTGTCTCTCTAGCTTTTTTTGTTCCGCCCACTGCTGCTTTGTATCCCACCATTGTTGCACTTGGTTTGTGATTTGTTGCTTTTGTAGATTTAAACTTTCTTGCTTAAAAGCATTTTGCTTTTCCAGCTGCTCTTGTTGCAGATTTAGCGCATAAGCATTTGCCAGTTTATTATACCCATCTTTTAAATAATTGCCTACTATTAAATTATTCTGTGCTTGGGTATCTACCATATTTTTAGTATTTGCTACCAGTAGTCCTAATGTGTAGCTTCCTGTATTAATAGGGTCTTGCTTCATTCTCTCTCCTTTGTATTTGTCCTGAAATTAAAGCTTTATCCAGCTTTTCAAAGTTAAGTGGTGCTAGGTAAAGAGTATTTTTGAGTATGTTTTTATCATACACTTCTACAAACTCTTGTATCTTTCTCTTTATTAAATTACTTGCATTAGGGCTATGCTCTTTTTTGCTTAAAAAATAAGAGAGGAAGCTAAAAGGCAAATTATTAAAATCAAGATATTTTAAACAATCTTGCCACTCTAGCACTCCCTCACCTGCATAGACAAAAAATCTATTACCTGTATTATCCTCATAAAAATCCCCTCCTGTGGTAAGCTCTAAAGCATTCTCCCCTTGCACTAGCTCTACTTCTTTTATGGTGTGGCAAAAGGCATTTTTCAAAGCCCCACTATTGCTAGGATAGGGATAATTTATAACTCTTTTCACTACCGCCCTTATTGTCGCTCAAAAGGTAGAGGTTGCTCTTTGGGTTTGGGTTTAGGGTTTGGGATTGTATTTTTAGAATTATCTACAACACTTGCAGAATCTGCGATGATTTTATTTGCTTTATCCTGCTCTGCTTTCCTTTCTTGGTAGCGTGCATTTTCAATGCCATATTGCCTCTGTAGTAAATCATTCATTTTTTTTTGCTCTTTAAAAGCCTTTTTGCCCTGTGTAAAACTAGCATAAGCTTGAAAAGCCGATACTGCAGTTCCAATCCCTGCTAAAGCATTGCCATTTATGCCCCCTAACTTACTCAAAAAAGAGGTTGTAGCGGGATTGTTTGCACTCCCTGTGTTTAAAAGCCCTTGTGTGATATTAGCACTAGGGTTAAGCCCATTTGCTGCACGATTAGCACTCATAATACTTGAAACCGCACTACCCTTGTTAGGGTTAAATATGCTATTGACAAGTTCAAAGCTTCCATAATCTGCCATTTCTAAGCTCCTTAAATTTTTGCAAGAAGTTTAGGAATTTTGGCTTTTTAATTCAAGGGTTAAAACCTAAAAGCCCTATTTTAGGGATTTTAAGCTAATCTTATTTTATTAAAATCTTTTTTAAAACCTCAAAATCAACAAAGTTTTCGATATTTTCTCTATACGCCGCAGAGACAATAGCTTTAATTTTCTCTTGGGATTCTGCTTCTAGCTC
>NZ_FZPJ01000069.1 GCF_900198605.1 Helicobacter mesocricetorum | reverse complement strand
CAAAATAAAATAAAAAATTATATATAGTTTTTTGGCGTTTTTGCCTATCCTCCAATTTACAGATAATTCAGTTATGAAACATTTTATAATATTAATCTTTATAAAATATTAAGTTCTATTTATGGATAATGCAATTATTAAATTTTTAAGGAATAGGTTATGCTACAGGAAAGCAAAATGATAGAAGATTTAAAGCGTGAATATGATGAAAAAATTAAAAGATTACGCCAAAAAGAAAAAGAAAAGAAAGAGAGTATATATAAAAAATTATCCCTAGCATTATTAAAAGATTTTGAAATCTGTAATAACTTTATGCATGAATTTAATCTGCTAATAGAAAAGTTTGATTGCAAAAATACTAAAATTGCTATGGATAAAATAAATAGCTTATACGATTTTAATAAAAATACCGATAAAATAGAGAATGCAAAAAATAATTAAAGTTATCCTCTGGAGAATAAATAATGGAAAAAATTTACTCTTATAAAATAAAAGTAACCGATGTAAGCAAACTCAATGATCATTATAAAGAAGCAATACAAGAGGGAACTTATGAAGATGAAGATATTGATAAGTTTTTTAACACAGTCAAAACTTTTGATGTTGCAGAAAGCCTTCTGAAAAAAGATTTTTCAAATCAATTTATCGAATTTGAAATCATTACAGATACAGAAAATATTCCACTAAAAATAAGGCTTGGTGATAAAAATTTTCAAAAAGACATTCAACATCTTATTAATCTTGGAAGTTCAAAAATTAATAAAGAAAATATAAATCCTCAAGTAGAAAAAGAAATTAACAAACAGCTTAATAGTTATAAACCAAAAACTTATGACAAAATGCTAGATGGAACTTTTCATGCATTAAAACATTTATCCGAAATTTCCAATAAAGATCTTAGCTTAATAATGCTAGAGTTTTCAGATTCATTTTTAAAAGTGAGAGAGAACTATCAACAGAAACAATTAAATCCAGAAAAAGATTCATTCTTTAAACAAAAGATGAATGAATTTTTTAAAAAAAAATTAAATAAAAAGCAATTTGATAAAGAAATAACAACTAACAAAACTTTATCTATAAATAGATGAGATAAATTATGCCACAAAAAAGAATTTATCTTTATGTTCCCTTTAAAGACAAAGAAAAAGCAAGATTATTAGGAGCAATGTGGGATAAAAAAGAGAAAAAATGGTTTGCTCCAAAATTTTTAGATAAAAATATTTTTGCACAATGGTTACATCCTCCATACCACAAAAAAGAATTTTCATTTGATGAGCAAGAAATACTTTCTGCTTTTAAACTCGCCTTAGAAAAACAAGGTTTAATAATTGAAGGCTTACCTGTTATGGATGGTAAAATTCACAGAGTAAAAACCACAACAGATAAAGGCAGAGAAACAAGCGGAGCTTATAGCGGATTTTTAAATGAATACCCCGCAGGTTTTATTCAAAATTTTAAAACAAATGTAAAAGAAAATTGGAAAATGCCCTTAGAAAAAGCAAAACAAAATATTACAAATTATCAAGATTCCAATCAAAATTTAAATACTTCTTCAAACAACAATATCAGACAAGATATTTTAGAACTTCAGGAAAAAACTGCACTTAAAATTGAAGAAGAATACAATAAAGCTCATTGGGCTTATTCAAACCACCCTTATCTAAAGAAAAAAGGCTTTAATGAAAACTTTTATCTCAAACAAGATAGTAGAGGATCTTTGCTTATCCCTCTCAAAGATGAAAATAATAAAATATGGTCTGTGCAAAGAATATTCCCAAATGGCGACAAAATTATCGGTATTATTAAAACTAAAGAAGAAAAAGAACAAGGTATTGAATATTCTGCAAGAAAATCTGGTTGTTTCCATATAGTAGGTGCAAAAAGTTTAGAGCATTGTAAAGAATTCATCATAACAGAAGGCTTTGCTACTGCAGCAACCATACACAAGGCACTTAATAAACCTGTTATAATGGGAGTAGATGCTGGAAATTTACTAAAAATCGTTGAAGTTTTAAAAAGCAAATTTAATGATATTCCCATTACTTTAATAGCTGATAACGATAAAAAGCGAGAATTAAAGGGACTACCTAATATCGGTATAGAATCCGCAAAAGAGATTCAACAACAATTTCCAGATACAAAAATCATTATTCCACAAATTACCGCAAAAGAAGCAGAACAAGGAATAAGTGATTTTAACGATATATTTCTAATCAAAGGGCTTGATGAAGTTAAAAAACAATTAAGGGTTATAGATTTTCAAGAAACTAAAACTTTACCACTTAAAAGAGATTCAAAAACACTAGAAAATCCTAAACCTACAAAAGAGCAAGAACAATCTTTTAGTAGAGGAAGATAATAAAAAATCAAGAGGAACTTAAAAGAATTGATTTAACAAAAAATTATCAAACTAAACTTAATAACACAGAAAATGAAAGGAAAACTAAATTAATTTTAAGGAGCAAGTATGAAAATCTATCAAAACAATACATTAGCAGCCACCTTAAAGAAAACTTCTAATGTATGTCTATTTATTAATGAGAATAAGAAGTTGGGGGAATTTGGAAAAGAATTTGTCTTGAAAAATGCTAAAGGTAAATTGATTGACAAAATAATTGTTGATTACGATATTCAAATTTTACATAAGGCACTTGTGGATTTTCTTTATGGATACAGGCAAATGTTTAGGACTTGGCTTTATTTCTCCTTTTGTTACTTCTTGGGATATGTTTAAGGCTATTAAAATTCACTTTAAAAAAAAATAATCTTTATTTATAAACACAAAAATTTAATTAGAAAGTTAAAAAAAACAAACTAAATAGAGCAATTAATACACATCTACTAATTTTAAATCTTTTGTAGAAATTTTTTATTCTTTTCCTTTTGGAGTTATTCAAAATCGATATTTTTATACGATTTTTTATAAAAGTTTAAAAATTTTAATTTTTAATTTACCGAATCTTCATTCGAAGAATGGTGTTTTTGAATCTTTAAATTATTTAATATAATTTAAAATATTTAGATATTATTATATCTATGTCAAAAA